>NZ_VBSP01000137.1 GCF_005864045.1 Ruoffia tabacinasalis | reverse complement strand
GAGCATGAAGGATTTCCAACCCAAATTAAATCAGGCAGGCCAACCAATCAGTATCACGCGATCATTGATTGAAAAGGATGAGGAAATTGAAAAACTAAAGTTTGAAGTGAAATTTCTAAAAAAAAAGTGGCTCATCGACTTGGGAATGTTTCCGAAAGAGAAGCCAAACGACACTACTTTAGACTGATTCAAGAGACATTTGAATCCCC
>NZ_VBSP01000136.1 GCF_005864045.1 Ruoffia tabacinasalis | reverse complement strand
ATCGCACTCTAAATTTCGTTACTTATATGTAGACGCAATGTATATCAAAGTGAGAGAGGACAATCGCGTCGTGTCTAAAGCTGTTTATATCGCCCAAGGTGTTAATGATATAAATAAACGAGAAATCATCGGTTTTATGGTCTCAGAAGAAGAAACCGAAGCAGCCTGGTCACGCTTCTTTCTAGATTTACGCTCGCGTGGACTACAGACACCAAC
>NZ_VBSP01000135.1 GCF_005864045.1 Ruoffia tabacinasalis | reverse complement strand
GTTGGTGTCTGTAGTCCACGCGAGCGTAAATCTAGAAAGAAGCGTGACCAGGCTGCTTCGGTTTCTTCTTCTGAGACCATAAAACCGACGATTTCTCGTTTATTTATATCATTAACACCTTGGGCGATATAAACAGCTTTAGACACGACGCGATTGTCCTCTCTCACTTTGATATACATTGCGTCTACATATAAGTAACGAAATTTAGAGTGCGAT
>NZ_VBSP01000134.1 GCF_005864045.1 Ruoffia tabacinasalis | reverse complement strand
TGTTCTTTTTAGGCATTACATCAATAATGTTTCTAATAAAGTGAAATGTACAGCGTTGCCAAATAGTCCCTACAAAGACTTTACGAATCGCTTTTTTCAGTCCAGCATGGGCATCAGAAATAACCATAGTTGGTGTCTGTAGTCCACGCGAGCGTAAATCTAGAAAGAAGCGTGACCAGGCTGCTTCGGTTTCTTCTTCTGAGACCATAAAACCGA
>NZ_VBSP01000133.1 GCF_005864045.1 Ruoffia tabacinasalis | reverse complement strand
AGAAATATTGGAGGTTGATTGGGCAGGTCAGACGTTGTCAGTTATTGATCCTGATACAGGTGAAAATAGAAAGGTGTATATATTTATCGCTACTTTACCTTGTTCTCAAATGTTTTACGTAGAAGGTTCTTATCGCATGGATTTACCGTCTTGGATTCGACTTCATCAGCATACCTTCGATTTTTTTGAAGGAACACCACAAATCCTTGTGCCTGATAATTTGAAGACAGGCGTTACTAAACATAC
>NZ_VBSP01000132.1 GCF_005864045.1 Ruoffia tabacinasalis | reverse complement strand
CATATAACTAGTAACTAAATTATACCAATTACACCTGAAAAAATGAATTAATAAGCAGGTTTATTTGGCATGGGTAATAATCAATCTAAATTTCTAAATATTTCACTTGACTAAACGTAGGAAAAAATGGATGTTATTGCTTTAGACGTAAGTAACGGACGAAGTTATTGCGTATTCTATCAAGATAATATATGTCAGTTTGAAGGAGAGATAAAGCATAATAAGAAGGGATTTATGCGGATTAAACA
>NZ_VBSP01000131.1 GCF_005864045.1 Ruoffia tabacinasalis | reverse complement strand
TAGGCATGCACATTAATTATACAGAAGTTAATAAGTGGTAAACAGGTTGGCAATGACTGGTACATTTCATGGCAAAGGGTGGTACAAAACTTGGCAACGCTGGTACATTTCGCTGGCGGTAGTCATTTAAGGAACATGAAGTTTTTCTCAATCGAAGAATTGAACGATGAAATCTGGAAAAAGTTAGACTATTTAAATAACAGACTCTTCCAGAACCGAAATGGTTCCAGATGGTCTGCCTTTTTAGAAGAA
>NZ_VBSP01000130.1 GCF_005864045.1 Ruoffia tabacinasalis | reverse complement strand
GGCTTAGTTCCACTAAGCGAATTGGTAGAGTCTGCTTACGCAAGGTATTGAACCGCCGTGTACGGAACCGTACGCACGGTGGTGTGAGAGGTCGACTAGTCAAATAATGGCTAGTCTCCTACTCGATGTGCGCCCGGCATGGGCGATAACTTGGTGGTGAAAGTCCACTACAGACTTGGCAGTAGGAACTGTTAGCTAAAGGCAAGGGTGTCCACCGTGAGGTGGAATCTGAAGGAAGCCGGAGGCAAACAC
>NZ_VBSP01000129.1 GCF_005864045.1 Ruoffia tabacinasalis | reverse complement strand
AGATTTGTTATCAAGCACTCGTAGGTGCTTTCACTTAGCTTGAGTCTAACCACTCGGAAACGTATTTCGTAATAATCCTTACTGCCTCGTTTTAAAAAATCAAACTTAGACGTGGTTGATAGGAACCTTAAATTGTCAAATTAAGTGCAACACAGTTTTATAAAAGATTTCATAAGGTGTTTTCCAATTCAAACATTTTTTGGGACGTGTATTTAATTTCGTTGCCCAACCTTGTATCTCTTCATCAGTTGCA
>NZ_VBSP01000128.1 GCF_005864045.1 Ruoffia tabacinasalis | reverse complement strand
CATCCGTGGTAAGATGGGTGTAGGTCATTTGTGGTCACTCCTTTGTATTCTTTGGTCGGAATTACAAGTTGAGTGTACCACAAATGGCTGTTTTAGTTGTCTAGCTTAATTTTACAATCGGCGATATATAAAAATTGGTTCTACAATAAATAGGGTTGATGACAAAAATTAAAATATCATCAACCCTATCTTTGTGTCTTCTAAAAGACGCAGATATTCGTTATATTAAAAGTACCACCAAATAACATAAGGAGAATATCT
>NZ_VBSP01000127.1 GCF_005864045.1 Ruoffia tabacinasalis | reverse complement strand
ACGTGCTCAATAAGTATACAGGAGGATATATAAGTTTTGGTAAATTCTTCCGCAAAGAGTGGTAAAACTGTCCGCAATCACTGGTAAAAAGAACCGCAGGGTTGGTACAAATTAAATGCAATAATCACCTAATGCCGTATTCAAGCAAAAAATCAACCAGATGACAGCTATAAGAAATTAATGCGTAAGTATACGAAGAAAGAACTACTCATTATTGATGAGTGGCTTCTTCATGACTTAACAGAAGAAGAACTATACTTGACCATGGAA
>NZ_VBSP01000126.1 GCF_005864045.1 Ruoffia tabacinasalis | reverse complement strand
ACAAGCAATATAACGATTTGGGCTTCGAAGATCGCTTTAAGCTTTTAGTAGACAGCGAACATTCTCGTCGCAAAAGTAATAAGCTTCAACGCTTAATAAGGCAAGCTGCATTCGAAGTTCCTTCAGCTGAGTATTGCGGACGTTTTTTACCAGTAGTGCGGTTCTTTTTACCACTCTTTGCGGGAAGATTTACCAATGTCTGCGGAATAGTTTACCAGTAATAATTAAATGACCCCATTTCTACTCAACTTTTGAGTAGAAATGGGGTCAAC
>NZ_VBSP01000125.1 GCF_005864045.1 Ruoffia tabacinasalis | reverse complement strand
AGGACTTTAAAGCTTCCTTAGGTAAGTTTTCTCTCAAATCTTCAATCGCAGTTTGCATAGCAACTTTAGAGCGATTTGGCATGGGTAAAGCAATATATATACGGCTTTTTCGTTCTGCAAAGCTCGCGAAACAACCTTTACTCTTACCTCGAGAAGAAACAACTGTGTCGAGTTCCCAATGCCCGAACTCTTTTCGATTCTTCACAGATTTGGGGCGTTTTGAGATGGGAGTGCCGATATTAAACTTTCCTCGCGTTTCTTGAGACTCTCGAC
>NZ_VBSP01000124.1 GCF_005864045.1 Ruoffia tabacinasalis | reverse complement strand
TGTCACGCTCACCTTTCTAAAAGATGTAAACGTGCTCAATAAGTATACAGGAGGATATATAAGTTTTGGTAAATTCTTCCGCAAAGAGTGGTAAAACTGTCCGCAATCACTGGTAAAAAGAACCGCAAGGTTGGTACAAATTAAATGCAATAATCATTATTATTAATACCTTCGATCGGGCCATTCGTTAAACCTGGATACGAGAACGTGTTGTGAATATACGTTTGGTACTTCTTAAAAGAACGTAAGACACGCCTTAACCCAGCTGGAAGCTGAAGTTGCT
>NZ_VBSP01000123.1 GCF_005864045.1 Ruoffia tabacinasalis | reverse complement strand
CGTAGGCATGCACATTAATTATACAGAAGTTAATAAGTGGTAAACAGGTTGGCAATGACTGGTACATTTCATGGCAAAGGGTGGTACAAAACTTGGCAACGCTGGTACATTTCGCTGGCGGTAGTCATGTAAATTTTTTACTTGAGACTTATGAAGTTGAAAAGCAAGCCCTCAACGCAATCTTCACTTTAAAGAAGTTGGAAAGAAAATATACCAATTATGAAATCGAACAAGCCTGTAAAGATGTATTAAAAGCTACCAATCGACCGACGGTCAAAAGTGTGCAAACCATTATTC
>NZ_VBSP01000122.1 GCF_005864045.1 Ruoffia tabacinasalis | reverse complement strand
TTTCAGACAGTACAATTGAAATCTATTTTAATCACATAAGAGCAGCTTCTCATCAAACATTATATGGAAAATACGGACAGTTCTCTACCTTAAAAGAACATATGCCTCAGAATCATCGATTGTATATTGAACAAACGCCTGAAGAGGGCTTAAAATGGGCAGCAAGTATAGGTGATTCCACTCTAACGATTGTAAATTGACTACTGCCACACATTTGTACCACTGATGCCAACTTTCTTACCACTGTTTGCCAAAGAATGTACCACCTTTTGCCAGCTTAATGTACCACTAAAGAAATATCCCATAACCACTGTGATTTA
>NZ_VBSP01000121.1 GCF_005864045.1 Ruoffia tabacinasalis | reverse complement strand
GATCCCCCGGGCCATACTAGTACTGGATGCATCTGCAGGATATCGCGGCCGCTCTAAACGTGGTAAATTGTTAACTCCGAGCTAGACTTCAGGTGGCCGTATTTATCAGATTTCCTCGTTGTGTCCTCAGAAAAAAATGCCAATACCACTTTCAGCTGTGAATATCCACCATGAAGGGCAAGACATGCTCATAATTAACTGTCAGGCAGGCCAGGCCTTCAGCTACAACGACCTTGAATTGGTTTATTCTGCTTGTCCTCTATAAGTTTGCCAGAGGGAATCACACATGAGCCAAACCTATTGAAGAAAGCATTAGGACAGTGCCAGTCTTAATC
>NZ_VBSP01000120.1 GCF_005864045.1 Ruoffia tabacinasalis | reverse complement strand
TTTCAGACAGTACAATTGAAATCTATTTTAATCACATAAGAGCAGCTTCTCATCAAACATTATATGGAAAATACGGACAGTTCTCTACCTTAAAAGAACATATGCCTCAGAATCATCGATTGTATATCGAACAAACGCCTGAAGAGGGATTAAAATGGGCAGCAAGTATAGGCGATTCCACTCTAATGATTGTAACTTTTTTACTTGAGACTTATGAAGTAGAAAAGCAAGCTCTCAACGCAATCTTCACTTTAAAGAAGTTGGAAAGAAAATATACCAATTATGAAATCGAACAAGCCTGTAAAGATGTATTAAAAGCTACCAATCGACCGACGGTCAAAAGTGT
>NZ_VBSP01000119.1 GCF_005864045.1 Ruoffia tabacinasalis | reverse complement strand
CAGCTTCAGACTGACTAAAACTACACTTTTCCCACCATGGTTCAAAGATCAACAGAACTGGGCCAACAAAAGCAATTTTTTCATGTGGTCTAACTACCAACTTATTATGAGTTAAGTTACTTTTAGGTTTAAAATCACAGCAGTTTTTCCCTCCACACCTCCCAGAGATACTTTCAGGGTGGCTAAACTTGGCTAAAGGCTTCCGGACCAACCCTTGTTTCTTTATGGTGCTTGTGTCCTGACAACCGCGTAAGGCATGGAAATTCAGCTATTTATCCGATCGTTTATATGGGCGTGCGGCCGCGATATCCTGCAGATGCATCCAGTACTAGTATGGCCCGGGGGATC
>NZ_VBSP01000118.1 GCF_005864045.1 Ruoffia tabacinasalis | reverse complement strand
TCTTTTAATTGAAAGGTTTTTTGGATAAAATGGTTCATGCGTAGATATTCTCCTTATGTTATTTGGTGGTACTTTTAATATAACGAATATCTGCGTCTTTTAGAAGACACAAAGATAGGGTTGATGATATTTTAATTTTTGTCATCAACCCTATTTATTGTAGAACCGAATTTTTGGTGTTGGTGAGAGAAATCTCACTGACACCTTTTTTTGTATGTACACAAAAAGCCAGTGAATTCCTATATAATAAAGTTACCATACATTACTAAAAGGAGAATTCACTTGGCTCATATGAATTATATCGCAGACTTACTAAATATTAAAGATAAACATGTTCAACTTCAAGATGACATCATGGAGGAAATGCACAAGGGGGTGCGGTGTAA
>NZ_VBSP01000117.1 GCF_005864045.1 Ruoffia tabacinasalis | reverse complement strand
GTAGGCATGCACATTAATTATACAGAAGTTAATAAGTGGTAAACAGGTTGGCAATGACTGGTACATTTCATGGCAAAGGGTGGTACAAAACTTGGCAACGCTGGTACATTTCGCTGGCGGTAGTCATCATCAAACATTATATGGAAAATACGGACAGTTCTCTACCTTAAAAGAACATATGCCTCAGAATCATCGATTGTATATCGAACAAACGCCTGAAGAAGGATTAAAATGGGCAGCAAGTATAGGCGATTCCACTCTAATGATTGTAACTTTTTTACTTGAGACTTATGAATTAGAAAAGCAAGCTCTCAACGCAATCTTCACTTTAAAGAAGTTGGAAAGAAAATATACCAATTATGAAATCGAACAAGCCTGTAAAGATGTATTAAAAGCTACCAATCGACCGACGGTCAAAAGTGT
>NZ_VBSP01000116.1 GCF_005864045.1 Ruoffia tabacinasalis | reverse complement strand
AGCTTTGTTGACCTTTTTTAAACTGGTGGTCGTCCAGCGAAATTGTTTGGTTGTCTGTTCCGTAGAACAGATCCCCTTACACATTTGGTGTGTTTATCTTTGTTCAGTTTTCAATGAGCTTTCGTTGCGGTTGTGATGCAACTTTATCAGTGTAACATGTTTGTTACGCAATTGTCAACTAATTGTTTGAATTAATTTTAATTGGTCTCACATGCTTCGCTTTTTTCTCGTCACTTCATGTGACAAGGTCTATATTGTATCATGTTACCCGATACACTGTCAACCTTTATTTGAATCTTTTATTCAACCAAAGTTAGTTGTTCTATTCGTTGGTGCTGTCTCAATTGACAACCTAATTATAATAACATGAATCTTTGGTCAGTGTCAATGCATTTTTAAATTTTATTTCATCTTTTTGAATTCCCTCTGTTGTCAAATCAAATGCAACACTATTGTTATTCAAAAGACATACCCCATTAGACTTTTAGGTATAGGGTTTCCCCCATGGGGGAAATGTCGCTTTTCGATTCTTTTATAACTCAAGTCTTTA
>NZ_VBSP01000115.1 GCF_005864045.1 Ruoffia tabacinasalis | reverse complement strand
AATTCTTTGGTTTATGATTTAATTTCGATTAAAATTATATCTTCATTTAAGAAAATTGTTCTAATACAATCTGTCGCATCGACGGATTATATTAGGTGTTGATATTCAGTTTTCAATGAGCTAAGTTAACTACCCTTACTTACTATAGTAGTTATGGAGAATAGCGGGATCGAACCGCTGACCTCCTGCGTGCAAGGCAGGCGCTCTCCCAGCTGAGCTAATTCCCCGTACTGGAAATATATATTACATTGTTATTGATTTGCTGTCAATTGTTTTCCTGAAGAAATAAACAAGTTCTTAGCAATGGGCCTGAGTGGATTCGAACCACCGACCTCACCCTTATCAGGGGTGCGCTCTAACCAACTGAGCTACAGGCCCGGAGATATATAATCCTCAAACCCTAAGAGGCTTGACATTATGAAAGCTCACTCAAAACTGAACAAAGATAAAACACTTCATGCTGTAAAAGGTTCCAGTACTCCTTAGAAAGGAGGTGATCCAGCCGCACCTTCCGATACGGCTACCTTGTTACGACTTCACCCCAATCATCT
>NZ_VBSP01000114.1 GCF_005864045.1 Ruoffia tabacinasalis | reverse complement strand
GGAGCATTGCGAACCCTAGAGCTGTCCGGTCAAATAACCCCCTCACAATAAGTGTAATGTCATGGGATAATCAAAAGACTAAGGGAGGGCTTTTATAGAAGGCGTGAGGTCATGCTATCCCCCTCTGAAGACGCGGCCGCGATATCCTGCAGATGCATCCAGTACTAGTATGGCCCGGGGGATCCGTATACGTTTCTAATTTGTAGTTAACGGTTGGATACCACTTTGAGGCATGTAATATGGTACTGAGCTTCGGCACAGGGCTCAAATTGCATCATTAAATGTCTCCGATGTGGCTATATGTCATGGATAAAGGCAGCCCCCTATATCTTTTTTTGTGGCAGCATGGGTCCATCAAAGCAATTATTCAGGGTCTTAATGACCTCCACAGCTCTAAACGTAATTCATCTGGCTTTGCCTGTACTTACTTCCTCCATGAAAAAAAGTGTTGATAATGCTCATAATGCTGCCCAGCAATTTCCTCCCTTCTCAAGACTATTCTGGCTTCCTGGGTACTTAAAAACAGGGCTTAGAGTATGGCTGCTGACAAAATTGCACTCTAAACGCTAGCTTAGGTCTTCTGCGGCCGCGATATCCTGCAGATGCATCCAGTACTAGTATGGCCCGGGGGATC
>NZ_VBSP01000113.1 GCF_005864045.1 Ruoffia tabacinasalis | reverse complement strand
GGGCCATACTAGTACTGGATGCATCTGCAGGATATCGCGGCCGCGAGTCACTGTTAGAAGTCCCGTATCGTTATTGACATATTTCCTGGCCCCACATCCACCTCCTGGTGTTAAAAGTGGATGACTTCTACATGACACAGAAAATCTCTGGCAAGCTATAACTAAAGTAGGCTTCCCTGGGTGAAAAAATAGTGGGGCCCAACAGATCTCTTTCTACATGTAGCCTGGGAAGGGTATGCTAGAAGATAATGGAGTTGCCTCCACTTAAACCAACCAAGTGAATGCTTAGCGATAGTTGGTAGATGCACAGAGCGCTCCATGAATGGTTTGACTCTAAGGACGACCTCAAATTTTACAGAGTGGTGTTCGTGTAGGAGCAAAAGCCCCTAGGCCAGCAATAATGGACTACTACTGTAAGTAACAGATATACTGGGCTGCAATACAGCAAAGAAAATCCCTCTTTTAATATATTAGACAGACCCATGTGAGGTGGACCTGTCCAAGCAGAAAATAAATTTGGGCTTACCTGGTGAATTAGTAAAGAACAAATCCTATTCCATAAGTCCATAATGCGCCCCTTAGAGGCTTAGAGAAATCAGTATAGGCTGTTCCTTTTTAAAGAAAAAAAAAAAAAAT
>NZ_VBSP01000112.1 GCF_005864045.1 Ruoffia tabacinasalis | reverse complement strand
ACCTTCTACGTAAAACATTTGAGAACAAGGTAAAGTAGCGATAAATATATACACCTTTCTATTTTCACCCGTATCAGGATCAATAACTGACAACGTCTGACCTGCCCAATCAACCTCCAATATTTCTCCAGGTTTTCGGCGAATGCGCATCGTTGCCTTATATTTCATCGCATAATTGTGATAATGTTCAGCGAAAGTTCGATAAGCATAAGGTATTTTCCCTACACTCTTTGCTTCTCGTACATACTCATCATGCAATAAAGTCAAAGTAACATTAGGTCTTGCTAATTCTTTATGGACATATTCGAAGTCCATGACATGCCGCCCGCTATTCTCCTGTTTCTTTTCAGGGTAAAGGAAATCTTCCAGCCATGGATCAGTGATTCCTTCATCCAACGGGATGATGATACCTCTCTTTTCTGCAAGTTTAATCACCTCCGTTACTTTTTGCCGTGAGTGCTGTGTAATCGTAGCTATACTTCTAAGCGATACGCCTTCACTATGTAATTCCAAAATCTTTCGATAAGGGAACATACAAAAACCTCCTATATATCTTATTGTCACGCTCACCTTTCTAAAAGATGTAAACGTGCTCAATAAGTATACAGGAGGATATATAAGTTTTGGTAAATTCTTCCGCAAAGAGTGGTAAAACTGTCCGCAATCACTGGTAAAAAGAACCGCA
>NZ_VBSP01000111.1 GCF_005864045.1 Ruoffia tabacinasalis | reverse complement strand
GGTTCCTATCAACCACGTCTAAGTTTGATTTTTTAAAACGAGGCAGTAAGGATTATTACGAAATACGTTTCCGAGTGGTTAGACTCAAGCTAAGTGAAAGCACCTACGAGTGCTTGATAACAAATCTTGATGACAACTTTACACCCAATGACTTAAAAGAATTATACCATTTACGGTGGGGAATTGAGACTTCTTTTCGTGATTTAAAGCATTCAGTTGATTTAGAATACTTACATACAAAAGAAAGCAGCCAAATCTATCAAGAAATATATGCAAGATTAATTACCTACAATTTCACCATGAGGTTAGTTGGACAAGTAAAATTTCCTAAAAAGAAACGACATTGGGATTATCAGGTAAATGTTAAGATGGCTTTTAGGCTATATCGCCGATATTTAAATGACATGTCGATAGATATTATGCGATTAATCTCATCTTATATCCTTCCAATTCGAGAAGGTAGGAAGTTTGAACGATTAAAATTCCGAAGAGGCTTTGTTGGTTTTCATTATAGATAATTTTTTTTTGAAAAGCAGAAGACTTATTTGACATGCCTTCCAATAGAAAAATAACTTGTTTAGAATAAAAAAAGCCAAAGACGCCTCTTCTTCACACTATTTCATGTGAAGAAGAGGCGTCTTTATATAACGATAGGAATTCATTTCCCCTTAACTTAATGACATTGA
>NZ_VBSP01000110.1 GCF_005864045.1 Ruoffia tabacinasalis | reverse complement strand
TGAATGAGAATTCCAATGGTTTATTACGCAGAGACGGACTGCCAAAAGGAATGGACTTTAATCAAGTAGACCAAAGCTTTGTGTCATCGATTGCACACAAACGGAACACGATTCCACGGAAATCCTTACACTACCGAACACCGTTGGAAGTATTTTTGAGTTACTTAGATGAAGCAGTTTTGTCTAGCTTAATTTGACAAATCAAATTTTGATTTGCTCCTATGTTTTTTATTAATTAATAAATCTTTGACTAAGCATTGATGGTATTAAAAAAAAACCCGTCTCTATCGCTGTACAAATACAACGATAGAGACGGGGTTTATTCCGCGGTACCACTCTAGTTAACTCCCCTATACGGCCATATAGGGTTTATTCACTCTTTTTGTTAACGCCCAGACAGCGAAGTTAGCTATACATTCACTAACTTGTCTCATAAGTGCGGTTCGACTACTCTCAGATAAATAGGCTTCCACTCTGTCCTATCTCGCTGTTACCTTGAAGTAATTTACTCTCTTATTCTTTGACTTATTTATTAACTTGAAATTATTCTATCAACTCACAAAGTGAAAGTCAACAGTTAAATTAAAATAAAATTAGAATTATCTAAATAAACAGTCACTTCTTTAATTATACTCATATTTAATCCACAAAAAACACGGTTCATGAATTTTTGATGTTGGTGGACCGAGGAGCCAGGTGACGCAGTCACCTTGGCTCTTTTTTTATTCCTATGTTTAAGTGTCTCTCTATGCAACGATAGTTTGTGTTGTGTTCTCATCTTTAA
>NZ_VBSP01000109.1 GCF_005864045.1 Ruoffia tabacinasalis | reverse complement strand
CGCCGATTGTAAAATTAAGCTAGACAACTAAAACAGCCATTTGTGGTACACTCAACTTGTAATTCCGACCAAAGAATACAAAGGAGTGACCACAAATGACCTACACCCATCTTACCACGGATGAACTGGTGATGATAGAATCATATTACCACCAACATATTCCGGTCTCGACCATTGCCAGTCGTTTAAAACGTTCTAGAACACCCATTTATAACGTCATCAACTTCTTAAAAGAGGGCCATACCGCCATTGAGTATTACCAACAATATAAGAAAAACAAACAACGGTGTGGTAGACGTAAGTGTGTCCTTCCTGCAGACCAACAAGTCTACATTAAAGAAAAAGTTTCACAGGGCTGGACACCCGATGTCATTATCGGGCGTAAAGAAAAACCCATTGACTGTTCCATGCGGACGCTTTATCGGCGTTTCAAGGAAAAGGTGTTCGATGAAAAAACCTTACCCATGAAAGGAAAACGTAAGCCAAATGGGCATCAAGAACGTCGCGGAAAACAAGCCTTCAAGCGAAATATCGTGGAAAGAGAGGTAGACTATCCAGCGTTCACCGAAGAATTCGGTCATCTCGAAGGAGATACCATTGTGGGTGTTCACCACAAGAGTGCTGTTATCACGCTAGTAGAGCGTCTTTCCAAAATCATCATCACTTTGAAACCGGATGGCCGCAAAGCCAGTGACATTGAACAGAGGATGAACCAATGGCTGGAATCGATTCCTCGACATTTCTTTAAGTCGATGACGTTTGATTGTGGTAAGGAATTTTCCAATTGGAAAGCATTAAGTAATCAACATGACATTGATATTTATTT
>NZ_VBSP01000108.1 GCF_005864045.1 Ruoffia tabacinasalis | reverse complement strand
TTTAACTGTTAGCTCCTGCCGAAGATCGTCACATCCGAGGAGGCTCATTGTCAAGGACAATCGGAATAGCATACGGAAAGAAGTTCTGCACCTTATAAAATTTGTCAAAAAAACTGTTGCCATTCCAACTTATTTTATGAAAAGTATTTATCATATTGGATACGACTTTCAATAGTCTCCTGTTCTATATAACATTTAAGTCTTTCAAAAAATAGAGAGCTATGAATTTGTAGGAGTTCATTTATAATTTCTGGTGCCTCAGTTCTAGAAATGCCGAGATATGATGTTAAGAAAGTTGAGAGTATGAGACGTCTTTCTTTAAGTAAAGCTACTTGTTCCTCACCCGAGGATGTTAAAAAAACACCTTGATAAGAAATGTGCTGAATCATATTTTGATTTACCAGTCTATCCATTATTTCTGTAACAGAAGAAGGCTTGACCTCTAGGATATCAGCAACCTGTCTATTTCTTACCAACTTTTTATCTTTACTAAGTTTGTCAATAACTAGCAGATACTTTTCTTGGGTTGGTGTCAATGTTAGTTCTCCTTTCAAGTAAAATCAGTAGCATCCTACGTTATTAAACTGGGGTGTCTTTATGTAACATATCTAAAAATAATCCTAAGAAAAAAATTAGCTAAGTAATAATTTGTGGTTCTTGAATTTTTGGTGTTGGTGAGAGAAATCTCACTGACACCTTTTTTTGTATGTACACAAAAGCCAGTGAATTCCTATATAATAAAGTTACCATACATTACTAAAAGGAGAATTCACTTGGCTCATATGAATTATATCGCAGGCTTACTAAATATTAAAGATAAACATGTTCAACTTCAAGATGACATCATGGAGGAAATGCACAAGGGGGTGCGGTGTAA
>NZ_VBSP01000107.1 GCF_005864045.1 Ruoffia tabacinasalis | reverse complement strand
CTTAAATTGTCAAATTAAGTGCAACACAGTTTTATAAAAGATTTCATAAGGTGTTTTCCAATTCAAACATTTTTTGGGACGTGTATTTAATTTCGTTGCCCAACCTTGTATCTCTTCATCAGTTGCATCTGTCAAATCAACACCTTTCGGTGAGTACTCTCTAAGGAGTCCATTTGTATTCTCATTAGATCCTCTTTGCCAAGGGGCATGAGGATCTGGAAAATAAATTTGCGTATTATTTAATTCCTCAGTCAATCGGGCGTGTTGACTGAATTCTTTACCACGGTCAGGTGTAATGATTTTACAAAAATTAGAATCAATACCTTGTAGTAATTTAATCATTTGGTCAACTACCGGCTTAGAAGCTTTCTTCTCAGATTTACCGATTAGTAATAACCTAGATTTTCTATCAACTAGCGTTACTAAGCACGCTTTACCAGTTTGACCTGCAACTGTATCTGCTTCCCAATGACCAATCTCAGTTCGTTCATTAGCGCTATCTGGTCGTTCATGAATCGTATTGGAGATAGGGATCTTTCCTCTTCTCTCTACGTGATTTTTAGAATGGCGTGTTTTACCTCTGTGTCTTAATTTACGGATAGCGCCTCGATTACCGGTTGATAAACCAGGCTCATCGAAGTCGCCACGATAAATTGCACGATAGATAGTATTATAACTGATTTTATTTTTGGAATTTTCAAAGTTCAAACGACCAGAAATTTGTTCTGGAGACCATTGTTCGTTGAGAAATAGTCGTTTGACCAACTGGAAAATAGAGTCTTTATCTAGCGTGCGATGTCTGCCACATAGTTGTTTTCTACGTTTATACTCTCCGTGAGCAGTTGACGGTGAATAACTGCCATCCTTGTTTGAATTACGATGT
>NZ_VBSP01000106.1 GCF_005864045.1 Ruoffia tabacinasalis | reverse complement strand
TTATTATCAATCAAAACCAAAGAAAGACGAATCAGAACTTGAAGAAGTAGTCGCTGAAGAATTTATCCGCAGCCGAAAGGCCTACGGCTCAAGAAAAATAAAAAAAGCCTTATCAAAACGAGGCATTCAGATCAGCCGACGAAAAATTAGTAGAATCATGAAAAATAGAGGATTAAAATCGAGCTATACTGTTGCTTATTTTAAAGTACATCATTCTACTTGCAATGAAGCCAAAACGACAAACGTATTGAATCGTAAATTCTTAAGAGACAACCCATTAGAAGCGATCGTAACAGACTTGACTTATGTACGAGTCGAGAAAAAATGGAATTATGTCTGTTTCATTTTGGATCTGTTCAATCGAGAAATTCTCGGCTATTCTTGTGGAGAACATAAAGATGCCGTTCTAGTAAAAAAAGCATTTAGCCGTATCAAACAACCTCTGACAGAGGTTGAGATTTTTCATACTGATCGTGGAAAAGAGTTTGATAACCAAGCTATTGATGAATTATTAACAACTTTTGACATCAATCGATCATTGAGTCATAAAGGCTGTCCTTTTGATAATGCCGTAGCTGAATCAACTTATAAGTCGCTGAAAGTAGAATTTGTCTATCAATACACATTTGAAACCTTACAACAATTGGATTTGGAGTTATTTGACTATGTCAATTGGTGGAACCACCTTCGGTTGCACGGTACACTTGGCTACGAGACACCGGTTGGTTACCGTAACCAGAGATTGGCGCAGCGAATCCTTGATAATGAGCTCGGATGTGCTAACGCTAGCGAGGCAGTCTAACTTTAACTGTTAGCTCCTGCCGAAGATCGTCACATCCGAGGAGGCTCATTGTCAAGGACAATCGGAATAGCATACGGAAAGAAGTTCTGCACCTTATAAAATTTGTCAAAAAAACTGTTGCCATTCCA
>NZ_VBSP01000105.1 GCF_005864045.1 Ruoffia tabacinasalis | reverse complement strand
TTAGATTTCTTTGTGTTAAAATGAGTGTGTGACATGAAGATTCTCTCCTTATACTATGTTGTGGTGACTTAAGTATAACGAATCTTCATGTCTTTTTTTAGTGTTGCGTTTCATCTTACAACACACCGAAATAAAGAATTATGAATAAAGTAAAAAATAGTGTTGACACTATACTGCAACCCATGGTATATTATCTCTTGTCGTCACGAGACGTTGTAACAATGTTTGGCGATAACTTTGTAAGTTTACATAGAATTTACATAAACTTTACAAAAAAGCGAAAAAAGTATTGACGAAATGATTCGTCGATGATAATATAACATAAGTTGCTACTACAACATGTGTAGCGCTTACAACTTTTGGAGCGAATCATATATTTGTTTCAAAAAACGCTTTACAGATTATGCGAAGCATGATAGAGTATAAAAGTTGTCATTTGAGATCACGTCACTTAAAAAAAAGAAATAATAAAAGTGAAAAAAGTGATTGACACTAACATATCAAACATGTTACCATATGGAAGTTGTCTATTGCGACATCGATTCAACGAGGCAGCACTGATAAAAAAAGTGAAAAATATTGTTGACACAATATAGCCCACATGATAAGATATATAAGTCGTCAAAAAGCGACAACATCACAACGAAGTGTTAAATAGTTTTGTAAATTATTTAAAAAAACTTCAAATAAGTTGTTGACTTCGAGTCACAACCGTGATATTCTATAAAAGTTGTTAAAACAAACGACATCACTTCGAAACGAAGTTGAAAACACTTTTTAAAAAAAGTGTTGACAACCACAACGCGAACGTGATAAACTATAAAAGTTGTTGTTCAACAAAACGACAACGAAAGCTCATTGAAAACTGAACAAAGATAAACACACCAAATGTGTAAGGGGATCTGTTCTACGGAACAGACAACCAAACAATTTCGCTGGACGACCACCAGTTTAAAAAAGGTCAACAAAGCT
>NZ_VBSP01000104.1 GCF_005864045.1 Ruoffia tabacinasalis | reverse complement strand
GGCTCATCGACTTGGGAATGTTTCCGAAAGAGAAGCCAAACGACACTACTTTAGACTGATTCAAGAGACATTTGAATCCCCAACTAACACGTGGACCATTGAAGCGCTCTGTCGTTTTTGTGGTGTATCAAAAAGCGGCTACTATCGATGGAAAAAGATTACTCAGGTGAATATTGAAAAGCGAGAACGTGAAGATCAAGTGGCTTTTTCTTTAATCCTAGAGGCATTTAATTACCGTCAAAAGCCCAAAGGGCAGCGACAAATATTGATGCATTTAGCTCACAATCGCACCCCGATGTGCCGCAGTAAAATTCGTCGATTGATGAAGAAATTCAATTTAGTGTGTCCGATTCGTAAGCCTCGTTTTCAACGCCAAGTATCTGCGGAGTATCAGGCTGAACATGTCAAACCCAACTATGTTAAACGTGAGTTTAGAGCTTACGGACCGCGTTCCGTGCTGTTGACGGATATTACTTATTTGCCGTATGGCAGGCAGAAGTGGGCGTATTTAGCGACGGTTAAAGATGCCTTTACGAACGAAATTCTGTCTTATGAACTCAGCCCGATGCTTCATATTGCGTTTGTTTTGAAGATGATACGACAACTTATCGCCCAGCATCCGGTGAGTTTAGCGACGCAAACCCTGATTCATTCAGATCAAGGGAGTCACTTTACCAGTGTGAAATTTCAGTACCTTGTGGAGAATAATGGGTTAATTCAATCGATGTCCCGACGTGGGAATTGTTGGGACAATGCCCCTCAGGAATCTTTTTATGGACATATGAAAGACGAGATTGACCTCGCTTCGTGTGAAGATTATGAGGACGTAAAAAAGCTCATTGAAGAGTATATGGATTACTACAACAATGAGCGTTACCAATGGAACTTAGCGAAGCTAAGCCCTATTCAATATTATCAGTTTTGTACTACCAATGTCTATCCTTTAGCAGATATTTATTCAACACCTGCATTACCGCACATCAGAACGATTGAAATTGAAGAGTAGCTGCACTCAAAATGTGGCTCAAATAGTCCTTGACTATAGGACCAGTTCA
>NZ_VBSP01000103.1 GCF_005864045.1 Ruoffia tabacinasalis | reverse complement strand
CTCAACGCAATCTTCACTTTAAAGAAGTTGGAAAGAAAATATACCAATTATGAAATCGAACAAGCCTGTAAAGATGTATTAAAAGCTACCAATCGACCGACGGTCAAAAGTGTGCAAACCATTATTCAATCAAATAAAAAACACGATGAAGAAAAATTAACAGAACCAAAATCTAGAAAGATGAAGGAAAAATATGGTTTTACTAGAGGGGCATCATATTATGGAGGTAGAAATAAATGAATCAACAAAATTATGATAAACTAAAACAGCTTAGACTCTCAGGTATGGCAGAAGCTTATGAAACCTTACTGTCAAACCCAGCATACAAGGATCTTACTTTTGATGAATTATTGGGAATCATGATTGATCAAGAAGATTCCGTACGTAAAAGCAATAAATTGAATCGATTACTAAAACAAGCACAATTCACCGTGAAAGCCGCTATAGAGGATATCCAATATGATGCAGATCGTAAACTAGACAGAGAATTACTCATGAAGTTGTCAGCTGGAGATTATATCTTAGACGGTCGCAATATCATCTTTAAAGGTGTATCGGGAGCTGGAAAGACATGGTTAGCTACCGCCTTCGGCGTTCAGGCCTGCAGGCAATTTTACACCGTTCGTTATACTCGCTTGCCTAATCTATTAGAGGAGTTTAAAATTGCGACACACCAAGCTGATGGTAGTTACACCAAATTAATGAAAAAGCTTATCAAAGTTGATCTTCTCATCCTTGATGAATGGCTCTTATATGAGCTCACAAGTGAAGAATCCACATTACTCCTGGAAATTATCAACGCTCGTTATGAAGCGCAGAAGTCGAATATTTACTGTTCCCAGTTCGACTTTCCGGGTTGGTATGAGAAACTAGGAGACGGTACTTTAGCAGAAGCTATCCTTGATCGAATTATACATAATTCTTATGATGTACTTATAGATGGAGATATTTCGATGCGTGAAAAGCTAGGTTTAAATCAAGATAACTAGACCAATGGTCTTTTTACGACATAGCCAATAGATTTATAATATGTTGACCCCATTTCTACTCAAAAGTTGAGTAGAAATGGGGTCATTTAATTATTACTGGTAAACTATTCCGCAGACATTGGTAAATCTTCCCGCAAAGAGTGGTAAAAAGAACCGCACTACTGGTAAA
>NZ_VBSP01000102.1 GCF_005864045.1 Ruoffia tabacinasalis | reverse complement strand
TCGTTGACCGATGGCGCCCGATTAATTGAGCAATGCGATTAATTTTATAGCCTTCTTGATAGAGTATTTCTATTTTTGAACGTTCCTCTATGGTAAGATGTGTGTAGCTCATAACAGACCTCCGTGTGTATGTTTTTGTCGTTACTAACATTTTACACGAACCTGTTATGGGTTTCTTTATTTGTCGCACTTAATTTTACAATTCATCGAATATAAAACAATCAAAAACCTATACATAATCAACTTTTCATTTGTTACTAAAAGTTATTCTCATAATCATTACCAAATACCATTACATATATGCGTGAGTTAATGGTTTAATAAAAAAATATTTTTGCAGCGTTAATCATTAAATTTATTTATATATAGCAGAAAAAATAATGCTTAGAGGTGAAATGATGAGAATTGCTTATGCCAGAGTATCAACAGACAAACAAGAACTCTATCGTCAACTAGAGATTTTAGAAAAAGTTGGTTACGATAAACTTATACAAGAAAAATTTACAGGTACGCAAAAGAAACGTGCAGGACTAGATGCCTTATCTAATACCGTACGATCAGGAGGTACTGTCATTATAGAATCGATTAGTCGATTAGGTAGGAAAACGCTAGATATTCTGTCTACGGTTGAAGAACTAAAATAACAAGGAGTTAAAGTCATTTCGTTAAAAGAGAGTTTGGATACCTCAACACCCACAGGTCAGACTATGTTTCAGAAGATGGCAGTTATTGCTCAATTAGAACACAATTTAACAGTGCAGCGAGTAAATAACGATTTAGCATCGGCTAAAACTCGAGGAGCGAAGCTTGGTAAACCAAAAATAGATACGCAAAAGGTAAAGGATGCTTTACGTTTATATGATTAAGGACAATTATTCAATCAAAAACATTATTCAAATCACTGGCATCTCTCAAGGATTATTATATCGAAAAACAAAAGAGAGTGAATCTAAACAAGTTTTGACTAATAAGAAAAAATGATAATTTATATTACAATGATTAGAGTAGTAAGAGAGTGTTAACAAAAAATAATATACGAATTTTTAGCAATTTAAAAACCAAAAAAGAGAGTAGATTTTATTTATTCTCTTTTTTGATTTTTAGATGTTAATTTTTTAGTATCGCCGATTGTAAAATTAAGCTAGACAACTAAAACAGCCATTTGTGGTACACTCAACTTGTAATTCCGACCAAAGAATACAAAGGAGTGACCACAAATGACCTACACCCATCTTACCACGGATGAACT
>NZ_VBSP01000101.1 GCF_005864045.1 Ruoffia tabacinasalis | reverse complement strand
GGTGTGTTGTAAGATGAAACGCAACACTAAAAAAAGACATGAAGATTCGTTATACTTAAGTCACCACAACATAGTATAAGGAGAGAATCTTCATGTCACACACTCATTTTAACACAAAGAAATCTAAAGGGCATTTGAAATTCACGGAACGTGAACTGATCGAACAATGGCTAAAAGAAGACAAAAAGCAAGCTGAGATTGCCCGTTTGCTTGGCCGAAATAAATCAACTATTTCACGTGAAATCAAACGGGGTACCGTCGTCCAAATTAGTCAAGGTAAAAAAGTCGAGAAGTATCTAGCTGACTTTGGTGAAGTCACTTATTTAAAGAATAGACAACGCAGTCAATCAAAAGGTATGCAAGCTTACTCTGGACGCTTTTGGTATAAATTAAAGAAAGCTCACCACAATGGTGTTTTCAAAGGAAAAGAGCGAACTCACAATATTAAAACATTTGTGATGTCCTATGCTTTAAAACATCCTAAGGAAAGAGTGCCTTGTTTCAAAACCGTCTATCGCTACATTCGACAAAATGCGCTGTGTATCAAGCCCCATGATTTACCTATGATGTATCGTTTGAAACCAAGAAAAAATAAGCACAGTCGTCCAAAGGGACGAAATAAGAAAGTTCTGGGTACCAGTATTTCGGACCGAGCATCAAGTGTGTTAGACCGCTCGGAATTTGGTCATTGGGAAGCTGACTTAGTAAAGGGAAAACGCCATAAAGAAGAGCCGGCAGCCATTACATTAGTCGAACGGAAAACACGCTTCGCTATAGCAATGAAGATTGAGGATTATAAAAGCGAGACTGTATTAACGGCTTTTCAAACACTTGTAGAAAACAGCCCTCATCAGTTTAAAACTATTACATTTGATAATGGATCTGAGTTTGCGAAAGTATCTGAGCTTGAAAACGATGATTTATCTATTTATTTTTGTCATGCTTACGCATCATGGGAACGGGGGTCTAACGAGAATTTCAATAAACTCTTAAGAGAGTTTATACCGAAAGGTAAATCGTTACATCATTTTACTTCTGACTATATATCAGAAGCAGCTGGTAAGATAAATAAACGCATACGATCCATACTCGGTTTAATGTCCGCTCAAGAAGCCTACCAGACCGAATTGTCTTTAATGGAATAAAGACTTGAGTTATAAAAGAATCGAAAAGCGACATTTCCCCCATGGGGGAAACCCTATACCTAAAAGTCTAATGGGGTATGTCTTTTGAATAACAATAGTGTTGCATTTGATTTGACAACAGAGG
>NZ_VBSP01000100.1 GCF_005864045.1 Ruoffia tabacinasalis | reverse complement strand
TTATTATTAATACCTTCGATCGGGCCATTCGTTAAACCTGGATACGAGAACGTGTTGTGAATATACGTTTGGTACTTCTTAAAAGAACGTAAGACACGCCTTAACCCAGCTGGAAGCTGAAGTTGCTTCGCCTGAATTAAGGTAGATTCAAATCGTGGCCAATTGTTGGTACGGTAGGCATCCCCTAATTGATGGACAATCTGATAGGTGGCTTTTAGTTGGGTATCTTGAGCCAGTAAATAATCCACAATTCCTTGCGTATTCGTCAGCCAATCAAATAAAGGAAATCGGTGATAGGTTGTGGCTTTGAGGTCATTCGGATTTTTTTGGATTAACTTCCAATAGCGTTTTAATTTATTATATAATCGGCGGTCTTTGGTTCGAATGGTATTCATAAACTGCACACGATACTGCGATAATTCACGGTTTAAAGCCTGTATCAAGTGAAAGGGATCCATGATAATATCGGCATTGGGAAACCATCGATGAATGACTTGAATATAAGGTTCGTACATATCAATAGTGACAGATTTAACCTGACGGCGCACAGCGAGATCATAGCGAATAAAATAGTTTTTTAAAGAGCCCGCTTTTCGGTCTTCGACCACATCGACGACTTGATGATTTATAGCGTCGCAGTAAATAAAACTCATGGCGGCTTTGACTGATTTGACACTTTTGAATTCATCAAAACAGAGGTGCTCGGGTAACGAAGATGTGGGACGGATCCGAAGCGTAGCGGCAGCCTGATGAATGACGCGACGCACGGTATTCGGGGAAACATGGGTATCTTTGGCAATATCTACCTCTGACATCACACGTGTTGCCCGATCCATAATCATTTGTGTGACCCGCTTAGAAATAAAACAGTGAGGGTCCACAAAGGACGTTTTCGCTGTAAAGCTTTGGCCACAGGTTTTACATTTGAAGCGTTGTTTGGCTAAGTTTAAGTAGGCAGGAAGTCCCGTTATGCTCGCTAAAGTCAGACGAGAGTGACGCGTCCCATTTTTAACGACTTGATAGGCATCATTGACGATACCACAACATTCACAGGCTTTAGGAACATACGTTAATGTGCCAAAGTAAAACAAAGATAAGCGGCCTTTATAATGCTGTTCTTCAACACGGTCCATATCGATCGTGATATTTGGGTCTTTTAATTGAAAGGTTTTTTGGATAAAATGGTTCATGCGTAGATATTCTCCTTATGTTATTTGGTGGTACTTTTAATATAACGAATATCTGCGTCTTTTAGAAGACACAAAGATAGGGTTGATGA
>NZ_VBSP01000099.1 GCF_005864045.1 Ruoffia tabacinasalis | reverse complement strand
AAAAAATGGATGTTATTGCTTTAGACGTAAGTAACGGACGAAGTTATTGCGTATTCTATCAAGATAATATATGTCAGTTTGAAGGAGAGATAAAGCATAATAAGAAGGGATTTATGCGGATTAAACAGCTGGTTGAATCTTGTCATTCAGTACCTGAGATTGTTTTCGAGGCTACAGGTGTCTATTCCCGCGTAATTGAAAGGTTTTGTCAGAATAATAACTTTCGTTATTATTTAATGAACCCTCTCGAAGCGCGCAAACAAACAGATAGCCTCAGAGTGAATAAAACAGATATCAGCGATGCACATAAATTAGCACAAACACATTATTTCCATGAAAGAAAGCCAACAAATAATTTTACCCCTCAATACCAAAAAATGCGTCAACTATCACGATGGTATGAATCAAATGAACAAGAAATAAAGAAGGCAAGAAATCAACTACATGTCTTCTTAGTTCAGTCATTTCCTGAGTATGAAAAATATTTTAGTTCTATCTCAAGTGAGTTTGCGTTAGAGATAATCCAACTGTTTCCACATCCCCAGCGGTTAGAAGAATTAAGCCGAACTAAAATAAAAAATCTTATTTTAAAAAGTACAAGGAAAAAGATCTCGTCCCAAAGAGCTTTAATTAAAGCAGAAGAAATTCTTGGACTTTCCGAACAATCTTATCCAGCTGTTTCGGAAGACTCAATAGTAGTGCGTTTAGTAGCCCATTGGGCTAATGAACTCCTTCAGTTAATCCTTCTCAAAAATGAAATTAAAAAAGAACTAACCAATAAAGCACTATACTTTAAAGAGTTCTATATATATAAAAGTTTTCCAGGAGTAGGAGAATTGACTGCAGCATTACTCATAGCTGAACTGGGTGACCTAACTCGATTCGATAATCCAAAGCAGTTAAATGCATATGTTGGTATCGATATTCAACGCTATCAATCCGGAAATTCTGGAACGTATGACCGTATCAGTAAAAGAGGAAATACGTTCGCCAGAAAAATATTATTCAATACTGTCAATAATATGATTCGTGCACAAAAGTCTGGTCCAAATCATATTGTTGATTATTATTACAGAGCAAAAGAAAAACCTCGCACTAAAAAGCACAAGGTCGCTCTAATTGGATGTATAGATCGGTTTCTGAAATCCATCCATCATCTAGTATTTCTCGGTCAATTATATGATTATAATCTGTCCCCACAGTAATCTTCATATAACTAGTAACTAAATTATACCAATTACACCTGAAAAAATGAATTAATAAGCAGGTTTATTTGGCATGGGTAATAATCAATCTAAATTTCTAAATATTTCACTTGACTAAACGTAGGAAAA
>NZ_VBSP01000098.1 GCF_005864045.1 Ruoffia tabacinasalis | reverse complement strand
ATGAGAGTGTAAAATATCTTGTGTAAATAGAAAAAAGGAAGCCCCTTCTGTAGAATAGAGTTACCACACTACATTCACAGAAAAGAGGACTTCCCTATGAACAATCTTACTACAGATATCTTACAGACTCTAGCCACAAAAGGTGATTTAAACGAATGTTTTCGTTCTCATCTAGAATTGGCCGTAAATACACTCTTAAGAACGGAATTGACCGTCTTTTTAGATTATGAGAAGTATGAGCGGATTGGTTTCCATTCAGGTAACTCTCGCAATGGCACCTATGACCGTAAGGTCAAAACAGAATATGGTGAACTTAAGCTACAGATTCCACGTGATCGTAATGGTGAATTTAAACAACAGACGCTTCCTGCATATAAAAGAACCAATGAGACGTTGGAAGAAACGATTATTCATCTCTTTCGAAAAGGGATCACGATGTCTGAAATTGCCGATTTGATCGAGAAAATGTATGGTCATCATTATACGCCGCAGACGATGTCCAACATGACAAAAGTCTTTTCTGAAGAAGTCGCTGCTTTTAAAAAACGTCCACTAAATGATCATTATGCCGCTATTTATCTGGACGCTACCTACATTCCCTTGAAACGTAAAACAGTAGATAAAGAAGCGATTCATATAGCGGTTGGAATCCGTCCAGATGGCGCCAAAGAAGTGCTCGGTTATGCTATTGCCCCTAATGAGTCTACTGTTACTTGGAAAGAGCTATTAGAAGACTTGATAAGCCGTGGGGTTAAATCCGTTCTCCTCTTTGTGACCGATGGTCTTAAAGGGATAAAAGATACGATTCATCAAACGTTTCCTCAGGCTGCTTATCAACACTGTTGTGTTCATGTTTCTCGCAATATCGCTAGTAAAGTACGCGTAGCTGATCGAAGAGAAGTATGTGAAGATTTTAAAGCTGTTTACCAAGCAGACTCACGAGAAAAAGCGATAGAAGCTCGACTTAATTTTGTAGAGAAATGGCACACCAGCTACCCTAGAGTAACCAAAGCGGTCTTAGAGAACGACAGTTTACTGACGTTCTATGACTTTCCTGTTTCAATCCGTAGGAGCTTGTATTCCACTAATTTGATTGAGTCTTTCAACAAACAAATTAAAAAATATAGTCGGCGTAAAGAGCAGTTTCAGAATGAAGAATCTATGGATCGCTTTTTAGTTTCAAATTTCGATCTTTACAATCAGAAATTTTTAACCCGAAGCCACCGCGGTTTCCAGCAAGCTGAAGCAGAGCTATGGGAAATGTTTGGAACACTAGCAGAGAGCTGATTTTTTTACAGAAGGAATTCTTTATTTACACAAACTTCTTGACGCTCCCT
>NZ_VBSP01000097.1 GCF_005864045.1 Ruoffia tabacinasalis | reverse complement strand
AGTTCATCCGTGGTAAGATGGGTGTAGGTCATTTGTGGTCACTCCTTTGTATTCTTTGGTCGGAATTACAAGTTGAGTGTACCACAAATGGCTGTTTTAGTTGTCTAGCTTAATTTTACAATCGGCGCATAATAAATTCCTCCAATATTTTATCTTTTATTTAAAGATTGATAGATTTCTTGAGATGTTGTTGCATTTAAAATTTCTGATAATAACTTTTGATTTTGTATAATAGTCATAATGTTAGTTAATAACTCAAGTTGCTTTTCTGGGTTATCAAATAAAATCAAAATTATAATTTTTATATCTTCTTCTTTTTCAGGATCATCCATTAATCGAAATTTTATAGGTTCTTTTAACGTTGTAACTATTAATTCTGTAGTATTAGAGTATTCGTAATCTGTGTGCGGAATTGCAACTTTAATTAATCCTGAATCTAAACCCGTCGGATATACATTTTCTCTATCTATAATTGCCTTATAATATCCCTCCTTTACAAGACCTTTCTCTTTTAATCTTTTTGCAATAGTTTTGAAGAACTCTTCTTGGTTCGAAAATTTTTCCTTAACATAAATGTTATCTACCTTTAATGGTATGTTACCCATGGCTTTCCTCCTAATCTTGCCAAATATCTAAATAAGTTTGTACCGAATTAGCCAAATTTTCAAAATTCTTATTCTTTATATCTTCTTTGTTAAACATAGAAGAACCTATTCCTAAATAACTTGCGCCAGATTCAACAAATTCAGCAGCGTTACTATCGTTGATTCCCCCTACAGCCATGAGCATAAGTTTTCCAAACGGACCTTGAATTTGATTAAAAAAACTTGGTTTAACAGTAATAGCTGGAAATATTTTAACGATATCTGCACCTTCAGCAAACATTTGACTTACTTCAGTAGGCGTCATTGCTGATGGGACAGTTATAACATTGTGTTTTTTCGCTATTTTGAAAATTTCAGAACTAAATTTATTAGGCCCTAACATAAATTGAGCACCGGCATCAATTGCTTCTTGAGCATGTTTTACGGTTAATATAGTTCCTACACCAATATAAACTAATTCGCCGTATTGTTTATTTCCATCTCTAATAATATCTAGGTACCTAGGATTATTTGTTGTAACTTCTACTCCTACCTTCTGTTTAAAGTTTGACAAGACTTTAATAACAGTCATTGCTTCATCGTACGAATATCCTCTCATAATCACAGTTAGTTTGGGGAAATGTTCTAATTCCATTTACTTAAGACCTCCATCTATTCTTTTAATTTTTTGATTTGTCAAATTAAGCTAGACAAAACTGCTTCATCTAAGTAACTCAAAAATACTTCCAACGGTGTTCGGTAGTGTAAGGATTTCCGTGGAATCGTGTTCCGTTTGTATGCAATCGATGA
>NZ_VBSP01000096.1 GCF_005864045.1 Ruoffia tabacinasalis | reverse complement strand
ACATTACTAAAAGGAGAATTCACTTGGCTCATATGAATTATATCGCAGACTTACTAAATATTAAAGATAAACATGTTCAACTTCAAGATGACATCATGGAGGAAATGCACAAGGGGGTGCGGTGTAAGGTTCTCTTGGGACAACTCTCTTATTCATTGCCAGCCTGTCCACACTGTGGTGTGGCTAACCATTCAACGCAGGACATGATTAAATATGGTTTTGATCACACGACGATTCACTTAACGCATATCAACTTCCAACCCGTCTTGTTAAAACTCAAGAAACAACGCTATCAGTGTAAACATTGTCGGGTCGTGACGACTGTTCCAACAAGCATTGTTGATAAAGGATGCTTTATTTCGAATGACATTAAACGAACCATTATCATGGAATTAACGGAAGTACAGTCGATGAAACTGATTGCCCAACATCTAAATGTGTCTCGCTATACTGTTCAGTGCCAGTTAATTAAGGCGGGTCAAACCCTATCGCCAAAGACATGGGATCTACCAGAGCACCTTGGAATTGATGAGTTTAAGTCGGTCAAACAGGCGACGAGTGGGATGAGTTGTATTCTTATGGATGCCTATAACCACACATTGTTGGATATTGTCTTAGACCGCACACAAGACGCTTTAAGAGATTATTTTATGCGCTATTCATATGAAGCTCGAATGCAAGTCAAGACCGTCACCATGGATATGTACGGGCCGTATTATCTATTTTTACAACGCATTTTTCCGAATGCCGAGATTGTCATCGATCGGTTTCATATCGTTCAATTATTGAATAATACGTTAAACAGATATCGGATTAAAGTCATGAACACGATTCGTTACAACCGGCCGCGTGATTACACCAAATTAAAACAATTATGGAAATTAATTCAAAAAAACCGGGAGTCCTTGGACTTCGAGGATTACCACATTCACCGGCTGTTTGATGGCCTTGTGACTCAAAAAAGTATGGTCAATTATATGTTGAGTATCGATCCACGATTGGAGCAGGTCTATCATTTAGTCAATGATTTGAAGGCAGATATTGCGATGCATCATTCGGAGGCCTTTATTTATGATTTATATGAAACACGAAAATATGTGGTGCCACGCAAGGTCCGAACGACCTTTCAAACGCTTGAAAAGTATTTACCCGCGATTGAAAATAGTTTGACATACACGTTATCCAATGGGATTATTGAAGGCACCAATAACAAAATCAAGAACATAAAACGCAGCGGGTATGGGTATCGGAACTTTAATCACTTACGTTTTCGTATTTTGATTACTCAGAACTTACTGGTTAGACAGACCAAAAAGAGACGACCGCTCTTCTTTAAAGATGAGAACACAACACAAACTATCGTTGCATAGAGAGACACTTAAACATAGGAATAAAAAAAGAGCCAAGGTGACTGCGTCACCTGGCTCCTCGGTCCACCAACATCAAAAATTCATGAACC
>NZ_VBSP01000095.1 GCF_005864045.1 Ruoffia tabacinasalis | reverse complement strand
CCTGAATAATTCATACTTTTAAATATTGAGTTATTCTAGTCGTTATTTTTCAATTTTGGATCACTTTATCGAAATTAAAATATTTTAATCGATTTTCTAAGCTAAAGAAAAACTTTTTAGTCTCATCTCACGAATTTTGGGCGCACTTCTCCCTAGGCCATTTAAAAGGTTTTAAAAAACAGGTTCTTTAAATGTACTGCCGAATCCTTTGGATTTGCCTGAATACTGCATAAAACTCTCGCTGATAAACATGGGAACTCGATAGTTTTAAATAGATTCGTCTTGCTGTAGTGACGAGCTTTCCAGCCACTTTAAATAGACGAAGACGTATCGTATTCACTTGGAGTCCTTTTGATTTTGGTTCAAAACATATGGTACGTAAGAAATTAACCACATTGTATGCCAACAGACTAATCATCATGCGTGCCTCGTTTTCAAGGAATTCTGGGCTATCTGTTTTATCGAAAAAGAAGCTATTTTTGGCTTCTTTAATATAGTTTTCCATGGTACCGCGTTTATTGTAGGTTTCAAATACTCTTTTAGCCGAGATGTTCTCTGAGAAATTCGTGACAATAAAGGAATGGTTAAAAAGGAGTTCACCTACTTCTCGAGTCGAACGGACACAGACACGTCGGGACTTCGTCCAAGAGGCTGCTTGGTATGAAACCGAGTGATAATATACTTCTTTTTCATCCCATGGATGATCAGTATCATAGAACACAAATTCTTCAGCTAAGCGATACAAATTTCTATTGGCCTTTAGCCGAATAACATAATGATTTTCGTATAATTCACATAAATCATAAATATCCGGTGTCGCGAATCCACTATCTCCCCGAACGAGAATATCGGTGGTTGGAATCGCTTGGTTATAATGCTCCAATAACGGTTTAAGAAATTCTTTAACCCCTTTAGAAGTATATTGGTTACCTGAACGAAGTTTAGCTTTTAAAAAATCACCGGTTATCCCATCAAACGCCACTAATGGGTGATAGCCATTTGTTCCATAGTGGGCGTTGTAAGCTGTCTGTTCTTGATTGCCGAATGTATCTGAATGGGTAGAATCTAAATCGATGATCATGTTTGTATCGTTACGAAGGAGACGAGCTTTGTCAATTAACGCTTGATTGAATACTTGAAGTGAGTCAATTGTTTCGCCTACTACACGATCATAAAGCCGAGAGATTGATGATTGAGAAGCCAACGGCTTATCGGTTGAGAACGTCTGTAATACCGGATCATGCTGTAAAATATTTGCAGCAGAATCAGTATTATAACCACCTATAATTTGCAGAATTAACTGTTTTAGAATCTTATGATTCGTGTGTGTCCAATATTTACGACTGTCGTTAAATGTAACAATATCTTCAGAGAGCTGAGTAAATTGGAAAGCATCCATTAATTCATCGATTAGGACTAAACCAGAATCACTTGATAAACGACCACCATCATGAGAAACGATTAAATTATTGTTGAATTTTACGGCATTTTCTTGTAAAGTAACCACTGAGAGAACCCCTTTCTATGGTAGTTTGTGGTGAATTAACCATATCAGAAAGGGGGTCTTTTTTCATCACCTAATGGGTGATGAAGCAGATTACTTTAAAGACTATTAAATCAATGTTAGGAAAGACTATTAGTAAAACTATGAATTATTCAGG
>NZ_VBSP01000094.1 GCF_005864045.1 Ruoffia tabacinasalis | reverse complement strand
CCTGAATAATTCATAGTTTTTCTAAAAATGTCAATTAATGTTGTGATTATAGTACTTGTAGTAAATTGCTTCATCACCCGTTAGGTGATGCAAAAAGAACCCCTTTCTGATATGGTTAATTCACAACAAACAACCAATAGAAAGGGGTCCTCTCAATGGTTACTTTACAAGAAACTACAGCAAAATTCAATAATAATTTACATGTCTCTCATACAGGTGGTCGTTTATCGAGTGATTCTGGGTTGGCACTGGTCGACGAATTCATGGACGCTTTTCATTTTACAGAGCATTCTAAAGACGTCGTTTCGTTTAATGAAGACCGTCGCTACTGGCTACACGATAACCATAAGATTTTAAAACAATTACTTTTTCAGATTATCGCTGGCTATAAAGCCGATTTATCAGCGGATATCTTACAACACGATCCGTTATTACAAGCTCTTTCAACTGATGAAGTATGGGCTTCGCAACCCTCTATCTCTCGATTTTTCGATCGAATTACGGAACAAACGATCGAAGATTTCCAGACACTCAATCAAACAGTGATTGATCAAGCACGACTTATTCGTAATGATACGAATATGATTGTTGATTTAGATTCTACCCATTCGGATACCTTCGGTAGCCAAGAACAGACAGATTATAATGCTCATTATGGAACGAACGGTTATCATCCATTAGTCGCTTTTGATGGATTAACTGGTGATTTTTTAAAAGCTAAACTTCGTTCAGGAAATCAATATACTTCTAATGGCGTAAAGGCATTTCTTGAACCACTCTTAGATCACTATCACCAAGCAATTCCTACGACAGATATCTTAGTCCGTGGAGATAGTGGTTTCGCAACACCTGAAATATATGAGTTATGTGAGGCTTTCGGTAGTGACTATGTGATTCGTTTAAAGAGTAATCGAAAATTAACTCATTTAGCTGAAGAACTTGTCTACTATGATGATAATCATCCTTGGGATGAGAAAGAAACTTACTATCATTCTGTTTCATACCAAGCCGGCTCTTGGCCTAAATCTCGTCGAGTATGTATTCGTTCAACTCGAGAAGCTGGAGAGTTACTCTTTAGTCATGCGTTTATTATTACAAGTTTCTCAGAAAATATCGTACCAAAAAGAGTTTTTGAAACATATAATAAACGAGGCACTATGGAAAATTACATCAAAGAAGCCAAAAACAGCTTCTATTTTGACAAGACAGATAGTCCACGGTTCATCGAAAATCACGCGCGTATGATGATCAGTGTAATAGCTTATAATATTATCAACTTTATGCGTACAATCTGTTTTGAAAAGAATTGGAAAAATCTTCAAGTAAATACCATTCGTCTTCGTTTATTCAAAGTAGCCGGAAAGTTGGTCAGCACTGCGAGACGGATCTATTTAAAACTTTCTAGTTCGCATGTCTATCAAGCAGAATTTTACGCCGTCTTTAGGCGAATCCAACGGATTCGATGTTATATTTAATAGATTTCATTTTTTGAAAAAATTATCCAGTGCCTAGGGATTCGTGCGCCCAAAAATAAGTGGTTAGCCTTTAAAAATCGAATCTCGATAAAAATGTTCTGTAAAATCTCAAAAAACATATAAATTTTAGAACCAAAGCAAAATTACGACAAAAAATGTATTTTTAATCGAAAAATTTAGAAGTATGAATTATTCAGG
>NZ_VBSP01000093.1 GCF_005864045.1 Ruoffia tabacinasalis | reverse complement strand
TAAAAACAATGTGTGGTGATGGTAGCAAGAAGGATACACCTGTTCCCATGCCGAACACAGCAGTTAAGCTTCTTAGCGCCGATGGTAGTTGGACCTTTGGTCCTGTGAGAGTAGGTCGTTGCCATGCATTGTTAAATTTTAATCATTCCGCAATAGCTCAGCTGGTAGAGCGCATGACTGTTAATCATGATGTCGTAGGTTCGAGCCCTACTTGCGGAGTAAGGTTAAATCGGAGAGTTGTCCGAGTTGGCCGAAGGAGCACGATTGGAAATCGTGTAGGCATTTATTAAATGTCTCAAGGGTTCGAATCCCTTACTCTCCGTTAGAAACTTAATATTATAATGGTCCGTTGGTCAAGTGGTTAAGACACTGCCCTTTCACGGCGGTAACACGGGTTCGAATCCCGTACGGATCATTAACATTTTAATAACATGGAGGATTAGCTCAGCTGGGAGAGCGTCTGCCTTACAAGCAGGATGTCGGCGGTTCGATCCCGTCATCCTCCATTAATACCAAGGTCCGGTGGTGTAGGGGTTAACATGCCTGCCTGTCACGCAGGAGATCGCGGGTTCAAATCCCGTCCGGACCGTTTTTTAAAATGTAGGCTTGGTAGCTCAGTTGGTAGAGCACTTGATTGAAGCTCAAGGTGTCGGCGGTTCGATTCCGTCCCAAGCCATTCATGGTGGGGTAGCGAAGTGGCTAAACGCGGCGGACTGTAAATCCGCTCCTTCGGGTTCGGGAGTTCGAATCTCTCCCCCACCATTGTATTATTAATGGGGAATTTAATAATTTTGCCTTTTAATAGGGGCATAGTTTAACGGTAGAACTACGGTCTCCAAAACCGTCAATGTGGGTTCGATTCCTACTGCCCCTGTTTAATTTTAATAATATGATGATGGCGATTGTGGCGAAGTGGTTAACGCATCGGTTTGTGGATCCGACACTCGTGGGTTCGATTCCCATCAGTCGCCTATATTTTATATAATATAGGTTGTAATATTATCATTGGGGTATAGCCAAGCGGTAAGGCAACGGACTTTGACTCCGTTATGCGTTGGTTCGAATCCAGCTACCCCAGTCGCTAGTACCATTGTTATAATGGTACTATTTTATTTAATACAATGGCGGTATAGCCAAGTGGTAAGGCACGAGTCTGCAAAACTCTGATCGCCGGTTCAAATCCGACTACCGCCTTTACTAAATATTATTTTATTATCGCGGGGTGGAGAAGCTGGCATCTCGTCGGGCTCATAACCCGAAGGTCGTAGGTTCGAATCCTACCCCCGCAATTTTTTAATTATCAAAAATTAATATCGAGACAATGGCTTTTATGCCGGTATGGCGGAATTGGCAGACGCGTTGGACTCAAAATCCAATGTCCTTTGCGGGACGTGTCGGTTCGACCCCGACTACCGGTATTTATTAATTGATTTAATCCACGTTAGAACACTTGCCCTATGCCTAAGTAAGTGTTTTTTTATTGCAGTTTTTTAAGTTATTATTGGGCTCTTTGTCAAATAGGGTTGATGACTCATTTTAATCAAGATCAAGCAGCATAGGTTGTTGCTTGATCTTTTTTATTTGTCTGAGGGACATATAATCGCGTCATAAGTAAAATACGGTCTCTAAAATGACTGTAATTTCGATAGCCGTAGGCTGTTCGTTTCAATACTTTAATTTTATTATTAATACCTTCG
>NZ_VBSP01000092.1 GCF_005864045.1 Ruoffia tabacinasalis | reverse complement strand
ATCGAGTAGGAGACTAGCCATTATTTGACTAGTCGACCTCTCACACCACCGTGCGTACGGTTCCGTACACGGCGGTTCAATACCTTGCGTAAGCAGACTCTACCAATTCGCTTAGTGGAACTAAGCCCCATTGGTGGAGTCTTTTTGTTGTAATTGCCCGATGAACTTCAGGCGTGTTTGAAAGTCGCCAGTACATCTTACGAGAAAATGCAATGCGTTTCGCTGAGTCTAGGTCAAGTCCATAGGACTTTAATTTCTTAATAACCGTTCGTGGTTTCTTCCATCGTTTAAAGATAAGCTGTCTAAGCCGGTGATGTAACCATCCTTCTATCTCTTTAATAAATCCTTTGATAAAACCTAAACCAAAATAATTTATCCAACCTCGTGTAACTCGATTAATTTGCTGGATGATTTCTTCAAAGGTTCCTGGTCTTTTACGACTCGTCAGTCTCTTTAAAGAATTCTTGAATTTTTGCTTGGCTTGCTTGGTAGGGATAAAACGATAGGTTCCATTCACTCGGCGCATCAGACAGCTCAAGAACTTTAAACGAGTAGGTGACCCCACTTTGCTTTTCTCTTGATTGACGATGAGCTTTAAATCTTTCTCAATATATTTGGTGATACTTTCCATCACACGTTCACCGGCTCGTTTCGTCTTCACATAGATGACGAAGTCATCAGCGTAACGGACAAATCGATGACCACGTTTGGAAAGTTCTTTATCCAGTTCATGTAAGTAGACATTACTCAGTAGAGGCGAGAGAACCCCTCCTTGTGGTGCGCCTGTTTTACTTTCTACGAATTCGCCAGACAGGTCTATGACACCTGCTAATAAAAACTTACGGATAATTTTGATGATGGTCTTATCATGGATGTATTGTTCTAGATAGTAGATGAGTTTATCGTGATTCAGCGTGTCAAAGCATTGCTTCAAATCACAATCTACAACTACCCGATAACCTTCCTCATAATAGTTTACACATTGTTTGAGGGCACTATGCGTGCCTTTGCCCGGTCGAAAGCCGTGACTGTTTTCCATAAAGTGCGGGTCAATGATTGGTTCAATCACTTGTCGAATTGCTTGTTGAACAACTCGATCGCGCACACAAGGAATGCCTAGCTTTCGCTTCTCTCCATTCGGTTTTGGTATTTCTACCCGTTTAACCGGTTGGGGTTTATAAGTCCCATTAAGTAATTTATTCCGTAGAGGAATATAATACTCATTGATGTGTTCTTCTATTTCAAAGACGGTCATCCCGTCAATACCTGCTGCACCTTTATTCCGTTTAACGGATTTAATGGCAGCTTCCATATTCTCTCTTGTTACAACTCGCTCCATCAAAGACGGAGTCTTACGATACATTTCTGTCATTTCACCTAAAGTTCACTAGACACATCGATTAACTCTTTCGGTTCCACCTATTCCCTCCACCGACTGCCAACCTAAGCGGTTGTTTTCTGTCATTATTGTGAACCTTAACCTCCATTCTATAATTTGTATTGATATTGTTCGGTCCTTCGCTACATTCTCGCTACTACGACCTCTGCTGATTTCTCACTATTCGTTGTTACTACTGAGTCGCTAGTGAGACCTCCCCAGGTAAGGTGCGATAACCTTCCACTCATGTCACTGCTTCATTTACTGTTTAGGATTCGTGCAGTATTGGACTTCACTTTGTCATGCAAGCTCATCCATCCCTGTTCAGCCTTGATATGAAGTTTCTGTTCGTCAGTGCGAGTGTTTGCCTCCGGCTTCCTTCAGATTCCACCTCACGGTGGACACCCTTGCCTTTAGCTAACAGTTCCTACTGCCAAGTCTGTAGTGGACTTTCACCACCAAGTTATCGCCCATGCCGGGCGCACAT
>NZ_VBSP01000091.1 GCF_005864045.1 Ruoffia tabacinasalis | reverse complement strand
TGACTACCGCCAGCGAAATGTACCAGCGTTGCCAAGTTTTGTACCACCCTTTGCCATGAAATGTACCAGTCATTGCCAACCTGTTTACCACTTATTAACTTCTGTATAATTAATGTGCATGCCTACGGCATTTAAGCCTAAAGCATGACATTTATTATATGGAGGTTTTTTTATGTTCCAATATAGGAAAGTATTGGAGATGAGGTCTGATGGTTTTTCTCTTCGAAGTATTCGTGCAGCTACTGGTCACTCAAGACAAAAAATAACGGAAGTCATTCGACTTGCGGAAAAAAAGGAGGTGACACTGCCGTTAACAGATGAGATGACAGATAAATGGCTAGAAGAGTTTTTGTATCCTGAAAAAACGATGGAAGGATCAGGTTACCGACCGATTGACTTTGAATACATTCACAAAGAGTTGGGAAAGAAGAATGTCACTTTAACACTGCTTCATCATGAATATGAAGTGCAGTGTCGAGCAGAAAACGCTATTCCCTATGCCTATCGCAGTTTCATTCGTCATTATAGAAAATATGCAGAAAAACATAAGGCAACGATGCGAATCAAACGAAAGCCAGGAGAAATTTTAGAAGTCGACTGGGCTGGATCTACCGGCACTTTAATTGACCGAGATACTGGTGAGAAGGTGAAAGTCTATGTATTCGTAGCGACATTTCCTAGTAGTCAATTGTCCTACGTTGAAGGTTTTTTATCAATGAACTTAACGTCTTGGATCACAGCCCATAGACATGCTTACGACTATTTTGGGGGTGTGAGTGAAGTTCTAGTCCCTGACAACTTAAAAACAGGGGTTCAGGAAAATACGCGAAAGCAATTAGTACTAAACCCTACTTATAAAGATATGGCGAATCATTACGGCACATTCGTGATGCCAGCTCGAGTAAAATATCCAAAGGATAAAGCTTCAGTAGAAGGGTCTGTACGCACAATCTCGACTTGGATTATCGCTGCCATGAGGCACACTCAATGCTTCACTTTAAAGGAATGGAATGACGTTGCCAAAGAAAAATTAGAAGAGTTCAATCATCGTGATTTTACGAAGCGTGAAGGTTCCAGATGGTCAGCATTTTTAGAAGAAGAGAAATCGTACCTTTCTCCTCTCCCACCAACACCTTATCAGATGTCTGAATGGTTAACCGCCAAAGTTCAACCAGACTATCATATCTCTGTTAAAAGTCAGTTTTATTCTGTTCCTTATGAATATATCAGTCAACAGGTAGATGTGAGAGTTACAGATCATCTTATTGAAGTATTCTACAATCATTTGAGAATCGCTTCTCATTCACGATTATATGGGAAATATGGCAGGCAGTCCACTAACCGAGATCATATGCCAGAGAACCATAAATTATATACGGATCAAACCCCACAAAATGCCATTGCATGGGCAAAAGATATTGGACGATCTACCTTACAAGTGGTCGAATTAATTCTAAAAAACGCTGCCGTTGAACGACAAGGTGTTCAGTCCATTTTCACTCTTAAGAAAGTGTTACGCAAACACACAAAGTATGAATTGGAAAAAGCCTGCCAGACGGTACTGGACGTCACAGAAAGACCGACGGTCTCTCTTGTTAAAACAGCCCTTAAAAATAACCAGAAGCAGATAAAAGAAGAACAAATGAAGAAAGCAGTAGATAAATTAACTCAGAACCATGGATTCACCCGTGGGGCTAGCTACTATGGAGGACGTTTAAATGATGAATGAAGATACGATAACAAAGTTGATTGAAATGAAAATGAGTGGCATGGCAGAGGCCTATAAGCAACAGGCACAAAACAAGCAATATAACGATTTGGGCTTCGAAGATCGCTTTAAGCTTTTAGTAGACAGCGAACATTCTCGTCGCAAAAGTAATAAGCTTCAACGCTTAATAAGGCAAGCTGCATTCGAAGTTCCTTCAGC
>NZ_VBSP01000090.1 GCF_005864045.1 Ruoffia tabacinasalis | reverse complement strand
TAAAAATCGAATCTCGATAAAAATGTTCTGTAAAATCTCAAAAAACATATAAATTTTAGAACCAAAGCAAAATTACGACAAAAAATGTATTTTTAATCGAAAAATTTAGAAGTATGAATTATTCAGGTATGTAGTGTAAAATTAACATAACAATATTAACCGTTTTTATTGTTTGCGATAGGCATCTGTTAAGTTACTTGATACGAAGGTTTAATTTTTTATACGAATTATAGAGGAGCTGTATATTCTAATGAAAAAAATAGTTAAGTACGTCTTGCTAGTTGTGTCACTATTATTAATCAGTCAAACACCCGTCTCTGCTAACGATAATCAAAGTTATGTCAGTGATAATGAAGAAAGTCCGATCAGTCATATTGTCTTTACGCCAGACAATGTTCAAATAACAGTAAATAATGAAGCAGCTGAGGCAAGGGAAATTATACTATTATTATCTAAGCATACAGATGAAGCCTTGCTTGCTCAAGTGGATCCAAATGCCCAGTCTGATGATTTACAAGTTTTACAAGATGAGTTAGGAATTAGCTTTAACGCGATTGAAGATCAACTTGATTTAGAAAAAAATCCGACTGTTTTTAATGTGATTCAACAAATTCAACATGCGTCATCCGGAATATATTCATCGATTGACCCTATGGGGAATGTCGTATTCACTATTTCTAACCCTGAGATTGTCGAGTCTGATGAGACGATTCGTGTAAAACTGTTTAATGAAGACCTCATTGAGTTCAACCGTGCAGAAGATAGTACACTTGAATATAATTCCTATAACTTTGTGTTAGAGGAGTAGTTATATGAAAGCTAATAAAAAAATCTGATAAATTCCTCAAAAAGGAATCTATCAGATTTTTTTATTTGGGCAAGTTCATCTGAACAATATACCCATTTTGATAGTAGAAGAGGATGGGGGCATTGTATTTATTAGCAATCTGGCGAATAATTGTCTTACCCATGCCTTCAGAATGATCTTGATTCTCATCGTAATCCGTACCATTATCTTTAATCAGCAATTTATTATGCTCTGGAAATTCTTGGAGGATGATATTCATTTGCGTGCTATTAGAATGCTTAATACTATTAATGATCGCTTCACGAATAATCGACAAGATATCTTTCTTCTGATTATATTTAAATTCAGTTTCAGTATGCAGATCAAAATTAATCATCAGCGGTGCGAATTCCTCACGCATATTGTCAATACTGACTTCAAAGTCTAGACTTTCATGGTGGATATGGTGAATGGTATGGCGAATGTCATCCATTCCGTGCCGTAAATTAATTTGCAATTGATTGAGTTGCTTTTCAATTTTATCATTATCATTCGCAATGATGATTGCTTCAATTTGAATAATACTTCGGGCGAGCGAGTGACCGATCGCATCATGTAGTTCATTCGAAATCCGATTACGCTCTGACAAGATGCTAATATCGACGTCTTTTTGGTTAGATTGAATTAAATCCTTCATTTGATTTTTCATCCGTAATTGCTCTTCTGTTAACGTATCTCTCACTTCGTTTAACGAGGCTTGTTGTTGAATGATTTGTTGACTTTGATCAGCGATATATACCCCTAAAATCCCAATCAATAACATGTAATAACTCCCTGGATTAATGATGAAAGCCAGTAGGAGTACCAATAGACTGTAAAAACCAATATCAAAAGTCAATAAGTATACAAGCGGTAATAATAAAATATATGATGGAGCGACGAGCACACCTAAGAGACTAACAACTATATTTAATATAATCCGAATCCGCTTAGTGACAATGATTCCACTTAATGCAATGAAGCAAATGGATAGTAGCGATTCTAAAACAATCGCTATAATATCATCTTGAGTCATCATTAATCGCAAACTGAGTGTAATAAATAGCATCCATAAACCTGAATAATTCATACTTTTAAATATTGAGTTATTCTAGTCGTTATTTTTCAATTTTGGATCACTTTATCGAAATTAAAATATTTTAATCGATTTTCTAAGCTAAAGAAAAACTTTTTAGTCTCATC
>NZ_VBSP01000089.1 GCF_005864045.1 Ruoffia tabacinasalis | reverse complement strand
GTGGTGAATTAACCATATCAGAAAGGGGGTCTTTTTTCATCACCTAATGGGTGATGAAGCAGATTACTTTAAAGACTATTAAATCAATGTTAGGAAAGACTATTAGTAAAACTATGAATTATTCAGGTATTATAATCTTTTTTATGCGTTTAAAGTTCTAGAATTCTTTATGAGTGTATTGTAAGCAATAATCATGATGATATGTAATTAACTGAAAAGCTTGTTCAATATAATATAATCTATTCTTAAAACTAATATTTTTTAATTCATTAGTTTTAAGAATAAAAGTAACTCGTTCACAGTATGAAACATTATTTAAATTTCCTTTTATAAGTTCATAACTTACACAAATTACGGAGATACATATAAGATCAAAACTAAACGGCTTTTTACCTATGTTGCATAGGTAAAAGGCCGTTTAGTCAAATGCTCCCAATCAAAGTCTTTTGAAGGGAATTCTACAATACTCTAGCATATTCCAGTTTCTTGAATAGTTTATTCATATATTTATTCTCAAATTTATTTCTCAAGATAAACTTTAAGTGATTTTCAATATTTATTTGTACTACTTCTCATCAAAATAAAACTTTTTATTTTCTGCTTTTATAATAGTTTTTTTAATGCTTTTTGACTAACCATAGGGAAAGCACAATTCTCGAATATAATTCTCTAAATTATAGATATATTTTGTCCATAATAAGCATTTTTACCATGTTTTCTTAAATAATGTTTATCTAATATATCTTGAGGTAATTCCTTCGATAAAGGATTAATAGCTTTCGCATAATAATTCATCCGACATACCTCTTCTAAAACAACTGAATTCATTACCGCATCTTCTGGTGTTTTCCCCCAAGTAAATGGTCCATGTCCTTTGAGTAAAATGGCTGGTATTTCTAATGGTTTGATCCCACGTTCTTGAAGCGTCTCAACAATGACACGTCCAGTATTCTCTTCGTAAGCACTTTCAATTTCTTCTATAGTTAAAAATCTTGCGCAAGGTACCTCTCCATAAAACGTATCTACATGGGTCGTACCTAAAGCCGGTACATTCATCCCTGCTTGAGCCCAAATTGTCGCCCAAGGCAAATGTGTGTGGACAATGCCTCCTATTTCAGGAAATGCTTTGTATAAGACAATATGTGTCATCGTGTCAGATGTAGGATTTAATTCTCCCTCTAGTACGTTACCTTTATAATCCACAACTACCATGTCCTTATAAGTCATTGTATTGTAATCAAGTCCACTTGGCTTAATAACGATTAACTCTTTATCTCGATCAACTGCACTAACATTGCTCCAAGTAAATTTAACTAAATTATATTTTGGCAATTCTAAATTTGCTTCAAATACTTTTTGTTTCAATTCTACTAACATAATAGACTCCTTATAAAAAATTTTGAGCATCTTGTGGTATTCTTAAAGCGCTAACAAATCTTTCTATATAGCTTTCATAATGTTTAATATTTTCTGGCGTTGGACTGACCGTACTTGAAGCAACTTCTTTAAATACCATTGTCTCTAGGTGTTTATGGCAATATAATAATACATAAGATTGCAGCCTAAAAGTACATAACCAGGCAACAAAAAAAGCCTTGTTAGTCATCCAGTTTACCTCTAAAGTTTAAGTTACGACGCTTAACTTGGAGGAAGAAAAAGGATGCTAACAATGGCTGATATTAATACTATCAAAAATCTACGTAATAATCACGATAAATCAATAAATGAAATTGCAACAACTTTAGATATTAACTGGCGTACTGCAAAGAAGTATGCTGATGGTTTAGTGTTACCTGAAAAAAACTTGAAGAAAAAAGTTGGAATGATGTATGACGAAGATTGGGGAGACATCGTTTCATTGTGGCTAGAAGAAGACTATCGTCTTCCCAAAAAGAAAAGAAGAACAAACAAAAATTATTTTGAAGGACTAGAGACAATAGGTTTTAAAGGCTCATATCGTACGGTTTGCAATTTTGTACACGACTGGAAAAGTTCACATCATCATGATCTTCCGAGTGCAGGTTATGAAAGACTCGAACATCCTCCAGCAGAAGCCCAATTAGACTTTGGAACAATGGAAGTTGAACATGAAGGATCATTTAAGGATGTCAATGACTACCGCCAGCGAAATGTACCAGCGTTGCCAAGTTTTGTACCACCCTTTGCCATGAAATGTACCAGTCATTGCCAACCTGTTTACCACTTATTAACTTCTGTATAATTAATGTGCATGCCTACG
>NZ_VBSP01000088.1 GCF_005864045.1 Ruoffia tabacinasalis | reverse complement strand
TGTCATCGATTGCACACAAACGGAACACGATTCCACGGAAATCCTTGCACTACCAAACACCGTTGGAAGTATTTTTGAGTTACTTAGATGAAGCTGTTTTGTCTAGCTTAATTTGACAAATCAAATATATATAAATCCATTCATTTAATAGAAAAAAATATGGAAAGTGTATAGGAATAATGAAGTCTATAATATAAAAGTTTTATTAAATTGCATTATAATTAAAATGATTAAAAGCCAATAAGAATAACCTAAAACTATAGATATTAAAGCGATAATGATTTAAAATGTACTATACCGCTTGCATTAAAATTGTATAATTTTTTTTATTTATTCTAATGCTAGGGAAATCATTTTATAGGAGGATTTTAATGAAAAAATCGATTAAAAAATATGTTTCACTAACAACTTTAGCTATGACATTTGCTTCGACTTTAGTTGGGCCTACGACGCAGTTAGTCTCAGCTCAAGAAGAAGGAGAAGATGGGGTATTAGAGTTTGATACTTTAGTACAAAATGAAGGTGAACCTATCGAAGGTGGTACTTTAAATTACGCTTTAGTATCAGATAGTACATTTTCTGGAGTTCTTAACAACTTATTATACACTGGTCAACCAGATAGTGAAATTATTAATTTCTTTAATCCAGGACTTTATGGATATGATGAGAACTTCACTATTGATAATTCAGGATTTGCTGATATCGAAATGGATCCAGAGAACAGCCAAGTAACGATTACTATTCCAGAAGGACATACATGGCATGATGGTGAAGAAATTACAATTGATGACGTAATCTTCCCATACTACGTTATTGGTAATCCTGATTATACTGGAATTCGTTACGGATCAGATTTCCAAAACGTTGCTGGTATGGAAGAGTACCACAATGGAGATGCTGAAGAAATTTCAGGTCTTGAACGAGTGAATGATTACACGTTAACAGTAACATATAATACATTTAATAACTCAATGCTTCAAGCTGGTGGTGGTGTTTCTAATTATATCGAACCAGAACATCTACTAGGTGAAGTACCAGTGGCTGAATTGGAAGATAGCGAATATGTTCGTAAAAACCCAGTTGGTTTCGGACCATTTAAAGTAGAATCGATCACACCAGGTGAAGCGGTAACTTTAACTGCATTTGACGAGTATTATGATGGACGTCCTAACATCGATGAAATGGTTATTGAAGTAGTAAATTCTTCTACAATCGTATCTGAATTAAAAGCTGGAAACTATGATATTGCTTCATTACCAGCTGACCAATATGAAACATATGCTGATGCAACGAACTTTACTCCTGTTGGATTCTTAGAGAACGCTATTACTTATATCGGGTTCAAACAAGGGACATGGGATGAAGAGAACGGCGAAGTTGTACCAGAACCAGAACGTGTCACATCAAATAAAGCATTACGTCAAGCAATGGCTTATGCGATTGATAATAACGCAATTGCAACTCAATTCTATTATGGATTACGCCAAAACGCTAATTCACATATTACACCAAACTTTACAGAGTATCATAATGCTGAACAAGAGGGATATACATTTGATCCAGAACGTTCTCAACAATTACTTGCTGATGCAGGCTTTGTAGATAACGATGGTGACGGCTTTGTTGAAGACCCTAATGGAGAACCATTTACATTAGGTTTCGCTTCAATGTCCGGTGGAGAAACGGCTGAGCCGATTGCTCAATATTACATCCAATCTTGGCAACAAATCGGTATTAACGTTGAACTCGTTGATGGACAATTAATGGAATCTAATTCATTCTACGAACGTATTGAAGCAGACGATCCAGCCATCGATGTATTTCAAGCTGCTTTCGGTGTTGGTGGAGATCCAAACCAAAGTGGTTTATATGGTCGTTCTGCACCATTTAACTTCACACGTTGGGCAACAGAAGAAAATGATGAATTGTTAGCAGCCATTGAATCAGAAGAATCCTTTGATGAAGAATTCCGTCAACAAGCATTCTATGACTGGCAAGAATATATGATTGAAGAAGTTCCAACAATCCCAACATTATTCCGCTACACATTAACAGCTGTTAATAACCGTGTAAGCCAATGGGATACTCAAATTGGTTCGGACTTGAAATGGTCAGATATCTACTTACTATCTGAAGAACCAACTGCTGAATAAGCTAAAAATTTAACATCGTATTTGAAAGCACCCAGCTGGGTGCTTTTTTTATACCTTAAATTGTCAAATTAAGTGCAACACAGTTTTATAAAAGATTTCATAAGGTGTTTTCCAATTCAAACATTTTTTGGGACGTGTATTTAATTTCGTTGCCCAACCTTGTATCTCTTCATCAGTTGCA
>NZ_VBSP01000087.1 GCF_005864045.1 Ruoffia tabacinasalis | reverse complement strand
ACAATGTGTGGTGATGGTAGCAAGAAGGATACACCTGTTCCCATGCCGAACACAGCAGTTAAGCTTCTTAGCGCCGATGGTAGTTGGACCTTTGGTCCTGTGAGAGTAGGTCGTTGCCATGCATTGTATAATTGAGAGCAGAGTCCAAGTGGTTCTGTTCTTTTTTTGTACAGATTTTTCCTTCTATTATATCTGATATAAAGTTGTAGCTTTTTCAGGTTCATTTAAAGTAGGGCGACGTACTTTTTAATTGATAAATTTGACTTATTCATGATATAGTTTAATTTAAAGGATAATTATATAATATTTTTTAAATAAACTTATAAATATAAGGAGTACATAATGAATAGAGGTGCGTTTATTGAAAAACTTTATTGTTGTGATCCCTGCTTATAATCCAAAGGATGAATTACTAAGTTATGTACAGGACCTTCTAAATAATAACGTTTATGCCGTCGTTGTTATTAACGATGGGTCTGAAGAGAAGTATGCCCCATTGTTTGAGAAGATTACTAAGTTAAACAGAACGGTGGTCTTGACCCATGAAGTAAATATGGGAAAAGGGATGGGGTTGAAGACAGCTTTTAAATATATTAAAGATAATCATAGTGGTATTGATAGTGTTGTCACTGCGGATTCTGATGGTCAGCACCTTGTAACGGATGTAGTGAATGTCGGAGAGACGATGGTTAATTCTTCGGTGGATTATATTTTAGGAACGAGAAATTTTACTCAAAGTGGCGTTCCGTTTAGAAGTCGAATTGGCAATTGGTTTACATCTTTAATATTTGCTTTATTCTATCAATATAAAGTTCGGGATACACAAACAGGTTTACGTGCTTTTAAGGAAACGCAACTAGGTCAGCTAATAGATGTCTCTGGGAATCGTTTTGAATATGAAATCAACATGTTAATTATGATTGCTAAAAAGAAGCATTCTGTAAAGAATGTAGAGATAACTACGGTCTATCATGAAGATCATACGTCACATTATTCTACCATTCGTGATTCAGTATTAATTGGCAAGCAAATGGTTAAAGGATTATTCATTTCTAAATAGATGGGAGGGAGGAGTTAATGGAATACGGGAAATTTTATTTAATTATCAGAAAGATAGCTCAACTAGTCTTTCCTAAATATAAAGCGGCTCAACTTGAACCGACAGATAAACCGGTTGTATATGTTTCCCATCATCAAAATATGTTTGGTCCCGTCAATATATTGCTTTGGTACCCAAAGTTTATGCGTCTATGGGGTTTGAGTGTAAACAAGCTTGTTATGATCATTATGTTAACTACACGTTTACTAAGCGGTTTAAGATACCATCGCTTATTGCGAAGCCACTTGCGTGGGGAGTGTCGTATTTTGTAAGTAGTTTAGCTCAGTCTGCACGTGTGATTCCTGTATATAGGAGATCAAGACGAATTATCCGGACATTGAAGGAATCGGTCGAGACCTTACAAGCAGGTGCTTCAGTATTAATCTTTCCAGATGTTGATTATTCCTCAGATAATAGTGAGGTAGGGAGAATCTATGAAGGCTTCCTAAACCTAGAAAAATACTATAACCGGAAGACGGGCGAACATATTGACTTCGTTCCCCTATATGCTAAACAAACAACAAAGGAAATTCTCTACGGTCAGACTATTCGATTTGATAAAGATCGTGACTTCATTGATCAACGTGATGAAAAAGCACATGAGTTGCAAGCTGAATTGAATCGATTAGCTAATACAGAAGTGGAAGTTGATTTAGTATAATTTCATATATATAATATGCCAGATTCATAATACGCGATTGATTAATGATTGTGTGTATGATTTCTGGTATTAGATATAGCTATCACTTAATCCCTACTATATAATACGAATAAATTTAAAATATCTTATTGACACAACAATCATTTAGATGCTATTATATACAAGTTGTTAAAAGATCAACCGAATGAATCTATCGTTAGCTTAAAATAACTTTCAAAAAGTGTTGACACTGACAGTTGGTTCATGCTATTATAATTAGGTTGTCAATTGAGACAGCACCAACGAATCGAACATCTAACTTCGGTTGAATAAAAGATTCAAAAAAAGGTTGACAGTGTATCGAGTAACATGATACAATATAGACCTTGTCACATGAAGTGACGAGAAAAAAGCGAAGCATGTGAGACCAATTAAAATTAATTCAAACAATTAGTTGACAATTGCGTAACAAACATGTTACACTAATAAAGTTGCATCACAACCGCAACGAAAGCTCATTGAAAACTGAACAAAGATAAACACACCAAATGTGTAAGGGGATCTGTTCTACGGAACAGACAACCAAACAATTTCGCTGGACGACCACCAGTTTAAAAAAGGTCAACAAAGCT
>NZ_VBSP01000086.1 GCF_005864045.1 Ruoffia tabacinasalis | reverse complement strand
TGTGTCATCGATTGCACACAAACGGAACACGATTCCACGGAAATCCTTGCACTACCAAACACCGTTGGAAGTATTTTTGAGTTACTTAGATGAAGCTGTTTTGTCTAGCTTAATTTGACAAATCAAAAATTATAAAAAATATTCATAACTCTTTTCCATTACTTAATCCTTCTTTTTGTAGTGGATAAGATCCCTAATTCCTTGCGATATTTATTAACCGTTCGACGTGAGATCGTGTAACCTCTCTCATGAAGAATATCCGCTAGTTTCTGATCTGACAAGGGATGTTGCTTGTCTTCTTGATCAATTAACTTTTGAATTTCTTTTAGTATAAATTGTTGACTTAACTCTTCACCTGATTCTGACTGAACCGATGATGTTGTAAAGAGTTTTCGCAATTCAAATGTACCAAAATCAGTATAAAAATACTTACCTTGAATAGTACGACTTACTGTGGAAGGACTAAGGTCACATCTTTCAGCTATTTGTTTAATCGTTAATGGCGACACTTGATGCCCTTTTGAATTGAAAAAAAGCGCTTGTGCTTCAATAATTGCTTGTGTAACTTGAACGAGTGTCACTTCTCTACGTTTCAAACTATACGAGACAGCTCTCACTTGCTGTCGCTTGTCCTTGATAAATTCTTTCAAATCAGTATCATCAATGGCTTTCAATTCTTGATAATATGTATCATTAAAACTTAATTTCGGTAAGTTTTGAAAATTATAAGATACTTCGTATCCCTCTTCTTTCTGTTGAATAAATACATCTGGTTCAATATATTGCGTTTCCTCACTATAAAAGTAAACCGCAGGCGTTATCGCTAAGGTTTGATAATAAGCGACTGTCTCTAATATATCCTCAATAGAAACATTTAAATGATTAGATATCGTTTGGTATTCACGATTGACTAACTCATTAAAGTATATTTCTAAAACAACGTAAGCTATCTCTGGAGCGGATGGGTCGTGTTCAGTTTGAAGCATCCATAATTCCCTCAAATCACGCGCACCAACACCAACGGGTTCTAATTGTTGAAGTAAAGTGATCGCATCGAGTAACTCAATCGCATCACACTCTATAATCAATTGTAACGCTTCGTCTGACTTACTAAGAAAGCCATTTTCATCGAGTTCATCCACTAGCCTAATCATCAGATCTCGCAAACGGGTCTTGCGATAACACATGATTTGGTCTATTAAATTAGTTCGAAAGGATTGTTGTCTCTGATCCTCTAGTTGATTTATCATTGCTTGATGATTATCTTGCTTATCTGATGAATTAACCATGTTACCATATGAATCATACTGACTAACACCATCTTCAATCAGAATATTATCGAATCCTAACGAATTAATCTCTAACATATCTCGTGTATCTTCAACAACCATGAAGGGATTCTCTTGTGATATATCCATCAATAATTGACTTAAATCTTCACGAGCTGTTTGAAGGATTCTTAACGCTTGTAACTGGTCAAAACTCATTTGTTGACGTTGCTTTTGCATTAATTCAGTATTTAATGATGTACCTCTTTCCCATTTCATATTCTCATTCCCCCATACTTGATACTTTATTATACCATATCTGTATCATTACTCATTAGTCGTAATAGATAACGCTAATGATGTTATTTGGTTAAGATTTAAAGTGGTAGATGGGGGCGTTGTGAGAGGTGATGCCAAGCTCCGAATCAATAAAAACGGTGCGTCGTAAGGTGTCGCCACGCTCTGGTTTAGTGGATTCAGTCCATCGCGAAGAGCTGCCACGCTCCGCTTAGTTGAATATAGACTCACGCATCCCAACTATAATGGTCCTATGAACGTGGACAATCAGAGACATACTCATTTCATTCGTGGACTCAGGTTATTTCTGTCATAAAAATCGTAGACAGAGTCGTAGATTAATAAATATTTTGTAGACAATCCGTCATGAGTTGATATTTTTAGTGGAATAAATAAAAAAAGAAAGGTGAATCAACATGGGAAAATATAGTCCAGAAGAAGTTCAAATTTTAAGTACTTCACCGTATATTGATAGTGTCAGCGAGAGGTCAGTGCTTTATGGAGATGTATTTAAACAGGAGTTTTATCTATTGACGAAGCAAGGTCATCAACCGAAGGAGATTTTTAGATCGCTTGGGATTGATCCGCTGATCGTTGGTGATAATGCCATTCGGGTTTTTACACAGAAGATGAAACACTATCAACCAAAACTAAACGAAGATGGTGACATGATTGCGCTATCCCCCTCATACGTGGACTTAAAAAAAGAAATTTAAAGGCTCAAATTTGAGAACAAATTCTTAAAAAAAAAGAGACTTATCGACTTGGGGATGTATCCGAAAGAGAAGTCAAGCGATTCTACTTTAAAGTGATTCAAGAGACATTTGAATCCCCAACTAACACGTGGACCATTGAAGCGCTCTGTCGTTTTTGTGGTGTA
>NZ_VBSP01000085.1 GCF_005864045.1 Ruoffia tabacinasalis | reverse complement strand
ACAATGTGTGGTGATGGTAGCAAGAAGGATACACCTGTTCCCATGCCGAACACAGCAGTTAAGCTTCTTAGCGCCGATGGTAGTTGGACCTTTGGTCCTGTGAGAGTAGGTCGTTGCCATGCATTGTTTAATTTTTTAGTCATTCCGCAATAGCTCAGCTGGTAGAGCGCATGACTGTTAATCATGATGTCGTAGGTTCGAGCCCTACTTGCGGAGTCTTTTTTTTTACTCAAATTTCAAAATTGATATTTGCCGTTTTAGCTCAGCAGGTAGAGCGCTTCCATGGTAAGGAAGAGGTCACCGGTTCGACTCCGGTAAATGGCTTCATATTGATCTTTTAGATTTTGAATTTTGTGAAAATTAAGAAAATTTTATAGCCAGATTGTAAGTACTAACGGCATATTGCCGGGGTGGCGGAACTGGCAGACGCACAGGACTTAAAATCCTGCGGTGGGTGACTACCGTGCCGGTTCGATTCCGGCCCTCGGCATAACACATTTGTGTTAAGATAATTGAATAAAAGATATTGCACCCTTAGCTCAATTGGATAGAGTACCTGACTACGAATCAGGCGGTTGTAGGTTCGACTCCTACAGGGTGCGTTTCATTTCGGGAAGTAGCTCAGCTTGGTAGAGCACTTGGTTTGGGACCAAGGGGTCGCAGGTTCGAATCCTGTCTTCCCGATTGGTATAATGGGGGATTAGCTCAGCTGGGAGAGCGCCTGCCTTGCACGCAGGAGGTCAGCGGTTCGATCCCGCTATTCTCCATAATAGATCAAAGAAAGAGATGTAGATTTTAATAATCTATATCTCTTTTTTTGTGTTTCTTTGTCAAATAGGGTTAACGATTCATTTTAGTCGAGGTCAAGCAGCAGAGATTGTTGCTTGACCTATTTTATTTAAAGGAAATATCAATAATGAGAGGTTTCAATTGAGAGTGTATAGCTAAGTAATATAGTATCTTAAGAAGTTTACTTTCGAGCTTATACAACAACCGAACGGTTATATATTTTAAACCGGAGGAATGTGTAGTAAACTTTTGGTAATAAGTACATTCAATCAATAAACTTGAAAAATACATGCAATAACGGAGGATAATATGAATTTCAGTAAATTATGGAAAGAATTTACTACATTGCCAGAGGCTGAGTCAATTGCCCTTGGGGGATCGAGGGTAAAACAGATATTTGATGAAAAGTCGGACTATGACTTATATATATACTGTAATGAGATACCAAGTGAGAATGCTCGAAGACGAATATTGGAGAAATACTGTCATTATATGGAGCTTGGAAATTCATATTGGGAGCTTGAAGATAATTGTACATTGAAAGATGGAATAGATATTGATATCTTGTACCGAAATCTTGAGGACTTCTCACAACAAATATATTCAGTCGTTGAAGAGTTTACTCCGAGTAATGGATACACAACTTGTATGTGGCATAATCTTTTACATTGCAACATTCTATTTGATAAGAATGGTAAATTGGAAAAACTGCAAAATAAGTATCAAATATCATATCCAGAAGAATTACGTAGAAATATTATACAAAACAACATGAATCTACTCACTGGTAACTTGCCATCCTACGACAAACAAATAGAAAAAGTACTAGTTCGTAAGGATATGATAAGTATAAATCATAGGGTCGCAGCTTTTCTAGAGTCGTACTTCGATATTATATTTGCGATCAACAGGTTAACGCATCCTGGAGAAAAACGGATGATAACCTATGCCAAATCAGACGCAACGATACTCCCTAAAACATTTGAAGAAAATTTAAATGAATTATTTAAGAGTATGTTTAATAATCCAGAAAACACAATGGAAGTAATACAAAGCATAATTATTGAATTGAAGAAAGTAGTGTAATGAGTTAAAGAAATCGAAAATATAATTAGGCTACTTCTAAGATGAGATGACCCTGCATATTAAATTCATGAGTAGATAAACGGAAAGAGATTCCGGTTGAATTAGCTACATACTATAGAGAGTAATCCGCAAATAGGGTAAATGGAAGTAAAGGGTTACTAAGATAGTAAGATAAAACGATGTTCAAAATTAAATAGAAGAATTAAATATTATGTAGAAATATGCTGTAAGAAGAGATAGGAAAACTAATATGCTTCTTCTGAATACTCTATAGAAGGACTAGGCAGAGAGATGAAGTGGATTATGCGATAAACGATTAAGAATCCAATAGAAATATAAAGTTCTATAAGTCGGACTCCACTAGCTTTTGCCGTAATAGCTTTAGTAATAATGGTTAGTGTCATCATGATATGGCTATAGTATATACTGCCATATAGATATATACATTAATAAGAATTCAAAAAGAGGTGTGTTGTAAGATGAAACGCAACACTAAAAAAAGACATGAAGATTCGTTATACTTAAGTCACCACAACATAGTATAAGGAGAGAATCTTCATGTCACACACTCATTTTAACACAAAGAAATCTAA
>NZ_VBSP01000084.1 GCF_005864045.1 Ruoffia tabacinasalis | reverse complement strand
GTACTGGATGCATCTGCAGGATATCGCGGCCGCTTAATTAACTGGCCTCATGGGCCTTCACTTCACTGCCCGCTTTCCAGTCGGGAAACCTGTCGTGCCAGCTGCATTAACATGGTCATAGCTGTTTCCTTGCGTATTGGGCGCTCTCCGCTTCCTCGCTCACTGACTCGCTGCGCTCGGTCGTTCGGGTAAAGCCTGGGGTGCCTAATGAGCAAAAGGCCAGCAAAAGGCCAGGAACCGTAAAAAGGCCGCGTTGCTGGCGTTTTTCCATAGGCTCCGCCCCCCTGACGAGCATCACAAAAATCGACGCTCAAGTCAGAGGTGGCGAAACCCGACAGGACTATAAAGATACCAGGCGTTTCCCCCTGGAAGCTCCCTCGTGCGCTCTCCTGTTCCGACCCTGCCGCTTACCGGATACCTGTCCGCCTTTCTCCCTTCGGGAAGCGTGGCGCTTTCTCATAGCTCACGCTGTAGGTATCTCAGTTCGGTGTAGGTCGTTCGCTCCAAGCTGGGCTGTGTGCACGAACCCCCCGTTCAGCCCGACCGCTGCGCCTTATCCGGTAACTATCGTCTTGAGTCCAACCCGGTAAGACACGACTTATCGCCACTGGCAGCAGCCACTGGTAACAGGATTAGCAGAGCGAGGTATGTAGGCGGTGCTACAGAGTTCTTGAAGTGGTGGCCTAACTACGGCTACACTAGAAGAACAGTATTTGGTATCTGCGCTCTGCTGAAGCCAGTTACCTTCGGAAAAAGAGTTGGTAGCTCTTGATCCGGCAAACAAACCACCGCTGGTAGCGGTGGTTTTTTTGTTTGCAAGCAGCAGATTACGCGCAGAAAAAAAGGATGTCAAGAAGATCCTTTGATCTTTTCTACGGGGTCTGACGCTCAGTGGAACGAAAACTCACGTTAAGGGATTTTGGTCATGAGATTATCAAAAAGGATCTTCACCTAGATCCTTTTAAATTAAAAATGAAGTTTTAAATCAATCTAAAGTATATATGAGTAAACTTGGTCTGACAGTTATTATTTACCCACCACTTTGGTAATTTCGCCTTTCACGTAATGCACAAATTCTTCCAGCTGATCCGCACGGCTGGCCAGACGATCTTCTTCCTGGCCCAGATACGCCTGACGCGCTTCCAGAATCACCGGCTGATACTGCGCCGGCAGACGTTCCATGGCCCAATCCGCCGCCACATCTTTCGGCGCAATTTTGCCGGTCACCGCGCTATACCAAATACGGCTCAGGGTCAGCACCACGTTGCGTTCATCACCCGCCCAATCCGGCGGGCTGTTCCACAGGGTCAGGGTTTCGTTCAGCGCTTCAAACAGGTCCTGTTCCGGCACCGGATCAAACAGTTCTTCCGCTGCCGGACCAACCAGCGCCACGCTATGTTCACGCGCTTTGGTCAGCAGAATGGCCAGATCGATATCAATGGTCGCCGGTTCAAAAATGCCGGCCAGAATATCGTTACGCTGCCATTCGCCAAACTGCAGCTCACGTTTCGCCGGATAACGCCACGGAATAATGTCATCATGCACCACGATGGTCACTTCCACCGCACGCAGAATTTCGCTTTCACCCGGGCTCGCGCTGGTTTCCAGCAGATCGTTAATCAGCGCACGACGGGTGGTTTCATCCAGACGCACGGTCACGGTCACCAGCAGATCAATATCGCTATGCGGTTTCAGGCCGCCATCCACCGCGCTGCCATACAGATGCACGGCCAGCAGGGTCGGTTCCAGATGACGTTCAATCACGCCCACCACTTCAGACAGCTGGGTGCTCACTTCCGCAATCACCGCTTCACGCATAATGTTCAGTTTGGTTTTCGGACGGCTGCCCTGCTGGGTCACATCGTTGCTGCTCCACAGCATCAGGCAACGGCCCACCGCATAACGCGCCTGCTGTTTGCTCGCACGCGGCATGCTCTGCACGCCAAAAAAGCAATCATAGCACGCCATAAACACCGCCACCGCACCATTACCGCCGCTACGTTCGGTCAGGGTACGGCTCCAATTACGGCTACGCATACTCTTCCTTTTTCAATATTATTGAAGCATTTATCAGGGTTATTGTCTCATGAGCGGATACATATTTGAATGTATTTAGAAAAATAAACAAATAGGGGTTCCGCGCACATTTCCCCGAAAAGTGCCACCTAAATTGTAAGCGTTAATATTTTGTTAAAATTCGCGTTAAATTTTTGTTAAATCAGCTCATTTTTTAACCAATAGGCCGAAATCGGCAAAATCCCTTATAAATCAAAAGAATAGACCGAGATAGGGTTGAGTGGCCGCTACAGGGCGCTCCCATTCGCCATTCAGGCTGCGCAACTGTTGGGAAGGGCGTTTCGGTGCGGGCCTCTTCGCTATTACGCCAGCTGGCGAAAGGGGGATGTGCTGCAAGGCGATTAAGTTGGGTAACGCCAGGGTTTTCCCAGTCACGACGTTGTAAAACGACGGCCAGTGAGCGCGACGTAATACGACTCACTATAGGGCGAATTGAGTGAAGGCCGTCAAGGCCTAGGCGCGCCGGATCCCCCGGGCCATACTAGTACTGGA
>NZ_VBSP01000083.1 GCF_005864045.1 Ruoffia tabacinasalis | reverse complement strand
AGTTCATCCGTGGTAAGATGGGTGTAGGTCATTTGTGGTCACTCCTTTGTATTCTTTGGTCGGAATTACAAGTTGAGTGTACCACAAATGGCTGTTTTAGTTGTCTAGCTTAATTTTACAATCGGCGGAATAAAAAACGCCACCCTGTTCTCATATTTAATATGCCCCCTAAAGTAGACACTAAAAAAAGTAAACTACTTTAGGGGGATTTTTTATGTACTCAAATATGAAGCATACAGTGGCTGAACTGGAGTTTTATATTCTTCAATATTTAGAGGGTATGACTTTTCCTATGTTGAAGAATTTAGGACTACAGTATGAGAATACATACTTTTTATTTGAAGTGAGGCTCTATCAACGACATGGCATTGATAGCCTTCAACCACCGAATAAGCATCAACACTATTCAACGGAATTTAGAGAACAAGTGGCACAAGAACACCTGGTCGATAAGATATCCATCAATGAACTGGCAATTAAATATAATATTCCATCTCAGAAAACGATTCATAGCTGGATTCTTAAGTATACTAATGGTGGGGAGTCTCAATCCTACAATTCAAAGCCAGAGATGTATCTGATGAAAGGAAAAAACGACTTACGAAGAAAAAGTCTAAAAAGTAATCTGGCTGTGCCAAGCATTAAAAGTGAGCCAATCGAGCTATTATAAATGGTTAAATCGTCAACCGCCACATACAGAATTGCGCTTAAAAAAATAATGGTATTCATTCAAGAAGCACATGGAACATTTAATGGGATTTATGGCTATCGTCGTAGGACTATTTATTTAAATCACTTTCAACAAGCCGCTGTTAATCATAAGTGTGTCTAGCACTTAATGAAATGGAAGGGCATCCAAACCTATATAAAGAAAAGACGAATCTGAAGATTCGCCTTAACTATTTTTATTATTTACTTGTCTACTTGACAGGGGGCAGTTCATATTGAGTTTGGTTGGGGGGCTTTGATAATCTAAGTTGTTGTCCAGGTCATTAGCCATTCTCTCTCTTGAGTTTCTTCATCTAAACACTCCTCAATAAATTGAAAACCATGCCTTTTATAAAATTGTATCGCCTGCGAATTGCGTGAATAAACAGAAAGTGTCAAAGATTTGTGTTGGCTTTTTAAATAAGTCAACAACTGGCTTCCAATGCCTCTGTGTCGACTCTCCTTCTCAATAAAAATACCCGCAATATAGTCTCCCGTCATACCAACAAAGCCTAACAGTCGATTGTCTTCTTGATAAAGCACCATATTCGCTTCATGAAAAGCTGAGAGCACATCATCATAATGACTGGTCCAATAGGCTGGGTCAACAAAATCATGCACTTCTAAATTCACAGTTAACCACAAATCAGCGACAGCCTTTATTACATCAGGATCCTTGTCTACTAAATTTATAAGCATCGGGTGACCTCCTTTAAATGACTAATAAGAAAAAGTCTAACAGAATCCGGAAAGAGTCGCAATAGATAACCAAAGAAGGGTGAGAAAAAGATAGAGCCTATGCTACAATAGCCATAAGTAAAAAGAAGGGTGTGGGATGATGAGAATTAAACGACCAGTAATACAAGCGGATATAGAAGAAAAAGAGTTAAAAGACTTATACCAACCCCACGATTATATCTTAGAACTAGATGGCTATGAGTTGAATGAAGCTGACTTTACAACTGTTCAGGTGGAACAAGTGCGATTATATAATTGCGTCATTCGTGACGGTATATTCAACGATATGGATTTAAGTGATGCAGATCTGACTGATGTGCGCTTTATCGGCTGTGACTTCTCGAATGTAAATCTAAGCCAAGCATCCATTCACCGAGTAGAGTTTGAAAATTGTAAATTACTCGGAACTCAGTTCTCTGAAACCATGTTAGGTGACACACTATTCCAAGAGGCAATCTTAAACTTATCTACATTCGCGGATTCAAAGTTAGTGCGAGTCTACTTTCAAGAGTCGTCACTTCAAGAAGCAGCCTTCTTTGAATGTAAACTAAAGCAAGTCAACTTTGAAGAGTGTGAACTCAATGACATTACCTTTGATCATACACCTTTAAAAGGCATCAACCTTAGCACATCAAACTTTGACTCAATCCGAGTCGCCATCGAAGACTTGAAAGGCTGCCAAGTGTCCAGAGAACAAGCCTTAGGCTTGGTTGGGTTGATGGGGGTAGAAGTGGTGTAGGGGAAAGTATTATCCATGAAATTATTTTAGTAAAAGTGCCACTAATTTGAGATTCTATATTTTATTGGTGGCTTTTTATATGGATTTATAAATAACTATGTGTTGTACCTTATATATAAATATTACGTAAATTTCAAGTTTAAGTTAGCCACTTTTCTTTGAATTATTTACTAGCTCTATTTTATACTTTGAACAAAACGGTGTTGAATTACAAGCAAAAGTAGACTCTAGAATCAAGTACCATATAGGTGATACGTTGGAACTTGCTTTTGATATGAATAAAGTACATTTCTTTGATAAAGAATCAGGAGATGTTATAAAATAAAAAAATATTAAACGAGTATAGATGACTGTAAATAGCTCAGCTTCTATACTCGTTTAATTGGTCTAAATACAATATTTGGTTCTACAATAAATAGGGTTGATGACAAAAATTAAAATGTCATCAACCCTATCTTTGTGTCTTCTAAAAGACGCAGATATTCGTTATATTAAAAGTACCACCAAATAACATAAGGAGAATATCTACGCATGAACCATTTTATCCAAAAAACCTTTCAATTAAAAGA
>NZ_VBSP01000082.1 GCF_005864045.1 Ruoffia tabacinasalis | reverse complement strand
GATGAGACTAAAAAGTTTTTCTTTAGCTTAGAAAATCGATTAAAATATTTTAATTTCGATAAAGTGATCCAAAATTGAAAAATAACGACTAGAATAACTCAATATTTAAAAGTATGAATTATTCAGGATGGTTTAAAATTGACGAAAGGTGTGCCAACTAGAGAATATTGGGATACTATTACAAGAAGTTGGATTAGTACATATGAAGATATGCTGGTAATAGAAGACGAGCCAGTATTACTTGTTCCTAAATCCATTGTTATCAGGAAACAGGCATATTATTATGATTCTTCAATGTATGCTAGACATCATGTTTTAAACTTCTTGGTAACGGAAGAGTTAAGGCTTAATACTAGTTTAGTCAGAACAAAAACTTTAAAGAACGGAGAGAAACGAAAATCAGTAAATAAAGAAGAGACAGCAAAAAAATATGGAGCCTATAAAAAAGAGTTCTTAAGGAATTTTACTATAGAACACCCAGAGTTTTATGAAGATTTTAAAAATATAGCAAGTAAAAATATTGAAACACTTTCTAACGAAGTAATATTGGATGAATATAGCTATGAATTTTACTTGGCAATCATTGATAAATTAATTTCAGGGTTCCAAAATATCAATCCAGGTGCTGCGCAAGCAAATGAATATCACGACCACGTAATTGCCACAATGACGTTTTTATTTTGCCCTGACTTGATTAATCCTGTAAAAGAACAGGAGATAAATTCTGGGAGAAAGAGAATTGACTTAGTTTATGATAATGCAGCTGAAGATGGATACTTTTTCAATTTATCAACAGTAAAAGATATTCCATCTAGTTATATTTTCGTAGAATGTAAGAACTACAATAAAACTTTATCTAATCCCGATTTTGATCAACTAAATGGGAGGTTTTCAGTAAATCGAGGTAAAATGGGGTTTCTAGTGTTTAGAAAAAGTGATGATGAAGAGTCATTAATTAAAAGATGTTCAGATTATTATAAGGATAATAAAAATCTGATTATACCTCTTCAAGATAGTGACTTTATAGAAATTTTGAAACAGTTGCAAAATGAAGAATTTAGCTATGGAAAAATACCACAACAAAACTTGCTGCAAAGATTAACAAGAAAAATTATTTTATCTTAATTAATAATTGTCAAATCTAAAGTTACACAATAAAAAGACGAAGATTTAATTTAAGTAGCGATAAAACATAACCAGGGGGATATAATGAATATATCTGAAATTTCTAAAAGAGATATTGTAGATTTATTGAGTGAAGGATTATACGAAGGAGAGTTTGACTATGCTGGGAGATTTGATGAAACTAGCTTTTTAAATCAACTTGTAAATTTGAATGATCTTCCTTCAGAGGACAGTAGATTTAAAACCATGTCACAAGACATCTGGCAACATACAATTAACAACGATGATTGGGATATAGACTGGGTTTTTTATGATAAAAGGTTAAACCTTCTACACAATGATGATTTATTCACTAAATTTGTTGAACAAATATTTCATCCTATAGTTAGAGATAATGATTCAAATTGGAAAGAATATTTTGACAAGATCAATGAAGTACTAGAATTTGATAAATTACATTTAATAGCTACTGAAGAAATAAGTGGCAGAGCTGTATTTACCATCGAGTCGATTAAAAATTCGGAATTAATAGCAAATTACAGTGAACAAATAAAAACTAAATTTAGCTCAGAGTATATAGATTCTCAAGTATCCATAATGTTAGAAAATATAGAAAAAAATCCAAATATTTCAATTGGGAAATCAAAAGAATTATTAGAATCATGTGCAAAGACGATTCTAAAGGAGTTAGATGTGGAGTACGATGAAACAATGAAATTTGCTCCACTATTAAGATTAGTAATGGAAAAATTAGGTTTATCTGCGAATGATCAAAATAAGGAAAATGAAGCGGGGAAAATCTCTGCAAAAATTTTAGGTAATTTAGGGGCTGTTCCACAAAGTATGGCGGAGCTTAGAAATTTATTTGGTGACGGACATGGCAAGTCAAGTACTTTTGTCTCTCTCCCACCAAGATATGCAAGGTTAGCAGTAGGCACTTCGGTAACAATAGTGTATTTTTTATGGGAAACATATCAGGATAGAAATTCTAGTTTTTGAGAGGTACAAATTTTTCTATCATGGATTTTCAAGATTAGCTATATAATGCTTGACATAAAGGAAATCTAATTAAATTAAGAATTTATCAAAGGAATGATATATAATGAACTTTCAAGACTATGAGATTTATATAGTTGAAATACAAAATTTGTTTTTACACGAATGCTTTAAAATCAATAATACTTTTATAATGTCTACAATGGATGATTATCTTGGGAAAATAAACATTTATTCTGATACCATTAACAAATGGGAAAGAGAAATGTTAGATGAGTTAACTATGAAATTTTATAGTCAGCATAAAAAAATATATAATAGATTTGAGATTTATGCATCGAGTTATGCCATATTTTTTACTAATAAAGACCACCTTAGATTTAATCAAAAAGAAGCTACATCTATCAACTATAAAAATTATTTAATTAAACTTATTTCCGATCAAGTTAATAAGGAAATTGATTATTTTCGCATGAAAGATATTGATTATAGGAGCTTAAGTCATCTACCTGGGTTACCGGGTATACCAATTTATTCTATTCAAGGTGAAACGCCTATAATGGAAGCATTTGTTTATAACCATGAAGATGATAATTGGTATCATTTAATGGGTGATATTGCAACTCAGTATTCAGTAGGTATTGGAAGCCAGTATGAAAAAGAAGATCTAAATAATAAAACGAGTGATATAGAATACCAAGTAATTACTTCCAATCGTTCAGATGAAATGTACTTGTCTTTAAGAAGTGCTATAAGAAGAATAAATGAGTCATTTTATTTTAATAACTATTCATCAATATTTATCTATTTAATGACGACTATTGAAGCATTAGCCTACAAAGAGTATAGAGGATTTAAAGAAGTCAGAATAATTATTCAACATATTATTGCCAAAGATAGACAAGATTATGATAAACTTGCCGACTATTTTAAAGAATTGAGTAAGGTATATCGTACTGAGGTAGTGCATAATGGGAAAGATCTTAATGATTTCTTTAATGATGAAGAAGAGATACAATCATTTTTAACTAAATTGCTAGATATTATAAAAGAATACATAATAAAAGTTTATGAAATGAATATTAAGTCCTTCGATGATTTATACATAGCAAAAAACAAAAGAAATAAAGAATTACATGGTTAATTTAGAAGTTATTAAGAATTGTTAAGCTCCATAAAATTGACTACTGCCACACATTTGTACCACTGATGCCAACTTTCTTACCACTGTTTGCCAAAGAATGTACCACCTTTTGCCAGCTTAATGTACCACTAAAGAAATATCCCATAACCACTGTGATTTAAGTT
>NZ_VBSP01000081.1 GCF_005864045.1 Ruoffia tabacinasalis | reverse complement strand
TGTTTTTTGGGTTGTCAAGTATTTACGCTTAATTTTCAGGTCTTTTTTGAATAAGATTTGATAAAAAATGGCAGAAAAAAAGCCTATCGATTAATTCGACAGACTTTTTCTTAACTTAATGACATTGAGTGAATTCTACTATAATTTAGTCACTACACAAAAATATAGTTAGGAGAATTCACATGGCTGATAATAATGATATCGCAAAACTGGTTGGAATTAAAGACGAAAATATTAAATTTAATGACGGGGTTCAAATCATCGAAGAAAATGGTCACACAACAATGTTGATTTCAGGCACGTTATCGTATCCGTTAGAGGCTTGCCCTAAGTGTGGCGTGCGTAAAATTGACGTAGAAACAATTTTTGATCGCTTAAAAGGTGTATTTGGCATGCGCAGAGCCCATGTTAGAGGGAAACAAGCGCTTCATAATAACATTGGTATCATGTTGATGAGTATGAATTTAACAAAATTAGCCCTCGAGGCAAGAAGAAGAGTGGCTACTTTTTACGATTATTCAGCCACACATAAAAATCGCAATGAAAGCATCAGAATATCGATGGTTTCATTGCGATTTTTCTATTTAAGGCTAGTTTTTTTCCCAGCCCCTTTTAATATTAACTATAATAGTGATTTTTTCTGTAGCGATAAAACGTCGTTCGGTTAATTCCTGTTTTCCGTTCTATTTCTTTATCTGACAAGCCTTGTTCATTTATTGAAATTTTATGGCTATGTTTTTGGCATATCCTTCGTTGCCTAGTAATTTTTTGTTTAATGTTATACTCATGTTGTTCGACTCCTATGTTTCCCCCGTATTAACTATGCATATTTTATATTGTCAATTATCAAAAGGAGTTTAATATGTGTATTTTTACTAGCTAAATTTCCTCCTCGTATATTTAGTAATTTTCAGAAGTAGAATTAGCGTCTAAAAATATTTTATCTAGTTTTTTTACCTCGTTTAAAGGGACAGTAATAATAACTTCGTCAATGTTTGTTTGCTCCAATGAATCACTATGAGGGGAACTTGTATACATTAATTCAAATTGTATAGCATTTTTACCAAGTATATTTAAAAGTAGTAATAAAATTCTTTTGAAATTTTTGTTAATTGTTATAACCATATTATTTTGCGTTTTTCTTATTTTAATTGATGATTCGTCAATACTCATACCTTGCAAAAAATCTTTTAATATCATTTCTATTTTATTTTTTTCCATTAGATTACCACCTTTACTTTAATTAAAATCTCAATTACAATAAACGTGCATTAAATAAATAAAGAAGGAGAGTGTATCATGAAGTTAAGTAAAAAAATTATTGTTATTTTCACTTTGTTTTTGTCTATATCACCTTTATTTTCTACGCCTGAAGTAAATGCTCAACAAAATAATGTAGTACCGTATGGAACCATTACAGGTCCTGGTGGAACTACTACTCTTGAGATTATGAGTAGTAATACCGTTTACTGGTACGCTAAGCCTAGTTTCTCTGGGCCTTATACCTTCCAAGGTACGGTAACAGTTACATATAAAAATAATAGAACTAATACATTTTGGATTAGTGAAGCTGCTAATAGTAAGTCGGTGTCAGGAATAATAGAATTACCAGCTGCAGCTAAAAAAGCAGTTCTAAGTGGCGTTGCCATTGGTACAAATGGTCTAGCAATTGCAGTGCCAAATGCTGATGCATACAATTATTAATTGGACTTAAATATATCCTTTAAATTTTATTTTAAAAAGTAACATCTAAAAGAGTATTACATGTAAATTCACAAACATCCCTTTAACAAGAGAATTTATTCTTTTTTAAAAGGGATGTTTTATATACTTCTAATTGAACTTTTTCCAATAATTATTATTTATCATCAAGTTTGCATTTATTTGGGATTCATAATAATTTTATTCGTATTTTATTCCGTCACAATCCGTTCTAAGATATAGCTAACAAACGCATTAAAACTCATTTCATGACCTCAGAGAGAGCTACAACGTTTTCATGTGGTGCGACAACTAACGAAATGACATTTTGTAACATGAAAACACTCCCTTTCGGGTCAGTAGTTAAATGAAAGCATACCACTTATTGATCATATTCTAAATCTCAAATTTCAGCTACTTCTACCTATCATCTATTTTAGTTAAATTATACTTTTCGCGATATCTTCTAAACGTAGTACGATTGATACCCGTCTTACGTTCAACTACTTTCTCTGTCATACCTCTATCATATAATTCAAAGGCATGTAGCAACCTTTCATCGTTAGGTTCAAACTTTCTTTTCTTCCTTTAAAACGTCCCTGACGTTTCGCTATTTCAATACCTTGCGCCTATCGTTCTTTAATTCGTTATCTTTCAGCTTCGGCTTGATACTTATATAGTTCAATAATTAGGTTATTGATTAAGCGTCGCAAGTTTTCATCAGCGATGCCATTCATCGATGGCAGATTTAATACCTCTAATGTTGCCCCTTTCTCTTGAATCAGGCTCATGATAGTCGTTAGGTCGTTATTATTTCTTCCAAGTCGGTCTAATTCCGTAACAACAACAATATCGCCCTCTCTCAAATAATTTAACATGGCCTGTAGCTGCGTTCGTTCGACCGATCCCCCACTTACTTTGTCTGAAAAGACCTTGGAAACGCCTTCTAGTGCTTCAAGTTGCCGGGATAAGTTCTGATCCTTACTACTTACCCTTGCATAACTTATTCTTGCCAAAAAAACATCCTTTCATTATAAAGTATTCACAATGTCTTACCTAAAGTTTATTCTTGCTTAAAATTATATGTGTTTCACACGATCAATATAAAATAACTCTATTGAACACATGATAATACTATTATAGCAACCATACAAAAAAGTTCAATAGAGTGTACTCTATTGAACTTTAAATTAATCAATTATATCCAAATAAGTATGATATTCCGTGATTGTATCATACTTATTGTATGGCAGCATAAAGAAAAAGCTCACTAAAGAGTCCTCTAGTGAACTTCTTCTAAACTTCATTTATAGATTAAGTATAGATATCTAACAATAGGGATGATCATACACACCAAAAGAACTCCTATTAAGTGATGAATTGTAAAATTAAGTGCGACAAATAAAGAAACCCATAACAGGTTCGTGTAAAATGTTAGTAACGACAAAAACATACACACGGAGGTCTGTTATGAGCTACGCACATCTTACCCTAGAAGAACGTTCAAAAATAGAAATACTCTACCAAGAAGGTTATAAAATTAATCGCATTGCTCAATTAATCGGTCGCCATCGGTCAACGATTTATCGAGAACTTAAACGATGTCCCGCAAATCAATATCAAGCTCAGGATACCCAAGAAGTTGCCAACCAACGCGCGCGTCATAAGGGGAGAAAGCCTAAGCATACAACCAAGCTACTTGAAGACATTCAAGATAAACTGGAACGCACGTGGTTACCCGAACAAATTGTTGGACGAGATTATCAGGGAAAACTTTCCTTTAAATCCATCTATAACTGGATTTACCAAGATATCTTAAAGGTGCCCCTAACTGTCTTAAGACACAAAGGAAAAAGTCGAGAGCCTC
>NZ_VBSP01000080.1 GCF_005864045.1 Ruoffia tabacinasalis | reverse complement strand
AGTTCATCCGTGGTAAGATGGGTGTAGGTCATTTGTGGTCACTCCTTTGTATTCTTTGGTCGGAATTACAAGTTGAGTGTACCACAAATGGCTGTTTTAGTTGTCTAGCTTAATTTTACAATCGGCGATATGTAAAAAATACTGAACTATTAAATATAATGTATAAAAAGAATTTCTCAAGAGTGGGTGCTGGGAAGTTTATTACTATTTACCCGAATAATGAAGAACAATTTATAGAGTTACTTGAAATACTTTATTTTAAATTAAAAGATTTTGAAGGGCCATATGTATTAAGTGATAGGAGATATAAAGATTGTGCCGTTTTATATTATAGGTATGGAGGCTTTAAAGAAATAATCAGATATGATGATGAAAGAAAAAAAGAATACTTAATATTAGATAGCGACAATGAATATATTATAGATAACAGATTGGCATATTATTCTCCTCCAAAAGGTCAGGATGAAATCATATCTTATAAGGCTAGCAATGAACAAGAAAGCCCTAATGATTATGTTTTTAAAAAAGCTCTAAAATTTTCAAGTTTGGGTGGGGTGTATTTAGCTGAGGATATTAATGGAGAAAATGTGATTATAAAAGAAGCGCGCCCCTATATTAACTATTTTCCAAATGGCATTATGGGGACTGATCGACTAAAATCAGAATATAATCTGTTGAGTTTTTTCTCTAAGCATACTAATGTTCCTAAAGCTCTTGATTTTTATAAACAGTGGGAGCATTATTTTTTAGTTGAAGAATTTATTGATGGTAAAACACTCTACAATTTTTACATGGATGAAACACCAATTCTAGATGTTGACTTTAATGGAAAAAAATGGAATGAATATTTAATAAAAATTTGTGATATATTTATACAGATAACAGACATATTAGAATGTATCCATGATTATGGATACATATATGGAGACTTATCTCCAAACAATGTAATGATTACTGAAGACCATAAAGTTTATTTGATTGATCTTGAGAGTAGTATAAATATAAATGAAATTAATTTAGCATCACAAACGTTTGAATATACAGAAGAAATTACTAGTAATAATTTCTTCCAGTCAGATATCTATTCCATTGGACTTCTTTTATTAAGTTGTCTGATTAACCGAAACCGCTTGTACTTATTAGATGAAAGCAAAATAGAGGATGTTATACAGCAACTCTTTTCAAATTATACTTTTCCTATTGAATTGAAAGAATTAATTTATAGTTTAATTGATGCGGACCATGCTAATCGACCATCGACTAAAGAGATAAAAGAAAACCTATCTGAAATAAAGGAAATTCTTAATGAGTTGGAAATTAATGTAATTGAAAACAATACCTCTTTAAAGAAAAAAATTGATGAAGTAAAATACTCAGTAAAACCTTTATTAAATGGGATAAATAGTTATAGAGAAAAATCATTGTCAGATGTATATTCTACTTCAGATATTATTGATAACCTTTACAATTTTAGTAATGGTCTTTTAGGTATTGCTTACACAAAATTTAAAATGAATGAAGTAAGTAGTAACGATATGCAAGATATTGAAACTGTCATTAGTGAGAGTAAGTATTGCCCTGAAGGTTTATACACCGGAAGAAGTGGCATTGCTTGGAAGCTATCAGAAATGGGCTTTTTAAAAGATGCAGAAAAAATTTTCCCTTCTACAGTAACTGAAAGTTCAAATTTATCTTTATACTCTGGTTTAGCAGGAATTGGATTAGCTAATATATATTTTTATAATAAAACCGGAAAAAGACATTATAAGAAAAATTCAATTAAAATCGCTGATTATATTATAAGAAATATAGATTTATGTTCTGATATAGGCTTTAAAAAAGGAAGAGCAGGAATTTCATTATTTCTTTTAGAGATATATAAGGTCACAAACTATGAAAAGTATTTATATATGGGTGAGTTTTTTCTAGAGTATGATATGGAGTATATATACCATCATAAGTCTGGTGCGTTACTTCTCTCTACTGAAGCTGATAGTAATGATTTTTTGTCGCCATATTTTATTGATGGAAGCGCGGGTATCTTAACAGTTCTTGCGAGATATTATAAAGTTACAGGAAAAGAAGACTATAAGGAACAGTGTAGAAGAATTGCAGATACTTTATTGATAAAACATCATACCTCTCCTTCTCTATTCAGAGGTTTAGCAGGGATTGCTAATGCATTATATGACTGCTACTTATTTTTAAATGAGGCTAGTTATTATGAAGAATCGGTAAATCTTTTACGGGAATGTTTACGTTATGCTGTGAAAAATAATAATAAGTGGGAATTACCCAATCGAACTTTAAATTATCTTTGTTTTGATATAGCAGAAGGATCTGCTGGAGTGTTATTAATTATTGATCGAATTATAAATAATAGAAAAATAAATCCTTTATTTTTTATAGACAATACCGAGGAGCGGATAGTACTGTGAAAATTTTTAGAAAACACCCTATTTATTTAATAATTATTTTGATTTTAACGGTTTGTTCTTCTGCTTCAAGTGTTTATGCAGGTTATTCTCTTGGGTTACTATATGAGAGCTTAGAACAAACTTCGTTTCAACTGTTGTTTCGAAATAGTTTCTTCATTATTTCTATTTGGATATTGTCAATTGCTATTAATTATATACTAGATTGTATGATTGCATACACTCTAAAAGTTATTAATGTTGATATAAGGAAGACTTACACCCATGATATTTCAAATTTAAAGTACAGAGATTATACTAGAAATAATACAGGGTATTATATATCTAGGCTGACTAATGACATTGAACGTTTTGATGAGAGTGCTTTACTAAGCATTTTTTCATTAATGGGGAATATGCTAAAAATGCTATTTTCGTTCATAGCAATAACATCGATGCATTCATACTTAGCCTATTTTACAATAGCATCAACCTTTATAATGCTTATAATTCCGAATATAACAAAACCAATAATTGGAAAATATTCAAATAATGTGTCAAACCGACAAGAAGCTTTTGTAGGAATTTTAAATGAAACATTCTCCAATTATATCGTTTTTAAAACCAATAATTTAATGAAAAAATTTAGAGATAGAATAAACAATGAATCTAATAATTTAGAGCAAGATAAGTTGAAATTTCAGTTTATAAAAGACTTAATTATGAGAATAAATTCGGCAATTAATATTCTATTTCAAATTGGAACTTTGATGTTTACAGTCTATTTAGTCATAAATAATGCCGTTTATCCAGGAGCAATTCTATCAATAGCTAATTTAGTAGGAGTTTTCTTTAGCTCTTCTTTAGGAGTTTTTAATGATATTGTGACGTACAATTCTTCTAAACCAATAACAAATAAATTATCTGAATTTGATTGGCTAAATGAACAAGATTATAACACAGCCTCAGTAGCCTTGACCGATCAAATACAAAGTATTAAATCTGGAAAATTATCTTTTAATTATGATGAAAACATGAGTATATTTAATGATATTAATTTAACTTTTGAATTTCCTAATAAATATGTAATCATTGGAGAAAGTGGTTCTGGTAAATCTACTTTATTGAAATGTATTGCAGGTCTCTATGAAAGTTATAGTGGAAAAATATTTTATAATAACTTTCCCTTAAAAGAATTAAATTTACCTGATGTATGGAATCAAGTTGTTTATTTAGATCAAACATCAACCCTATTCACGGGAACAATTAAAGAAAACCTTACTTTAGGAGAAGAATACAGTGAGGAAGAGATCATAGAAGTTTTAGAGAGAGTTAACGCTTACAATTTTGTTTGTAGTAATGACGAAGGACTCGATTATATGGTCACAGAGGGGGGGAAAAATTTTTCAGGAGGACAAAAGCAACGACTTGCCATAGCGAGAGGACTATTGAGGAAACCTAGAATTTTATTAATTGATGAAGCAACCTCAGCATTAGATGAACGCAATAAAAAACTGATTGAATCAACTATATTACAAGATCCAGAATTAATGGTTATCATGATTTCACATAATATAAATCAGGACACTGAAGCATACATTGATAAGATAATTCAGCTTGATGATATACAATAATAATTTACAAAGGAATAATTATTGTTAGTTTTCTTTTTAGTGCCATCTTTACTAATAAAATGGCCAGCTGTTTATCAAATATTAAATTGTCTGAATAAAAAAAGTAAAATCAAAACCAATTCAATTTATAATGAGGAAAGTTTTGATTTTATTTTTTTAAAGCTTGAGCTAGTTAATCACGGGAACAGGTTGAGATGTGCTTTTTTCATGTCTTCTGCTCCAAAAGAGCTTCATTATTTGGTTAATGCTTTGGAAAGTGCCATAAAGATACATCGAATAGCTAGCTAAAGTACAGCGTGACAATACCTCAATAACATTATTATATTGGGGCTGGGAATTAAGTCGCCCTAAATAATAAAAATGCGATGAACCAATCAGAATTCTGATTGGTTCATCGCATTTTATATTTTTGATTGAAGAACTCCGAGAAGCTTCTGCTTGTCTTCTTGCTTCGATTGCTAATTTTGTTAAATTCATGCTCATAAGCATGATACCTATATCATTATGTACTTCTTGTTTACCTCTCACATGTGACTACTGCCACACATTTGTACCACTGATGCCAACTTTCTTACCACTGTTTGCCAAAGAATGTACCACCTTTTGCCAGCTTAATGTACCACTAAAGAAATATCCCATAACCACTGTGATTTAAGTT
>NZ_VBSP01000079.1 GCF_005864045.1 Ruoffia tabacinasalis | reverse complement strand
CGAAGGTATTAATAATAAAATTAAAGTATTGAAACGAACAGCCTACGGCTATCGAAATTACAGTCATTTTAGAGACCGTATTTTACTTATGACGCGATTATATGTCCCTCAGACAAATAAAAAAGATCAAGCAACAACTTATGCTGCTTGATCTTGATTAAAATGAGTCATCAACCCTATTTGACAAAGAGCCTAAAAATTTTAATATATAAGTTAAGTTTCATCAAATTTTACAGATAGCATTAGAAAAAAACTCATAAAAAAACCGAGCGACGCATCGCTCGGTTCTAAAAAATAGTATTTGTAACTGTTTATCCAAGACGTTGTTTTGAATCAGCCACACGTTGGAATGCTTGTCCCATATAGTTAATACTTAACATTAGTGCTAAGATTACTCCAACAGCGGGAAGCCATACCCATACTTTGTTTTGAATAACATCTGGGTTGTTCGCCGCAGCGATTAAAGTACCTAAACTTGGTGTTTCAGATGGTAAACCGAAGCCTAAGAAAGTTAGACCTGTCTCAATACCGATATTACCTGAAAGACCTAACGTTAAGCTTGTAATGATTAATGAACTTAAGTTCGGCATTAACTCTAGATACATAATTTTCCAATCCGGTGTTCCCATCGTTTTAGAAGCGCTTATATAATCTTTAGACGCTTCACTTAAAGCGGATGTACGGAACAATCGAACTCCTCCGGCCCAACCTAATGCTGATAGAATAGCAATGAGTGACCACATATCAAATCGACGAACAATTGTTACGATTACAATGATTAATACTAATGGTGGTAAAATAATGATGAAGTCGACAATACGCATCATAATATCTTCTACAAATCCACCATAGTAACCTGCGATAATTCCTAAAGCAATACTAATAATTGATGTAATAATAGTTACGGCAAAACCAATAAATATACTATTACGTGTACCAATAATTAAGAGTGAGAGAACATCTCGTCCACCCTCTTCAGCTCCAAGAATAAAACCATTTTCTCCTGGTTCAGCATATCGACTAAATAAATCAACTCTAGTTGCTGCATCATGATCGACAACCATCGCACCAATGAATGCAATTAAGATGATTGCAATGAATACAAATAACGCAACGATTGCTGCCTTATCTTTGACAAACTCTCTTCGAATGACTTCGAATCCCATAGGAGGTAATGCTTCGCCTTCAGCTTGAGCTACCTCTAACGACTGATCTAAAGCTTCTTCATTTATCATTTGATCTTCTTTGTTATATTGTTTTTCTTCTTTATCCATGAAACATTCCTCCTTTCTAGTTGATTCGGATTCTTGGGTCAACAAATATCATAATAATATCTGATATTAACGTTCCCAATAAAGTCATAATACCGAATAACAGTACAAGTGTCGTCATAACTGTAAAGTCACGTCCAGTGATCGATGTAATAAATAGTTGTCCCATACCTTGGTAAGTAAAGATTTGCTCTGTAATTACTGATCCTGAAATTAATCCAGTTAAAGTATATCCCATACTTTGCGCAATCGGTAACATTGAGTTTCTGAAGATATGGCGACTATAAATCTTACTCATCGGTACACCTTTTGAACGAGCTGTACGTACGTAATCTTGTGATTTAGCATCTACAACTCCAGTTCTTAAGTACTGGATGATACCCGTTGTACTTAAAATACCCATTGTAAAGGCAGGAAGAATCATATGATAAATTCTAGAACCAATATATTCTAAAGTCCCTGGTTGAATACCAGAACCTACAGTACCACGAGTTGGGAACCAACCTAGTGTATAACCAAATAGCCAGATAAATAATAGACCTAATACGAAAGTCGGTACTGAATAGGTTACAAAGTTATAAACGTTAACTGTACGATCAAAGAATGAGTTTTGGAATCGACCTGATAATAAACCTAATGGTAAGGCAATTGCATAAGTAATAATTACAGTTAATAGTGATAGCCATAATGTTGGTCCGATACGTTGGCTAATAATTTGAGCTACTGGCATACGGTGTGCCCAACTACGACCGAAGTCTCCTTGTAGCGCGCCGCCCATCCAATCAACATATCTTTCCGGCCATGATTTATTTAAACCTAATTGTTCACGCATTGCTTCAATTTGATCAGCAGAAATAGTTGGATCCACTAACCCAGTCAGTGCATCCCCGGGCATCATTGCACCTAGAACAAATACAATAATACTTAGGATAAACACTTGGGGAATCATAAGAACAACACGTCTTAATATTGTTTTCCACATAGTATTAAGCGCCCCCTTCTAAAGTCGAAGCTACATCTTTTAAAGCAACTGAATGGGTATCAGAGACTGCTTTTAAATCATAAACTCGACCATTTTCACTAAAGTATTTTGATTGGTTTTCTTGATATACCTTTTCAACGCGTAAACGGTTCTTCTTATGCTCATCACGATTGTTAGGATCGATTTGAGGAATAGCCGAAAGTAAACGACGTGTATAGATATGTTGAGGATCTTCATAGATGTCCTCTTTATTACCGTACTCTGTGAAGCGCCCACGATACATAATCGCAATTTCATCACACATGTGTTTTACAACACCTAAATCGTGTGAGATGAATAAATAACTAACGTTATATTCTTCTTGAATTCTCTTCATGAAGTTAAGAACTTGAGCTTGAACTGATAAATCTAGTGCCGATACAGGTTCATCTGCGATAATTAATTTAGGATTAATTGCCACAGCTCTCGCTACACCGATACGTTGTCTTTGTCCACCAGAGAATTGATGCGGGTATTTAGTTAAAGCATCTTCTGTTAAACCAACAATATCTAAAAGCTCAATCATACGGCGACGTTCTTCATCTGGTGTCATATTCGTAAAGTTACGAATAGGCTCAGCTAAAACGTCAACGATTCTCTTTTTAGGGTTAAAACTTGACATAGCATCTTGGAAAATCATCTGAACATTTTGACGGTAATCTGAACGACGTTTACGAGCTTCTTTCGAAACATCTTGACCGTTATAGTAAATCTCACCAGATGTAATCTTCTCTAATCCAACAATGGCTTTACCAATTGTCGATTTACCAGATCCAGATTCCCCGACTAGACCGTAAGTTTTACCTTCTTCGAATGATAAGTCTACACCATCAACTGCATATACATAATCTGTGACTCTGTTAAGGAAGCCACTACGTATTGGATAATGTACTTTTAAATCTTTTATCTCTATTAATCCAGACATTATTCAACCTCCTCAGGGAAGTAGAAGTTTTCATGACAAGTACAACGTACCCAATGACCTTCTGCTACTTCGTGTAATTCAGGATTATGCTCATGTTCCTCTTCATTAATCCAAGGAATTCGGTGGGCAAAACGACATCCTGTTCTTGGTAGATTTGTGATTGACGGAACTACACCTTGAATAACATGTAGTTCTCCTGATTCTTCATCCACTAAATCATTAGATTGTGGAATTGATCTTAATAATGACCTTGTGTATGGATGTTTAGGATTATTAAATAACTCTTCCACTGTTGCGATTTCCACAAACTCACCTGCATACATTACAGCTACTCGGTCAGCCGTTTCAGCAACTACTCCTAAGTCATGGGTAATTAAGATAATTCCTGACTCTGTTTCTTCTTGAATTTCATTTAATAAATCAAGAATCTGTGCTTGAATCGTAACGTCTAAAGCTGTTGTTGGCTCATCAGCGATGATGATACCTGGTTTACATGCTAAAGCAATGGCAATAATAACACGTTGTCTCATACCACCTGAAAGTTCGTGAGGATATTGTTTTGCCATACGTTTTGGATTGGCAATTCCCACTTGATCTAATAATTCGAGGATACGATTATGACGTTCCTTTTTATTTAATTTAGTATGATAAAATAATGGCTCTTCAATTTGTGCTTCAATTGTCATTAATGGGTTCAATGAAGCTAATGGATCTTGGAAAATCATTCCAATCTCATCACCACGAATTTTTAGATATTCTTTCTCGGACATGTTTAAAATGTTTTTGCCTTTATAGTTAATTTCGCCTGTTTGTTTTGAATTTTTTGGATCATGAAGACCTACAATCGCAGTTGCGAGTGTACTTTTACCAGAACCAGATTCTCCAACGATTGCTAATTTTTCATTCTTAGATAATGTTAATGACACACCATCTACAGCATTATAGTAATCATCTTTAACACGGAATCCAATTTCTACGTCTTTCATTTCCAATATTATCTTGTTACTTTCCATAATTTCCCTCCGGTGTCCTTTATAAAAAAATAAAAACCCTACTTATTGAAAAACAAGCAGCGTTGTTTTTTTATATATTGCTAAAGATAGAATTATTTTAATTCATCGATGTATCTTACTGCGTCACCTACTGTAGATAATTCTTCTATTCTTTCGTCATCGAACTGGATATTGAATTGATCTTCTAATTCCATAACAAGTTCCACAACGTCTAATGAATCAGCTCCAAGGTCTTCAAATGTCATTTCTGAATTTACTTTATCTTCTTGAACACCGAAACGATCTACAATCATTTCTCTTACAGTATTTAAAGTATTTTGATTTTCACTCAATTGATACACCTCCGTTCATTATAACAGATTTACATTATATAATATGATACAAATAATCATCTCATTTGTCTATCATTTTTTCTAATTAATTATATCTTTTTTATATTTCCTCTGTTGTCAAATCAAATGCAACACTATTGTTATTCAAAAGACATACCCCATTAGACTTTTAGGTATAGGGTTTCCCCCATGGGGGAAATGTCGCTTTTCGATTCTTTTATAACTCAAGTCTTTA
>NZ_VBSP01000078.1 GCF_005864045.1 Ruoffia tabacinasalis | reverse complement strand
TTCGATATTAATTGATTTCCACGAAAATTGGGAAAATAACGCTCGGACATTCTTACAAGTGTAATGTGCATGATGACCAGATGATATAACTACATTGAGACTTTTACACAAGATTATGGACTTGACATTTTTTGTAGCATGCGGGGCGTCGAGAGGCGTCGCGACGTACCGCAAATTCGAATACGTAGCGTCGCGCTTGCTCACGACACTCCACAAGCTAATTTCCGTAGTGTCGTGCTGACTCACGACACTCCGTATCCATGTTTACGGTTCATGGCGCCGATCCGCGACGCCCAAACCCACTAGCCAATCGCATGTTTCAATAGAATTTTTATCCAGAATGTATTAAAATAAAGTAACTAAATTCAAGAGGGGGCTAATATGTACGAACAATGGATAGCGATGGAGCAATTTTATTATGGATATTTTGCTTGGGGTTTATTAGTCGTAATTATTCTCTCTATTTTACTAGTTTCCTGTCTGTATTATGTTAATTTATTAATCCCAAAAATAATACTCATTCTAACCCTTATCGCTTTCACAATATTTGGGGTAGGAGTTGTTCGGGGATATTCTCAATACGGTGATTTAATTGAGCAAGCGAGTAAAGAGTCTGCCGCAATTCGCAACTTCAAACGAACATTTTTCATGATTGATATGCCGTACCAAGCTATGGAAATGAAGGCTTACCGGGATGGGTATTTTGATGAAGGATTTGAAGCGGTTGATTTTTACGAGAAAATGTTTGTCAGCGAGCCGGTTGAATATTTAGGAGCGACGCAACAAGGCGGGTACGTCTTTCGAATTGGCGGGAGCGAGTATGTTGTGAGTCAGGCCTGGGTGCGATTCTCCGATGAAGTTAACCAGGCTGTGCGAATCGGGACACAATATCAAGTAGCAGATCCGCGCTTCATTGAGCTCGGATTTGTGGAAAAATCGCGAGTCCTGCTTGATGAGTATATTGTCCCAAGCCAAGCGGAAAATCATATGGCCGATAAGGCAGGCGTAACCGCTGCTCAACTTCAAGCGCGGGGGATTGTGAAAGGCTGGGTTGTCCCGTAATTTTATAAAATGAAACCAAAAAACCTCTGGGAAAATATAACCTTAGAAGTATTTTCGGGATTTGCGGAGCGTCGTGCATGCCCGCGACGTACCGCAAATCCAAATGCGTAGTGTCGTGCATGCCCGCGACGCCCCGCAAATCCAAATGCGTAGTGTCGTGCATGCCCGCGACGCCCCGCAAATCCAAATGCGTAGTGTCGTGCATGCCCGCGACGCCCCGCAAATCCGAATGCGTAGTGTCGTGCACGCCCGCGACACTCCGCAAGCCAATTTCCGTAGCGTCGCGCACGCTCACGACACTCCGCAAGCCAATTTCCGTAGCGTCGTGCCCGCTCACGACGCCCCGCAACCAATAACTCTCAACAAAAAACACCAAACTTCTCACAAAGTTTGGTGTTTTTCCCGTACTATATCTAAATCTCAATTCCCGGATGCTCTTCCATGAAAGCCTCAAGTTCAATACTTGCCTCTTCCCAAGTTTCCAGCGCATTGGTTTGGCGCTCGTTGGCTTGAATCAATTTTTTATTCAAATCAGCTAACTCAGGTTGGTCATTGGCTTCATTCGCCCTGATCATGTCCGCTTCAAGCTTTGTGATCAAGGCATCCATGGCTTCACTTTCTGTCATCGCCTCATCGACTTTAGTTTGAAGTTTCCGCAAGTCCTTTTTCAAAGCTTTTGTTTCTTCATAAGTGAACTGGTTTTGAGACATTTCCTTATTAGGAGTGGCCTCGTCCTGACTATCCTGCTCACGTAAAGCTTCGATTTCCTCTAACTCACGTTTTTTCTCAATATAGTAATCATAATCACCTAAATAAAGCGACGCGCCATCAGGTGATATTTCCAAAATGTTGGTCGCAATGCGGTTAATAAAATAACGGTCGTGCGACACGAACAGTAGTGTGCCGTCGTAATCAATTAACGCTTCTTCCAGAACTTCCTTACTATCAATGTCTAAGTGGTTGGTCGGCTCATCTAATAACAAAGTATTGTCATGATCGGTCGCCAGCAGTGCCAAGCTCAGGCGGGCCTTTTCGCCACCACTGAGCATCGACACTTTCTTCTCAACCGTCTCGCCACTAAACAAGAAACTCCCTAAAATCGAACGCACTTTCCATTCATCGGTTGTATCGTGCGCTTTCCACAGTGTCTCCAACACAGTTTGATTTCCATCTAACTGATTCACATTTTGGTCATAGTAACCAATGTCGACATTACTTCCGAGAATAACCTCCCCAGAAAGCGCTGGGATTTGTTGTAAAATAGTCTTCAAGAAAGTCGTCTTTCCGACCCCATTTGGCCCTACAATCGCAATCGCATCTTGGCGACGCAAGTCCATATTTATAGTTTTAGCAATCGGCTCTTCATAACCAATCGTCAAGTCGCGCGTTTCAATCACACGGTTTCCGCTGTCGCGAATCGCACTGAACTCAATTCGCGGTGCTTTTGCATCTTGCTTCGGTTTTTCGATACGATCCATTTTTTCTAATTTTTTCCGGCGACTCTGCGCACGTTTCGTCGTAGACGCTCGGACAATATTTTTTGCAACAAAGTCTTCCAATTTCTCAATCTCAATTTGTTGCTTCTGGTATTCTTTCCACTCTTGTTCCATCCGCAGTGCTTTCTCTTTTAAATAAAAATCATAATTCCCTTTATACGTATGCAACGTATTGTTACTCAACTCGAGAACTTGATTGGCCACCCGATTTAAAAAGTAGCGGTCATGCGACACAATCAACAGCGCACCCCGGTAACCACGCAAGTAGCCCTCCAGCCAATTCAGTGTCTGCATATCCAAGTGGTTAGTCGGCTCATCCAAGATCAAAAGATCATAAGACATTAGCAAAATACGCGCCAAAGCGAGTCTAGTTTTTTGCCCACCCGATAGCGATTCAACAGGGCGGTCGTAATCTTCCTCATAAAATTGAAAGCCATGTAAGACCGTCCGAATTTCCGACTCAACCCCATAGGCGTTCGATTCTGCCAACTGTTGTTGAATCTGATCATAGGCACTTAAGGCATTTTGATATTCCTTCGATTCCCAATCCTCACTCAACTCAGCCACTCGCTCAGCTGCCACCTCCGCCTTTTCGCGCAAGGCCAAGGTATCCGAGAAGACATGTAACATCTCCTCCCAAATCGAGCGGTCTGAATCAATCGATACATGCTGCTCTAAATAACCCACCCGCAAATCGCGTGAGCGTGTAATTTCCCCTGCAGAAATCGGTTCTGTTTTCATAATTTGACTTATTAATGTTGATTTTCCCGCACCATTTCGCCCAACAAGAGCAATGCGGTCATTCGTTTGGATATTAAATGAAACGTTCTCATACAGCGTCACATCAGCAAAGCGACGCGCAACGTCATTAGCTTGTAGTAAAATCATTCGATGACTCCTTCTATTTGAACTCCTAATTATTATAGCCCACACACACACATTTCACAAAATATAAAATAATAAAATGGAAACTGCCCTAAATTACGTATCTATATATAGAAGGAATTTTAAGGAGTGATATAAAATGAAAAAATCAATCGAGTTAGCTTATTTTGAAATTATGTCTCAAAGATACGAATTAACCGGCGAGAACCAAAGACACTTAGAAAAGATGCAAAGCGGGTATCAAGGCGAAGTTCAATTTGAGAAAATAGTGAGCGAAGTCTTGCCGAACAAAATGCTACTACTGACCGATCTAGCCTTTGAAATGCGTTACGGCGAAACCCAAATTGACGCACTACTTATTTCAAATAACGCAATTCGCATGTTTGAAGTGAAAAATTTATTAAGCCAATATCAGTACCACGACGGCGTTTGGACCACTAATGGGTGGAAGTTATCCAGAGACTACTTTACCCAAATGAAACGAGCGGGAGAAATTCTTGAAGCACTTTTAGATGAAATGGGCATTCGGACTGAAGTCGAAACAAAATTAGTTTTCATTCAAGAAGAAGACACCGTCCAAATCTCAGATTCACGCGCCGAAGGCTTGTATTTAAAGCGGTGGCAAATCAAGAAGTATTTTAAAGAATTGGAAAAAGAAACCTACGGAGCAAAATGGCGCCCCGAAGAAGTGGCGGTAAAATTAATGAAGCGAGCGAGCCGCCGGAAATTCCCAAAAGTGCGCCCAGTAGATATTGACAAAACGCAGATCTACCGAGGAATTGTGTGCTGCGGGTGCGGTGGTCACAAGATCGATGTTGGAACCGAAAAATATCACGTCGTCTGCCGATCATGTGGCTACCGCGAGTCAAAAGAAAAAGCAGTGTTGCGAACCCTATGCGACTTAGCAATCCTAGACTATGACCAGCCGCTGACTCGAAGAACCCTAAACTATTACCAAGATACGAAAGGCATTCATAATACAATCCGACACGTCCTAAAGAAATATTTCAAAGTACATAGCCGCGGCCGGACCGCTGACTATATTAACCCAATGAAGCGGATGGAAGACGCATTTGATGATCTAAAATTCCGATTCCGGGATATTCCGTGATAAACGAGCACTCGAAAAAAATTCGAGTGCTCGATTCCGGCTAAACAAGCACTCGAAATGAATTCGAGTGCTCGATTCGGACTAAACGATCATTCGAAAAAAATTCGAGTGCTCGATTCGGGCTAAACGATCATTCAAAAATAATTCGAGTGCTCGATTCGGACTAAACAATCATTCGAAAAAAATTCGAGTGCTCGTTTCCGACAAAAATCACCAATTTTCACAAACTATACTGGTCCTATGAACGTGGACAATCTGAGCCACACTCATTTCATTCGTGAACTAAGTTTATTTCTGTCATAATAATCGTAGACTCAAAGGTATAAAGACTAAATATTTGTAGACAATCCGTCAT
>NZ_VBSP01000077.1 GCF_005864045.1 Ruoffia tabacinasalis | reverse complement strand
TACTTAGATCACTCAAAACTGAATATCAACTTGTGTTTTCTTACCTGCTAAACCTGAATTGGTTCGTGGTTAAGTCCTCGACCGATTAGTACTCGTCCGCTCCGTACATTACTGCACTTCCACTTCGAGCCTATCTACCTGATCGTCTTTCAGGGGTCTTACTCACTTGCGTGATGGGAAATCTTATCTTGAAGCTGGCTTCGCGCTTAGATGCTTTCAGCGCTTATCCATCCCGCACATAGCTACCCAGCGATGCTCCTGGCGGAACAACTGGTACACCAGCGGTGCGTCCATCCCGGTCCTCTCGTACTAAGGATAGCTCTTCTCAAATTTCCTGCGCCCGCGACGGATAGGGACCGAACTGTCTCACGACGTTCTGAACCCAGCTCGCGTACCGCTTTAATGGGCGAACAGCCCAACCCTTGGGACCGACTTCAGCCCCAGGATGCGATGAGCCGACATCGAGGTGCCAAACCTCCCCGTCGATGTGAACTCTTGGGGGAGATAAGCCTGTTATCCCCAGGGTAGCTTTTATCCGTTGAGCGATGGCCCTTCCATGCGGTACCACCGGATCACTAAGCCCGACTTTCGTCCCTGCTCGACTTGTAGGTCTCGCAGTCAAGCTCCCTTATGCCTTTGCACTCTGCGAATGATTTCCAACCATTCTGAGGGAACCTTTGGGCGCCTCCGTTACTTTTTAGGAGGCGACCGCCCCAGTCAAACTGCCCACCTGACACTGTCTCCCGTAGTCTATACGCGGGTTAGAGTGGTCATTCATCAAGGGTAGTATCCCACCAACGCCTCAAGCTAGACTGACGTCCAACTGTCAAAGGCTCCTACCTATCCTGTACATGATCAACAAACACTCAATATCAAGTTGCAGTGAAGCTCCATGGGGTCTTTCCGTCCTGTCGCGGGTAACCGGCATCTTCACCGGTACTATAATTTCACCGAGTCTCTCGTTGAGACAGTGCCCAAATCATTACGCCTTTCGTGCGGGTCGGAACTTACCCGACAAGGAATTTCGCTACCTTAGGACCGTTATAGTTACGGCCGCCGTTTACTGGGGCTTCAATTCGTACCTTCGCTTGCGCTAAGCACTCCTCTTAACCTTCCAGCACCGGGCAGGCGTCAGCCCTTATACGTCACCTTTCGGTTTTGCAAAGACCTGTGTTTTTGATAAACAGTTGCTTGGGCCTATTCACTGCGGCTGATGTTTCCATCAGCACCCCTTCTCCCGAAGTTACGGGGTCATTTTGCCGAGTTCCTTAACGAGAGTTCTCTCGCTCACCTTAGTGTTCTCCACTCGACTACCTGTGTCGGTTTGCGGTACGGGTTGATATACATTCGCTAGAAGCTTTTCTCGACAGTTTGATTACTCACCTTCGCTACTTAATTCGCTCCCGGTCACGACTCGTTTACTCGGACGTAAGCATTTGACTCACATCCAAACTTATCGCTTCGACACCCTATTCCATCAGGGTGCGTGAGGTCACCTCCTGTGTCCCTCCATCACTCAAACATGTATCTCAAGTACAGGAATCTCTACCTGTTGTCCATCGCCTATACCTATCGGCTTCAGCTTAGGTCCCGACTAACCCTGGGCGGACGAGCCTTCCCCAGGAAACCTTAGTCATTCGGTGGACGGGATTCTCACCCGTCTTGCGCTACTCATACCGGCATTCTCACTTCTATACGCTCCACAGCTCCTTACGGTACTGCTTCGCCGCCTATAGAACGCTCTCCTACCACTCAACCTATTGGTTGAATCCACAGCTTCGGTGTTCAGTTTAGCCCCGGTACATTTTCGGCGCAGGGTCACTCGACTAGTGAGCTATTACGCACTCTTTCAAGGATGGCTGCTTCTGAGCCAACCTCCTAGTTGTCTGTGCAACCCCACATCCTTTTCCACTTAACTGATACTTTGGGACCTTAGCTGGTGGTCTGGGCTGTTTCCCTTTCGACTACGGATCTTATCACTCGCAGTCTGACTCCCAGAGATGAGCAGATGGCATTCGGAGTTTATCTGGATTCAGTAAGACGTATGTCCCCCTAGTCCAAACAGTGCTCTACCTCCAACGCTCTCACTCTGAGGCTATACCTAAATATATTTCGGAGAGAACCAGCTATCTCCAAGTTCGATTGGAATTTCTCCGCTACCCACATGTCATCCAAACATTTTTCAACATGTCCTGGTTCGGTCCTCCAGTGCGTCTTACCGCACCTTCAACCTGCACATGGGTAGGTCACTTGGTTTCGGGTCGACGACATCTGACTTACGCCCTATTCAGACTCGCTTTCGCTACGGCTCCGCTTCTTCAGCTTAACCTTGCCAACTATCGTCACTCGCCGGTCCATTCTACAAAAGGTACGCCATCACCCATTAACGGGCTCTGACTACTTGTAAGCACACGGTTTCAGGTACTCTTTCACTCCCCTCCCGGGGTGCTTTTCACCTTTCCCTCACGGTACTTGTTCACTATCGGTCACTAGGGAGTATTTAGCCTTACCAGATGGTCCTGGCAGATTCCGACGGAATTTCGCGTGTTCCGCCGTACTCAGGATACTCTTAGGTATATAACGTGTTTCGTCTACGGGGCTCTCACCCTTTACAGCTGGCCTTCCCATGCCATTCGACTACACCTTATAAGTCCACATTAGAGTCCTACAACCCCGACGTGCATGCACGTCGGTTTGGGCTCTTCCCGTTTCGCTCGCCGCTACTCAGGGAATCGATTTTTCTTTCTCTTCCTGCAGGTACTTAGATGTTTCAGTTCTCTGCGTCTACCTCACTTGCGTGTAACAGCCATCAGCTGTTGGGTTCCCCCATTCGGAAATCTCTGGATCTTAGCTTACTTACAGCTCCCCAAAGCATATCGGTGTTCGTCCCGTCCTTCATCGGCTCCTAGTGCCAAGGCATTCACCGTGCGCCCTTTGTTTCTTAACCACATATTTCTCGCGCTATTATTACTTTTTAACTCTGTATTTCTACAGACTCGGTCAATTCTTTGGTTTATGATTTAATTTCGATTAAAATTATATCTTCATTTAAGAAAATTGTTCTAATACAATCTGTCGCATCGACGGATTATATTAGGTGTTGATATTCAGTTTTCAATGAGCTAAGTTTGAATGGTTCCTTGCAGTTAAACAAGAAAACTCACTCAAAACTGAACAAAGATAAAACACTTCATGCTGTAAAAGGTTCCAGTACTCCTTAGAAAGGAGGTGATCCAGCCGCACCTTCCGATACGGCTACCTTGTTACGACTTCACCCCAATCATCTATCCCACCTTCGACGGCTCCCTCCATAAAGGTTAGGCCACCGGCTTCGGGTGTTACAAACTCTCGTGGTGTGACGGGCGGTGTGTACAAGACCCGGGAACGTATTCACCGTGGCGTGCTGATCCACGATTACTAGCGATTCCGGCTTCACGCTCTCGAGTTGCAGAGAACGATCCGAACTGAGAATGGCTTTGAGAGATTCGCTTGCCCTCGCGGGGTCGCTGCTCGCTGTACCATCCATTGTAGCACGTGTGTAGCCCAGGTCATAAGGGGCATGATGATTTGACGTCATCCCCACCTTCCTCCGGTTTGTCACCGGCAGTCTCATTAGAGTCCCCAACTAAATGCTGGCAACTAATGATAAGGGTTGCGCTCGTTACGGGACTTAACCCAACATCTCACGACACGAGCTGACGACAACCATGCACCACCTGTCTTCTTGCCCCGAAGGGTTTCACCTATCTCTAGGCTATGCAAGAGATGTCAAGACCTGGTAAGGTTCTTCGCGTTGCTTCGAATTAAACCACATGCTCCACCGCTTGTGCGGGTCCCCGTCAATTCCTTTGAGTTTCAACCTTGCGGTCGTACTCCCCAGGCGGAGTGTTTATTGCGTTAACGCCAGCACTGAGGGGTGGAAGCCCCCCAACACTTAACACTCATCGTTTACGGCGTGGACTACCAGGGTATCTAATCCTGTTCGCTCCCCACGCTTTCGAGCCTCAGCGTCAGTTATAGACCAGAAAGTCGCCTTCGCCACTGGTGTTCCTCCATATATCTACGCATTTCACCGCTACACATGGAATTCCACTTTCCTCTTCTATACTCAAGTTTGCCAGTTTCCAATGCCGTTCCACGGTTGAGCCGTGGGCTTTCACATCAGACTTAACAAACCGCCTGCGCTCCCTTTACGCCCAATAAATCCGGACAACGCTTGTGACCTACGTATTACCGCGGCTGCTGGCACGTAGTTAGCCGTCACTTTCTGGTTAGATACCGTCAAACCGATAACAGTTACTCTATCGGCTGTTCTTCTCTAATAACAGTGCTTTACGATCCGAAAACCTTCTTCACACACGCGGCGTTGCTCCGTCAGACTTGCGTCCATTGCGGAAGATTCCCTACTGCTGCCTCCCGTAGGAGTTTGGGCCGTGTCTCAGTCCCAATGTGGCCGATCACCCTCTCAGGTCGGCTATGCATCATCGCCTTGGTAAGCCGTTACCTTACCAACTAGCTAATGCAGCGCGGGACCATCCTTCAGTGACAGCCGAAGCCGTCTTTCCCGATTGAACCAGGCGGTTCTGTCGTCTATGCGGTATTAGTCATCGTTTCCGATGGTTATCCCCCGCTGAAGGGTAGGTTTCCCACGTGTTACTCACCCGTGCGCCACTCACGTCAAGAGAACAAGTTCTCCGTCAGTGCGTTCGACTTGCATGTATTAGGCACGCCGCCAGCGTTCGTCCTGAGCCAGGATCAAACTCTCATAATTGATTGTTTGAGCTTTTGCTCATTACTATTCTAGCTTTGTTGACCTTTTTTAAACTGGTGGTCGTCCAGCGAAATTGTTTGGTTGTCTGTTCCGTAGAACAGATCCCCTTACACATTTGGTGTGTTTATCTTTGTTCAGTTTTCAATGAGCTTTCGTTG
>NZ_VBSP01000076.1 GCF_005864045.1 Ruoffia tabacinasalis | reverse complement strand
TCTGTAAGATATCTGTAGTAAGATTGTTCATAGGGAAGTCCTCTTTTCTGTGAATGTAGTGTGGTAACTCTATTCTACAGAAGGGGCTTCCTTTTTTCTATTTACACAAGATATTTTACACTCTCATAAATTAAGGAAAATATTTATGGAATATACTCTATTATTCATATTGAATGAATAGTAATAGAATTTGTGCTAAGCAATTATTTATAAAACTTATGGAGGTAATAGAATGAGCCAAGTACTTGTTGAAATTTGTTTACGTGTGAGAGATATTGACGCTACTTTAGATTTTTATACGAACCTATTTGATTTTGAGGTAGCGAGTCGTAGAGAGTTTCCTGAAAATAAATTTGATTTAATTTACTTAAATTCTCCAGGATCTTCTGTTCAAATCGAGTTAACATACAACTATGATGCAGAGCCATATACTATTGGAGACGGCTTTAGTCATTTAGGTGTTACTGTTGATGATTTAGAAGCAATGCATGAAACTTGTAAAGCTTCTGCCTATGAAACTGGTGACTTAAAAGGCCTTTCAGGTGGCACACCATCATACTTCTTCGTGACTGACCCAGATGGTTATCGCATCGAAGTAAAACGTAAAAAATAATCTTCTTTAGAATATTAAAAGGCGTTACCCTATTTTTTCTAAGGTAACGCCTTTTTATTAGTCTTTCGTCCATATTGAAATACCAACTTCAGTATCTTCATAATACTTATTACCATATTTCATGATCAGTAAAGCATACCAAAGGTCACCTACACAACCTGCGAAATGCATACTACCCATAGCGATAAAAAAGAGTGTATTTATCCAAGTGAATTGATAAAGGATAAATAAGACAGATGAAATGAACACACAAGGTGCTAAGACAATGATTAAAAACTGCCACCAGGTATATTTACTGCCAGGATTCGTTGCGTATGCCATCCCATTTTTAAAGCCAAATGTTACCTTACCTGTTTCTGAAAATACTTTGAAAAAGAGACCATGGATTAATTCATGGATAATAATCACCGCAAAATAACAAGCAAGGAATATAAGGGCATTTATAAAATACTGGGCTAAAGATTCCGGATATAAATTAATTGAATCCTATATAGAGAGCCCTCTAAATATCAAAATGCCCAACAAGAAGAGTGGTAGCGCAGCGATATTTATGCCAATAATTACCTTCTTATCCTCAAGCAAATTGTATTCTCGTATTCGTTCCACGTTAACCTCCAATATGGTATCTAACCTTTTTAATCGTCACAGTGTTACATACCTTATATGCTAACATATCGGAAAAAATCTATAAATTAGCTATTTCATCTCGTAATTTCTTATAGCGGTGCCAGTTAATAAATGAGCCCAATAAGAATGAGGCAACTAATATGACAAGTAACCAACCAGAAAAAACTCTCGTTAGGGCAAATGGGGTTTCGAAGGCAAATGCACTCCAGAATTTAGCCCCTGTCATTTGCCATAGTCCTGGTGTTAAGTAGGCTGATTTAAAAGTATAGAAGTTTAATAAATCTACTAGTTCTAGATTTAATATGATTGGTAAAAAACAGATAAATAAGGTCACTAAGTACTTGGCGTATCTTAGGTATAACTGTGCTTTCGAGTCTTCATCAGAATATAAGATGCTATTTCCGCTTGGATTATCCTGTCTAAAATATTGCAGACCATTCCAGCGATTACCATAAATATGGTACCAATCACCGTCTTCATATAAAGATAAGTAGTTTTCATATGCTGCTTTGTGCTTGAATTCACGAAAATCAATCCGCGTAATTGGGACGAAGTCGGTTTCAGCTTCACGAAAACGATATAGTATGGAGCCAATAGGTATGCTAGCTAGATATAAATGTTTATGTCTTTGTGCGTTTATCCATGTTTCTTCTTTTTCAATATCTGCAAATAAGAATAATTTAAACTTATATGTTGATTTATACATAGTACCCCTTCTCTCTTAATTAAACAATCGATAACCTAATGCAGTTAAATTGGATAATCTACCAATTTCTGCTTCAAGTACTTCTTTTCCTTTTTCTGTAATTTGATAAACTTTTCGTCGTTTATTTTCGCTAGCTACTTCCTCAATCCAAGCCTGATTATAAAGATTGTCTAATGCACCGTACATTGTACCTGCTGCAATTTTGACATGATTGTCGCTTAGTTCCTCCACATTTTTGATAATGGCATAGCCATGAAGTGGTTCTAGTAAACTCAATAAAATTAAATAGGTTGTTTCTGTAAGTGGTAAAGCGCTGTTACGCATGATGATCATCCCTTATTCATTATATACAGTTGAACTGTATAGTTAGATTATATACAGTCAGACTGTATATTGCAAGTATCTATTTAAAATTCGCAACTCTTCCATGCAAAAATAGTCAAGAAATCGCTTTAAAGACATTCTCTTATCAGGTAAAATACTATCCAGTAAAAAAGAAGCTAGCTTTTAGTTCACTAACTCCTTTTACAATTATTCAGTTATGATAGTAAAACCGTGATTGGAAATGGGTGAATAGTTATCAGCTACTACGGACGAAACTTCCTAGCATGCCTTAGCAGTGAAAGAGGATGACTGACCCACATCATTCTGTTACGGACTTTAAGCCTTACAGAATGAGTCGTCAGCCAAGCTCAGAGACTTCGGCTCTGGGTGGTCCCACTGCAAGTTGAGCTCTTCAGGATAGACAGGTTTCTGCTTCAGAATAGTTTGCATCACACTTTGTGTGATACGTCACTATTCTTCCATCATCTCCTGTCTGAACGCCCTGTCTCACATCCTATCTTAAAGCGGCTTGCATTTCATGGATGTAGTCGTAAATGTAAGGCTTTGCTTTTTCACCGTGGGTTTCCACTAGACGCACAATCCCACTCCCTACGATCACGCCATCTGCTTTAGCTGCAATATCTTTAACCTGACTAGGTCGGTTGATACCAAAGCCAACTGCTACTGGAATATCTGAAACTGTCCGAATTTCAGCAACCATAGCTGAAATATCCGTTGTGATATTTGAACGGACCCCAGTTACCCCCATTGAAGATACTAAATAAATAAACCCTTCCGCCTCTTTAGCAATCGCTCGAATTCGTTTTTTTGACGTTGGGGCTATCAAAGTGATCACTTCAATCCCATATTGGCTAGCAACTAGTTTAACTTCTTCTTGTTCTTCAAAAGGTAAATCAGGGATAATAATACCCGAAATACCAATTTCCTGACACTTGGCGAAGAAATTGTCATAACCGTAAACAAAAACTGGGTTTAAGTAAGTCATAAAAACTAATGGTACATGTATTTTATCTTTTAAATCAGCCACCATATCAAAGACATTATTCAAGCGCACCCCTGCTGATAAGGCCCGAACGCTCGCATTTTCTACGACTGGTCCTTCAGCGATTGGATCTGAAAATGGAATCCCGATTTCAATCAGGTCAGCCCCTGCTTCTTGGGCAGCTAGGATATTTTCAGCTGATTGGTCCAGGTTGGGATCGCCTGCCATCAAATAGGTGATAAAGGCTTTTTTATCTTGGAATGCTTCAGCTATTTTACTCATGAATCTCTTCTCCTTTATAACGGGCAATGGCTGCCACATCCTTGTCCCCGCGTCCTGATAAACAAATCACAATGCTTTGGTCTGGTGACATGGTTGGGGCCAGCTTCTTAGCGTAAGCCACAGCATGTGCTGATTAAATCGCTGGAATAATCCCTTCTATTCTAGATAAATATTCGAAGGCAGCTACCGCTTCATCGTCTGTTACCGGTACATATTCAGCGCGCCCAACTTCATTTAAACGGGCGTGTTCTGGGCCGATGCCTGGGTAGTCAAGCCCCGCTGAAATAGAATAAACTGGTGCAATTTGACCATATTCATCTTGGCAAAACAAGCTCTTCATACCGTGGAAAATACCTCTCGTCCCCTTAGCAATAGTCGCTGCATGTTGAGTGGTATGAATGCCTTTTCCAGCCGCCTCACACCCAATTAACCGAACTCCTTCATCTTCAATAAAGTGGTAGAAAGTCCCAATAGCATTAGACCCACCACCCACACAAGCAATGACCGCATCCGGTAATTGCCCGTGTTTTTTCTGGAATTCATCTTTAATTTCACGAGAAATCACACTTTGGAAGTCACGCACCATAGTTGGATATGGATGAGGCCCCATGACAGAACCTAGAACATAATGGGTATCCTCCACCCGGTTACTCCATTCACGCATGGTTTCATTCACCGCATCCTTCAAGGTTTTGGTCCCCTTAGCCACACTGTTAACCTTAGCCCCTAACAATTCCATCCGAAAGACATTCAAAGCTTGGCGGTCTGTATCTTCTTGCCCCATAAAAATTTCACATTCCATCTTCAACAAGGCCGCCGCTGTTGCTGTCGCCACCCCGTGCTGACCAGCCCCAGTTTCTGCAATTAAACGGGTTTTCCCCATTTTTTTCGCCAACAAGGCTTGCCCTAGGACATTATTAATTTTGTGCGACCCGGTATGGTTCAGGTCTTCTCTTTTTAAATAGACCTTGGCCCCGCCTAAATCAGCCGTCATATTCTCTGCATAATATAAACGCGACGGACGACCAGCATAATCATTTAATAAAGTCGTCAACTCCGCCTGAAATGCCTCATCATTCTTATAAAAATTGTAGGCTTCCTCCACCCGTTGCACTTCAGCCATCAAGGTTTCTGGAATATACTGGCCACCAAAGTCGCCAAATCTACCATTAGTCATGTGTTACCTCCCGTATTTTCGCTACGAATTTCTGCATTTTCACTGGATCCTTTACCCCGTCTGTTTCAAGTGACGACGACGCGTCTACCGCATATGGTCGGACCACTTTTAAGGCCTCTTCAATATTTCCAATCCCTAGACCTCCAGCCAGAAAAGAGGGCTTCTCTTGGTATGCTGACACCATTTGCCAATCAAATATCTTCCCTGAACCACCGCGGCTAGGACTCAAGCTGTCGAATAATAAATAGTCAGCTTGATTTTGATCTACCACCAATTCATCCCCAACCGCAACCGATTTGATAATGTGTTGGTCAACTTGACCCTTCAAATGTGCAATATAAGCCTGGTCTTCTTCGCCGTGTAACTGGACTAAATCAATAGTCCCCGCCTGACAAATCGCCACAATCTCTTCAATTGGGGCATTTACAAAAACGCCCACCGTTTGAATATCCGCCGCTAAATCACGTCTAAAACTTGCCGCTAAGTCAGGCTTCACATACCGCTTGGTTTCTGGCACAAAGATAAAACCCACATAATCTCAATGTCATTAAGTTAAGGGGAAATGAATTCCTATCGTTATATAAAGACGCCTCTTCTTCACATGAAATAGTGTGAAGAAGAGGCGTCTTTGGCTTTTTTTATTCTAAACAAGTTATTTTTCTATT
>NZ_VBSP01000075.1 GCF_005864045.1 Ruoffia tabacinasalis | reverse complement strand
GATGAGACTAAAAAGTTTTTCTTTAGCTTAGAAAATCGATTAAAATATTTTAATTTCGATAAAGTGATCCAAAATTGAAAAATAACGACTAGAATAACTCAATATTTAAAAGTATGAATTATTCAGGTTAACAATTGAATAAAATGAATTGTTAAGTATCTTATTAATTTAAACGCCGCCAGAGGGAATCGAACCCCCATCCTAAGAACCGGAATCTTATGTGATATCCATTACACTATGGCGGCTTAACTTCTCTATTATAGCCATCTTTAGGTTATATTTCAAGATACAAAAAAAGAAGCAGCGCCGTCGCACTACTTCTTTCAAAGATATTCCTTATTAAGACTATAAAGCTTTTATGACGGCATCAGTAAAGCCTATAGTAGTCATCTCTCCACCTAAATCTTTAGTAAAGTTATTTGAATCACTTAAGACGGTGTCTAATGCGTTTCTTAGGCGATTTGACGCATCTTTTTGCTCAATATGATCTAGCATCTGGCAAACCCCCAAGAGTATCGCTGTGGGGTTTGCTAGGCCTTTGCCTGCAATATCAGGGGCTGAACCATGTACTGCTTCAGAAATTGAAATATCTTCGCCAATATTTGCTCCAGGTACTAAGCCTAAACCACCTACTAAACCTGCCATTAAATCAGACAGAATATCACCATAGAGGTTCTCAGTAACTATAACATCAAACTGCTTAGGATTAATGACTAATTGCATCGCCATATTATCGACTAAAATTTCTTTGAATTCTATGGATGGGTACTCTTCAGCTACGCCTCGGGCAACATCTAGGAACAATCCATCTGTCAGCTTCATAATATTTGCTTTTGTCACAACTGTCACACTTTGACGATCATTCGCTTTTGCATATTCAAAGGCTTCGCGTACAATTCGTTCTGATGCGGATCGTGTGATGATCTTAATGCTATGAGCTTCATCATCTGAAATTTGCTTTTCGACACCTGCGTATAAATCCTCTGTGTTCTCTCTAAAGAGAATTAAGTCTAAATCTTTGGTTAAAGATGGGATGGTTCCTAAACTTTTTACAGGACGAATATTCGCGTACAAATCGTATTTCTTACGTAAGGCTACGTTAACACTACGGAAACCTTTTCCGATCGGTGTCATAATGGGTCCTTTTAACACGATCTTATTCTTTTCAATACTTTCATAAACATCATCTGGAATTAATGTACCTTGTTTATTAAAGACAGCTTCACCGCTGCAACAACTTCCCATTCAATTCCAATATCTAGCGCATCTACAATATTCCGTGTACTTTCAGTAATTTCGGGACCAATCCCGTCGCCTGGTATTAATGTAATTTTCACATCAATTGCTCCCTTCATTTTCTAAAATTGATTCTACAAAGATATTGGCATTATCCCTGTAACTGCACCAACTATAACAAAAACAATAAATATTCCTAGTGATACGAGAAGGCCTTTTTTCTGCCAGTCGCCCCACTCCACATTTGTCATACCTAATAATACATAAGCAAAAGGTACTAATGGACTGAATAAGTGGAAAGCTTGTCCCATTAAAGATGCAAAAGTTAACTCTAGGCAGTAAAGCCGTAAGCCGTTCCTGCTTCAGCAAGAATAGGCATCATTCCGTAGTAGAATGCATCATTATGTAAGAAGTATGTACCTGGAGCGGATATAATAGCAACAATGATACCAAAGAAGCCACTTAAGCTTTCTGGAATGATTGAATTCAAACTTGATGCAATCCCATCATCCATTCCAGTTGCTTGTAAAACTCCCATAAATACTCCAGCACCAAATACTGTCATAACAACTTGGTTAGCTTCACTTGCATTATTATCAATACGCTCTTTTTGCAGTGTCAACGACCCGTAGTTTACAAGTAACGCAATAACTGTACCAACCATAAAAATGATTGCTGATGGAATGACATTGGCGATTAATAACCCTATGGCAACAAATACAGTAATCGCATTGATCCAAACATTCTTAGGTCGACGGATATCAAGCGTCTCTTGATCTTCGATAACCATTAATTTCTCAAGTTCATTATTCGATAGATTCACGACACCTAAACGTTTCCGTTCACCGCGACCAATCACATAAGCTACGATAAACATGTGAATAATTCCAGCAATCATCATTGGTGTTAAACCACGCATAACATCTGCTTCACTTACATTCATTACTGCAATCGCACGCGCTGTTGGTCCACCCCATGGTAGCAAATTAATAATTGAATGTGATGTCATTGTTAATACGGCTAAATCTAACCTCTTCATATTTAGACGTTTGTATATTGGCACAAAAGCCGTACATACAATAATCATTGTCGTGGTTCCATCACCGTTTAATGATACTGCGGCAGTCAATGCGACTGTTGCAATCATCACTTTCAGTGGATTTCCTTTTGCAAAACGAATCATAGCGTTTGAAAGCGGGTCGAATAGACCAGCATCAATCATAATTGTGAACATATATATTGCAAAGAATAGCATGATACCTGTCTGCGCTGTACCTAGTAGACCATCCATTGCAGCCTGTCCAATATCAATATTCCATAAGCCAAATAATTGACCCATAATCGCCCATACTATTGGTAGGAAAACTAAGCCAACGAAAGGAGATATCTTTTTCATCATAATTAGAATCATAAAAACAATTATTAATAAATAACCCATTAAAGCAACCATTTATACACCTCATTATTTTATGTTAATTTTAGATGAACAAAAAGTTATTTAATCATCTTTTTTTAAATATTCATTAAGTATATATAACCCAATTAATTTTGATAAGTTAACTTTTGAAATTTAGTCATAAATTTGTGGTTGGTAAGCGTTATTTTCGCCGTTTATATATATCAATATTGTTTTATCGACGTGAATATATTTTTATGTTCATTTATCTCGAATACAAAAAAGCGATTCATAATAGAACGCTCAAACGTTCTAGTTACAAATCGCTCTCCTTAGACTTAATCTAATAGTGCTTCAAATTCAGCTAATCTTTGTTCAAATACATCTAAAGTTTGTTCGATATAATCACGTTTTGTCATATCTAAACCAGCAGTCTTCATCGTATCGATGGCATACTGACTTTTACCTGATTTCAAGAAACCTAAATAGCTATTTAATGCTTCTTTATCACCATCAGCAATACGATCTGCAAAGGCAGTTGCTGCAGCAAATCCAGTCGCATATTGGAATACGTAGTAATTCATATAGAAGTGAGGGATACGACTCCACTCATTCTTAATTTCAGAATCAGAATTCACAGATGGACCATAATATTTCGCATTTAATTTTTGATAGTTTTCTGACAGAAACTCAGCTGTTAATGGTTGACCGTTACCATCTTGATCGTGGATAAAGTGTTCAAATTCTGCGAATTGAGTTTGACGGAAGACTGTTCCTTTTAATCCATCTAAGAAATGATTTAGAACATAGCGTTGAATATCTTTATCATCATAAGTTCTCAATAAATAATTCGTTAGTAAGTTTTCATTTGTTGTAGATGCGATTTCTGCTAGGAAAATTGAGTAGCTACCGTATTCGTACGGTTGATTCGCATGGGTTAAGTAACTGTGGGCACTGTGTCCTAATTCATGGACGAGTGTATATAATGAATTTAGGCTATCTTGCCAGTTCATTAGAATATATGGTTTGCTGTCATATGTTCCTGATGAATATGCTCCACTACGTTTCCCTTTATTCTCATAAACATCAATCCATTGCTCGTCAAACGCATTGCGAATGATTTCTAAGTATTCTTCACCTAATGGTTGAAGCGCATTTAAAGTAATTTCTTTTGCCTCTTCATAAGTAAAGGCAATTGGAGGTTCACCCAGTAATGGTGTATACATGTCATACATTTCTAAATCATCGATATTTAACAATGATTTACGTAAGTCTACATAACGATGTAATAAGTTTAATCGAGATTCAACAGTTTCTAATAATGTATCGTAGACAGATTCAGGAATATTATTAGTGAATAAAGCTGCTGCTCTCGCTGATTCAAACCCTCTAACTTTAGCATTGTAATTATGTGTCTTAATTTCAGTTGTTAAAGTTTGAGCTAAAGTATTCTCAAATTGTTGATACACAGAGTAGAACCCTTCAAAAGTATCTTTTCTGACGCGTCTATCTGTACTTTCTAATAATTTTCCGTATAGACCATGAGTCAATTGAACGTCATTACCTTCGCTATCTTTCACAGTTGGGAATTGGAAGTCAGCGTTATTTAGGTAGCCGAAGATACGTGTTGCTCCACCAAAAACTTCACTCGCACTGGCTAGTAATAATTCTTGTTCTGGTGGTAAAACGTGTTCGCGATTACGTGCAATATCGTCAATAAACTGATCTAATTCTTTCAGTCTATCATTGTTTGCTGTCATTTCTTCTAGTTTCTCAGCAGGAATAGCAAGTAATTCTGGTCTAAAGAATGACGTCACTTGACTATATTTAGAATATAGTTGCTCGGTTTGAGCATTCATCTTTTGGTATGTCGGATTTGTTTGATCTTGATCATTTTTCAGATGAGCATACACACCTAAGTTAGAAACTTCGCGTCCTAACTCTAATAATGTATCGATAGCTTCACTAAGCACTTCTGGGCTTTCCCCTAATCTGCCTTTGTAAGCTGTAATCTTATCAAGATTATTTTTAGCTTTAGCGTACCCACTTTCAAACTCTTCGTCGGATGCAAATAATGGTGTTAAATTCCATTGATATGTTGCATTCATTTGTTCTCTTGTTTTTACATTTGAATCTGTCATCAATATCCTCCTCATTTAAAATCATATAACTAGTGTATCACATGCACTATTTCTAAACCAATTTGAAGAATCATTATTTTGAAATCCATTCCACATTACTCACTTTTTCTAATATCCCTTTTTGAAACAGTAATATAAGTATTGCAAGACATAAAACTGGATAGATATCACTATAAATGAGCGGTGTTCGAGCTACTTTAATTTCAGAACAAGCTCGAAATTTCTCTATAAAGGCGTCAGTGGTAAATTTATAGTTAAGCTGTCTGATGATTGCCAATGACCAAGAAAAGACAAGCCAACTGGGCGATTGAGTTAATAGCACTTCCCACTGTTCTGTAAAGACCCATTCTGGCATATCAGTTAATACAGTACCTTGTTGATATAATAAGTAAATGGTATTTCTATACGCTTCATTATTCATAATGCCATTTAATTGACGATTATAATTTAAACTCGCTTTAGTTCGCTTTCGCACTGAAATTAACTCGCAATTTTCATCTTGTAAGCTATCTAGTTGATGGAACTCACGAATGGTCATTCTATTTTGTTTCAGTCTATAATTATTTTTCTGATAGATGATTGGTAGATGACGTTGAATAACAATTTCTTTCTTCTTTAAGTTAAGAAATTTCAAGTGAAAGCCCCAGTCATCATTATAATTTAACATTGTCTGCTTCCATCTTTGATTCAAGGCGGTGCTACGCGTTGTGTAATCATCCATCAGCCAGTGCACTTGATTCACTAGCTGTTTATAATTTTGATTTCTTACTATAACATCGGCAGCTGGAATGACGGATCTTTGAAATTCATAAATAACAGATTTGCTACTCTCTCTTTTTACTGTGACATAGACATCTGCAAATTGATTAATTTCTGGAAAATACAATTCAGTTTGAAGAACTAGTTTCTGTATACCTTGCAATTCTTCAATAATTATTTCTTTTCCACGTTTGTGTTCATCTGATTCAAGAGGACTCCTTCGACTCTCTACTAATTGGCACTTTGAATAATGACTAAAAAACCCTTTACCTTTATGACTATCTTTATAAAATACCTTTTGGGCACAAGTCGGGCAATAAAATTCCATTAAATTTGGATACTTAAATTTAACTTCACTAGCATAAATTAATTCGCCTTCTTTTGACATAGCAACTAACATGTAATCAATCCCCCTTATTTATAAATACGCCGATTGTAAAATTAAGCTAGACAACTAAAACAGCCATTTGTGGTACACTCAACTTGTAATTCCGACCAAAGAATACAAAGGAGTGACCACAAATGACCTACACCCATCTTACCACGGATGAACT
>NZ_VBSP01000074.1 GCF_005864045.1 Ruoffia tabacinasalis | reverse complement strand
TTCTAAATTTAAGGTAATATTTAATTGAGCCATAATAATCTTCCTTTCAATGTTTGTCTGTCAACTACATTGTACCAAAGAGATTATTATGGTTTTTTACTTTTACACAATTATATGGGCTTTATCACAAAAAAAGGCCACTGAGGTTTATTTCCTCAGAGGCCTGTCCTATTCTTATTTTCCCTACTCACCTAACATCAAACCAGGGATAGCATTGATATCTAATTCACTGAAGCCTTTGTCGGCATACATATGATGTGCGCTGGCTCCGATCATCGCTGCATTATCTCCGCACAATTTTAAGGGTGGGATAATTAATTCTACATCTGGAAATTCAGTCGCTAGGCGCGTTGACAACTCCCCGCGCAGTCCGGAGTTGGCTGCTACTCCACCAGCTAAGATAAATTGGCAAACTTCTGGATGTTCGCGCAAAGCTTTGCTTGCTTTTTCTACCAACACTTCTACGGCTGCAGCTTGGAAGCTTGCAGCTAAGTCTTCAGGCACAATCTCATCGCCACGCTGTTTCGCGTTATGCACGGTATTCATTACGGCACTTTTCATGCCGGAAAAGCTAAAGTCAAAATTGTCCTCGTATATCATCGCACGCGGAATTGCGTATGCTTCAGAATTTCCTTTGCCGGCTAACTCGTCTAAATATTTTCCAGCGGGGTAAGGCAAGTCTAGAATCCGTCCCACTTTATCGTAAGCTTCACCAACAGCGTCATCTTGCGTTTCACCGATAATTTCAAATGAAAATTCTTCTTTCATATAAACGAGTTCAGTATGTCCACCACTGACAATCAGTGCCATTAATGGAAACTTCAGCGGTTTAACTAATTGACTGGCATAAATATGACCCGCTAAATGGTTGACTGCGAGCAAGGGTTTGTTATACACCATCGCTAGAGTTTTTCCAGCTGTCACCCCAACTAATAAAGCGCCCACGAGTCCGGGTCCTTGTGTAACCGCGATTGCGTCCATGTCTGCGACGCCGTGCCCACTTTCTTCTAAAGCCATATCAATCACTTGGGTAATTTGCTCCACATGGTGACGGCTCGCCACTTCGGGCACAACACCGCCGAATCGCATGTGACTTTTTATTTGTGATGCAACGATATTTGATAAGATTTCTCGCCCGTCTCTAATGACCGCCACACTTGTCTCGTCACAACTTGTTTCAATAGCTAATATTAATGATTCACTCACTCGATCTCCTCCTTTCGCCAAAGCATATTTACCGCATCGTCCTGCGGATTTGAATAATAATTCTCTCTCACTGACACCAACTCAAACCCCACACTTTGATACAATTTTATCGCCACTTGGTGTTGGCTTCGCACCTCTAGAAAGGCACTGTCTACATCTTTTAAAGCCTTTTTCAATAAACTATTTCCTAAACGGCGCCCGCGAAATCGCGGATGCATGTACACGCGCAGGACTTCGAGTTCGCCGAACAACACTTGCCCAGCAACGTAACCTTGAATCGTGTCACCGTCGCACAAAAACCAGTAGCGCATGAAGCGGTTTGTTAACTCACTTTCGAGCTGTTCTGGGGTCCATCCAAAGTCATGTAAACTTTCCATAATAAAATTGCGCTCAATTTGTTTAAGCATTAGGCATCTCCCGTTTTAATAAAAAGGCTGTTTCTTTGTTGTCTGAATAATAATTTTCCTTGATGCCATGCTTCTTAAAATCTTGTCCGTAATATAAATTTTGCGCAATCGTGTTAGATTCGCGCACTTCGAGCGTAATTATTGGCACTTCTTCGATTTCAGCTAAGCGAATCCACAAGTCGAGTAATTTTGAGCCGAGTCTTTGGTTTTGATATTTTTCCCGGACTAATAAATGACTGATGTGCGCACCCTTTGCAAGAAACCGCCCTGAAATCATGGCTACGACCTCTTTATTGGTCATATCTTCCACTAAAATATAGACGCAATAAGGATTTCTTAACCAATCGTGTTTGAAATCTTGTTGAGTCCAGGCGTGGAAGCCTTTGTAGGCATCATTTTCCAATTCTATAAAAAGCGGTACGTCCTCAGCTTTCGCAAGTCGTATGCTAAAAGACTGGTCCGAACGGCTCCATAGAGGCTCTTCATCAATAATTGGCCGAATTCGGTCCATGATAATATGATTCACTTGCCTCGCATTTTGAATGCGTCTAATAAATTCTTGCATCACACTTACCTGCAACTTTCTATCAAAAAATTTAATCATTTAAAATCAATAAGTTCGTCTGGATTGAGAGTATCGCTGTCCGATTTCTCCGCCCATTCTTGCTCCGCCAAAGTCGCGTGTGCATAATTAGGTGCTAATAAGGGTGGCTCCTCAATTTGCGTCCAAGGGACTTTTCCAAAAGCGTGCACTGTATGTGGATAAGCGTTCCAGTCGTCGATAACTATGAGTTTAGTCGTCGGCAACTGACGGCTTGCCATTTCCACAAATTCATCAATGTCGGTCCCGATTAATGTTAGTTCTCTGTTTGGGTTTATGTGTTTTTTAATTTTCGCTAAAAATTCTTCGAATTTTATATGTTGATCGTACTCAACGGCTTGTAAAACAGCTTGGTTATCATATTGATACAAAGCGGTATAAGCCGTCTGGCGCCGGGCATCCATAATTGGTAGGACAAAATCGGTCTGTTTTGAAGCCGATCCAGCCATTAAAGCCAGCGAGGAAACGCTATATAGAGGCAACTTCGTCGCGTTCGCCCATACTTTTGCGAACGTCACACCAATGCGCAGTCCCGTGTATGAGCCCGGTCCGTTTCCGACAATAATTGCGTCAATATCACTCATTTTCCAATCGACTTGCTTTAAAATATTTTCAACCGCAGGTGCGAGTGTCTGACCGTGCTGACGCTTACCCAAGGTTGTGGTTGAGGCTTTTATAGTAAAATCCGTCGGCAACTCGCCCTCGGCTAAAGCCACGGACAGCGCCTTTGTTGATGAATCAAATGTAATGAATTTCATAATAACCTCCTTTAATCAATTTACGTGCATTCATATTATCATAATTCAGTCGCTCGTTCCATAATACGGGGTGAAATATGGGTTGGATGTGAGCCTGCGGGGCGTCGTGAGATGGTTCGACGGACCGCAAATCAGTTTCCGGAGCGTCGCGGGTCAGCACGATGAACCGTATTCGCGATTGCATAGTGTCGCGAGGCGGTGCGACGCTACGTAAGTCAATTTCCGGAGCGTCGCGCGACTTCACGACGCACTATTTTGAATAATATCTAAATTCCTCATCTTTAAAAGCAAACTTCATTCGTTTTGCCGGGTTGACATAAGTGGATGCCTTCCCTTTTGAGTGTAATTCAAAATAATTTCGTAAAGTACGCTTAATAATATACTCCAGACTTGGTTCGCCAATAAATTCAGTCACCGAACTTTTCGTCAGTGGCCATTCGTGATACAAAACGCCATAATCACAAATCGTGCGCATAACCGCTCTTTGTTTTGGTTCTTGGCGTCCGCAATTTTTACACAATATATGATAGCGTCGCGATATCACATCTACTCGCCAGCTATCACAATTTTCACACAGGATACCACTCCGCGCTAAGGCGCGCAATTTCTTGTCCATCACATCAACGACTAAATGCTCTTCAGTTGCTTTGCTCATTAAGTACTTTGCGACTTCTTTCGGATTCATCGAGCCTCCTCGGCTATCTTCAACCACTTTTTTCAAATATGATCGCAGTTCCCACCGCATTAAATAGGGGCTGACATTTTCCTGGTCGAAAATTTTAACCGTATCGTCCTCATTGATAAACACCAGTTGCGATTGCACAGGCAAATAAAGTCCATCATTTTGAATAATTTCCTCAAAAATTTCTCCCGCTCGTTTGACTTGGGTAAAGAAGTTGCGCGACAGTCGCTCACCTTTTCGGTACCAAAAGCCTTCCTTATACGTAAATTCACTGAGTAGATTTTTCACTTCAAATCGGTAAATCGCATGAACTGTAATTAAAATCGTGTCAATCTGAGTAAATTTATAAGGCAATTTATAGAATATATCATTTAATATGACAAAATGTCCGGGGAGATTATCCCTCAGTATATTAATAAAATCTAAGTGTCCCTCGTAACCGACTTGTTGTCTGGCTAGTCTGTTTTTGACAGAAGTCGGTAGTTCGCATCTTTCATTTAAGCATTCATAAAATTGCAATTCAAACGGTTTGTCCATGTGTTTACCTCCAGTATATTTTTCTTTTATATATACATACGTAAAAAATGGCCATTTCCATTATTTTATTTGCAGATTTTTGAAATAAATTTGGATTAAGCTGGTTAAGGTGCGTCGTGAGCTGGTACGACGTACCGCAAATCAGTTTCCGGAGCGTCGTGGGTGAGTACGATGAACCGTATTCGCGAATGCGGAGTGTCGTGAGTCAAAACGACGCTACGCAAGTCAATTTACGGAGTGTCGTGCCGGTTCACGACGCCCCGCAACCAAATAAAAAAGCCAAAGCAGTTGTGCTTTGACTCTATTTTCTTATCCCCAAGGGAATTCAATTGAAATATTTTCTTGAAATTCACGATCTGCCAGGCGATCTTCTGAACGTTTCTTACGACGCTCAGCGTAACCTTTCATTATGTAGCGCTCTTCTTCAGTCTCCGCTTCAAGTTGCGGGATGTCTGGCGCATTTTCGTCCACGACCACAAATGTTAAAAAGGCTGTGGCAGCTAAATAGCGTTCGCCGGTTGCTAGATCCTCTCCGATGACTTTCGCGAAAATTTCCGCTGAGCGTTTGCCAACACCCGAGACGATCGTTTCGATGCACACCGAATTCGATACGGGTAATGGTTTAATAAAATTCAAAACATCCATCGATGCAGTTACACCAAGGGAACGCGTATGTCTTGTGAAACTAATCGCTGATACGTTATCAATCATGCGCATTAAATTTCCACCGTAAAGCGTGTTGTGACGGTTCCCGTCGCTAGGCATAATCAAGTGCGTCTGCACCACACGTGAGTCACTTACTTTTTTAATTGTCATTATTTTTCTCCTCCAAATTTCCATTTTGTGTTAAATTCTTTATGTTCTCGCATTATTTCTAAGGTCGGCATCCCTGCTTGGGCGCCTTTTTTAGTGATTGAAAGCGAGCCAGCTAAATTCGCAAACTGCACACTCTCTTCTAAAGCCAAGCCTGAAGCTACTCCAAACGCTAGCGCCCCATTGAATGTGTCACCCGCTCCAGTTGTGTCGACCACGTCCGGCACATCAACCGCCGGAATCCACTGACGTGATTTTCCGTCGAAGAAGACCGCTCCTTCAGCTCCTAAAGTGACGATAATTTTATTAGGATATTTTTGTAAAATATTTTCCATCGTCTCCTCGGGAAATAGCACCTTGAACTCGGATTCGTTCGGAGTCAGATAGTCTACTTTAGCAATGTAAGCTTCGCTCATTTCACGTGCGGGTGCAGGGTTGAGTATAATTGGCGTATCAACTTCATTACACATATCAATTAATTGCTCAATGGTTTCAACTGGTGTTTCATTTTGAACAAGCACAATATCAAAACTTTTCACTAGCGCTTTTGAAATATCTTCTGGCTTGACCTCGTTGTTTGCACCAGCAACGTAAATAATCGAGTTGTCTCGCTCAACTAAAGTGATGATCGCCGATCCGGAAGGCACACCGCTCACATTTTGAACTGCGTCTGTATTTATGTTTTCATTTTTTAAATTTGTCACTAAACGATCCGCGAACTCGTCATCGCCAACTGCGCCAATCATTGATACATCGGCACTTAAACGCGCAGACGCCACTGCTTGGTTCGCACCTTTACCACCAAAACATGTTTCAAATGAATCTCCAAAAACCGTCTCACCTTGCTCAGGCCGGCGACTCGCCTCTACGACAAAATCCGTGGAAATACTGCCAACTACCCCTATTCTTACCATATAAAAACCTCTCTAACTTGCATTCTATACCTATTATACCAAGTATTGCGGAAAAATATACGCCCAGCGCCTCGGAAAATGATAAAGCCCATATAATTGTGTAAAAGTAAAAAACCATAATAATCTCTTTGGTACAATGTAGTTGACAGACAAACATTGAAAGGAAGATTATTATGGCTCAATTAAATATTACCTTAAATTTAGA
>NZ_VBSP01000073.1 GCF_005864045.1 Ruoffia tabacinasalis | reverse complement strand
TTAGATTTCTTTGTGTTAAAATGAGTGTGTGACATGAAGATTCTCTCCTTATACTATGTTGTGGTGACTTAAGTATAACGAATCTTCATGTCTTTTTTTAGTGTTGCGTTTCATCTTACAACACACCAAAATGTTTCTCTTGTAATTTCACTAACATAATATTTGACATAATTATCTCCAGTTCAATGATTCTAATGTGGTGTACTCATTCAAGATTGCTTCTATCCAATATTTATAGAACTTTTATTGATTGGTCTAGCAAATAAAGCTACTCTCCCTTTGCCTAACACAGTTGTATTAATTCTAACACATAACGAGTATTAGTCCTTTATTTCGTTAAACATTTTTTATAAATCGAAAAATAAATTAATGGAATCAGGCAAAAATTTTGTATATATATATGGAGGTGTAGCTATTTATGAAAACATTACAAACACAATGGCTTATGGTTATGAATGAATTTAATCAGTTAGATGCTTCAGATAAATATAAATTACACATAGGTTTATTAGGCGATATTGGGGAGGAACAGTTTAAACACGATTGGATTCCTAAATATTTACATAAAGATGTATATGTATTCCAGGATTTTTGGTTCAAAGTATTTGATCAATATCACCAAATTGATTTCGTTATTTTCAATCACAGAACAATTGAACTTGTTGATATCAAGAATTTTGAAGGGATGATGCATTTTGAAAACGATAAATTTTCCGTCAATAATAATGAAGTACTTCGCAACCCCTTATCCAAAGCACAGGAGCATGTCCGCTTTATGAAAGAATGGCTATACCGGAATAATTTACCTGAAGTTCAGATAAATGGAAATTTAATATTTATAAATCAACATGCTAGTTTAAGTGGTGTACCAAATACTGAGATTAAATGCATGATGCCAAATGAAATACGGAATTACCTTCGTAATATCCAAGTTCACCCTCGTTCACATAAATCTGAACGGATTATAAATGCCTTTTTGAAAAATGATTTGGAGTGCCCCTACTTGCCGCCAATACTGGATAAAAAGTTGATGCACCGCGGTTGGAAATGCCCTGCTTGCCAATCACGCGAATTCGATAATGGAAATAGACATTTCCTTTGCTCTTGCGGTAGCTCTTTTTCAAAAGAGAAGTTTGCCGTTGAAGAAATTTGTAAATATGGTGTTTTGTATCACCATAAAGAGATCTATTTGAATGAGTTAACTGAGTATTTTGATGGGCTGTTTAATAAGTCGTTTTTGAATAGCTGTCTTCGCCGAAACTTTACAAAATATGGTAGAGGTTATCAAAACCCACGTAAACTCATTGAGTATTACCAACCTAATAAGATATATCGTTACAAAGATAAAATAGTTAAGTAGTTTTGTGTCCTTGAGGATTTCTCAAGCGCACGTTTGAGCTGATTTGTGTCCTTGAGAGTTTCTCAAGGACATGTTAGGGCACTTTTGTGTCCCTGAGGATTTCTCAAGCGCACGTTTGAGCTGATTTGTGTCCTTGAGAGTTTCTCAAGGACATGTTTGGGCACTTTTGTGTCCCTGAGGATTTCTCAAGCGCACGTTTGACTGCTTTTGTGTCCCTGAGGATTTCTCAAGCGCACGTTTGGACGCTTTTGTGTCCCTGAGGATTTCTCAAGCGCACGTTTGACTGCTTTTGTGTCCCTGAGAGTTTCTCAAGCGCACGTTTGACTGCTTTTGTGTCCCTGAGAGTTTCTCAAGCGCACGCTTGACTACTTTTGTGTCCCTGAGGATTTCTCAAGGACACAGATCTATATTTCCGCAAAAAAAAGACACCCTCCAATAGGAAGGTGTCTTGAACATATAATATATAAATATTAACGTTTTGAGAATTGTGCACTCTTACGTGCTTTTTTACGTCCTGCTTTTTTACGTTCAACCATACGTGGGTCACGAGTCAGTAGACCTGCTGATTTTAATGTTGGACGGAAGTCAGGATCAACATTTAATAATGCACGAGCGATACCGTGACGGATTGCTCCTGCTTGACCTGAAACTCCACCACCATGAACGTTTACTAAAACGTCGTAGCTACCTAATGTTTCTGTAGCTGCAAATGGTTGTTTCATTACTTCGTGTAAGTGAGGGAATGGGATGTATTCTTCAAGTGATTTGTTGTTAATGTTGAACACACCAGTTCCTGGCACTAAACGTACACGAGCTGACGCGTTTTTACGACGACCTGTACCTAAATATTCTGCTTTAGCCATTTAAATTTTCCCTCCTTAAATTAAGTTTGTGATGTCTAATACTTCTGGTTGTTGAGCAGCATGTCCATGCTCAGCACCACGATAGACGTGTAATTTAGTTAATTGTTTGCGTCCTAAACGGTTATCAGGAATCATACCTTTTACAGATAATTCGATTAAACGCTCAGGTTTGTTTTCACGTAAATCACCAGCAGTAGTAGATTTTAATCCACCTGGGTGACCAGTGTGACGGTGATACATTTTGTCAGATGCTTTCTTACCTGTTAATGCAACTTTTTCAGCATTGATTACGATTACGAAATCTCCAGTATCTACATGTGGTGTATAAGTTGGTTTATTTTTACCACGTAAGATTGAAGCCACTACAGTTGATAGACGCCCTAATGGGATATCAGTTGCATCAACAACTACCCAGTTGCGTTCAGTTTCATTTTTCTTAGCCATATATGTTTGACGCACGTTATTTTCCTCCATTTATAAAACTAGTTGTTTACATTACTATTGAGTTTCCGGGGCTCTATAGTGGTGGTAAACAATACCGTCAGTTATTGTACTATGAAACACTTCATTTAGTCAAGCAAGTTCCGTTAATTATTTTAAATATTCTATGTGGTATACTACAATTAAATATTTGATTGGAGGAAGGCTTATGAAAGCAATGGATAGACGTGACGAGATCGTATCAATACTGGAAGAAGCACCGGCGCCAATAAAGGCAACAGAGTTGGCAAGTAAATTTGCAGTAAGTAGACAAATTATTGTAGGGGATATTGCCCTGCTACGGGCTCGAAATATCGAAATTATTGCGACCAATCAAGGTTACCTTCTTGCTTCAGCGATGAAAGCAGCTGCATCTGGCCGTTACCGCGGTAAATTAGCCTGCCTTCATTCTGCTGAGCAAGCAGAGGAAGAACTTCAAATTATTGTTGACGCAGGTGGAGCCATTGAAGATGTTGAAGTAGAGCATCCTATTTATGGTGTCATAAAGGCGTCACTTCAAATAAATACGGATGATGACATTCAAGAATTTGTTCAGCAAATGTCGCAACATGAAGGTGAAATGTTGAGTACTTTAACGAATGGAATTCATATCCATACCATTACAACCCCTTCAATTAAAGAATTCGAGCAAATTAAAGCGAGTTTGAAAGCTGCTGGTATCTTACTTTCGGAAAATTAAAAACCGCCTTGAGGCGGTTTTTTTGTCTAATCATGAACACTTGAAACGGTTAATTCTTCAAATTCTGCGTCTTCACTCGTTTCTGGCAGAGCTTCAATCGCTTCTAAAATATTTGCATAGCGGTTAATTAAACGTTGTTGTCTTTTGACACCACTCACGGTTGGTTCACGGTCAACTTGCTTTTGTAATTCTCTTTGTAAATCTTCTAATAAATGTTGGCATACTGTAGCTTCGCCTTCTGGTGCATCTTCAATCATTAACATGACTTGGTCTGTACCTAGGCCAAGGATATGTCCTGCTGCCGAATTGCTTCTAGAAATTTGGTCATAAAAATTTTGTAGTTGTGCTTTTGATTTAACATTTCTCTTTTGAAAGCCAAGTTCACAAGCTAAATTTGAATTCGCTTGCCCCTCATAAGTTAATTGTTCCATTTATATATATATCGCTCCTTTTGCTTAGTTTTTATCCGCTTATTAACATGATAATTTTTCAGCAATTAAATCACGATCAACGATTTCGTCGCTTGTTTCTGGTAAAGCTTCAATCGCATCAATAATTCGATCGTATTTATTAATTAGTCTTTGCTGTCTTTTTACAATGTCGGATGATGGTTCACGTTTCACTAGCTTCCCTAATTCAAATTGTAAATCTTCAAGTAAATGTTGGGTCACTGTTGGATTCTCTTCGGGTTCATCTGAAGTTAATAGAATAATTTGTTCTTCATCTAGTGAGATGACATGTCCAATAGCTACCCGACTAATTGACGCCTGATCGTAAAACTTTTGAATTTGTTTTTTGGAAAAAATAGGTTGAACTGAAAATACTTTTTCGCATGTTAAAGTCGGCTCTGTTAATGGTTCATAAGCTAATTGTGGCATGAACATCACTCCTTTTCTATATAAAGTATACCCTTCTCTAATAAGAAAATAAAGTTCTTTGATTCAAAGAGGTATTTGAATCACCCCACCACTTTACAGGTGTCTTGACACCTAATGTCCAGTTACGATATAATGACGAAAAACTTTCCGAGGAGAATCATCATGACACAACAAAGACAAAACACCCGCGATTTAGTGATCGCAAGTTTATTAACGGCACTGGGTATTTTAATTCCTATGATTATGCCTATAAAAATTATTTTAGGCCCTGCTTCATACACACTTGGAAGTCATATCCCAATTGTTATGGCTATGTTCCGATCACCAAAGATTGCAGCCATTGTTGCTGTTGGGACTACTTTAGGTTTCGTTGCAGCTGGCTTCCCGATCACGATTGTTCTTCGTGCCCTTTCGCATATCGTTTTCGCGACAGTCGGTGCGCTATATTTGAAGAAACTATCTAACACTTTAGTAAACGTAAAGTCACGAACGCTCTTTAGTTTCTTTGTAAATTTAATTCATGCAATCGCCGAAGTGATTGTGGTTTATCTCTTAACTGCAGCTGGCGTGAACGCAACGTCAGATAATTTTATATTTACTTTAATCATCCTAGTGGGGCTAGGAACGTTAATTCACGGGATGGTTGATTTTGAAATCAGTTATCAATTTACTAAAACTCTTGAGAAACGCACACGCTTAAATTTTGCACAAATCGAACTTTAATAAATATTTTCTGTTATAATGACCAAGAAATATATAGAAGTAGGTGGACATATGACAGATTATGATGTAATCGTTATTGGGGGCGGATCAAGCGGTTTAATGGCAACTATTAACGCTGCTCAACAAGGGGCACGCACTTTATTAATCGAGAAAAATCCTAAATTAGGACGAAAATTGCTTTTATCCGGCGGCGGTCGTTGTAATGTTACGAACCGGACGACGCGTGAGGATCTAATCACACACATTCCTGGGAATGGTAAATTTTTATATAGTGCTTTAAATCAGTTTGATCAGGAAGATATTATCGCATTCTTCAATCAAGCAGGTGTGGAATTAAAAGAGGAAGATCATGGACGCATGTTCCCTGTGACTGACCGTGCCCGTACGATTTTAGATACATTAGTGGATATTATCAATGACTTAGGCGTAACAATTCGGATGAAAGATCCGGTTGATTCATTAATTTATGACCGCGAGACACAGCGAGTAAAAGGCTTGACGACCGTTGCTGGGGAGACAATCACAGCGAATTCAATTGTACTTGCTGCTGGTGGTCGCGCTTATCCAAAAACGGGCGCAACCGGAGATGCTTATGCTTGGGCAAAAAAAGCTGGCCACTCCATTGAGCGTTTATATCCAACAGAGGCGCCCCTCTTATCCGATGATCGAATTATTTCGGAAAAATTACTCCGCGGTGTGTCACTGCGCGATGTGAACGTTAAAGTTTGGAATGGGCCGGTGGGTGAAAAAGCTATTGTGAATCATCAAATGGATATGATTTTTACACACTTTGGTTATTCAGGACCCGCCATTCTGCGTTGTAGTGGGCACGTGAACCAATACTTACACGCAACGGGTGAAGAGTTATGTCATTTATCGATTGACTTAGCACCAAATGAAACATTAGAAGAGATGAAGCAAACCGCTGAAGAAGCGCGTGAAAAGCAATTAACAAATATTCTAAAACAGTGGATGCCGGAGCGAATGGCAGAAGTTGTTTGCCTTCTAGCAAATATCGATGCAACGAAACCTTATAAACAGCTTGTTCACAGTGAAGTGGATGCTTTATGGAAGACAGTCAAAACCTTCCCATTAACGGCAACGGGTTCACAACCGATTGAAAAAGGCTTTGTGACTGGTGGCGGAGTATCGACAAAAGAAGTTGATCCTAAAACAATGGAATCAAAATTCATGCAAGGTTTATTCTTCTGCGGGGAGTTATTAGATATTAACGGCTATACAGGTGGCTATAATATTACAGCTGCCTTTGTTACTGGTACGATTGCAGGTCAATATGCTGCTTGGGGAAGTTTTGCTTAAAATACTTATTTACACAATCAAAAAAAAGCGTCAGGAAGTTAAAACGGTTCATGAATTTTTGATGTTGGTGGACCGAGGAGCCAGGTGACGCAGTCACCTTGGCTCTTTTTTTATTCCTATGTTTAAGTGTCTCTCTATGCAACGATAGTTTGTGTTGTGTTCTCATCTTTAA
>NZ_VBSP01000072.1 GCF_005864045.1 Ruoffia tabacinasalis | reverse complement strand
TCGTTGACCGATGGCGCCCGATTAATTGAGCAATGCGATTAATTTTATAGCCTTCTTGATAGAGTATTTCTATTTTTGAACGTTCCTCTATGGTAAGATGTGTGTAGCTCATAACAGACCTCCGTGTTTATGTTTTTGTCATTACTAACATTTTACACGAACCTGTTATGGGTTTCTTTATTTGTCGCACTTAATTTTACAATTCATCATATAAAAAAGTGATTTTAGTTTTTAGCACTTACTGATTGACATGTCACTTCCTAAGCCAGAATCCCATAACAAAGCACACTCAATCCTCCATTAAAACATTATTAGCTAGGGTTGGAGCATATCTCACTCAATAAATGTCACATTCTAATCACTACTGAATAGCGTATCATATTCTTGCAAAAATTTCCCCTTATAATGAACAAAATGTTGTCTAAGTAGTGTTGGGGATAGTTAAATCTTACTATGTAATACGATTACATCCAAGGTAATGAAACCATCAAGCTTTGTCAGTAATGTTTGGTGTTCATCATCACTTAATTGCCAAGTCAATGGCGTCATAACGACTAAATCTTCCAACTGACTGTCCGTTAACTTTTGCGTCACCTTAATTTCTTTCATCTTGGCTTCTGGATAATGCGTTTTGAAGACCTCGATAACATCTTCATTAGAGTAAGGGTGGATATTTCCAATTTCCATATCTATGAGAGCTTGTCTTATCTCTTGTAAATAACCTGAGTTAGGAATAATTTTGATGAGTTCCCCTTCCGGCTTTAAAATACGCTCAAATTCCGAGTAATTTGACGGTGAAAATATTGAAAAGACGATATCTATTTGATGATTAGCTACAGGTAACTCTGCCAAATCCGCAATCATCGATAACATATGCCCATTATAATCTGTGGCTGCTTGAATCGCACTTTTTGCTAAATCAATCCCTATCAAACTGTACTCATTCTCTTTAACTTGGCGACTCATCTGCCACAAGTGACTGCCTTCTCCACTTCCTGCATCAATGATTGAAATATCTTTTCCATGATGTTCACTCAGATACTCTCCAATGTATTCATGCAGAGGTCGATACATCTTTGTATTTAAAATAATTTCACGTCTTGAGTGAAACAAGGACGCATCATATTTTGTATTCGATGCTTTCTTAGCCATGAAAAAATAGCCTTGTTTCGCCATATCAAAACGGTGACCATTCTTGCACACCAAACTATGCGAGTCTAACTTTAAGGCTTCTTGGCAATGGATACAGCTTAAATTGACAGCTTGATGAGTGTTAAGCCAATGTACTGTTCGGTCTTTCTTATTTAATTCATTTAACTGCGTCATCACGACTTCTCCTCCCATTTTTTCTACTTTTTAGATGATTTGTCTTAAAACAAAAAAATACTGAAGAAATGACTTCTTCAGTACTAAGTTTAATTGCTTACTCCATACCACGAATGTCGCGAATCACGTCTGCGATTTGATCGACGTAACGGTCAACACGTTCAGGTGTTGAAGCTTCCGCCATCACACGTAAGATTGGCTCCGTACCACTTGGACGTACTAAGATACGACCGTCGCCATCCATTTCTGCTTCAACTTTAGCGATGATTTCTTTCACTTCTGGCTCATCCATAACAGTGTGTTTGTCGTGAACACGAATATTCACTAATTTTTGTGGGAAGATGGTCACTTCACCCGCTAATTCTGATAATTTTTTACCAGTTTCACGCATAACAGCCATTAATTGAACGGCTGTTAATAACCCGTCACCCGTTGTATTGTAGTCCAACATCACAATGTGACCTGATTGCTCTCCACCTAAAGTGTGGTTACCTTCTCGCATTGCTTCGACAACATATCGGTCTCCAACTTTAGTTTTTAAAGCTGTCATGTTATTTTCTTCAACAGCTTTATGGAATCCAATGTTACTCATAACTGTTGATACAATTGTATCATTAGCTAAGCGTCCTTGAGATTGTAAATGTTTACCTAAGATAAACATAATCTTATCACCATCAACAATGGCACCCGTCTCATCAACTGCGATTAAACGGTCTCCGTCGCCATCTAAAGCAACTCCAAGGTCTGCACCTTTTTCTTTAACCATTTCTTGTAAAGCTTCAGGGTGAGTTGATCCGACTCCATTATTGATATTAATTCCGTCGGGACGGTCTCCCATTGTATAGAAATCAGTCTCTAAATCTGCGAATAATTGGTTTACTAATGGGGCTGTTGCACCATTGGCAGCATCCACACACACTTTTAAATCATCTAAATTCGCTGAGATGGTTGATTGTAAGTATTGAATATATTTGATAGAACCTTCTGGGAAATCATCTGTCACTCCTAAGCCGTCTGCACTTGGGCGAGGTAGTTCATCAGCATCACTATCTAGTAATGCTTCGATTTCTGCTTCTTGGTCATCAGATAGTTTAAATCCGTTACTTCCGAAGAATTTAATTCCATTGTCTTGTGCTGGATTGTGGGAAGCACTAATCATTACTCCGGCAGCTGCCCCTTGAGTTTTTGTTAAATAAGCCACTGCGGGTGTTGAGATTACACCTAATCGCATAACTTCGATTCCGACAGATAATAATCCTGCTGTTAATGCGTACTCTAATAATTCTCCAGAGATACGTGTGTCGCGTGCAACTAGTACGCGTGGATGTTCAACGTCAGAGTGTTGAAGTAACACATACCCTCCATAACGACCTAATTTAAAAGCTAATTCAGGTGTTAATTCACTATTTGCTACACCTCTGACACCATCTGTTCCAAAATATTTACCCATTATTGATTAATCTCCTAACTTTTCCTATTAGTTATTTTCTGATTCGCCCTCGACATCTTGCGGTTCTACAACGGCTGACTCATTACTTTCAGTCGCGTTTTCTTCATCTTCATTTTCAGTTCCAGATTCAGATTCGGGACCGTTGTTTTCTTCATTTTCTTCGCTTGTCTCATTGGTTTCTTCAGAGCTTTGCTCCTCGTTCTCACTTGGTGCGATTGGTGTGATGCTTACTTCAATTTGAACATCGCCACCATTTATCACCGTCATACCTTCTGGCACTTGTAATTCACCCGTGATGGTTGTTGATTCTGTTAAACCACTGACATCAGCAACTACGCCAATTGTGTCAACATTCGGTTGACTCCCTTGAATTACCAAGCTCTGAGGCGTAGTAATCGTATATTCATACGTATACATCGCTTGGTCTTCCCCAAAAGGGATGATATGCATACCTACTTCACTTTGAGGTTGTACTACTTCAACTTGTGATTCGATTTCCGAAACATTTGAATTCACATCTAATACTTCACCGTTGGCATTCACAATTTGTAAGACATATGATCCACTGAAGCTACTATTAGATGGTTGTGGATTAGCAATTGTAATATAAACTCGATCAATTTGTTGAATTGTTTCAACGTCACCAGTTAATTGAACTTCTTGGGGATTTAATGAAACACTGTCAACATTAAATCCGTCTTGAATGGCATTTGGATCTATTTCATATTCAATTTCAGCCGTAATTTCTTCTAACTGTGATATTTTAACATATCTTCTCGACGGTGTAACTTGGTAATCGACTGTATCCGGTAAATCAGAAACGATAAACTGGATTTGTTGCGTTCCAGATGGGATATCTGTTAAGTCTTCTGTTTGAACAGTAATTTCTTTTTCTAACACTTGGTTAATGACATTGCGTGGTCCAGTTATTCGTACTTGAACTGATTCTGGCAAGCCACTAATGAACGTATTTTCCGGAATCTCTCCAACGGTCACAGGGACATTATCAATAGTTTCTGTTACGTTGATGCTGGCAAACTGTTGGTTTGCTGCACTTTGAAAGACGAAAGCATTGTTTTCTGATGCGACAAAAATGTACAAGAAAATGGCAAAAAGTAGAGAGATGAGTCTTACGGCCCATTTATTCTCAAATAGTCTTCTATTCATTATTTATCACCTCTTTGTAATCCGTCATTAAGAAAGTCGCGAATGACTTGGAATATATCTTTCGAATTCTCTTCCTCTACAAATAAATATTCCTCGAGTATTTTTCTGAATTCGTTTCGGTCAAGTGCGCGGTTCATTTTATCGCCTTTAACCACACTAATATCTCCAGTTTCCTCAGATACGATGACTGTTACAGCATCAGTTACTTCACTTAAACCGATCGCAGCCCGATGCCTTGTTCCTAATTCTTTCGGTATCAATGTACTTTCTGATAGTGGCAAATAACATGAAGCAGCTGCGATTTGATAATCACTGATAATCACTGCCCCGTCGTGTAAAGGTGTATTCGGAATGAATATGTTAATTAGTAATTGATTTGTTATTTCTGCATCAAGCGGAATCCCACTTGAGATATAATCGCCTAAGCCGTCTTGACCTTCAATTGAAATCAAGGCACCAATTTTCCTTTTAGACATGTACTGAACTGATTTTTCGATATCATTTATTAATTTTTCACTTGGATTATTCCTACTCTTACGATTTTTAAATAAGTCTCGACCTAATATCTCAAGAGCGCGCCTCAATTCCGGTTGGAATAGAATAATCATCGCCACAACACCCCAAGATAGTACCTGACCTAATAGCCAATCTACAGTCTGAAGTCCTGCAAGTGAACTCACACTTTTGGCGATAAGGAAGATCCCTACCCCTTTTAAAAGGTTCATCATCTGAGTTCCGCGTGCATACATTAATAAGCGATAAATTAAATACCAGACTAATAAAATATCAAGTATTCGAATTATCGGCTGATTCGTCATAAACTGATTCATAAAATCTAACACCTTGTCACCTTCTTTCTAATCACTCTCTGATATTATAGCATATCAATCTTTCATACTTAATATTTTGAAGCAGAAAATTTGAAATGATTTTTTGAGATGGGGAAGTTGTGGTGTTTGGATTGGATTGGTGGGGGTAGTTGGGTTATCGGGACGGGTCATGCGGTGACAGGGGAAATTAAATGGTTAACAGGACACGTCATGTGATGACAGGGGAAATTAAACGGTTAACGGGACAGGTCATGCGGTGACAGGGGAAATTAAACGGTTAACGGGACACGTCATGTGATGACAGGGGAAATTAAACGGTTAACGGGACGGGTCATGTAGTGACAAGGGAAATTGGGCGGGTAACAGGACACGTCATGTGATGACAGGGGAAATTAAACGGTTAACGGGACAGGTCATGCGGTGACAGGGGAAATTAAACGGTTAACGGGACGGGTCATGTAGTGACAAGGGAAATTAAACAGCTAACGGGACGGGTCGTGTAGTGACAAGGGAAATTGGGCGGGTAACAGGACGGGTCATGTAGTGACAAGGGAAATTAAACAGCTAACGGGACGGGTCGTACTATGACACGTCCCGTTAGCCGATTTCCCACTATTAAAATTACTTTGCTTTTGAATTTTTAAACGGAAACTCAACATTTTCGAAGGCATAGTCAAAAGAACTATTTTTATTGGCATAGGTTGCGTATCTTCCGCTATTCATTTTCCCAAAATACTTACTTAATGTGCGTGCGATATACTTTTTACTCACTTGGCCATCAAGAAACACTTCACATTCACTCACAGTGAGCGGTTCTCTGTAACGAATCAGTCCATATTCACATAAAGTACGAACCACCGATTTCTTTTTGACTTCATGATGGCCACATTGATTACAGATGACTTTATACATTGTCAGCGTTATATCAAAACTGTGACATTTAGCACATTTTATACCTCGTTTCATTTGGTTGATCTCTTTCATCGATTTAGGTACAGGTGGGTAAGGATTTTCAATTTGAAACTCATTCAGAATTCGTTCTTTTAAAGCTATTGGCAAGATATTAGCTAGCGGTAAATTTTGTTCATCACGGGCAATTCCTTTAATCCAATGTATAAATTCTGCTCGGTTCATCCCCACTTCTGAGGCCGGCTCATCTAAGCGAATCAATCCTTCTGGGTTTACAAATACAATCTTCCCCTGAATTTCGCCATTATATCTTAAATTATTGAACAGCAAATTAACTTTCTCCATCGAGCGTTCCAGTTGAATAAAAATACTTTTGCTTAATAATTTTCCATTCGCAAATGCTTGTTGATTCTGATGGACATATTCCGTTGCATAATTCTTTGCATCGATAATATAAACCCCACTCCCAGTTAAGACTACAAGATCAAGTTGTGTTGTGCCTCCAGTATTTATCCAAATATCATGAAGATAAATCCAATTCGCATTCCCATATTTGACTAGTAATTGATAAACTTCCGCTTCACCCTTGAATCCATCCATATTGACTTGAAACTGATACATTTCTTTTTGAGTTAAGCCTTCTCGGTAATAGCATTCTTCTTGTTGCTGAAGTTCTAAATTTTTCTGTAACATCATTTTCTCCCTTTCTATAAATAGTTACATATATAGATACAAGAAAAAGAGCTGTTTTCATTTTTTTATTTTAAAACGCCGATTGTAAAATTAAGCTAGACAACTAAAACAGCCATTTGTGGTACACTCAACTTGTAATTCCGACCAAAGAATACAAAGGAGTGACCACAAATGACCTACACCCATCTTACCACGGATGAACT
>NZ_VBSP01000071.1 GCF_005864045.1 Ruoffia tabacinasalis | reverse complement strand
GTGGTGAATTAACCATATCAGAAAGGGGGTCTTTTTTCATCACCTAATGGGTGATGAAGCAGATTACTTTAAAGACTATTAAATCAATGTTAGGAAAGACTATTAGTAAAACTATGAATTATTCAGGAGAGAGATAGATACAAATTTAAAGTAGTTTGAATATGGAAGTTCGGTTAAATTCCGAGACGGTCCCGCCACTGTAATCATGCGAAAGGCATGGAGTCAGGTCTTTATTCAAGCATACTTATCCGACATACTATTTCGAGGCAAAATAGTGAGTGATATCCGATCCATTCGAATAAACCCATGCTTTTCCCTCCAAATAGTTGAAGTGAATACTGTCATCTGTCACAAAATCATATGGGAGGCATTTAGAATGAAAAAATGGTTACTATTATTAGCGTCAACTTTAGTATTAGTTGGTTGTGGTCAAACGACACAAACAGAAGAAACGGCTTCAACACCGGTTGAATCAAGTGAACAAGCGGTATTAGCTGAGGTGACTGTGTCAGTAACAGTTGATGGAGAAGAAATTGACGAAGGCGAACAAGTTTTAGAAGTTGAAGAAGGTGCGATTCTATTAGATGTGATGAAAGAGCATTATGAACTTGAAGAAGCTGACGGCTTTATCTCTGCAATTAACGGATATGAACAAGATGAAGAGGCAGGGAAATACTGGTTGTTTGATTTTAACGGAGAGATGGCTGAAGTTGGTGCGGCTGAATTAGAGTTATCAGACGGTGACTTAGTCGAGTGGAAACTTGAAGCCTTCGAAGGATGAGTAAGTATTTCACAGTTAAGCGTCTAGCAGTACTGGCCTTACTGACCGCTCTGTGTCATATTGGGCGAATTGCCTTTCAATTTATACCAAATGTACAACCTGTCACAGTGATTTTAATAATTATTACTTTAACGATGGGAACTTTGGATGGACTCCTAGTAGCTATCACTTCGATGGTCATTTCAAATATGTTACTTGGAATGGGTCCTTGGACACTTTATCAAATTATGGCCTATGGCATCATTGTATTATTTACAAGTGCTCTAAAGGCTTTATACAATCGATTAAAGGACCATCAGAGTGCGCGAAGAGTAATCTTTGCGCTGTTCGCTGGAGCGACTGGATTAATTTACGGGTTTGTTATTTCACTATTTTCATCACAAATGTTTGGTGTCGTTAATTTCTGGGTTTATTATGCCCAAGGGATTTCATTTGATTTAATGCATGCGGCTGGGAATGTGGCCTTCTTTTTAGTGCTGGAGCCGACACTGGTGCCAATTATTCAAAAACGATTTATGACTTCAAAAGGATAACGAATAGGAGACTTTGCAACTGTAACACATAAAAGAGCCATCAGAAATTTTTCTGATGGCTCTTTTGAAATTATTTTGGTATATCTTTTTTTGTCAATTCAGTATGGAAGACACGTCCGCTTCGTTCATACAAGACGTCTTCGACACCAGCTTGGCTATTGGCCACACGTGCTAGGGCAAAGAAGTAATCAGATAGACGGTTAATAAACTTTAATACGTGCTGATTAATCGTCTGTTCTTGTTGCAAGCTAACAATCCGACGCTCGGCGCGTCTTGTAACGGTGCGTGCAAAGTGAAGTTGAGCAGCGAGTTGTGTTCCACCTGGTAAAATAAATGATTCAACTGTTGGAGGTATCGGTGCATACTCGTCGATGCGGTTTTCTAACCAAGTTACCAGGTCTGCATTCGTACGATATGGATACTTATCATGTTTTTCGGGTGTTGCTAAGTCATTGCCGCAGTCGAATAAATAGTGTTGAATGCGCATGAGCTCTTCTTTCATATCACTAGGCGTTTCTTCTAAAGCAACAATCATCCCGATAATACTGTTTAATTCATCCACCGTTCCGTAAGCCTCGACTTGTTGGCTATCTTTATGAACAGACTTTCCACCGATGATGCGAGTGGTACCGTGATCACCTGTCCGTGTGTAAATTTGCATAAGTATACTCCTTATTATAAACCGCAGCGTAATTGTGCGTTACAGTTAGTACATGTATTACATCCACCAATATCTTGAACAATTCCACTACGACAAATTGGGCAAGTATCTCCGATATCTGAACCAAAGACAACGTCATCTGTATGTCCTTGTGTTTTAACGTGCTCTGACTCAGCTAGGTCAACTAATTGTCTTAATTCGTTACTGTCATCAACGATACGGGCCTCTTTCATTGGGAATAATTCGATATTTTCTGCTTCATTCTCTTCAGCCGCAAGTGTTAATACTTGTGAGTCACGAGACCCGTCCACATAGACCGTTCCACCTTTAGCGCCACCTTTGTATAAGCGTTCGTAAATACTTTGAACTTGGCTGACTTGGTAACCTTTAGGTGCGTTTACAGTCTTAGAAATTGAACTATCAACCCATCTTTGGATCGTTGTTTGAACATCAACGTGTGCTTCTGGCGCAAGTGACATAGCTTCAACGAAGAACTCTGGTAAATTTTCAGCGTCTGCTTCTGGGTGTGCATCAAGATATTCTTGAACAATTTCAGCATTCACTTCGATAAATTTACCAAGTCGTCCACTACGGAAGTATTTGAAAGCAAAGTAAGGTTCTAATCCAGTTGCTACACCAACCATTGTTCCTGTACTTCCAGTTGGAGCAACAGTTAATAAGTGTGAATTACGAATACCGTGTTCTAAGACACCTTCACGGATATGATCCGGCATTTTTTGCATGTAGCCTGTTTGAACGAATTTTTGACGAAGAACTTGAGTTTCTTCATCATTTTCGCCGATTAGAAATGGGAAACTGCCTTTTTCTTTTGCTAAAGCAATCGATTCTTCGTAAGCAGATACTGCGATTGTTTTGAATACCTCATCAACAATTTTGTTTCCTTCTTCTGATCCATAAACGTGTTCAGTATAGATGAGTAAGTCAGCTAAGCCCATAACACCTAGACCGATACGACGTTCGCCCAGTGCTTGTTTTTTATTTTCTTCTAGGAAATACGGCGTCGCGTCAATCACGTTATCTTGCATACGTACACCAGTCTTCACTGTTTCAATTAATCGGTCAAAATCTACGGTATGCGTATCTTTGTTGACCATGTTCGCTAAGTTAACTGCAGCTAAGTTACATACCGAGTAAGGTGCTAAAGGTTGTTCACCACATGGGTTTGTCGCGACAACTTTTTGACCGTATGCTTTCGCATTTGTATCATTATTCGCGTTATCGATAAAGAAGATACCGGGTTCAGCTGAATATGTTGCACAAATATTAATTAACTTCCAAAGCTCTTTGGCTTTGATTGTACGGTAATTTTTGATGCCGTAGCCTTTATCTGCCCATTCACGCACATCACCGTGGTCTGGCCATTCAGTATTATAAGCGACCATTTCAGCTTCAGTGTAATTTTCAACATCTGGGAATCTTAATGTCCAGTCCCCATCTTGGTCAATAGCTTCCATAAAATCATCAGTTAAAGTCACGGAAATATTCGCTCCTGTTAAGAATTCTGGGTTATTCACGCTATAAGTTCCGCCATCACGTAGTTTAGCTTGAGCATCTTTAATGTTTTGCTCTGAAAAGCCACCTAAACCTGGCATTGTTTTGTAACGAACGATATTTTCGTACATCGTTACTTCAGCTTGGTTTAATGGTGTGAACTTCAGTTTTTCTTTTGCTAATGTTTTAATCTGTTCGTCATCAGTTTGTTCGATTAAATATTGTAGAACGCGTGGGTTTTGCATTTTTGAGATAATAAATTCAATAATATCTGGATGCCAATCAGCTAACATAATCATCTGTGCACCACGACGGCTACCACCTTGTTCCACAAGATGTGTTAGTTGAGCGATGTCATCTAACCAAGAAACTGAACCAGATGACTTACCGTTAACCCCGCGAGCTAGAGTGTTTCTAGGGCGTAGTGTTGAACCGTTCGTTCCGACACCACCACCACGGCTCATAATCTCCATCACTTCTTTACGGTGATCTGAGATACCTTCACGTGAATCTGGAATGAAAGGCATCACATAACAGTTAAAGTAAGTTACATCAGTATTTGTTCCTGCCCCGTAAAGCACACGACCCGCGGGAACAAAATTCATTTCTTTCAATTGTGTATAGTATTGACCATTTAATTCTTCACGTTTAACTGTATCTGTTTCAACATCCGAAAGACCTTTGGCAGTACGCTTTGCAATCTGTTCATAATAAATTTCTAACGGTTTATCAATCGTTTCGATTTTGCGAGTGACAAGTCCGGTCTTTTGTTCAGTTTCATCTTCTAATGAACCACGGTATTCTTCTTCAATCCAAATAAGGACTTCGTTGTTAGCCGTATCAATGGCTTGCACAATCCCAATCCCTCTCGCTGGGTATTTAGGATCTGCTTTAACCGTTAAGATAACGAGGTCTCCAACCGCTAACGTTGATTTAGCCGCATCTTTAAATGAGTAACGATCTAACATAACCATTCTTGAAACCCCGCTGTGCGTAATATTCATATCGCTTGTCATAGGGAAGATTTGTGGAAATGCTTCGATAGCTTTATTTAATTGTTCTTTGTTCCATGTCACATGTTGATGTGTTGTTTGAGTCATATTTATATTACCCCTTTGTGAAAATGTTCCGTTAGCACTATATATTGTGCTGCTACTGTATTCTAACCCAATATATCGTATTTATCCAGAGTAAACTAAGAATCAAATTTTTTTGTTCGCCTTTTGTTCGCGCAAATCTTGCTAGATAAGGGTAAGCGATATTAAATAAATTTTCAACTATAAATTTTAAAATTAAATTTACTACAATAACGTGTTCTAATAGTATCTTACCGCAATATAATATAAAACATTGCGTTATAGCAAGTCGCTTTAATAGGTTGTGATAGCGTTTTATGCTATAATATACTTATCATTGAATATGAAGATGTTATAAATTTATATAGCATAAAAGGAGGAATTTTAAATGAGTAAAAAAAGAAATAATGTGTCACTTGGCTTAGTATTACTTGGTTCAGCTGCAACAGTTGCCGGAATTGCAGCGATGATGTACTACAACGATGACGTGCGTCATAGAGTTGAAGGTGTTGTGAACCGTGAGCGCGCTAAATTATTTGTAAAACATAAATTAAATGGTTCAGATAGTTTAGTAAATGCTGTTGATAACTTAAGTGATTCTGAAGTAAATACAATCGTTAAGTTAGCAAGTGGTGCTGGTAACGTTAAAGACCAAGCATCTGATGCATTCTCTTCAATTATGGATCGTGCAAAAGACATGTCTTCTGACGTGACTGACCGTGTTCAAGAGTATTTTGAATAATCTCTAAAAGAGTTAATAAATCCGAGTGAATCATGTACACTGAAGAGTGAAGTGGTTTGCTCGGTTTTTTGTGTGAAAAATAATTGAAGCTGTGCATAACGAATGAAAAGATATAAATATTACGAGGTGAAATATGTTAGAGGCAATTGAAATGGAAGAAGCGGTGCGATTAGAGCATGAAAAGTGGATGGAAGAAGCGATAAAAGAAGCGCTAGTGGCTAAAGAGAAGGCAGAAGTCCCGATTGGCGCGATTATCGTTAAAGACGGTGAAATTATTGCCAGAGGGCATAATGTCCGTGAGTTGGAGTTAGATGCTACAGGTCATGCAGAAATTAAGGCCATTCAGGCCGCGAATAAAGCGCTTGATGCCTGGCGACTGGAAGGGACAACAATGTATATCACATTAGAACCTTGTCCAATGTGCGCGGGAGCCCTTATCAATTCACGGGTAGAGAATGTAGTATACGGAGCAGTGGATCTAAAAGCTGGTTGTGGTGGAACACTCATGAATCTATTGGAAGACGAGCGGTTTAATCACCAACCTCAAGTGATTAAAGGAGTTTTAGCTGAGGAATGTGGACAACTTTTAACCAATTTCTTTAGAGAATTACGTGAAAATAAGAAAAAAATAAAGTTATCCACAGATTGATGTGCATAACCCCCATAAAAACGGGAACATCTGTTCAAAACTCTCGACTATGCACAGAAAAATGACTTATCAACAGACTTATGCACAGACTGAGCTGTTGATAACTACCTAATTGTTGATAAATTGAAGCATTAATCACATATTTTAATAGAAATTACCCTATAATGATAGGATTTGGGGCTGTATTTTTAACATAAAGTAAATTGTGGACAACTTGTTAATTAAATGGAAGGATGACAAACAGTATGATGGATAAGATCTATCAAGAAATCATGGAAGATGAATTGAATCGAGCCTATACTGAACGCGGGGTACCACCTTTATTCAAAGCGCCGAAAGAAGCAACAATGGCGATTATTGGCCAAGCACCAGGACGTAAAGCGGAAGAAACGCAATTATTCTGGAATGATCCCAGTGGGGACCGTTTGCGGGAATGGATGGGACTGACTCGTGAACAGTTCTATGAATCAAATAAAATTGCTCAGCTACCTATGGACTTTTATTATCTAGGTAAGGCTAAGACTGGGGATGTTCCGCCTAGAAAAGAGTTTGCACCGAAATGGCATCCACGTATCATCGATGAGTTACCAAATCTGAAGACAATTCTGTTGATTGGAAATTACTCACAAAAGCATTATCTTAAAAAAACACGTCAACGAAATTTAACAGAGACTGTTCGCCATTATGAAGATTACTTGCCAGAGTTCTTCCCACTAGTACATCCATCGCCTTTGAATCAGCGCTGGTTAAAGATTAATCCGTGGTTTGAAGAAGAGGTTATTCCAGTCCTTCGTAAATTAGTGCAGGAAGAAATATTAGAAATCGATAATTAATGCTAAAAAGATTTTGCATTCGAGTGTCTTTTATGCTATTATAAGTGTTGGCAATAGTGGAACCATGAATGAGTCAGGACCGGAAGGTAGCAGCTATAAGTGGTGAAGCTATGTGCCTTTTTTTTGTGCAATTATTTAAATGAAAGAACGCTTGTAAATCCAAGCGTTCTATTTTTTATTACTAAAACACATTTGACCTTTCAAACTAGACTATATCAAGATTATCCTTTAACAATAGTATATATCCTGAATAATTCATACTTCTAAATTTTTCGATTAAAAATACATTTTTTGTCGTAATTTTGCTTTGGTTCTAAAATTTATATGTTTTTTGAGATTTTACAGAACATTTTTATCGAGATTCGATTTTTA
>NZ_VBSP01000070.1 GCF_005864045.1 Ruoffia tabacinasalis | reverse complement strand
TAAAGACTTGAGTTATAAAAGAATCGAAAAGCGACATTTCCCCCATGGGGGAAACCCTATACCTAAAAGTCTAATGGGGTATGTCTTTTGAATAACAATAGTGTTGCATTTGATTTGACAACAGAGGATTAAAATTATTAGTGTTATAATAGAATATATTTCAAGAAACGAGGTTGAATTATGGTTATAATGAACAGAAATACAAGTCCAATTTCACCGATTAAAAAAGAATATATGGATGAAGTATATAATAGAACAGTATTTCAAGATTATCCGGATGTTGAATTAGGACAATTAAAAGATATTTACGCTAAAGATAATAATTTGAATGTAGATGAAATTGAATTGGCTAGTGGTGCAGATGAGTGGATCCAGAAAACCTTTATCACTTTAGGTCAAAAAGGTATTATGACAATCACTCCAGATTTCTTTATGTATAAAGAGTATGCTGAGCAACTACAATTACCTTTTTATGAGGTAGAGAGCGAAGCGGATTATTCATTTGATTTTGACAAGATAGTTAAAGCAATTTATAAGAAAAAACCGTCTTTATTCATACTATCTAATCCTCATAATCCAACGGGATTAATGTTCAAAGAAGATGAATTACAAGCAATTGCGGATGCGATGGAAGCAATGCATGGATATTTTGTCATCGACGAAGCATATATTGAATTCGGTAAAGAATATGCACGCCCAGATGGTGAGCATGTATTAATTATTCGTACTTTAAGTAAAATATACGGATTGGCCGGCTTAAGAATTGGAATTATTATTGCCAAAGGGGAGACTTATGATAAAGTTACTCGAATTAATCACCCTTATCCTTTAGATCACGTAGGGATGAACTTAGCGAGTGTCTTTCTAGAAGATAAAGCATGGGTCAAGGAATACGCCAATTATCAAATAGAAGCACGTGATATGTTGGTTGATGCCTTTAAGCAAGTGAATCAAGTGATGAGTGTGAATGACAGTTACACCAACTTTGTATTTACCTATGGAGATAGAGCACTGAGTTTAGGTCGCTATCTCGAAGAGAATGGTTTTTCGGGTCGATTTTACGAAGAAGATAACTTAAAAGAGACAGTCCGTTACTCGATTATTAAGCACGAAGATTATCCTAGATTAAATGAACTTATTGAAGAATGGTTAAAAAATCAAACTATAAAAAAATAATATAAGTACATAAACCAGAGCTAGTGATGCATATTCAGAAATAATACATATAAATCCTTGCAATTAAAATGATTAGAGTATATTATGAATATATTAAAAAATGATTAAAGAAAAGAGAGAGAACTATGCATAACTTACAAAATAATAACATTATTATTATTATTAAGACCTGGACTTGAACCTTAGATTAAAAATCTAACGTGTTCCAGTCCTATTCGTGTAAGTTATGAATGGGTCTTGAGTAATAGTCATCCATTCATCGAATGGATGACTATTTTTTTGTTTAATCAGGAAAGAAGTGATGAGCCATAGATAATGACATTTCAGATATTATAAACATTACATTTTTTACAATCCCTTATCATTCAAACAATACAGGAGGAATATTATGAATTTCAAAAAAATAGGTTTAAGTCTTTTAGCCGGTGTCACTTTATTTGCCTCATCATCAAACTTATCAGCCTTCGCACAAGAAGAAAACGAGACAGTAAAAATTGGAGCTAACATGGAAACATCTGGCTACTCAGCATCTTATGGGCAAGCAATGTACGAAGCTTTACAATTAGCTGTTGAAGAAGTAAACAATGAAGGTGGACTTTTAGATGGCCGCGAAGTAGAAATCATTCATTATGACAATAAATCAGATAAGACAGAAACAGCTTCAGTTGCGACTCGCTTGGTTGAAGAAGGGGCAGTAGCTCTAATTGGACCGGGTGCAACAGATTTAGTATTAGCACAAAATCCCGTGGCTGAACAATCTGAAGTTCCAGCAGTCATTCCAGCAGCAACAGCAGATGATTTAACTATGGATGATGACGGGAATGTATTAGATTGGGTATTCCGTCTTGCGTTCTCATACACTTACCAGGCGAACGCTGCCGCTCGATTTGCAACGGATGAACTAGGTGCACAAAAAGCAGTTGTCCTAGTAGACCAGTCAAATGATTACTCTGTAGGTCAAGCAGAACCATTCATTAAAGAATGGGAAGCGTTAGGTAATGAAGTTGTATTGGAAGAATCTTATACGAGTGGTGATACAGATTTCTCAGCTGTCCTGACGACTTTAATGGCGACAGAATTCGATGTTATTTATTTACCAGCCTTTTATACTGAAGGTGGCTTAATTACTAAACAAGCAAGAGAGATGGGTCTAACTCAACCGATCTTAAGTGGACACGGATTTGCGAGTGATGCCTATGTAGAGTTAGCAGGTGCAAACAATGCAACAGATGTATACTTTACGTCAAACTTTTACACAGGAACTGAAGAAGAAGCAGGTAAAGCATTCGTAGAAGCTTATGAAGCAAAATTTGGGAAAACGCCAGACACTTTCGGAGCACTTGGATATGATGGAGCAAAATTATTATTTCAAGCGATCGAAGATGCAGGATCTACGGACCGAACAGCAGTGAGAGATGCTATCGAAAATATGGAAACCTTCACGGGTGGAGTTACTGGGGAGTTTTATATTGATGAAGAACATAACGCCGTTAAACCAGCTCCAATGTTACATTTAGTTGATGGAAAAGTTGCAGAAATTTATGAAGTTGACGGAAGTTCTAATGAATAATTAGCATAATATATAATTAGCCTCTACAATGACAAAGTTTGTCACTCTGTAGAGGCTTTTCTTTTTAGTGCATATAAGCAATATTTATGAAAATGAAATTATGATAATAATATCATATATTAACTTAATTTTATGCTCATATTAGATTTTTATTCTTAATGGTTTCTGATATAATGTATAAATGAATATATCACCCCCGTGTAAGTTGCACTCTGGTGGTGGTTTTATTTATCGTTATGAACTAAATTGTGAATATGATTTTTAATATCACTCAGTTTGTAATTTGATTCTAATCGAAATTCGATAAAAAGAATTTAGATATAATATCTCATCATAAATGATGATGTAATTAATAAGGAGGAAAAAAATCGTGGCAAAGTATATCTTGAAACGCGTTGGACACAGTCTATTGTCATTATTTGTCATTGTAACTGTAACCTTTTTTCTAATGCGTTTAGCACCAGGTAACCCTTTTGCAGCTGAACAGCAAGTGGTTACACCACAAATTCAAGAGCAATTGAATGAAGCCTACGGACTAAATGATCCATGGTATGAGCAATACTTTACTTATGTAAAAAATGTTGCAACACTCGATTTTGGAGAATCGATGAAGTACCGAGGACGCTCAACTAACGATATGATCGCAGAAAGTTTCCCTGTATCAGTAACACTTGGGGCAGCTTCATTGTTATTCGCGATTGGGTTTGGAGTATTATTAGGCGTTATTTCGGCAATGTATCACAATAAAGCAGGTGATTATATTGCGACAATCGTTGCCGTATTAGGAATTTCAATTCCATCATTCGTTCTAGCTGGACTCATGCAATATCAGTTAGGACTTCAATTAGGTTGGTTCCCAATCAGTGGTTGGAAATCTAACTTGCATGTCATATTACCATCACTCGCACTTGGGTTAGGGTATATGGGGAACATAGCTAAGTTGACCCGGTCGAGTTTATTAGAACAAAACACATCCGAGTACGTGAAATTAGCAAAAGCTAAAGGGTTAAAAAAATGGGGAATAGTTTTTAAACACTCATTGAAAAATGCCTTGCTACCCGTCGTAACATATTTAGGACCATTAACTGCCGGTATATTGACAGGTAGTTTTGTTATTGAAAATATCTTCGCAATACCTGGTTTAGGACGTCACTTCGTCCAAAGTATTAATAACCGTGATTATACTCTAATTATGGGAATTACGGTATTCTTTGCGATTGTATTATTAATCGCTGTATTAATCGTTGATGTTTTATACGTATTCTTAGATCCGCGTATTCAATTGGAAGGAGATGACAACTAATTATGACTGAAGAACAAGTGCTTTCACAAAAGAATTTTGAAATCGTTGGTGGACGCGAAGAAGATACGGACGTCTTAAGTGAGAAGTCAATCTCTTTCTGGGGCGAAGTTATGCGTGCCTTTATTCGTAACAAACTAGCAATTGTAGGTATAGTAATTTTAGCTATTATCGTAATTATGGCTATATTTGTACCAATCTTATCACCGTATGATTATGCTGAGCAAACAGGAGTGTATAACTCTCCGCCGACAGCAGAATTTTGGTTTGGAACAGATAATCTTGGACGTGACGTATTCGTACGTTCATGGGTAGGGGCAAGAATTTCCCTACTCATTGGTATTTCTGCTGCGATTATTAACTTAGTTGTAGGGGTTGTTTACGGAAGTGTTTCTGGATTAATCGGAGGTCGTGTTGATAACATTATGATGCGTATCTGTGATATCTTAAACTCTGTTCCACAACTATTAGTCATTATTTTATTACTAGTTGTATTACAACAAGGTTTAGTACCAATGATTATCGCATTGTCGATAACTGGTTGGATTCGTATGGCTCGTATTGTTCGTGCAGAAGTGATGTCATTGAAAGCTCAAGAGTATGTTCTAGCATCTAGAACACTTGGTGCATCAGCAGCTCACTTAATCCGCCGACACTTAATACCTAACGCAATGGGATCAATTATTGTAACAATGACGTTACAAATTCCTGCTGCAATTTTTAGCGAGGCTTTCTTAAGTTATATTGGGCTAGGTGTAACACCACCTTTAGCAAGTTGGGGAACTATGGCTTCAGAAGGTAACGAAGCAATCCTAACAGCACCATGGAGACTATTATTCCCTGCATTATTAATTTCAATTACTATCTTTGGATTTAATGCTGTTGGTGATGGTTTACGTGATGCGCTTGACCCTAAATTACGGAAGTAAGGTGATATAAATGACAGAAAATTTATTAGAAGTTAAAGATTTGCATATCTCTTTCAAAACGTATGCTGGTAAAGTACACGCGGTTCGTGGGGTTAATTTTGAACTGAAAAAAGGTGAAACTTTAGCCATTGTTGGTGAATCTGGATCAGGTAAAAGTGTGACAAGTAACGCAATTATGCGTTTAGTACCACAGCCACCAGGAATATATGATCAAGGAGAAATTATATTTGATGGTAAGAATATTTTAAAATTAAGTGAAGACGAAGTTGCTCAAATTCGCGGGAATGATATCGCGATGATTTTCCAAGATCCAATGACAGCTTTAAATCCAACAATCAAAATTGGACATCAAATTACAGAAGTATTTAATATTCACCGTAAAGATATTAGCAAAGCTGAAGCGAAAAAACGCGCGATTGAATTACTAACATTAGTTGGAATTCCGTATCCTGAAGAACGCTTTGAACAATACCCACATGAGTTCTCAGGTGGTATGAGACAACGGGTTGTTATAGCGATTGCTTTGGCAGCTGAGCCTAAATTACTTATTGCAGATGAGCCGACAACTGCCTTAGACGTAACAATTCAAGCTCAAATCTTAGAATTAATGAAAGAAATTCAACAAACAACAGATACAGCAATCATCTTTATTACCCATGACTTAGGGGTAGTTGCGAACGTTGCGGATAAAGTGGCTGTAATGTATGCAGGTCAAATCGTTGAATATGGTTCTGCCAATGAAATTTACTATAATCCAAAACACCCATATACATGGGGCTTACTTGGTTCGATGCCGGACTTAGATAGTAATAATGAAGAGGATTTATATACAATTCCAGGAGCACCGCCAAACTTAATTGACCCACCAAAAGGGGATGCATTTGCACCACGTAATCGTTTTGCTTTAGCGATTGATTATGAACAAGAACCACCATTATTTAAAGTGAATGACGAACATTATGTTAAGTCTTGGTTAATGCATGAAGATGCACCACATATTCCGGTTCCTGAGATTATTCAGAATCGTATCGATCGTTATACATCACAAACGAAAGGAGATGCATAATTGATGGAGAGAAAAAAATTACTAGAAGTTAAAAACTTAAAACAATATTTTGGTAAGAAAAAGAATCCAGTTAAAGCAGTAGACGGCATTTCTTTCGATATCTACGAAGGTGAAGTATTAGGTCTTGTTGGTGAATCAGGAAGTGGTAAGTCGACAACGGGTCGTTCAATTATTGGTTTATACAACATTACTGATGGAGAAATCTATTACGATGGTAAACTCATTAGTGGAGATAAATCTCACGATGAAGCGAAGGAATTAGCAACAAATATTCAAATGATTTTCCAAGATCCGTATGCGTCTTTAAACCCGCGTATGACGGTTGGAGAAATTATTAGTGAAGGTTTCGATATTCATGGACTATATAAAAACAGCCAAGAACGTTTAGACCGTATTTCTGAATTGTTAACCTCTGTAGGATTGAACGCTGAACATGCGGGACGTTATGCACATGAGTTCTCAGGTGGACAAAGACAGCGTATCGGGATTGCCCGTGCTCTAGCTTTAGAGCCTAAATTCATTATTGCTGACGAGCCAATTTCAGCGCTTGATGTTTCGATTCAAGCACAAGTTGTTAACTTGATGAAGCAATTCCAACGTGAACAAGGATTAACTTACTTATTCATTGCCCATGATTTATCAATGGTTAAATATATCTCAGATCGTATTGCCGTTATGTATCGTGGTAAAATCGTTGAATTAGGTTATGCTGATGAGATTTATAACAATCCTGTGCATCCTTATACAAAATCATTGCTTTCAGCCGTACCAAAACCTGATCCAATTAGTGAAAGTAAGCGTCAACGTGTCGCTTATTCTCATGAAGAAGTTCTTGAAGAAGAATTAGCTACGCATGAAGTTGGACCAGAACACTATGTATATGCTGCTAAGACAGATGTAGATAGATGGGTAGGACAACAGACAACGATTTAATCAAGTTTCTAAACACAGGCATCATTTTGATGCTTGTGTTTTTGGTTCTTGAATTTTTGGTGTTGGTGAGAGAAATCTCACTGACACCTTTTTTTGTATGTACACAAAAGCCAGTGAATTCCTATATAATAAAGTTACCATACATTACTAAAAGGAGAATTCACTTGGCTCATATGAATTATATCGCAGACTTACTAAATATTAAAGATAAACATGTTCAACTTCAAGATGACATCATGGAGGAAATGCACAAGGGGGTGCGGTGTAA
>NZ_VBSP01000069.1 GCF_005864045.1 Ruoffia tabacinasalis | reverse complement strand
AGAAATATTGGAGGTTGATTGGGCAGGTCAGACGTTGTCAGTTATTGATCCTGATACGGGTGAAAATAGAAAGGTGTATATATTTATCGCTACTTTACCTTGTTCTCAAATGTTTTACGTAGAAGGTGAATACGGCATTAGGAATCGTCCACCAGTGCGGAACTTTCGTCCACTGTATGCGAGCAAAAAGTCCACCAAGTGCGAAAATAATCGTCCAATTGTATAACCTTCTGTATACTTATTTTATGTATGAGTTTTCATACAAATAAGTTACAGGAGGTTATTTTTATGATCAATTATCATAAGATTCTTGAAATGCATCTACAAGGGATTTCTCAACGAACAATCTCTTCCAGTACGGGGCATTCAAGAGACAAAATTAGAGAGGTGGTGAATCAAGCAAAAGCCAAAGGCTTAGAAGAATTATCTAAAGAGATGAATAATCCTTGGTTGGAAGATTATCTCTTTCCCGAGAAAAGTGCGAATCAACGTGGATATTACGATCCAGACTGGGATTATATCCATAAAGAACTGCTCAAAAAGAATGTAACACTCAAACTTTTGCATAAAGAGTATGAACAGGAGGCAAAGATTCAAAACAAAATGCCCTACGCTTATCGAACATTTTGCGAGAAATATGGACACTACGGTAAGAAATATAAACTAACCATGCCTATACATCGCAAACCCGGTGAAATCTTAGAAGTGGATTGGGCTGGTAGCACCTTGTCCGTTAAAAATAGTGAGAATGGAGAAGATATCAAAGTCTACATCTTCGTGGCCACCTGGCCATTCAGTCAATATAGCTATGTTGAAGGCTTTTATGACATGAAAACAGATAACTGGTTGACCGCTCATATTCATGCCTTAGAATTTTTTCAAGGGGTACCTGAAACGGTCGTTTCAGATAATTTAAGAACAGGTGTGACAAAAACAGATTACTCCGAGCCACTTTTAAATGAAGGTTATAGACAATTAAGTGACTATTATCGTTTTACGATTGTCCCAGCACGTGTAAGGGCTCCAAAAGACAAATCCTCGGTTGAAGGAAACGTCGGCTTTATTAGTCGTCAAGTCATCGCCGCCTTGCGAAATGAAACGTTCTTTAGTTTAAAAGAATTGAACCAGGCAATTTCTGAAAAGACGCAAGTATTGAATCAAGAAGCTTTTCAAAAAAGACCTGGTTCAAGGTCTACAGTCTTTCAGGAAGAAGAACTTCCGTTCTTAGGTTCCCTTCGTCACCCGCGCTTTACACAGTCTCAATGGCGGATATCTAAAGTCCAATTAGATTACCATATTCAGGTGGAGCGTATGTTTTATTCCGTCCCTTATGAATATGTCAATGACGAAGTAGAAGTAAGAATAACTGATAACCTAATAGAAGTGTACTTCAATGAACATCGAATTGCATCTCATAAACGACTTCGAGGCGACATTGGTCAATACTCTTCAAATATCGATCATATGCCTGATAATCACCGTCGTTATTTAACTCATACTCCCAAAGAAAATTTATTATGGGCAGAGGATATTGGCCCAAGCACTTACGACTATGTCGATTATATTCTTTCCAATAACGTTGAAAAGAAAGCCCTGAAATTACTCGCTACATTAAGAAATATAGCCTCTAAATCTTCGTTAGAAGAGTTAGAAGCTGGCTGCCACACATTGATGTCTGTCGCAAAAGAGCCCACAAACTCATTACTAAAATCCATTCTCAGTCGTGCAAAGAAACGCAAGAAAGCTTTAAATACTGATTCGAAAGCATCAATTATAGAGGAGCAAACGGATAGCAAATATGGATTTGTCCGCGGTGCAGCCTATTTTGGAGGAAAAAATAAATGAGAAATGAACAAACACTTGAAAAGTTAAAAGCTATGCGATTAAGCGGAATGGCGGACTTATATGAACAACAGACAAGCGATGAATCTATCCAATCCTTAGGATTCGAGGAACGATTTGAGTTATTAGTAGACGCTGAATCTGCCCGTCGTAAATCGAATAAATTAGATCGTTTAATTCAACAAGCAACATTTAGTGAGCCAAATGCCTCTATTGAAGGGATCGAATACTATCCAGATCGCCACCTCGATAAAAACCTTATTTCTAAACTCGCGCAAGGAGGATATATTGAAAATCACCAAAATATTATCTTAATGGGTGCTTCTGGAAATGGAAAAACCTGGATCGCCAATGCCTTCGGTATTCAAGCCTGTCGTCAATTTAGAAAAGTAAAATACATTCGTCTCCCAGAATTGTTAATGTCAACTGAAAAATGGTCCACCTTGCTATTCAAAAACGGACCACTTGGCGGCAACTTATGACGTTGTTAGTGACTCAATCCATGTACTCGTTTGTTTAATGCGGTAACTTTCACCTCGCATATCGATGACATTCGCTTGATAGGCTAATCGGTCCACTAAAGCCCCAGTTAAAGTGGCATCTTTAAAACATTCTTGCCATCGATCAAAGGTTAAGTTAGTGGTGATCATAATCGATCCTTCATCGTTCCGGTTCGATAGTAAATTGAATAAGAGCTCAGCGCCCGCTTCATCAAAAGACAAGTAGCCTAATTCATCGATAATAACCAAATCAACACTTTCAAAACGGCGTTTAAAACGGACAAACTGACTCTGGGTGACCGCTTCTTTCAATTGAATCACTAAGTTAGGCGCATTAACGAACTGAACACTCATACCTTGTAAACAGGCTTCTATACCAATCCCAATACTAAAATGCGTCTTGCCGGTGCCTGGATTCCCAATTAAGATCGCATTTTCTTTCCGTTTAATAAATTCCAGTGAGGTTAACTCCCGTAGCTGCTTGCGTGGCTGTTCTTCAAACACACTGTCATCGAAATCCGCTAGATACTTCTTCTGATGAAACTTAGCCTGGTTGATTCGCCGTTGATGGCTCCGCTCACGTCGCTGCGCGACCTCTTCCCACAATAATTCGTTGAGGGCCTCTTCTAAGTTTAATCCCCGCTGTTTGGCTTCTGTCAGGTAGCGTTGGGAATGTTCACGAATATAGGCTAATTTTAATTCTCTGGCTGCTTCTTCAATCGACATTACTTCACACGCTCCAATCCATAGATGACATTGAGCCGTTGCCAATCCGCTTCAATTGCCTCTGTAATGGCTTCAGCTTCTTGTGAAAGGGACCTTGAGCTTTTATCAGAAGCCGTTTGGGAAAGTTGTGCCATTAATTGCTCCTTAGGTAAGGCCTGATACTGGTCTAATTTATCTAGGAATTCACGAGGTCTTTCTTTATAATATAGGGCATAGAGGGCTTTCAAATCGGGCGAGTGTTTGAGCACCAAGGAGTGTTTTAACGCTCCCGGTTTTTTCATCAACGTCTTGAGGTAGTGGTATATGTCAAGCTGATACTGATGGGAACCCTCTATTTTTTTATGCCGACAGACTTCCTCGTGGTTGGCATAAACCACAAAATACTCCGGATACACTTTTAATTGCACGGTATGCCCCACCAAATAATCGGGGACCGAATAAGCATTGGTTTCATACTGGATAATACTATATTTATTGACGCGGCATTGAACCATTTCGGCTAATTCAAAGGGCGGACGGTAGGTCAGTAGGTATTGCTTTTCCTCAACAATCTGACTCTTTTGATTCAGTCGTATTAACTGCTGCGTTAAATGGTCTCGGGCAGCTTCTGTGGATGAAAATTGGTAAGATTTACTGAAACATTGCCGGCGAATATGTTTAACTCGACCTTCTACCGTCCCTTTCTCATGGCCGCTAAAACAATTAGTCACATTAATTTCAAAGCCGTAATAGAGAGACAATTTGATCAGCGATTCATTGAGTTCTTTTTCAGACCGGCCAATAAAGCGCGTGACGACATTGCGCATATTATCATAAACCACTTCCTGATAGACCCCTCCCACCATCTCAAAGAATTGAACATGGGCCTCTTGAAAAACATCTTGTTTCTGATTCGTATATAAATAGGCCCAATAAAAATCAGAGGCTGGACTCGCAAACACTGCTAAGTGGTAAGTGCGAACCTTGCCGGCGATTTCCAGTTTGACTTCCCCAAAATCAAATTCCACACGGTAACCTAAAGGATACTCTTGGCGAATAAAGGCTTCTCTCGTTTTTTGTTTCAACTGCCGCCAGTAATGGGCGACGGTACGGTAACCAATGGGATGACCTTCTTCAGCGAGAAGCTCATGCACAGCGATCGCGGTTAATGCTTGTTTATGCGGGCCTAACCGTTTATTCTTTTTCAATTCTTGTTGATATAATTCTTTCATCCGTGCTTCTACTGCAGGAGTATACGCCCGTGTTCTTCGCTTGGAACTGTCATACGACCGAGTTAAAACAAGCTGTTCGGTTGCTTCTTCCACTTCTTGTTCACTCTTACTGGAATTCAAAGCGTCAATGCCTTTCTTATATCGATCACAAATGGCCTTCACCGTCTTGCGATCGATTCCTAACTCTCTTGCGATATGCCGATAGGACTCACCTTGGCGATATCTTGAGATAACATCAAATTGTTTCATTCTCCTAATCACTCCTTCTGCCTCCATCCATTTAATCATGTATGGTAAGCATAAAAATAAGTGGCCCCATTTTCAACGGCAACTTGCTGAATAATGGACCACTTTTAGAATACAACAAACAAGAATTAATTGACGAGTTAGCTTTAGCGAAATATGAGGCTGATGGTTCCTATCGTAAGCTGATTAAAAAGTATACGAAAATTGAACTACTTATCATTGATGAATGGCTACTGATGGATTTATCTTTAGAAGATAGTGTCCATGTATTTGAGATTATTGAAGCACGATTAAAACAAACTTCTACCATATTCTGTTCACAATTTTCACCTGAAGGTTGGCATGAGAAGATTAAACATACTCAGTTAGCCGACGCGATTCTAGATCGAATCAAACACAATTCTCACCAAATATTAGTTGATGGTGAAGTATCTATGCGAGAGCGTCATGGTTTGGAGGGCACTAAATGATTCCAATTGAAGTTGAAACTCGAATCGCTCTTTTTTACTTTAGACGACACCTTGCGGAAGATATTGACTTGAATCTATCCTCATTACTATTACCCTATTACTTAGACGAAGAAAATAAGCCTTCGGCTGACGAGATGGTTAATTTGGCCATTAAGTTTCTTGAACAAGCTTTAAAAGAATACGAATAAATTATTTTACTTTTTAGAAGTAAGAACAGAGCTCATGATGGGCTCTGTTCTTTTTATTTTATGTTCATAAATAAAAAACTTGTAATTTATATTTGTGTCCTGTACATTTAGTGCATAGGTTAGTTGGTGCACCAACTAACCTATGCACTAAATATAATTGGAGGTGCTGATATGGAGTCCAATGTTCCAATCTATTTACAAATTTCCCTCTTTATTGAAAATGAGATTATTAACGACCGCTTATCGATTGATGATAAAGTCCCATCAACTAATGAGTTTTCAAAATCAATGAATGTGAATCCGGCGACTGCTGGAAAAGGATTAAATGAACTAGTGGATCAAGGCATACTATATAAAAAACGCGGACTAGGTATGTTTGTAACAGAAGAAGCCAGAAGTATCATTATCAATAAACGGAAAGAGTACTTCACTGAAAATTTATTAAAAGAATTTTTAAAAGAAGCCAAGCAATTAAATATCAGTAAAGAAGAGTTAATCGAGAAAATAAGGAGTGACTATTGATGTTGACAGTAAAAAATATTACGAAAAAATATGGCAAGAATCTAGTTTTAGATAGAATTGCGATTGATTTTAATAATCCAGAAGGCGTCTATGGAATCCTAGGACGTAATGGAGTTGGAAAGACAACATTAATGAAAATCATATTCAACATGATTACGAATTATGAGGGTGATGTAGAGATAAATGGCTCACCTGTCAAAAATAATAATGATAAGTTAAAAGATATCCTGTATGTAGGTGGAGAAATTAATCAGTACAATTCGCTTTTTCAAGGTAAAATAAAAGACATTTTAAAAGTATATGACTTGATGTATGAAACATTTGATAGACAATATGCTGAGTCTTTATTAGATAACTTTGATATTAAGTTGAAAACTAAGTTTAGTAAATTATCAACGGGTAATCAAACCCTTGTTCAAAATACATTAGGCCTTGCTTCAAGAGCACCAGTTACAATTTTAGATGAGCCAACAAATGGCTTGGATTCTGTCAATCGTCAAAACTTCTTTCACTTTATGATGGAAGACTATGCCGAGCATCCAAGAATGTTTATGCTATCGACTCACTTAATTCAAGAAATTGAAAATTATTTAACAGATGTGGTTATTTTAAAAGACGCGGGCGTATTAATCGAAGATACCTTAGATAATATTCAAGCGAATTCTCATCTAGTTAAGAATGCACGATTAGAGAATAAAAATATTATTAAAGAAACGACATTCGGTTCGAGTGTTGAACAGACGATTTATGACGACTTGTCTAATGAAGAAATTCAGAGAATAAGAAACCAAGGTGGCGAAGTCGAGTCACTAGATCTACAAAGTCTGTTCAATGCACTGGTTGAAAAATAAGATTAAATTTTAAGGAGGATATTATGAAACGAACACTCAAATTACACTTTTTTAACATTAAAAGAACTTATTTATACGCAGCATTATTTATGTATGGAATACACGCCTTGTTTTGGCTCATTGCTTTATTAGTCGAAGGACCTGAATTTTACTCGATAATGACGACTCAGCCTACATGGTTAGCGTTACTGACATTTTTATTTTTCCCATTTACTTTTTTAGGCATCCTTTACCCGGTTTTCGATGGATTCACATCTTTTGATACTTCTCTACGAGTTGGTATTTCAAGAACGTCCTATTTTATCATTCAAATTGTAACTTATATTTTGGTAACTCTGATAATGTCATTCGCAAATGGTCTAACAGAAATTCCATGGACTGGTTCAACGAGTACTTATTTTTCACAGCTTATTGTTGAATATTTCTCTTTTACTACTATTGCATTCGAATTGATCATAACATTAGCGTTAGTAATTATAATGCTAGCTGTTTACCGTTTTAAAGTAAAAGTACTGATTCCCTTTGTGTTTTTAGGTTCTCTTTTTGGTCTTGTAGCAGGGGTTTCTTATAGTGTGGCTGATAGTACCTTTCTAATCGATCAATTACTAAATGTTATTGAATTCATTATGAATAACACAGAATTATTTATGTCTATGGTAATTACTGTTTTAATAGGTATCTACTGCTTAATGGTAAGTAAAATAGAAGTGCAAGACTAAACTTAATCCCTTTAACTTCCCACAAGGAGAGATTCTTTGTGGGAAGTTTTATTTTGGTTTCTTCGATAAATTAGCAGAATGGACGATGCTTTCCGCACTTAGTGGACGATTACTCCGCATTTACTGGACGAAAGTTCCGCACTAGTGGACGAAATCCATCGCCGTACTCATAGAAGGTTCTTATCGCATGGATTTACCGTCTTGGATTCGACTTCATCAGCATACCTTCGAATTTTTTGAAGGAACACCACAAATCCTTGTGCCTGATAATTTGAAGACAGGCGTTACTAAACATACGAGTAAAGAACTTATCTTAAATAAGACTTATGCAGAGATGGCTGACCACTATAACACAGTTATTTTACCCACACGCGTTCGTTCCCCTAAAGATAAGGCGAGTGTAGAGGGTTCAGTAAATATTGTGTCCACATGGATTATTCAAGGTTTAAGGAACATGAAGTTTTTCTCAATTGAAGAATTGAACGATGAAATCTTGAAAAAGTTAGACTATTTAAATAACAGACCCTTCCAGAACCGAAATGGTTCCAGATGGTCTGCCTTTTTAGAAGAAGAGAAATTCGCACTTTCTCCTCTCCCAGCCACTCCTTATCGAATGTCTGAATGGCGTACCGCTAAAGTACGTCCAGACTACCATATCTCTATTCACAGTATGTTTTATTCTGTCCCTTATGAACTAATAGGTAAGGAAGTAGATGTGAAAATTTCAGACAGTACAATTGAAATCTATTTTAATCACATAAGAGCAGCTTCTCATCAAACATTATATGGAAAATACGGACAGTTCTCTACCTTAAAAGAACATATGCCTCAGAATCATCGATTGTATAT
>NZ_VBSP01000068.1 GCF_005864045.1 Ruoffia tabacinasalis | reverse complement strand
TAGGACTGACGTGATAGACCTAATATTCTGCACATCGCTGATATAGGGTAAAGATGCTTATTCGCATCGATTACTTGTCTCTTCGTCCGAATATCAGCGCTGCTTGCTTTAAAATATCATTTTCCATTTCTAATTGCTGGTTTCTTTTACGTAGTTCTAACAATTCTTTTTGTTCAGGCGTAAGATTATCTTTTTCTTTGAATGAACCACTCGTTTTAGATTGCTTTACCCATTTGTCAAATGCTGAAGCCGTTAGTTCATATTCTCGAATGATTTCTACACGTGGCTTTCCAGCTAAGTAAAGATTGACGATTTGTTGCTTGAATTCTTGTGAAAAAGTTCTTCGTGTTCTCTTAGACATAAAAATTCCTCCTGGTATATTTTCTTCTAGTCTACACACCTTAATTTTTCTGTCTAGTTAATTGTAGCCTATCCAGATTCATACCTACAAAATTATCCTATATGTAATTTTTTTAATGAATCTTTTATTAAATTTATATACTATCCGCAAGCACAACACTACTGGTATCGATAGCATATTTTAATCCGCGCATGAATTGATATTCATAATAGTGTTTGTTAATAACTATTAAGTCCTGGATGTAGGATAGAAGTTGAGACAGATTTTGAGAGAGGGTAAACTAATCTCAAAGGAAGGTATCTCGTCATGCCAAAACGCTACACGAAAGAATTTAAGAAGCGATTTTAGAGTTGCACAAACAAGGAAAATAAGCACGACAATTATCCTTAGAATACGAAGTTGGATATTCTACTATACTAAAGTGGGTTCAAGTTACAACCAGAATAAGTCCGGGCGGACTTACTCCGGACGAAGCTAAAGCTTTAAAAAAGCAATTAAAAGAAAAAGACGAGGAACTCCTCATCTTAAAAAAATCACTCGGCCTGCTGGCAAAGAAATAGAAATCATTGAATTCATCCGTCAAGAAAGAGAAGCAGGCCATCACAGTGTGTCAAAAATGTGTCGTCTGCTTGGCATATCTAGAGCTGTGTACTATCGTAAAATTAATCCGACCCCATCCAAAAGAGCTAACGAACAAGTTTTGTTGGATCGTCGAGTCCTCCGTGTCTACCACGAAAGTGGTCGTGTCTACGGTGCTGGGAAAATTCATTATATACTCGCACAAAACTATTCAGACTATCGAAAAATCAGCATGAAATGTATTCAGAGATCAATGAGGCGTCAAAAGATCCGATCTATTGTCATTAAGAAATTCAAAGCAGGTAAGCCTGCCAAGAAACTCTTGAAAAACTATCAAAATTTATTGAAGCAAGATTTTTCTACTACTAGGTTGAATCAGAAATGGGTAGCTGATATCACATACATCCATACGTTAGACGATGGATGGTGCTATCTCTCAACCATCATGGACCTTCATTCAAGAAAAATTATCGGTTATCACTTTGATCGTAATATGACGACTGTTATTGTAGAAAAAGCCCTTGAGGACGCTGTTTCAAATAGAAATGTTGAAAATGGGCTGATTTTGCATACCGATTTAGGGTCGCAGTATACAAGTAATGAATACGAAGAACGGCTGAAAGAATTAACTATCACCATTCCTACAGCCGTAAAGGCTGTCCCTACGATAACGAAGGAATCGAATCATTCCATGCATTATTGAAGAAAGAACATGTGTCCCAACGACCAATATATCAAACTTTTGAAGAAGCAAGGCGACAAATTTTCAGTTACGTTCAAGGATTTTATAACAACCACAGAATTCACAGTGCTTTAGCATATCTGTCTCCGGTTGAATTTTAGAAAAAGATACTGGCTGCTTAACATAAAAAATCTCTCGTAAAAAGTGTCTCAGCTATTGACTCTAATCCAAAAAGCATTATCACATTCCAGGAGGAATGGTTCTACAAACGGATTTATGCAGCCAGTATACAATAATCGAATCTTCCTATGCATCATTGAAAAAAGAAGAGGTCTATACGACTACTTACTCAGATTTTGAAGAAGCCAAACGAGCGCTATTTAGCTACATTAGTTCGATTGGTTATCTAACTCCACAGGAGTTTGAAGACCTGTCAAGAGAGGAAATAGCATAACCATCTCTATTAAAATTTGTCCAAGATATTGACCCAAATACATATTATCTGCAATATTTACTTAATAACTGTAATTGAGATTGGAGAATTTTTAACCATATAAGTAGCATGCGAACCAAAATATCCTTTAATTCCATGCATTGATCGCGATCCAATGATTAAGATATCTGCAGATGTTGCTGGCAAAATCGTCTTAGTAATTTCCTCGGCCGGATCACCTTCTCCACTGTACAGCTGAATGTTTTTTACACCGCTATTTTCTGCATATTGTTTGTACTTTTCCAAATTAAGTAACAATTGACTTTGTTTCTGGCTCAAGTACTCAGGGTCTAACGCTTCATAAACATTCAACTCTTCAATTTCTAAAATTGAGGCAATCAGTAATGCGGCTCCAGTTTTACTCGCTTGCTTTACAGCATATTGAAAGGCTTTTTGAGCTCCTTCTGATTCATCTACCCCAACTAAAATATTTTTAAATTCATCAAATCCTTCCATAGTGCATCTTACCTTTCATTAATTAATTGATTATATTTTTTATTTCCTTTATACAGTTCAATAATTGTCCACGCTAACAGTAGTAATACTGCGACGATAATGACATAGGCAATAGAATCAGCTAGTACAAGTTGGCTTGATGTCACCTTTTCACCAAAAAAACCTTCAATTTGGCCGGGCAATCCAATCAAATTTAAATATGTCAATCCAATTACTGAACCCCATCCTAGTATCCGAATAACTATCGAATTTTTAAACCGGCTTCCCATTTCCACCTCACTATTGGTCATCATTAATAATGGTACCATCGAAAATGGTAACGCAAAAGCTAAGAAGACTTGTGAATTATTCATTAGTGTATTTAACGCTGTGTGCTCCCGAATCGTTCCTTGCCTGCTTGTAATAATTACACAGATTAACACTGGGATAACTGAAATCAAACGCGTAATTAAACGTCTTAGCCAAATTGGCATTCTCATATGAATGAATCCCTCCATAATTACTTGTCCAGTTAAAGTTCCGGTAATCGTTGAATTTTGTCCAGAAGCTAGTAACGCGACTGCGAATAATGTAGAAAGAAGACCTGATTTTGCAACGGTGATTAAAATTCCGTTACTCAATGTATCCGGATTTGATAAAGCCTCATACAACCCAAAGAATGATGGATCTTTCACTGCCCCTGTTTTAAAAACAGCAACTCCCATTATGAGCAATAAGGAGTTAACAAAAAAAGCGAGAGTCAATTGAATGTTAGAATCCCATGTTGAAAATCGTACAGCATTGGCGATTTCATCTTCATCCGTACGATTTATCTTTCGAGTCTGAGACACAGCCGAATGTAGATATAAATTATGAGGCATAACTGTTGCACCAATAATTCCTAATGCACCAGTTAAAGGCGTTTGACCACCAATTGAATGTGTAGAGGAGAACGTTTCACCAGTCGGAACCAATCCTTTAAGTACATCCCCCCAATTAGGATCAGACAACGCTACTTGATAAACAAACACAAAAAGAATTACAAAAATCAAACAGACAACTATTGCTTCAATTTTTCTAAAACCAACTTTCGTTAACAACAATAATAATAAAACATCAAATACCGTAATAAAGACTGCGACGACAAGCGGAATATTAAAAAGTAAATAAAGAGCAATTGATGCGCCAATTACTTCCGCAATATCTGTTGCCATAATCGCTAATTCCGTTAAAATCCATAAAATGATTCCTAGTTTTTTACTCGTTCTCGCTCGAATTGCTTGAGCTAAATCCATTTGACTAACAATTCCCAATTTAGCAGCCATATATTGTAATAGCATTGCAATTAAACTAGACATTAAAATGACCGACATTAATAAATACTGGAAGTTTTGCCCACCCGTAATCGAAGTAGACCAGTTGCCTGGATCCATATATCCCACAGCAACTAATGCTCCCGGTCCAGAATAGGCGAACAGGATTTTCCAAAAGCCTTTGCCTTTGGGTACCTCGACAGTTCCGTTAATTTCCTCTAAAGAGGGACCATTCGCATGCTGAATTAATCGAGGTTTGTGCTCTTTACCGGACTGACTTGTTGTATCTTTTAAAATATTTCCACCTTCCTTTAAAAACAACATAAGCATACACCTCTTTTTTATTAAATTAAAGCAAAATATTAGGCAAACCTAAAAAAAAAGATTGACCAAAATATTTTTAGAGGTTATACTAAAATTAGAAAAATTTAGTTTTTATAGGAGGTTTTTATTTGTTAACTGTAAAAAAATTATCTGTTGCGTACTGCGATACACCGGTATTCAATAATTTATCCGTCCATTTTAATGCAGGGAAGATTACTGGCATTATCGGACCTAATGGAGCTGGTAAATCTACTTTAATCAAGGCAATATTGGGTCTTATTCATCCAAAATCAGGTAGTAGCGCGCTTGATGGTCATTCAATGGCAACAGTAAAAAAGAAGGTTGCCTATGTAGAGCAACGAAAGGATTTAGATCTCAGTTTTCCAATCAATGTCTATGATTTGGTTTTAACTGGTAGTTATGGAAAACTGGGATTGTTTAAGACTCCAGGAAAAAGCGAACGTGTTGCTTGTGATGCAGCTCTTGAGCAAGTTAAAATGACTGACTTTGCTAATCGGCAAATAGGTAATTTGTCAGGCGGACAATTACAGCGGGTATTCGTAGCTCGAGCAATTTTACAACAGGCAGAAATTGTTGTCTTAGATGAACCTTTTGTTGGAATTGATGTGGAAAGTGAGCGTGCCATCATGGCTATTTTAAAACAATGGCGAGACGAACAAAAAACCATTATCGTTATCCATCACGATTTAAATAAAGTTTATGATTACTTTGATGAATTAGTCATTATGAATCACGGAATCATTGACTTTGGGCCAACTCAAGAAGTCTACAATTCGAAGAATATTAGTAAAGCATTCAGTGATGACTTATCTTCAGTTCTATTTCAGGAGGTAAATTGAATGACTGCTCTCTCGGATTTTTTTCAAGCGTTAGGAAAATATGATTTCCTTCAAAGTGCATTAATCACTGCAATAATGGTGGGGATTATGTCTGGGATTATTGGGAGTTTCATCATTCTACGAGGAATGTCTTTGATGGGGGACGCTATTTCTCATTCAGTATTGCCAGGGGTTGCTGTTGCTTATATGTTAGGTATAAATATCTTGATTGGAGCATCTATTTTTGGTGTACTAGCTGCAATGTTAATCGGCTACGTGGCTTCTCATAGTAAAATCAAAGTAGATACTGCAATAGGGGTTGTCTTCAGCTTCTTTTATGCATTGGGATTCATTTTAATCTCTATGGCCGAAAGCTCAACCAATCTACACCATATTTTATTTGGAAACATTCTAGCTGTTAGTAATAGTGATATGATCACAACGGCAATTGTTTTAGGAATTGTGATTATTTTTGTACAAGTATTTTATAAAGAATTGTTAATCACTTCCATTGATCAGACCTTCGCTAAAACATATGGATTAAATACCCAACTAATCCACTATAGCCTTATGCTCGTCTTAACGCTAGTAACCGTATCAGCATTACAAACTGTCGGAATCATCTTAGTAGTGGCCATGTTAATTACGCCAGCTGCAACAGCATACTTTTGGACCGACCGCTTGTCCGTGATGCTTGTTTTCTCCGCTATATTTGGTGTTGTCGCATCAATTTGTGGTTTGTACTTCAGCTACACATTCAACTGGGCTTCTGGTCCAGCGATTGTTATTGTCGCAGCAGGGTTATTCTTAATTTCCTTTATCTTCTCACCAAAACAAAACTTGTTACATATACACAAAAATAGAAAAGAGGCGTAAATATGAAAAGAATATTAGTAACCATCGTAGTAGTGATCGCAACCGTCGCCGGAGTAATCTTTTTTGTCAACGGACGAAGTGGAGATTCCAAACAATCAACAGATTCCAAAAAAATCAGCGTAGTAACTACAAACTCGATTTTGGAAGACATGGTTAAAAATGTGGCTAAAGATCGCGTTGAACTATATAGTATTGTTCAACGCGGCGTGGATCCCCACGAGTATGAACCTAAACCGGAAGATATCTCAAAAGCAACAGATGCAACAGTTTTATTTCACAACGGACTGAATTTAGAAACTGGCGGTAGTGGTTGGTTCAAGAAGTTGGTAAGCACTGCTCATAAAGAATTCGATAAAGATGTTTTCGCCGCCAGTGAAGGTGTAACACCGGAGCACTTAACAACCAACGTCGAAGAAGAAGATCCTCATGCCTGGCTTGATTTAGCCAATGGTGTTCAATACGTCAAAACAATCACCAAAGTCTTAAAGGAAAAAGATTCAAAAAATGCAGATTATTACCAAACTAATTCTGATGCTTATATCAAAAAATTACAAAAGTTACATGAGGAAGCGCAATCAAAATTTCTCGATATTCCTGAATCACAGCGTTTATTGGTCACCTCAGAGGGTGCCTTCAAATACTTCTCAAAAGCCTATCATGTTGCGCCAGCTTACATTTGGGAAATCAATACCGAATCTCAAGGTACTCCCGAACAAATGAAAGCTGTGTTAGCTAAAATAGAAAACTCTGATGTCAAACATTTGTTCGTAGAAACCTCTGTTTCATCTAAGTCAATGAATAAAGTTGCCGATGAAACGGGATTAGAAATTTATTCCAAAATTTTTACTGATTCATTAGCAAAAGAAGGTTCCGAAGGCGATACCTACTATACAATGATGAAATGGAATCTAAACAAAATTCATGATGGTCTAGCTTAGCAATGTTAAAAACATATTGATATTTTAAAGTTTCCCTCTAAGTAATTATTCTTGTAGTTTATTTAGAGGGACGACTTTTGATGATTGAGCGGTCCTCAGATATCTCATTACGATAAGATATCATCAAAAGACAAATTAGGTTCTATAATATATGACGTTGGTGAGAAATCACTGGCGTCTTTTTTTGTCTCAGAAAATAGAAAACAAGTGAGTTCTCCTGTAGAATAATAGTCGACAAAAACCAAATATCCATAGGAGGAACTCACTTGCCTACATCAAATGATATGCAAAATGTACTAGATATTCAAGACAAAAACATGATTTTCGAAGATAACTGCGTGTCTTATGGGATACACAAACAAAAGAAATGTAAATTTATAGACTGTACATTGACTTATATTCCTACGGAATGTAAGAAATGTCAGGAACCAAACAAGGACTTCTCTATCTATAAAAATGGGACTCAGACTTCTAGAATCACTTTTCCAATATCTGGCATTTACCCGACCTATCTTAGAGTGAAAAAGCAGCGGTTCAAGTGTACATCTTGTGAAGCAACATTTACTGCGGAAACACCGATTGTAAAAGAGGCGTGTTTTATCTCTAATTTTATCAAAGCAGAAATACTGGCGAAGTCAGCTGATGCTCGTTCGATCAAGAGCTTGGCAGAAGAGACGAATGTCTCTTCCACAACGATTCAAAGAATCATCAATGAACAGGTGAAGTATTATCGACCTTACTATCATTCATTGCCGGAGAACTTGTCTTTTGATGAGTTTAAGTATGGTAATGGGCAAATGGCTTTTGAGTATATTGATGTCGTAACAGGAACGATACTAGATATTTTAGAAAGCAAAGATACTCGTACAATCAAAGATCACTTCTGTTCTCGATACAGCCAAAACCAGAGAAATCAGGTCAAAACGATTACGACAGACATGAATGCCAGTTACGTCAGCTTCATCCCTGAACTGTTTCCAAACGCTGATATCATTATTGATCGATTTCATATCGTTCAGCTCGTGAACCGAGCGATGAACAAAACACGCGTAAAAGTCATGAATCGACTTCGAACGTCCAATGGAGAAGACCAAAAGAAGTACAGACGACTCAAACGCTTCTGGAAGAAACTACTGAAGAAAGAGTCCGAGTTGTCTTATACTACCTATCAATACTTTCCCATGTTCGGACAGCGTCTGGAATCAGCAATCGTTTCTGAGATGTTGGCGTACGATCCAGAACTAAAAGCAACTTATACAATGTATCAAGCTATTCTTAAAGCCGTCGAACACAATGACTCAAAACAGTTAAGAACTGTTTTAGATCAACCCGCTTCTCCTGAACTATCTGGATACATGAAAACCAGTTTAAAGACGTTGCGCGCTCATTTTCCTCATATCCAAAACACCTTCTATTATCCTTATAACAATGGAAAGATAGAGGGAATCAATAACAAGATCAAAGTATTGAACCGGGTAGCCTATGGTTACGGTAACTTTATTCATTATAAAAATCGCATTATCCTGCACTTCAATTTAAAACCAATCAGAAATAAAATCAAAATGATAGAAAAAGAAAGAGAACATACAGCAGCGTAAGCTCGTTGTACATCCTCTTCCAAAATCTATTATTATTTGACTTTATTCTTTACCAACGTTGTTTGACAGAGAACC
>NZ_VBSP01000067.1 GCF_005864045.1 Ruoffia tabacinasalis | reverse complement strand
AGTTCATCCGTGGTAAGATGGGTGTAGGTCATTTGTGGTCACTCCTTTGTATTCTTTGGTCGGAATTACAAGTTGAGTGTACCACAAATGGCTGTTTTAGTTGTCTAGCTTAATTTTACAATCGGCGAATTTAAAACCTTGATATAAAAACATTTATAGCTGATAAGCAAAAATTAATAAAAAAATTCAACCTGTAAAGGAAAAACACTTTACAGGGGTGATATTATCTGATAATATACTTAACTGTGAGATTAATTAATGGAGGTGACTTACATGGCAGTTAAAATTCGTATGAAACGTATGGGTTCTAAAAGAAACCCATTCTACCGTATTGTAGTAGCGGACGCACGTGCTCCACGTGATGGACGTATTATTGAACAAATTGGAACTTATAATCCAGTTCAAGAACCAAAACAATTAGAAATCAACGAAGAGTTAGCGTTAAAATGGTTAAGTGATGGTGCTCAACCATCTGACACTGTTCGCAACTTATTATCTACTCAAGGAATCATGCAAAAATTCCACGAGTCAAAACAAGCTAAATAAGGCATGTTTGATAAGTTTAGTATCACAATAAAGGATGATAAAAATGCCAGATATTGAAGCTTTGATAAAAACAATTGTTGAACCACTTATTGACAATCCTAATGAGTTTTCTGTCGATATTGTTGAAACAGAAGATTTTATAGAGTATCATCTTAATTTACATCCGGATGATATCGGACGTGTCATTGGCAGAAAAGGGCGTGTTGTGAGAGCAATACGTACAATCATTTATAGCATTCGTCAACGCGGTTCTAAAAGAGCTCGCATTGTCATTGCTGACGGTGATAGCGAATAAGTTTTAAAGTGCTAAGTAGAGACAAATTCATTTGTTTCTACTTAGCACTTTTTGTTTGGTGAAAATTTATATATAATAAAAGTAGTAAGGTAGCTTTAAGAGCAAAGTATATAATGTAGTGTGAAAGGAAATAAACTATGGAATATTTTCGTATAGGAAGAATTGTAAATACATTTGGCATTCGAGGAGAAATTAAAGTGATTGCGGATACTGATTTTCCGGAAGAACGATTTGCTGCTGGCGAGGTTTTAACGATTTTAGATAATGATCGTCCCGTTCAAAAAGTAACAGTCAAAAATGCTAAGTTAAGTAAAGGGACTTATATTGTAAGTTTCGTAGAGTTTAATAATATTAATGATGTCGAAAAATTCAAGACGATGTGGTTAGCCATTGACCAAGACCAACAACAAGAGTTGGATGATCATGAGTTTTACTTTCATGAAATTATTGGTTTAAAAGTAATCACAACTGAAAAAGAAGAATTAGGTGTGATTAAAGACATCTTAAGTTTAGGTTCGAATGACGTTTGGGTAATTAAACGAAATAAACCAAAACTGTCTGATGCTTTAATTCCTTATATCGAAGATGTTGTAAAGGAAGTTAATGTTGATGAAGGTTTCGTTGTAATTGAATTGATGGAAGGGTTAATTGACGATGAGAATTGATGTATTAACTTTATTTCCCGAAATGTTTGCTCCAATGGAACACTCAATAATGAAACAAGCTCAAGAGGAAGGTGTCTTATCATTTGAGACCCACAATTTCCGACGTAACCCGGTCAATAAGCATGGTCATGTTGATGATTATCCTTATGGTGGGGGAGCAGGTATGCTATTGCGGGTGGAACCCATTGTAGATACATTAGAGGAACTGGAGATGACTGAGAAGTCTCGGGTTATTTTAATGGATCCGGCTGGGAAACCTTTTAGCCAAGAATTGGCACAAGAATGGTCACAAGAAGAACATTTAGTATTTATTTGTGGCCATTATGAAGGCTTTGATCACCGAGTTCGAGATTACATTACAGATGAAGTATCCATCGGAGATTATGTCTTAACAAATGGAGAACTTCCAACCATGGTCATGATAGATTCAACGGTTCGCCTCATTCCAGAAGTGGTTGGAAATGCACATTCAATTGTGGAAGAGTCTCATCAGAGAAATCTATTAGAGCATCCACAATACACAAGACCGAGGGAATTTAGAGGGAAAAGTGTCCCAGACGTGCTATTTAGCGGGCATCATAGTAATATTGAATTATGGCAACATAAAGAAGCGATTAGAAGAACTTTTAATAACCGACCAGATTTATTAGAAAAAGCTGAATTAACTGACAAAGAGCGTGAATGGGTTAAAGAATTTGAGAGTGAGTAGGTTTTAATTTACTCAAAAAAATAATCTTAGTATTTAATGAGAGACATTGACAAACGCGACAAATCAATCGAATTAAACTATATTTCTTGAGATTTTTTTATAATAATGGTATTGTGAAAATTGCGAAAAAACGAGGAGGAGAATAAAGTTGTGATTGAATTCAAAAACGTATCAAAACGTTACGCTAGTGACGTATTAGCTGTTGATGATTTTAACTTAAAGATTGAAGATGGAGAGTTTATTTGTTTCATAGGTACATCAGGATCGGGTAAAACAACTTCGATGCGAATGATTAACCGTATGATTGAACCTTCAGATGGTGAAATTTTAATCGATGGTGAGAATATTATGGATATGAACCCAGTTAAATTAAGAAGACAAATTGGGTATGTTATTCAAAACATTGGTCTTATGCCACATATGACGGTTAAAGATAATATTTTAATGGTACCAAAATTGTTAAAATGGGATCAAGCTAAACTTGATGAAACAGCAAAACGCATGATTAAACTAGCTGAATTACCAGAAGAGTTTCTAGATCGTTATCCATCAGAACTATCTGGAGGTCAACAACAACGTATTGGGGTTGTCAGAGCACTAGCTGCAGAACAAGATATCATTTTAATGGATGAGCCATTTGGAGCGCTTGACCCATTAACGAGAGATACACTGCAAGTTATGGTTAAAGAATTGCAAGAAGAATTAGGAAAGACCTTTGTCTTTGTAACGCATGATATGGACGAAGCGCTGAAGTTAGCGACTCGTATTGTTATTATGAGTAAAGGTGAAATAGTGCAAGTCGGAACGCCAGATGAGATTTTAAGTAATCCAGCGAATGAGTTCGTTGCTCAATTTATTGGTCAAGACCGCTTAATTCAAGCTCAACAAGATACAACTAAAGTTGGCGAGGTTATGAGTAAACGCCATGTGGCGATGATTGAAGACCAATCACTTATGGATGCTTTAGAATTAATGAAAGAGCAATCTGTGGATACGCTTCTAATTACGGATGAGAATAATGTATTAAAAGGTTTTGTTGATATCCATATGATCCAAAGACATTTTAATACAGCAATTAACTTAGCGGATATTACGAGCTCAGATATGTTCTCACTTAGAGAAGATGCTTTAGTACGTGAATCCGTTGATTTAATCTTAAAACGAGGATACTCATATGTGCCAATTGTGAATGAGGTAGGTCACCTTAAAGGAATTGTTACACGAGCTACTTTCGTTAACATTATTTATGATGCGATTTGGGGAGAGTACGAATCACTTTCTGATGTAGCACCTGAGAATGCTATTGAAAAAGATGATGATATCGAAGGAGACGGTATTGTTATTCCGCCAGCTTTCAATGAAGAAGATGGTGAACGTGTGCTATGATAACATTTTTACAAGAAAATGGGAGTCAGTTAGTCACGCTTATGTTTGAACATTTGTATATTTCTTTTATTTCTTTATTACTAGGGATCATTGTGGCTGTACCTTTAGGTATCTTAATCACTCGAACACCTAAAGCAGCTAATTTCATCATTGGTGTCGCGAGTATCTTTCAAACGGTACCGACATTAGCACTACTTGCTTTGATGATTCCATTAATAGGGATTGGGCGATTCCCAGCGATTATTGCGCTGTTTATCTATTCACTATTACCAATATTACGTAATACGTATATTGGAATGAATGATGTGAGTCCCACAGCCAAAGATGCGGCTAAAGGAATGGGAATGACTGCCTTTCAATCAATTATGAAGGTTGAGTTGCCCTTAGCAATGCCTGTAATTATGGCTGGTATTCGCTTGTCAGCTGTTTACGTGATTGCTTGGACATCTTTAGCATCTTATATTGGTGCAGGTGGTTTAGGAGACTTTATCTTAAGTGGTATTTCTCTATATCAAGCAGATTTAATCTTTGCTGGGACAATCCCTGTGACAATTATGGCACTTTTAGCAGATTACCTTCTCGGTAAAGTAGAAGTTTACTTTACACCAGAAGTAACTGCAGCCAAGTAGGGGAGGATTCATATGATAAAGAAAAGAATACATAAAGTGATTGTATTAGCTCTATCAGTCTTTTTCCTAGCTGGATGTGCTTTGCCAGGTCTTGGTGGTGGATTCGGTACCGAAACGATAAAAATTGCAGGATTAGGTACAACTGAAAGCCAAATATTATCTTCGATGGTTCAACAATTAATTGAAGAAGAGACAGATTATAATGTTGAGCTAATTAGTAACTTAGGTACAGCAGTTGTAGGTCATCATGCGCTATTAAATGGTGATGCTGATGTGCTTGTACCGGCATATACAGGTACAGATATCGTTGCTATATTTGGAGAGAGTGCTTCTTATGATGCAGATGAAACGATGGAGTACCTACAAGAACGATTTGCAAATGAATTCGACCAAAAGTACTATGACACGATGGGATTTGAGAATACATATGCTTTTATGGTAACTGAAGAGTTTGCTCAAGAGAAAAATTTAGAAAAAGTCAGTGATTTGAAAGACATAGCTGGTGACTTGAGAGCAGGCTTCGACCAAACTTGGCTGATACGCGAGGGTGACGGTTATCCGGCTTTCCAAGAGGCATATGAGTTTTCATTTGGTGAAACTTATCCAATGCAAATTGGACTAGTTTATGATGCAGTTGCATCTGGAGATATGGATGTTGTTTTAGGCTATTCAACGGATGGGCGTATCTTGAGTAATAACCTTGTTGTCTTAGAGGATGACCTAGGATTTTTCCCTCCTTATGAAGGGTCAGTTAGAGCTACAGATGAAATCCTAGAGAGCAATCCAGAACTTGATGCTCTATTCGAAAGATTAGTTGGACAAATCGATACAGAGTTAATGCAACAATTAAACTTTGAAGCAGATGATAATCTTCTTGAGCCATCAATTGTTGCACAACAGTTTTTAGAAGAGAATAATTACTTTAGAGAGGAGCAGCCATAATGGATAGTATGAATTTATTTGAACAGTTTATCTACTATTTCTCGATGAACGGATCATATGTACTGGAACAATTTTGGCGTCATTTCTTAATCTCTATCTATGGAGTATTATTCGCTTCAATTGTTGGTATTCCGATTGGAATTTGGATTGCCAACAATAGAAAGATGAGTACGTGGGTCCTAGGTGCGGCGAATGTATTACAAACCATTCCGTCACTAGCAATGATGTCGATTATAATGTTAGCGGTTGGTTTAGGAGTAAACACGGTTATCGTGACGATCTTCCTTTATTCGCTACTGCCAATTATCAAGAATACTTATACAGGAATGATTACTCTGGATGCAGATGTTCTGGATGCAGCGAAGGGGATTGGTATGACAAGTTGGCAACGACTTAAAGATGTTGAATTACCGTTATCAATGTCTGTGATTATGGCCGGTATTCGCAACGCTCTAGTAGTAGGGATTGGTATTACTGCGATTGGTGCTTTCATTGGTGCCGGTGGTTTAGGTGATATCATTATTCGCGGTACTAATGCAACAGACGGTGGAGCCATCATACTTGCTGGAGCGATACCAACGGCATTAATGGCTATATTAACGGACGTCATTCTTGGTTGGATTGAACGTCGTTTCTATAATCGTGTCGGATAAATAAAAAAAGTAAAAAAATCCCTTTACAAGTTTCATATTTTAGGTATAATATTACAAGTGGCCATTGGGCCCCGAATTAACTATAATCCGCTAAGTAGAATGACTATTTAAGATTATTTGTTGGAAGGAGAAAGATAAAATGAGTATTAATCCAATTATTGCAAAAATTACTTCAGCTCAATTACGTAACGACATTCCTGATTTCCGTCCTGGAGATACAGTACGTGTTCATGCGTTAATCGTTGAGGGAGAACGTGAACGTGTTCAACTTTTTGAAGGATTAGTTATTAAACGTCGTGGACAAGGCATCTCTGAAACTTACACAGTTCGTAAGATTTCTAACGGTGTTGGTGTTGAACGTACATTCCCTGTACATACACCTCGCGTACAAAAAATCGAAGTACTACGTCAAGGTAAAGTACGTCGTGCTAAATTATACTATATCCGTAAATTATCTGGTAAAGCAGCTCGTATTCAAGAGCGCGTTAGATAACATTTCTGCTAAGAATGGCTTTAATAAGCTTTTCTTAGCTTTTTTATTTGTTCAATTTTTGTTTTGTATCTCATTAAAATTGAATTTAAGAGGTAGAGGCAAAATATTAAAAAGAAAAGAGCCCTTGAAGGCTCTTTTTATTTAAAACTAGATTGATTAATAGTGGAAATATTTATGTATAAAGTTAATTTAAATTAATTTCTGCATTCTTTAATTCTAAATATTCGCCTTCTAATACCTCGATATAATTACTTTTTTCGATTGAAGAATAATCAATGTAATCATTCATATTCGCGTCACCAGTAATTGTATAGCTTGCATGCTCATCAGTTGCAGTTACTTTATATTCCCCAGGATCAATATCTATTCCAATTCTATAAACACCAGGACCAATTATATCGTTCTCAATAACTACAGGATCAGCATCTTCTACTGGTATAGCAAAAGAATTTTTTAATTCTAAAAATTGGTCATCTTCTACTGAAACATAACTAAAAGTATCAAAGGACATGTACGCCACATAGTCTTCGCCACGAGCATCATTAGTTAATGTATAAGAAGCATGGTCTTCCACTGAGAAAACTTTATATTCACCCGCAGGCATATCAGTTCCAATTTTATACACATCTTCTTCGAAGATTGTTTCATACGATTCAGGATCAAAAGGATCCTTGTATTCAGTTTCTTCTATAGATTCAACACTTTCATCTATATCTGAGGTTGAAACTGACTCTTCTGCATTTACTGTTAATCCATTCAATAAAACTAAAGCACAACTTAGTAAAAGTATCTTTTTCATATTAACCATCCTTTATCATTTTAGATAATAAACAAAATCAAGAATACGTGAATACACTTTATAACTTTGTAAAAAACATTGTTAAGTAGTATGACCAACAAATATTGGATATAACTTTAATTATTAAATAAATAATTTCTTACTATTTAATCAACTCCCTCATCTTATAAACATTCATAATTATTATATCAAATTTATTTATATAATGCTTAAAATACTCTTAATTATCAAACATTTAATCTAGACTTTTAAGTCATCTTACGTTATGCTATGTTTTGCCAATTCATCAATCTTAGTCATTTACATGTATTTTAGTAAATGAACTAATTAAGTAGCTTGACTGCAATGATGCAATCGAATTGCTGCTTATAATGAACAGGCTAAGGATGGCTTTGATGCTATTCTTAGCTTTTTTATTTGAATTTTATATAAATAATACAATGAAGAAACTAACGACCTAAGAAAGGAATTGATAATAGTATGACTTCTAATTTTTGGCATGATTTACCTAAACCATTCTTTATCCTAGCACCTATGGAAGACGTGACGGATGTTGTTTTTCGCCATGTCGTTCAAAAAGCCGCAGAACCCGATGTATACTTTACGGAATTTACAAATTCTGAGAGTTACTGTCATCCTGATGGGATTGAAAGTGTTCGTGGCCGTTTAACTTTTACTGAAGATGAAGAGCCAATTGTTGCTCATATTTGGGGAGATCGTCCAGAGTACTTTAAACAAATGAGTATTGGTATGGCAGAAATGGGCTTTAGCGGGCTTGATATCAATATGGGTTGCCCAGCACCTAATGTTGTAAAACATGGGCGTGGAAGTGGCTTAATCAAGCGAGAAGACGTCGCTGCTGAGCTTATCCAAGCTGCAAAAGCAGGAGGTTTACCCGTAAGTGTTAAAACTCGTTTAGGTTATTTAAAAGTCGACGAGTGGAGAGGTTGGTTAACTCACTTGTTAAAACAAGATATTGTTAACTTATCGATTCACTTAAGAACTAAAAAAGAAATGAGTAAAGAAGACGCTCATTGGGAATTAATTCCTGACATTATGAAACTACGTGATGAAATTGCGCCAAACACATTGATTACGATTAATGGTGATATTCCAGATCGCCAAACAGGTTTGGAATTAGTAGAGAAATACGGTGTGGATGGTGTTATGATTGGACGTGGTGTCTTTAAAAATCCGTTTGCTTTTGAAGTAGATAAAAAAGACCACAGTCCAAAAGAATTATTAGACTTATTAAGATTCCATCTAGACTTATTTGATCAATATAATGAAGATGGGCAACGTCATTTCAGACCTTTACGTCGCTACTTTAAGATTTATGTGCGCGAGTTTAAAGGAGCCAATGATTTGCGCATCCAATTAATGGAGACAAATACAACCGACGAAGCACGTCAGTTAATTGACCACTTCGAGAATAAATTTCTAACATCGGATGTAACGCCGATTGTAAAATTAAGCTAGACAACTAAAACAGCCATTTGTGGTACACTCAACTTGTAATTCCGACCAAAGAATACAAAGGAGTGACCACAAATGACCTACACCCATCTTACCACGGATGAACT
>NZ_VBSP01000066.1 GCF_005864045.1 Ruoffia tabacinasalis | reverse complement strand
TCTGTAAGATATCTGTAGTAAGATTGTTCATAGGGAAGTCCTCTTTTCTGTGAATGTAGTGTGGTAACTCTATTCTACAGAAGGGGCTTCCTTTTTTCTATTTACACAAGATATTTTACACTCTCATTCCAAAATACACTTTTACCATAATTGTAATCAAAGTCGAATGCAGGTATGATATTCTTAGTTAGGAATATATAGAGTATACCCTAAAATCACTTAAGATATTTTTATGATAATATTTCATCCAAGCAATTGACTAAGATGCTTGAGTATTTTATTATTAATAGTTGAGAGTAGAAAAGAAGGAGTTAGATCATGGCGAAACTGTACTTCAAATACGGTGCAATGAATAGTGGGAAATCAATTGAAATCGTAAAGGTTGCACATAACTATGAAGAGCAAAATAAACCAGTTAAAATTTTTACGAGTGCTGTCGATACACGTACAAAAGTAGGCTTAGTTGCAAGTCGTACAGGATTAGAACGTGAAGCAACTCCGATTACGGATGACATGGATTTATTTGAAGAGATTGCTGCAATTGATACGGAGTTATATTGTATCTTAATCGACGAAGCGCAATTCTTGAAAAAACATCATATATTAGAACTTGCTCGTGTTGTAGATCAATTAAACATTCCAGTTATGGCATTCGGTTTAAAAAATGATTTCTCAAACGAGCTTTTTGAAGGTTCGAAATACCTTCTCATCTATGCTGACAAGATTGAAGAACTCAAGACAATTTGTTGGTATTGTCACCGTAAAGCGACAATGAACTTAAGAATTAATGACGGAGAACCGGTATATACAGGAGAACAAATCCAAATTGGTGGAAATGAATCCTATCTACCAGTCTGCCGAAGCTGCTACAACAATCCAGGCGGCGTAAACAAGTTATAAGAAATGGGGAAAAATAATGTTTGAACAACTAGATTCGCTAATTTTTCGCTATGACGAAGTTAATGAATTACTAAGTGACCCAAGTGTGATTAGTGATACAAACCGTCTACGAGAATTAACGATTGAAGAAAGTGATTTAAGACCCAAAGTCGAAAAAATCAAACGCTATAAACAAGTTAATGAAGAAATCGGTGAAACAGAAGAAATTCTATCAGAGAATACTGACGATGAAATGGCTGAGTTAGCGAAAGAGGAATTATCATCTTTAAAATCTGAGCGTGAAGAATTAGAAAGTCAAATTAAAATTATGATGATTCCTGAAGATCCAAATGATAAAAAGAATATCATTATGGAAATTCGTGGGGCAGCCGGTGGAGACGAAGCACAATTATTCGCTGGAGATTTACTAGATATGTATACGCATTACGCTACGAACCAAGGGTGGAAAGTAGAAGTCATTGATGCAAACATTACAGGTATCGGTGGTTATAAAGAAGTAACCTTAATGATTTCAGGTGATAAAGTGTATTCAAAACTTAAATATGAAAACGGCGCTCACCGTGTTCAACGTGTTCCTGAGACTGAATCTCAAGGACGTGTCCATACTTCAACGGCAACGGTTATCGTAATGCCTGAAGCTGAAGAAATCGATTTCGATATTGATGACAATGATATTCGTGTCGACATCTACCACGCGAGTGGAGCGGGTGGACAGCACGTTAACAAGACAGCTTCAGCGGTACGATTAACACATATTCCAACGAATACAGTGGTTGCGATGCAAGATGAGCGTTCACAATTGAAAAACCGTGAAAAAGCAATGAAAATCTTACGTGCACGTGTATTTGATAAAGTGCAAGAAGAACAACAATCTGAGATTGATGCAGATCGTAAGTTAAAAATCGGAACAGGAGATCGCTCTGAAAGAATCCGCACATATAACTTTCCACAAAGTCGAGTGACTGATCACCGAATTGGACTGACAATTCAACAGTTAGAATCAATCTTAAGTGGTAATTTAGATGACATAATTGATGCATTAATTGTCTACGACCAAACTCAACTATTGGAGGAGTTAAATGGTCCAAACAGTTAATCTAACATTAGGTGAAGCTTTGAATAAAGCTTCACTTTTTTTAAAAGCTTCGGGGTTAGATGAGCATTTAGCAAGAACGTATTGGATGATGACTTTTGAACAAACATTAACAGATGTTGTACTAGGTTTGAATAAACCAGTCAAAGAAGAAATGTATACACACTATATGCGCATACTTGAACAAATCGTTGAAGGAAAACCCATTCAATATCTACTCGGTCATGCTTACTTTATGGAAGAAAAATTTAAAGTGACAGAACACACGCTGATTCCTAGAGAAGATACTGCTGGGATTGTCAGTTTGTCTAACCACTATTTGGAAGAGAAAGTGGACGCTAAAGTGTTAGATATTGGAACGGGCACGGGGATTTTAGCTATAATGATAGCGAAGTTAAATCCAGAGCAACACGTTTTTGCCTCAGATATTTCACCTGAAGCACTCAAAGTCGCTAAAGAGAATGCATTAAATCACCAAGTTAATGTGGAGTTTATCGAAAGTAATTTATTTGAACATATTCCACAACAAAACTTTGATCTTATCGTATCCAACCCACCTTATATTAGTGAAGATGAGTTGGATTTAATGGATGACAGCGTGAAGAAGTTTGAACCGTCATTAGCCTTATTTGCAGAAGATAATGGACTGGCAATATACAAACAACTCGCTAAACAAATACAATCATATGTAAAGGAAACGAGCATGATCATTGTGGAAATTGGTTTCCAACAAGGAGAAGCAGTTAAAACTATCTTCTCTGAGACCTTTCCAAATTCCACTATTGAAATTATCCTAGATTTAAATGGAAAAAATCGTTACGTACAAATTGAATTGTAAAGTAGGTATATAGAATGAATAATGAAAAACTAAATAAAACTAAAATATTTGGACGTGAGGAATTACGCGAAGCAGCGGATTCTTTAAAGCAAGGAGAATTAGTTGCATTTCCAACTGAAACCGTCTTTGGTTTAGGTGCAATTGCCAACAACGACCAAGCCGTCAAACAAGTATTTAAAACTAAAGGACGCCCTTCAGATAATCCGTTAATTGTGCATGTTCACAGTATCGATTCAGTTTATGATTTTGTTAATGAAGTGAACGATGTGGCTCTAAAATTAATGGAAACTTTTTGGCCGGGACCTTTAACAATTATCTTTCCGGTTAAAAAAGGTATATTTGCTGAAAGTGTCACACCGAATCAAAAGACTGTGGGGATTCGCATGCCTAATCAATTGGAAACTTTACTTTTAATTGAGATGGTTGGTTTTCCTTTAGTCGGCCCAAGTGCAAATTTATCTGGTAAACCGAGTCCAACGTCCATTGAGCATGTTATTCATGATTTTGATGGAAAGATTGCGGGCGTCGTGAATAATTATTCTGAGTTCACACAAGTAGGTGTTGAGTCAACGGTCGTTTGGCCGACAGCAGAACGCATTGAAATTTTAAGACCAGGGGCTATTACGCAAGCCATGTTAGCCAATGCAACAGGCATTGAAGTGTTAGAGAAATCGAGCGAGGAACAAATGAAAGGTACTACAATTGCCAGTCCAGGTGTGAAGTATACGCATTATAGTCCGAGTCAACCTGTTAAGATGATTGATCCTTCTCATTCGCTTGAAGATTGGAAAGACTTTATTAATGAAACAGATTTGAAGATTGGAATCTTGGCACAAGAACATATTATTTCTGAATTACAGACAAATAGTATTGGTTTCAGTTACTATTCATTAGGAAGCGATGAAGAGCTTGAACAAGCAACTCAACGCCTATTTGCAGGCTTACGTTTCCTTGAAAGTAGTGACTGTGATGTGATTTTTGCGCAGGCATTTGAAGAGACTGATGAAACACATGCATATTTAAACCGTCTTTCTAAAGCATCGTCGAGTATGATATAATATAAAAAAATAACCTGGAGGTATCACTATGACATTTACTGATGATACATTTGTATTTGAACAGATTAAGAACGAGCAACTACGTCAACAAAATGGGATTGAATTAATTGCGTCTGAGAATTTCGTTTCACCAAGTGTTTTAAAGGCTCAAGGAAGCATTTTGACTAACAAATATGCTGAAGGGTATCCTGGTAGGCGATATTATGGCGGTTGCGAATTTGTTGATAAAATTGAACAAATTGCGATTGATCGAGCAAAAGAATTATTTAATGCTGAGTATGCAAACGTGCAACCACATTCTGGTTCTAGTGCAAACTTAGCTGTTTATCGTGCCTTTTTAGAACCAGGCGACAAAGTTTTGGGTATGGACTTATCTCAAGGTGGTCATCTAACTCATGGTTCGCCAGTCAACTTTAGTGGACAATCTTATGAGATGTATAGTTATGGTGTTGATCCGACGACAGAACGCATTGATTACGATAAACTTGAAGAAATTGCTACAGAAGTCCAACCCAAAATGTTGATTGCTGGTGCAAGTGCTTATTCGCGTGAAATCGACTTTGAACGCATCGGTGACATCGCTAAAAAAGTGGGAGCGATCTATTTTGTAGATATGGCTCACATTGCTGGTTTAGTAGCGGTTGGAGAGCATCCAGATCCTATTCCTTATGCGGATGTTGTAACGACAACAACACATAAGACACTTCGAGGACCTCGTGGTGGGATGATTCTTGCGAAAGAAGAGCATGCGAAGAAATTAAACAAAGCGATATTTCCAGGTATTCAAGGCGGGCCATTGGAGCATGTCATTGCTGCCAAAGCTGTTGCGCTTCATGAAGCATTGCAACCAGCCTTTAAAGATTATATTAAGCAAGTAAAACTCAATGCAAAAGCAATGTCACGAATATTTGATCTAAGTCCACTAAGAATTATTTCAGGCGGCACAGACAATCACTTATTCTTAATTGACGTGACTCCACTTGGTATCACAGGTAAATGGGCACAAGAGCGTTTAGATGCAGTAGGTATCACTGTAAATAAAAACTCAATCCCATTTGATAAAGAATCATTTGTTCAAACAAGTGGTATTCGAATTGGAACAGCCGCAATTACTACACGTGGATTGAAAGAATCAGATGTAGAATTAGTAGCGGATTTTATCCTTGATGCTTTATCAGCAGAAGAGGACGAAATGTCAGAAATTAAAGACAAGGTCTATGAACTAATGAAAGACCGACCATTATTTAAATAATAAATTATCTTAGGAGGAATAAAATGGCAAAGTTTGAAGTAGTGAATCATCCATTAATTCAACATAAACTAACAATTATTAGAGATAAAGATTGTTCAACAAAGGTATTTCGTGAAGTAACAAATGAAATTGGTATGTTGATGGCTTATGAAATTACGAGAGATCTTCCTTTAGAAGATATTGAAATTGAAACACCGATTATGAAAACAACTCAAAAACAAATTGCTGGTAAAAAATTGGCAATTGTCCCAATCTTACGAGCAGGTTTAGGTATGGTAGATGGAATCATGGACATGATTCCAGCAGCTCGTGTTGGACATATCGGCGTGTATCGTGATCCTGATACGTTAGAAGCCATTGAATATTTTGCTAAATTCCCACAAGATATCGACGAGCGTCGTGTGTTCGTTGTTGATCCAATGCTTGCGACAGGAGTTTCTGCAATCACTGCACTTAACCAATTAACAACAAAGTATAATGTAAAAGAAGAAAACATTACATTTGTTTGTTTAGTAGCAGCACCAGAAGGAATAAAAGCTTTACAAGAAGCGCATCCAAATGTAGATATCTACACTGCAGCTTTAGATGAGAAACTAAACGAACATGGTTATATCATCCCAGGTCTAGGAGATGCTGGAGATCGAATTTTTGGAACAAAATAATTAATTTACAACTCATTCAAAAAAGCGAATATGCTATTCATGATGACTGGACACAGACGAAGTTTAGAAATTTACTAGAATATATAATGTATTCATAGTATAATAAACGGCTGAAACGGTAAGTGTACTTTGTACCCCATCTTAATAGTTATATTCGTTTTTTAATGTCTACAAATATGATTGACTAAATAAATCAAAAATATCAATTTGAAGGAGCAATAATATGGATCAAAGGCAATTTTTCTCAGGCTTTTACAAGCATTCGATATCCAAACGATTAGAATTAATGGAATCATGGCTGGGTTTATCTATTAATTCAGCGGATACCATGTTGCCGGAAGCCTATGCGAATCAAATGATAGAAAATTATTTATTTAATTATCATTTACCTCTAGGTGTTGCAGTTAATCTTAAAGTGAATAATGCTAAGTATGTAGTTCCGATGGCAATAGAGGAGCCATCTGTGATTGCAGCGGCCAGTTTCGGAGCTAAATTACTAGGAAATATTCAGGCAGAAACGAAAGAGCGACTGCTAATTGGACAAATTATTATGACAGTTCAACAACCTATGGCTGAAATTCAACAGATTATTAAAGAGAATAAGGCGAAACTTCTCGACATTGCTTCTCAAGCAAGTGCGTCCATGGTCAGACGTGGCGGCGGGCCAAGAGATATTTGGGTTGAAGAGAAAGAGCATCCTAATCGCAATTACATCAGTATTTATTTATCACTTGATCCCTGTGACGCTATGGGTGCTAATGTGATTAATACTGTCTTAGAAGCACTTTCTCCAACGATGGAATCCATCATTGAAGGTGAAGTCTTAATGAGTATATTATCCAATTACCAGCCTCAGGCAGTAACTATAGCTTCAGCCAAAATACCATTTGTTCACTTAAGCAATGATAAAGACGAAGCGATTAGTTTAGCAGAGCGTCTTGAGATGGCTTCAGACTATGCTTGGTTAGATCCCTACCGTGCTACAACACATAATAAAGGAATCATGAATGGAATTGACGCCGTAGTTATTGCGACAGGAAATGATTGGAGAGCAATTGAAGCAGGTGCTCATGCCTATGCAGTCAAAGACGGGCAATACCGCTCACTGACTAAGTGGCAAGTAAATTATGAAGATGAAATGTTAGAAGGTAGCATTGAGATACCATTACAAGTTGCTACTGTTGGCGGTACATTATCATCCCATCCAACCGCAAAACTTGCCTTACAGATGCTCAATATCACATCAGCCAAAGTTTTATCAAATGTCATCGCGTCTATTGGCCTCGTACAAAACTTTGCTGCTATGAGAGCTTTAGTTAGTGAAGGCATCCAAAAGGGACATATGCGCATGCAAGCGCGTGCTTTAGCCATGCAGGTAGGCGCAACAATAAAAGAAATACCGGCTGTTGTGACTCAGTTAAGTGAAGCTGGGCAAATGAATCGGGATACAGCAAGAAAGATTTTAGACGAAATACGGAAATAGAGATAGAGAAGGAGTGGATTCAAATCGTAAAGGTAGGAATCGATCAAATTACATTTCACGTACCAAATCACTACGTTGATATGGTTGAATTAGCAAAAGCTAGAGACATTGATCCAAATAAATTCTTAATTGGTATTGGGCAAGAGAAAATGGCTGTACCAACCATTGAAGAAGATATCGTTGCTATGGCAGCAAATGCAGCCAACAAAATTGTAACTGAAGAAGATAAAGAATTAATTGATCAAGTTATCTTTGCTACAGAATCAGGTTTTGATTTCTCAAAATCAGCTGCGACTTACATTCACCAAATGCTAGGTATTCAACCTTTTGCTAAAGCCTACGAAGTGAAACATGCTTGTTACGGAGGAACAGCAGGACTTATATCTGCATTTAATTACATAAAGCTGAACCCAGAACGAAAAGTTTTAGTGATAATGTCAGATATCTCCCGCTATGGACTCAACTCGGGTGGGGAAGCGACTCAAGGTGCAGGCGCAATTGCCATGTTAGTAACTGCAAACCCTCGCATCTTAGCATTAGATAGCGAAACACTAAGTCTGACAGAAAATCAGTTCGACTTCTGGCGTCCATCATACGCCGAAGTACCATATGTACAAGGTAAATACTCAACAGAACTATACATTGAAATGTTCAATACGATTATAGAAGAGTATGCAAAACGTTACCCTGAACGCCTAAGTGATTTGCAAGCCATCTCATTCCACTTACCATTTACAAAGATGGGACGTAAATGTCTGCAATCTTTAGAGAATAAAGAAGAAACGAATATTAACCCAGAGTTAGTAGAAAGATGGTTTAGTCATTATCAAGACTCAACTTTTATTGGTCGCCAAGTTGGGAATGTTTATACAGGATCATTATACTTAAGCTTAATTTCTTTACTGAACTTCGATGACAATCTTGAAGAAGGACAAAGAATCGGGATGTTTAGTTATGGATCTGGTGCGGTTGCAGAATTATTCACAGGTATCTTACAACCAGGCTTCAAAGAAAATGTTTCTAAAGAAGGTACGTTATTACACTTGAATCGACGAGAAAAATTAGATATCAAAGCTTATGAAGAAAATTTCGAAAAAACACTTTCTAACGAAGATGGCGTCATCGAAGTCGTAAAAGATAAAGAAACACTTCATCCAGGGTTCTACTTAGATCGCATTGATGATCACCGTAGATACTATAATGAAATAACAACAAAATAGTCTAAGATTAAACTAGAACAAATCATTATTTGTTCTAGTTTTTTGTATAAAATAATATTATTAACTAGCCAAGAATATGATAACGTATTCAGAATTAAATTAAGAATATTAAAATTTGTTTGTTAATCCTGAATAATTCATAGTTTTTCTAAAAATGTCAATTAATGTTGTGATTATAGTACTTGTAGTAAATTGCTTCATCACCCGTTAGGTGATGCAAAAAGAACCCCTTTCTGATATGGTTAATTCACAAC
>NZ_VBSP01000065.1 GCF_005864045.1 Ruoffia tabacinasalis | reverse complement strand
TGAATGAGAATTCCAATGGTTTATTACGCAGAGACGGACTGCCAAAAGGAATGGACTTTAATCAAGTAGACCAAAGCTTTGTGTCATCGATTGCACACAAACGGAACACGATTCCACGGAAATCCTTACACTACCGAACACCGTTGGAAGTATTTTTGAGTTACTTAGATGAAACAGTTTTGTCTAGCTTAATTTGACAAATCAAATTTCTAAATTCTTAGGGTTCGCTGTAATATCTTCTTCATCTGCGTAAATACCAACTTCATCATCAACTTCAATTAAACCAGCAATCTCTAAAGCTAAAAGCGCCCGTCCTAAAGTTGAAGGATCGTTTGGTAAAGCAATGCTTCCGCCTTCTGGAATATCGTCCGGAGTGGCATGTTTCTCAGAATATAAGCCTAAGGGCATTAAGAGTGTATTGGCAATCGCATAGACCGATCCATCATTATCTTCATTCCATGATTTAATAAAAGGATGTCCTTGGAAACCACTCATATCAAGTGAGCCATTTTGCAATGCTACGTTGGGTTGATTGTAATCATTAAACAGAACCAACTCTAACGTAATTCCTTCTTCTTCCAAAGCTTTCTCTGCTACGTATTCCCACAGCTCCAGCCCTGTATCACTCACAACACCGACGATGACCGTTTCACCTTCAAACTCTTTTGTTTCCTCAGCTGAAGCAGCTGGTAAAAGCCATTGGCCACTCACTAATAAGATACTTAATACGATACCAAATACACGTTTGATATTTTTCATTTTATTCTCTCCCTTAAGCTATTATTCTTCCAGAACTTGCAACTTTTGTGAATAAAAAAAGTCCCTTTTGTCAGAGATATCTCTAACAAAAGGGACGAAGAGTCGTGTTACCACCCAAATTTCTATTATCTTCACAAATAATAGCTCAATCAGTATCAATAAATACTGCACACTGTATCGGGTGTTCCCGTCTAAGAAGTGTTAACCTCTTAAGCTGCTCCAAGCTCATCTTCACTCACGCTTAAACCGCCCTTTTTCACCGAACCAGACTCTCTGTACTTGTTAAGTCGTTTCGCTACTCTTCTCTTCATCACAGTCGCTTATTAATCTATTGTTTTATATATTATGCGTCTTCATTAAAATTGTCAACTGTTTTATTATAAACTTATTATAAAAAAATAATCGGTCTCATTTTATAATTAATAATAATCAAGTCCATATTTGATTGACAAAATGATAAGGATACTTTATAATAGTTAACATAAGTTAATTACTTATATGTGTTAATTATAAAAGAAAGGGTGAGATTATGGATTCGAATCATCGTTATGTCGAAGAAATCATTAAACAATTCAATCATCTAAAAGTCCAACGTCGCAAAGCAGCTACCCACCAAAAAGTAGGACGCGGTGCCGGCTTTGTACTTACTTATCTATATAACCAAGATGAAAATGTTATACCGAGCGAAATAGGTAGACAGATGAATGTGTCAACACCTAGAGTCACAGCAATTCTAAACAAATTAGAAGCGAAAAATTTAATCATACGGACCATCTCTCCAGAAGATCGCCGAAATGTATTTATCACTTTAAGTGAGCAAGGTAGACAAATCGTCGAAGAGAAAAAAGCGCAACAAGAAAAGAATATTCAAACACTCGTTGAAAGACTTAAAAGTGATGATGTAGAAGCGTTTATACGCGTACTTAAAGAAATTGACACTATCATCGAACAACAAGGTTGGGGATTTTAATAAAGGAGTGATTTATTGAGAAGAATCAATCATAGAGAATTAGATAGAGAAATTAATGAACAACCACCCGTAATCACTTTACACATACTAAAAAGAATTTACCATTACTTGAAGCCCTACACATTCCAAGTCGTTCTAATGATGGTCATCATCCTTTTAGCCGCATTACTCGGTATGTTACCCGCAATTTTAACCGGTCGCATCATTGATGAAGGCTTTATCGGTGGTGACTTTAACCAGTTAACCACCCTCATTAGCACATCATTCATCGTCTTACTTTTAACCGGTTTAATCGGTTTAACTCAAAGCTTTCTCGGCGCTTGGTTATCCCAAAATATCGGGAAAGATATGCGTAATCAGATGTATGATCACCTCCAAAAACTATCCCAAGGCTTTTATGCTTCAGGCAAACAAGGTGAAATTATTACCCGAATGACGAGTGACATCAGTGGTGTTCAAAGTTTCGTTACTGGTACCTTAACCCAAACCGTATCCAACTTAGCCGTATTAATCACTTCTATTGTCGCGATGATCCAATTAAACTGGGTGTTAGCTCTAGTCAGTATGTTAATCGTTCCCCTATTAGTCTTCCCTATAAAAATCGTCGGTAAAAAGCGTTGGGCACTCACGAATGAATCACAAGATTTAAACGATGATGCCAACGAAATATTAAACGAAACACTCAGCGTTAGCGGTCAACAACTGGTTAAACTGTTCACTAAAGAAGAAACTGAGTATCAACGTTACCGATCAGTCAATGAACAGCTTACACAAGTCAAAGTTAAAGAAACGACCGTTGGGCGCTGGTTTAGAATGGTTGCACAAACATTTATCGAAGCCGGCCCGATGTTCATTTACTTAGCTGGAGGCATCATGCTTCTCATCAATCACTATCAAGGTTTAACTGTCGGTGATATTACTATCCTCGTCGCCCTCACGACTCGTATGTATAGACCTTTAATGCAACTTATGGATATACATATCGAATTTATCCGGTCCCTCGCACTATTTAATCGAATTTTTAACTACTTAGACATGCCGATCGAAATCAAAAATAATGTCCATGCACTCTCTCCAAAACAAATTAAAGGCGATCTTAGCTTTAACAACGTATCTTTTCACTACAAAGAAGATACTCGAATCCTACATGATATTAGTTTTCAAGTTAAAGAAGGAGAAACCTTAGCAATCGTTGGCCCTTCTGGTGCAGGAAAGTCTACCTTATTCAATCTTATCCCTCGACTCTATGACGTTATCGGGGGAGAAATCAAACTAGACGACTATAATATCCAAGAGCTAGACTTACATTTCCTTAGACAGAATGTTGGGCTGGTTACCCAAGAAACTTACCTCTTTAATGCATCTATCAGAGAAAACCTTCTATATGCCAAGAGCGATGCGACTCAAGAAGAACTCATTAAAGCGTGTAAAGAAGCCAATATTCACAATTTTATAATGAATCTTCCTGACGGCTATGACACCGAAGTCGGTAACCGAGGTATCAAATTATCAGGGGGAGAAAAACAGCGCATCTCCATTGCCCGCGTATTCTTAAAAGACCCTAAAATCCTTATTTTAGACGAGGCTACATCAAGTTTAGACTCAATATCCGAAGGGCTTATACAAGATGCATTAAGTTCTTTAATCAAAAACAAAACAAGCTTAGTCATCGCCCACCGTTTGTCTACCATTATATCCGCTGATAAAATCCTCGTCTTAGACAATGGTCACATAGTCGAAAGAGGAACACATCAACAACTATTAGAAAATGATGGTATGTATAAATTGATGTACGAGACGCAATTTAAACCTTATATCAATGATACTCAACAACTCGCTTCAGCCTAATTAGGAATAAAAAAACTGGTCATTCTCCATGAGATGACCAGTTTTTTCTACGTATTTTAATCATCTTTGAAGAAATCCATAAATCTTAAATAAATGGAATGGCATAACTTACATGTATTATATTCAGCTGTAAATGATAGTTTATTTATCTGAAAATTTATTTATCTAATTGAATGCATATCGATTGTGTCTTTTTATTTTTAATGGTAGGGTTTTCATAACATATAAAGAAATTAACACTCTAATTTAGATGATGAATTTTCTTATGATACACCTGATGTTGCCTATTCTTAAGATGCAGGAAATATGACATTGTACTCAAGACAAACGTTCGTTTCTACAGTGATTGAAGACTCGATTTAATATAGAGCAAAGAACATAATAGAAAAGGAGTGAAAATGATGAATAAACAAATTATAAGATGGTTTTTCCCAGGTGTAGCCACTGTGATGTTTATAACCTTCTTGATTGCCTTGCTACAAGATTATATACCACCGAACTTTCAGGAGTTCATGTCTAACATAACAGGATCACTATCGTTTTGTATCATGCTAACACTGGTTCTAATTTCAGTCCGCCCTAAAGCAATTGAAAAGAAGCTAGGATTAACTGATATGTATGAAGTCCATGCTTGGATGGCAATGGTCTTACCAGTGACCTTACTTATCCATGTTACTATCCGTTGGAGTGGTATAGAAAATATCTTGAATTTCAATTTAACCAATACATCAATACTAGGGTATATTGGTTTGATTACACTCATTGTCGTAGTATTAACGGGAATCTTCGTCTTATCTGATACCATCATAAAGAAATCGAAAAAATTGATGAATTTTAAAGGTAATGCGAATCGAAATATGTATTTATGGTTGCATCGTTTTGCCATTGTCAGTGTGATTGCCATTCATTTCCATGTTTATAATGTCTCTTATCTATTAGAAAATACAGCGTTTCGCTTTTTAACCTCATTCTATACTATCTTTGTATTAGGTTGGTATTTCTTATTTAAACTCAAATTGGGAAGATTACCCAAGTATGAAGTCGTGCGAAGAAGCAAAATCTCGCCAAAGATTCATGAAATTGAATTAAAACCTATGGACGGCAATCGACTAGATTATATTGCAGGGCAATATGGCTTTTTCCGTTTCGTGGATTCTCCAGTTAAGAGCGAAGCCCATCCTTTCTCATTCTCGAGTGCACCAAGCTTTAATAAAGATTCTGTCATTGTGATGATACAAGAAGACGGAGACTTTACCAGTACATTAGATGACGTTAAAGAAGGAGACAAAGTAACTATCGAAGGTCCTTATGGCAACTTCTACCCTAAAGATGTCCGTCAATCCAACGAACCAATGGTTCTCTTATCTGGCGGAATTGGGGTGACGCCTAGCTTAAGTGTCTTACGAGAAGAAATTGCGAACAATTCTAACCGCCGCATCGTTTTCATTTGGGGCGTTGCTACTGAAGAACAGTTAATGTATTACGATGAATTAGAAAAAATCGCTGAAAAATACCCAAACTTCTCTCACCACATTATATTCAGTAACGAAGAAGTTGAAGGTTTTCCTCATGGCTTTGTTGACAATGACTTTATTCAGAAGGAAGGTCTGAAAGAATATTATGAGACTGCTTCCTGGCATATCTGTGGCCCGCCGCCTATGCTTGCAGCGGCCAAGAATCTCTTAAAAGAAAACAATGTAACCGAACAACAAGCGAATATTGAAGAATTCTCATTTTAGTCTATGAATAATTTCTAATTAGCCAGAGATTTTCTAGCCAATTAGAAAAATAAAAATCGGAAGTTTTATAATGGGTAAGTTAGATGGAAAAGTGGCTATTATTACTGGAGCAGCTGGTGGAATTGGTATCGAAACGGCTAAGTTATTCTTAGAAGAAGGGGCAAAGTTAGCCTTAGTTGATTTATCAGAAGAGGATTTAAAGGAAGCAGGGGATCGCCTGGTTTGGCTCCTTATTCAGCTTCCAAACATGCGGTGGTTGCTTTAACTAAAACTGCTGCCTTAGAAGTGGCCGAAAGTGGTGTCAGAGTCAACTCTATCCACCCTTCTCCAGTTGATACTTCCATGATGGAGGAACTCGAAAAAGGTTCAGGAGATGAAGAAACTGCAAAAGAAGAATATATTTCAACGATTCCTTTAGGTCGCTACGCTAAAGCTGATGATATTTCCAAACTTGCTTTATTTCTAGCATCAGATGACAGCACCTTTATCAGTGGATCACAATACCGAATCGATGGTGCAATGGGTGCTCAACAATAATATGTAACTTTTATCTTCTTTAAATACGAACAGCTCCGCAATACAATTTATTGCAGGGCTGTTCGTGTTTATAGTTGTTGAATTGCAATAATTATTGCGACAATTTTTTATTTACTCAATTAATAAGAGTTCGTGTAAAAATACTTCCAAAGGTGTTTGGTAATCTAAGCATTTCCTAGGACGATTATTCATTAACCACAAAGCTTGGTTGAGTTCTTGGGAAATCACTCTAGCGAGGTCTGTTTTCTTAGGAAAAAACTCACGCAGTAAACCGTTAGAGTTCTCATTGGTTCCTCTTTGCCAGGCACTATAAGCATCGGCAAAATAAAAATCAATCCCTGCTGCTTCGACCTCAGGATAACAAGCAAATTCTTTTCCTCGATCTGAGGTAAAGGACTTTAAAGCTTCCTTAGGTAAGTTTTCTCTCAAATCTTCAATCGCAGTTTGCATAGCAACTTTAGAGCGATTTGGCATGGGTAAAGCAATATATATACGGCTTTTTCGTTCTGCAAAGCTCGCGAAACAACCTTTACTCTTACCTCGAGAAGAAACAACTGTGTCGAGTTCCCAATGCCCGAACTCTTTTCGATTCTTCACAGATTTGGGGCGTTTTGAGATGGGAGTGCCGATATTAAACTTTCCTCGCGTTTCTTGAGGCTCTCGACTTTTCCCTTTGTGTCTTAAGACAGTTAGGGGCACCTTTAAGATATCTTGGTAAATCCAGTTATAGATGGATTTAAAGGAAATTTTCCCCTGATAATCTCGTCCAACAATTTGTTCAGGTGACCATGTACGTTCTAATTTATCTTGAATGTCTTTAAGTAGCTCGACCGTGTACTTAGGATTTCTACCCTTAAGACGTGCACGTTGATTGGCACCTTCATGGGTATCCTGAGCTTGGTATTGATCTGAAGGGCATCGTTTAAGTTCTCGATAAATCGTTGACCGATGGCGCCCGATTAATTGAGCAATGCGATTAATTTTATAGCCTTCTTGATAGAGTATTTCTATTTTTGAACGTTCCTCTATGGTAAGATGTGTGTAGCTCATAACAGACCTCCGTGTTTATGTTTTTGTCATTACTAACATTTTACACGAACCTGTTATGGGTTTCTTTATTTGTCGCACTTAATTTTACAATTCATCATGTAATAAAGCTTAAGTAGCAGTCTTTTGACCAGATAGTCAAATATGATAGAAACGATTCGTTGACCACTCGGTCAATATTGAAATGAGGTGACACGACTAAATAGAACAAAGCAAAGTAATTTAAAAAATCAACAAATTATCCAAAGTGCTATTACTGAATTTGGCCTTCATCGTTATAGTGAGGCCTCACTTAACGTAATATCTAAAGAAAGTAATTTTTCCAAAGGAATTATCTATCATTATTTTAAGAACAAACATAATCTATATTTAGCCTGTGTGGCTGAATGTTTCGAAAGCTTCATCACTTTTCTTAATGAAGAGTCAGTTTCCTTTGAAAATATCGAAGTAGCAACTAAAAAATATTTTTCATTGCGTCAACAATTCTTTGACCGAAAATCTAAATTTAGTAATATATTTGCGAACGCCGTTTTTCATCCACCCCTACACTTAAAGAAAGAAATCAGAGCACTGAAAACAAAGCTGGATCAATTCAATTATGATTTCTACGAAAGTATCCATCAAACTGTAGATTTAAAGGACTTATGTGATTTTTGATGAGGCGATGGAATATTTTAAAGTGTTTCAAGAATCATTTAATTACTATTTCCAAACACAAGATGACGAAAATTACGCTCAACTGATTCAAGAGCACGAACTTAAATTAGAAAAATATTTAAAATTATGTTTTATGGAATAATTAAAGAGGACACATCAGATTGAATTTGTTTATTCGATATATAACGGTTCCAGCAATAACATTCTTCGCTGGTAAATTGGTTGCTAAATTGAGACTTCTAGCGAGCGATATTAGGATGGGTAGCTAATAGCAAGATGGTTTGGTTTTAGGCCCTCACGCGCTTGGTCTTATGAACGTTGTATTAATGAATGCAAACTGTTATCAAGCTTAATTAAATGTTTTAGAAGTATGATTATGATTATGATTGGTACGGAGCATGTATTTAAGAAGCTGAAAAAATCAGGAAAGAATATAATTATAACTACTCTGTTCCAATCACTCACTACTTTCTTAGTCGTCGCAGTATTTTTTGGAGTTATTTTCTACTTTACTGGCGTTCTAATTTAATTTGGGATTTGTGTTTGGTGAAATTGCTTAAGCTACCGTCCCAGCACTAGCCTTATCGATTGTGAAAAAGTTTAAATCGAAAGGCCCTGTTACCAATACATAATTCCAATGGTTGCTTTAGATTCAATAACCTTGTATTTGGTAGTCCAGTGATGAACTTTATGCTCATGGTCTTAGGTCTTTCAGCAACGATTGCTAATATCGTCTCAGAAGAAAAATTGGACGAAATTATGACCCTTTTAAATCCTACCTTAGGTTTAGCGTTAATGATGGTAATTCTAAACTTAGATGCTCCATTAGATTATCAATTAAGTTTAGGAGCTGGAGCCTTTACAGCTATTTTCATTTTATCAAGAGCTTTAGGTAAATATTCCGGCGCTTATATTGGAGCAAAAGTCACAAAATTACCCAATACAGTAGCGAAACATCTTGGTCTGACACTATTACCCCACTCAGGGTTTTTACTCGCCTTTACTGGGATTGCAGCTTCACAAATCGCTCTATTCGACCCTACAACAGCCACCATTATTCAAGGTACAATTAATTGCAGCAGCCGCTTTTATCAACGAGATAATCGCTGTTCTTATTTCTAAAAAAGCCTTTGAATGGGCTGGGGAATCAAATCAACAGAGAGCCACTCAACCCATAGGTGATTTGAATACATCGAAAATTTAATTAAATGAATGCACAAATAGAGCACTCCGGGGATTCTTGAAGAGCTCTATTTGTGCATTATTCTATGGACACGCTTTAATTTATAACTTATTACCTGAATAATTCATAGTTTTTCTAAAAATGTCAATTAATGTTGTGATTATAGTACTTGTAGTAAATTGCTTCATCACCCGTTAGGTGATGCAAAAAGAACCCCTTTCTGATATGGTTAATTCACAAC
>NZ_VBSP01000064.1 GCF_005864045.1 Ruoffia tabacinasalis | reverse complement strand
TAACCTTACCGATTCCAATTTCCTAAACACGACCTCAAGGGCCCAACATACTCAAAACAGATTCTTATAAGGATATGAAGTGGACCAGTTTTTTATTCGGTTTACTAACCAAAAAGCCTCACGATCTTTCCTTCATATCTACCATATAAAAAATAGTAGTGAAAAATCCACCGTCGTGGACTTCTCACTACTAATCTTAGTATGTTTTATATTCAATTCTTTGGCATGGGTGGCGTCTTTGGTATTAGTGCCATTGCACTAATCACTGCCATCTGTAGTACAAACCCGTCATTATATTTAGCCTTAGAGCAAGACTATGGAACACAAGATGATATGAATGCCTTTGGGTTGGTTGGCCTATTCTGTGTCCCAGCTTATCCTATGTTAGTCTTCAGTATTGCCCAATCTACCCCGGTTGACTGGACACCTATTCTGTCAACACTTGTACCAATTATATTCGGGATGATTGTTGGGAACCTTGATAAGAAAATGGCTGATTACTTAGCCCCTGGTGTTGTGGTGTTAACTCCCTTTATGGGTTGGGTCTTTGGAGCAGGAATAAATTTATTCGATGCGCTTCAATCAGGACTACAAGGAATCTTATTAACAGTAGTTTTCTACGTCCTTTTAGTGCCAATCTTGGTTATCTTTGAACAACGTATCTTACATGAAGATGGTGTATCTTCTCTAGCGGTATCTTCAATTGCAGGTATGTCTGTGTCAGTTCCTGCTTTAATTGCTTTTTCAGCACCTGAATATGCTATCTACGTTGAAAGTGCGACGGCTCAAATTGCGTTAGGTGTTGTTATTTCAAGTATTGTGACGCCAATGTTAGCCCGTTGGGAATTTAAACATACACACCCGAATGCTTAGTGCAAAATAAGTTCATACAAAAAAGTGCTTAAGAATTTTCATTTTGAAAATCTTAAGCACTTTTTATTATCTCGCTTTTAAAGCACGGTCAATATCACGTTTCATTTGTTGTTCTTTTAATGAATGACGTTTGTCATATCGGTTTTTACCTTCGGCTAAACCAATAAGAACTTTTGCTCTCCCTCTAACAATATATACTTTTAAAGGTATAATTGTTAGTCGATTTTGTTTGACTTCACGTTCTAATTTTTCAATTTCTTTTTTGTGAAGTAATAACTTCCGATTTCTCAACGGATCATGATTGAATATATTCCCTTGTTCATAAGGGCTTATATGAACATTTTTAAGGAAAGCTTCGCCTTGACGGATTGAAACGAACCCATCTTTCAAGTTAATCTTCCCTTGTCGGATCGATTTAATTTCAGTTCCTTGTAATACTAGTCCCGCTTCGACGGTTTCGAGTATCGTAAAGTCATGCCGTGCTTTTCTATTCTGTGCTAATGGTTTGTCTTGCTGTTTCGCCATAGTCATCCCTCGTTTACATCAAAGGCTATTTTTTCCGTTTTCTAATTTGGAATTTCTTGCCTTTTTTATTATTCCCTTTAGACGATTGTTTCGCAACTTGTTTAAAGGATTGTCTATTGTTACTTTGTCTTTTAGGTTTGCGACTTTTTTTCTCGCTTCGATTCTTATTCTCACTAATGACATGTTCTAAGTCTTTGTTATCCGTTGGGTACGTTTCAATGAGTTTGAAATCAATCTCGCGGTCTTCAATACTTACACGTTCAACTTCAATTAAGACTCTTTGACCAATGCGGTACACGTTGTTTGTGTTCTCGCCAATGAGAATTAAGTGTTGTTGATCATAACGGTAATAATCATCTTTTAATTCTTGCAATGAAATTAATCCTTCAACCGTGTTATCTAATTGAATGAACATTCCAAATGACGTCACTGAACTCACAGTTCCTTCAAATTGTTCTCCAACTTTATCTAACATATATTCAGCTTTCTTCAATGCATCTGTTTCACGCTCAGCTTCAACCGCACGACGTTCCATCTTAGATGAATGATCTGCGATATCTGTTAATTTTTGTGCAATATTTCTCTTTTGCTCTGATGTTGGCGTTGCTTCTAGATACTTATGAATTAAACGGTGAACCATTAAGTCTGGATAACGTCGAATCGGTGAAGTAAAGTGAGTATAATCTTTGGCAGCTAAACCGTAATGACCGAATGGTTCATCCGTATAGCGTGCTTGTTGCATACTTCTTAACATCATCATCGATACAACTTCTTCATAAGGTGTATCCGATAATTCATCCAATGCTTCTTGTAATTGTTTTGGTTTAATTGATTCAGCGCGACCTCTTAAGACCACACCAAAAGCAGTAATAAATTCTGCAAAGCGTTGCATACGTTCTTCATCAGGTTGCTCATGAACACGGTAAATCATTGGCCAGTCTTTCTCAGTATATGTTCTTGAGATTGTTTCATTCGCTGCTAACATAAATGACTCGATTAATCTTTCTCCTACCCCTCTTTGGCGGTGAACGATATCTATAGGTTTCCCGTCTTCATCAACGATAATTTGCGCTTCAGGTGTTTCAAAGCTTAACGCTCCACGGTTTTGACGCATACCTTCCAGAATAAAGTGTAATTCACTCATCTGATCAAGCATCTCAGAAATTTCATGATACTCTTTTCTTAAATCTTCATCACCAGCTAGAATGGCATTCACATCTGTATAAGTCATTCGGTATGAAGAATTGATCACACTTAGGAAGATATCTTGATCAACGACGCGACCATTTGAATCAATGGTCATCTCACAAGATACAGTTAAACGGTCTTCATTCGGTAATAGCGAACAAATCCCATTCGATAATCTTTGTGGAAGCATTGGAACCACTCTATCTGTTAAGTAGACAGATGTCCCTCTTGCTAAAGCTTCGGAATCAATCGGTGAATTCTCAGTCACGTAATGAGAAACATCCGCAATATGCACACCTAAACGGTAGTGACCATTATCAAGTTTTTCTAATGAAATCGCATCATCTAAGTCTTTTGCGTCTGCCCCATCAATTGTAATAATCAATTCATCTCTTAAGTCACGACGACCTTCAATATCTTTTGGATCGATATCTTGTTCAATCGCTTGTGCTTCTTCTAAGACTTGTTCTGGGAATTCTGATGGAATATTGAATTGGTACAAGATAGCTAGAATATCTACACCTGGCGCATCTTTATGACCAATTTCTTTCGCTACTAGACCAGTTAGATTATTTGGCTTATCCATCGTTGGATATTCTTTAATCTTTACAATCACAATCGAATGATTCACTGGTTTCAAGCCGTCTGGTAGAACTTCAACTTTCAATTCATCGCTGAATTTCCCTTGAGGAATTACAAAGCCTAAAAAGCCTGTTGAATCGCGCATTTCTTTGTCATAGGCGACAAATTCTCCCACAATTTGTGTTGATGCTCTTTCAACAATGTTATCTACACGAGCTTCAGACCCTTTTCCTGTCGATGGATTGACGTGTTTAATAATCGTTGCTTCAACCGTATCGCCATCCATGGCATTCCCTACTTTTCCAGGTGGTACGAATAAATCCGGTTGTTCAGGATCGTAATCGATAAAGCCAAATCCACGGTCATTCCCACGGAAAGTTCCGACAGCCGTTTCTTTTTTAGTGCTTTTCGCTTTAAAACGGCCTGTGTCTGTTACTTCTAATTCATTAATTCGCTCTAAAAATGCTAGAGCTTTGACTAATTTTTTGAAATTTTTACTTCCCTGATAATTAAAATGTTGGGCGATTTCATTTGTTTGATAATTCCTATCGGGATTCTGTTGTAAGAATTCTAAAATTCGTTGTTCTAATTTTGATAAACTCATAGTGCCCTCCTTCTGTACAATATTTATTGTACGACTATTTAAATCTTGTTATAAAGTCGAAAAGTGCTGCTTCAAAATCTTTACGATTTCGATTCACCGTAATCACGTGCGTGTTTTCTGGGAACCAATTGAAGTCCACTTTCGCGTTTACTAACACACTTTGTAATTTTTCTGCATCGTCTTCATTGATCATCTCATCCTTACCTGATTGTGCGATAAAAAATGGTTGTTCGATATTTTCAAGTTGACCTTGGAATTCGCTCTTAAAAGCTTCAAGTTGCTTCATTTGATCTCTATGCTTAGTGAGGATGCCGTCGATTTCTTGATTGTAATTATCTTCAGATGAGAAGCGTTTGAAGATTGCTTTCACATAAGAAGTAAAATGCACTTCTACATCAATCGGGTTCTCAGTATATACAGGTGAGTTAAATACGCCCCCACCTTGAACGTCAAGTTTTGGCTGTGTCATTAACCATGTCGCAAATATACCGCCCAATGACAAGCCAAAGACAAGTATTCTGTCATACTCACCTTGCATGGCTTCAACCGCATCCAAGGCTTGTTGCTTCCATGTATTAATATCTGCATCCAAAATATCGTTCATATCTTTTGTGGCATGCCCTTCAAATTTTGGACATAATACGCCGTAACCGCTGCGATTTAGCTCTCTCGCTAATAGATTCACATCATTTGGTGAGCCGGTATAGGCGTGGAATAAAATGATTCCAATCTCTTTGTTCTCACCTTCATAATACTTTGCATCTTTTATTTCGTTTAATTTCAAGTATGAACCCTCCCAAAAACTTTATAAACAAAGTTTACATGATATTGATCAATAGTTAAACTAATAAGATTAAAAAAAGAACAAGCCCATATAGCAATCCATCAAGCACGAATTACTTTGAACATTGTTCTGATTAATTAATATAAAACTTATTTACTTGATAAATAAGCCAATGTAATTGTTAAGACAAAGAATAAAATTCCTAAAATAGTTGTTGCACGAATTAAGAAAACTTCAAATCCTCTTGCACGTGTCTTCGGTTGTCCGTCATCGCCCCCACCGAGCATACTTGCTGCATTACTCTTAGATGGTTGCATAACAACAAAAATAATCATTAAAATTGCTACAATAATCAAAGCTGTAAGTAAAACTTGATACAAAGGTCTTACCTCCTCTATAAAATATCCATTACTCATAATATCATTTATTATATATATTATCAATTAATGTTCCTGCTAATAATCATTATACTGTAAATCCTAATTAACAATCAACCGCAATCTGACGAAATTATCATCACCCATGCGACTTTCTTTGACACAGCAAATTCAAACATGATAAATTATGAGTATTGATAAAGAATGGAGTAATCAAATGCAAAATGAAGAGAACATACTAGCGGTCAGTCGCTACTTTAAAATACTAAGTGATTATAATCGCTTATCAATTCTTTACTTACTCAAAGAACAAAAACACTCAGTCTCTGAGATTGTTGAAGCCCTGCATTTAGAGCAATCAGCGGTATCACACCAATTAAAGATATTAAGAGACTCACGCTTAGTCAAAGCGGAACGACAAGGTAAATCAATGATTTATGAATTAGATGATGATCATGTCTTCACTATCCTTCATCAAATTGTTGATCACGTCCAAGAAAACGAATAAGTCTAGCTAATTGAAAGGAAATGATTCATGTGTCAAAGCAATGGTTAGAATGGGCAAAAGAATTGCAAGCCCTTGCCCAAACCGGTCTTCACTACACAAAAGATGTCTATGATAAAGAACGATTCCAGAGAATCCGCGAGATGAGTTGGCAAATGCTCGCAACCTTAAACGATAGCGACATGAATGAGATCAAAGCATTATTCCACATTGAAGACGGCTACCAAACACCCAAAGTCGATACACGAGCGGTTGTTTGGAAAGAGGATAAGATCCTTTTAGTCCAAGAGAATGACGGTCGTTGGGCCCTTCCTGGTGGTTGGATGGACATTACAGAAACCGTCTCATCTAATGCCGAAAAAGAATTGTTCGAAGAAGCTGGTGTGGTTGGAAAAGCAGACCGAATTATTGCCATCCATGACCATCACCGCCATAACGCTGTGAATCAAATTTTTACTATTATTAAAATTTTCGTAGAATGTCACTATATTAACGGTGAATTCAAACTAAACAGTGAAACAATCGGCATGGACTTTTTCAATATGGACCATTTACCAACGTTAAATGACGGCAAAACAACTTATGAACAAATAGAACTATGCTGGCGTGCACATAAAGATGAGTCATTTAAAATTGAATTCGATTAAAAAAAGCCTTCTTGCCTCAGCAAGAAGGTTTTATTTATTATTGGGGTATATCAACGTAATGTGGGACACCTTTTTGGAATACAACTAATTGATTCACATCATGATTTCTCAATTTGTTAAAAGCTTCTTTAAACCCTAACTGATAATCTCCGGCCACATGCGCATCAGAACTTACTGTGAACATGTCTCCCCCAACACTTTTATATAAATCAATCGCATAGTCATAAAGATGGTCGTTGTCATAACGATACATACTTCGAGTATTTAATTCTAAGGCTTGTTCATTTGACACCATGGTTTCAAAGATTTGAAGAAGTAAGTCCTCACTATCATGTAAATCTTCAACCTTCACTGCATCGTAGCCTCTCAGCCCAAAATCAAAATGCGCTAAAACATTCGCATATGGAGCGTTTCTTACGGCTTCCAGCATCAAACCGAAGTATTCCTCTAGATGTGTCTTCAAGTCCTTTACATCGTGGTTTAAGGTCATAAAACCATGTCTTCCGTTATGATGGATACTGAGTAACTTAATATCATAGTCTTTTCCTTCTAAAAACTGCTCAATCTTATCACGATCGGCATATGTAAAACCAATCTCAATTCCTCGAAGTAGACGATTATTAAATTCTTGGTTCAACTCCGCAATCTTCTTCGAATAACCTTCGTAATCTGGAATCACATCATCATGCGACTGATTCGGACTATAAAAATCAATATGCTCTGTCGTTACAACAGGCAATTCACTTTGAGATAAATAATTCTCAAATTCCTCTTTCGAATCGGGAGAAAAATAAGTGTGTAAGTGTTGATCGTAATATTGCATAATAGCTCCTTTTCATCTGAATATACTATAATACGTTTTAAATAAATCCTCTTTAATTATATCGAAAATAAGCCATACTTCCAAATTCTTGCACTCTATTTTAAAGTTAAAAAATGGCATAATAAAAAGCGCTAGCGTTAACTAGCGGCTTGAAGTTCATTAAGCTTCTTTATTATTCACAAAGTAGTCTCTTAATAAGAGAGCAGCTCCAACTAGTCCAACAATAGCAATCATAATATATGTGCTATAACTTGGTCTAGTTTCACCTGTATTCGGTAATGTTGGTGCTGTATTTTCCTCATCTCCATCAGGTACTTGAGTGGATGTTGTACGCACTCCGTATTCCTGAACTAAGACTTGACTTAAGGCTTCTAAATTCTCTTCACCGTTCTGTAACCAAACTGTATACTCTTCCCATAATAATTCTTGATCAGACACACGTTCATTCAATGAAGTCTCTTCAAGATTATAACGGTTGATTAATTCTCCACGTATGTAAGCAATCGTATCTTCGAATACTTCAGGATAATCACGCAATGCCCAATTATAAGCAGTACTTGTATCTCCACCCTCTTCATTAATTTGCTCTGTATATGAAAGCCAAGTTGTTGCCGGAATCGCTTCAAATTGGTCCGGTGTAATTGGTGTTGACTCAATCATCACCGTTCTAATTCTTTCAAGTTCAGTTTCTCCAGGTGTCTCTTCGTCATCTTGAATAACATCATGTTCCTCAATTAGACGTTGTGCTAATGTTTCAAAGTCTTCGGTGTTACTTGCTTCCACCCATACCGAATATTCTAACCACAGTAAGTCAATATCTGATACTGAGTTTAAAGACTCCTCATTTAAATTATAATCTGAAACTAATGTTCCACGAATATAAGCAATGGTATCTTCAAACACTTCTGGATAATCTTCGACAGCCCAATTATAAATGGTACTTGGGTCTCCACCACCTTCATTCACTCGATCTGAATACTCTAACCAGCTAGTTGCTTGAATGGCTTCAAATTGGTCATCTGTTAAAGGTGTTGCATCAATCATCGATTGTTTGATCGCTTCTAGACGTTCATCGCCAGGCGATTCTTCGTCATCATCTTGAGTAACATCATGCTCGTCAATTAGACGTTGTGCTAATGTTTCAAAGTCTTCAGTGTTACCTGCATCAACCCATACTGAATATTCTAACCATAGTAAGTCAATATCCGATACTGAGTTTAAAGATTCCTCATTTAAGTTATAGTCTGAAACTAAAGTTCCACAAATATAATTCAATGTTTCCTCAAACACTTCTGGATAATCTTCGACAGCATTGTTATAAACTGTACTTGGGTCTCCACCACCTTCATTGACTTCATCAGCATAACCTAACCAATCTTGAGCAGGAATCGCATCAAACTGTTCATCTGTTAAAGGTGTAGAAGCTAACATCGTTTCTTTCAATGCTTCTACTCGTTCATTATCATCTTGGCCGTATTCTACTCCGAGGTCTTCCACTAAAGCATCAGCCAGCGCTGGTAAATCTTCTTGACCGTCTGCACCCACCCAAATTTGGTATTCTAACCATAATAAATCTCGATCACTTACAGTATTTAAGCTTTCTTCATCAAGATTATAGTTTTCAACCATTGCTATACGGAAATTTGTCGCTTCTGGTTCAAATACTTCTGGATAATCTTCGATGGCCCAGTCATAAATTGCACTTGGGTCTCCTCCTTGATTATTACCTTGTTCAACATAAGCCAACCACGCATCTTCAGAGATTTGCGCAAATTGATTTTCTGTTATAGGAGTTGCATCTATCATTGATTGTTTAATTGCTTCGATATCACTTGCATTTGCTTCACTTGAAGCTTGCGCTTCTACAAGTGCTAAGTTACTTGCTAAACCGTCATTTGGTGCCAAAGGAGCAACATTTGCCAGTGCAGCAAGGGACAGAATTGTGAGAAGTTTTTTATTGAATTTTGTATTGATTTTCATTTTTTATATCCTCCTTAAAAGTAGATATACATTTTCTTACTTCTCTATTATCTCTAGTATGCATGACAAGTATGACTATTTTATGAAGGATTACTTAAAATTGTAAGTGTTTTCGGTTTATAAAGTATGAATCAATCGAGTAGGAGACTAGCCATTATTTGACTAGTCGACCTCTCACACCACCGTGCGTACGGTTCCGTACACGGCGGTTCAATACCTTGCGTAAGCAGACTCTACCAATTCGCTTAGTGGAACTAAGCC
>NZ_VBSP01000063.1 GCF_005864045.1 Ruoffia tabacinasalis | reverse complement strand
TTAAAGATGAGAACACAACACAAACTATCGTTGCATAGAGAGACACTTAAACATAGGAATAAAAAAAGAGCCAAGGTGACTGCGTCACCTGGCTCCTCGGTCCACCAACATCAAAAATTCATGAACCCTGTTGCAGCAGGTAACCACGATGAGTATGCCTTATCATATGGAGATCCTCAATTAACAACTAAATTTAATGAGCATATTAACGTTCCAGCTGAAAACGATGCTGTCGATGGTGGATCATACTACTCATTCGATTATAACGGTGTACACTTTGTTGTAGCAAACACTAACGACAACAAAGAATCTGAAGATAATCCAGAAGGAAAAGCTTTAGGACAAGAACAAATTGATTGGATCAGAAATGACGTTGAAGAAGCACGTGCTAATGGTGCTGAGTGGGTTGTATTATCTTACCACAAACCATTATTCTCTAAATCATATCACTCATTACAAGATACAGATGTTCAATTAGTTCGTGAAGAACTCATGGAATTAATTGACGAGTTAGATGTTGATTTAGCTTTACAAGGTCATGACCACGTAATTTCACGTACTAAACCATTAAACTATGTTCCAACTGATGAGAACTTCTCTAACGGTGTTGTGGATGAAGCTGAAACGACTACAGAAGGTGATGTAGAGTATTACGTAAATCCTCAAGGAACAATCTTCGTATTACCAAACACTGGTGGTACTAAAGAGTATGACGATATTTATTCTAAAGGTGTAGAACACGTACACACTGTTCGACCTAACTTAGATTGGATGACTCAAGAAGACGTTGATTACTATAACAACTTATTCGCATTCGGTGGACAACCACAAGAATCAGAAGCATTCGATACAAGTCATTCAAACAACCGTGATTCAGCAGTTCAAAACTTCGCTGCATATACTGTAAGTGGAGATGAATTAAGAGTAGATATCTACCAAATCGAAGGTAACTTACACGAAGGTGAAGAACGTACAGTATCAATCGTTCACTCATTCGGAATTACTAAAGGTGTAGAAACTACAGAAGAAGGTACTGAAGAAGCAGCTTCAGAAGAAGAAACATCAGAAGAAACATCAGAAGAAACATCAGAAGAAAGTTCAGAAGAATCAGAAGAGTCTGCAGAATAATTTAGGTTACTAAACAAGTAGTCAGAAGCTGAGTGTTAAAACTCGGCTTCTTTATTTTTGCATATTAGTATGTCGGTTTGAGGGCTAAATAAGGCAATAAATCTTACCGAGTAATATCCTTGACCTTTATTGACCTATGAGTTATACTTGGTTAGAAAGTTGTTTAACAGCTTTAAATTCGCGAAGGAGGAATACTATGAATTTAGTACCTACAGTAATAGAACAAACATCACGTGGAGAACGTGCTTATGATATTTATTCACGTTTACTAAAAGACAGAATTATTATGTTAAGTGGTCAAATCGATGATAACGTAGCAAACTCAGTGATTGCTCAACTTTTATTCTTGGACGCACAAGATCCAGAAAAAGATATCTTCCTATATATTAACTCACCAGGTGGGAGTGTAACAGCTGGGATGGCTATGTACGATACAATGAACTTTATTAATGCAGATGTACAAACAATTGTTATCGGTATGGCAGCATCAATGGCTTCAGTTTTATTAGCAGCCGGAGAGAAAGGTAAACGCTGGGCTTTACCAAATGCTGAGGTAATGATTCACCAACCATTAGGTGGCGCACAAGGACAAGCAACAGAGATTGAAATTGCTGCTCGTCATATACTTAAAACTCGTGAGCGTTTAAATAAAATCTTAAGTGACAAAACAGGTCAACCAATTGAAGTCATCGAGCAAGATACTGATCGTGATAATTTCAAAACAGCTGAAGAAGCACTTGAATACGGCTTAATTGATGGAATCATGGAAAGTAGCAAAGCATTAAATAAAAAATAAAAATGATAAAAATAAATAAACTATAATTTATACGTCCGTTCAATGGATATTACTCGCAATACTTATGTATTTCATGCGATAATATCATTGTACGGGCGTATTTTTTAGTTTTTATCCTTAGTAATTGGGAATTGAATGACCACTAGGACACAGAGTGTCCTAGTGGGATGTTTTTTAGCCAGGATAAAGAGCTTTTCAGTTGCAAGGAGACTCAAGTCATGGTATGATAATGACATGGTGTGAGACTCATTTTGATTTTCTGAGTGAGTTGTAGCTCTGTATATAATGGTCGCATTTTGACCATCTAGGAGGGAATTAATGGCCGATATATTCACAATTATTCAGTCCATTGTTCCTGAAGTGAGTGATTTGTTAGCTGAGAGGCTCGCAGTATTACGTGTTTTGGATGATGTAAACAAACGAATTGGTCGTAAGTTTATTTCGCAACAGACTAATTTCACTGAAAGAACGGTAAGAACGATATTAGAGATGCTGAAAAGTCAATCACTCGTATCCGTAAACCGTAGTGGCGTAAAACTGACACAACAAGGGAGAGACCTTATTGTGATGATTGATGAGCATTTGCTTAATCAACAACAACATAAGTTTTACGAAGTGGAAGAGGCTGTAAAGAGAAAGCTTAATATTGAACATTGTCGGATTGTACCAGGTGATGCAGATAAAGATGCATCAGTTTATCAGTTCTTAGGTCAAGTCGTTCATTTAATTTTGGACAAACACTTACCTGAAGGTGATAATGTGGTTGCAGTTACAGGTGGATCTACTTTATCTAAAGTAGCAGAATCATTCACACCAGAATTATCAGATGGAAGAAGTATTACATTCGTTCCTTCACGTGGAGGATTGGGAAGTTCGATTAATATCCAATCAAATAGCGTGGGGAGCTTAATGGCGCAGCAAACAGACTCTAAGTATATTCCGTTGTTTATACCTGAGAATTTAGGTAAAGAAACTTCGGAGATATTGCTCAAAGATCCAGTGATTAAAGAAGTCATTGATATGAGTAAGAGTGCAAATTGCTTGTTATTAAGTATAGGAACTGCTAATGTAATGGCGGAACGTAGAGAGATTACAGACGAACAACAAGAAATTATCGAGAATGGACACGCCGTTGGAGAAGCATTTGGTATATTTTTCGATTCTTATGGAGAAACGGTTTTACGTTATCCTAGGATAGGTTTGAAATTTAAAGATTTATCTAATATACCTTTGTTACTTACAATCGTGGGAGGATCTTCTAAGGCGAAAGCTATAGAAGCGTTCTTTCAAAAAGCCCCGAGTCATGGATGGTTAATCTGTGATGAAGGTTTAGCAAATATGGTTTTAAATGGGGAGACCCTTTGAAATAAAATCCTTAAGGAGGAATTTTTTTATGGCAGTAAAAGTTGGTATTAATGGTTTTGGACGTATCGGACGTTTAGTATTCCGTCGTATTTTAGAAACAAACGCAGATTTAGAGGTTGTTGCAGTTAACGATTTAACTGATAACGATAACTTAGCTTACTTATTAAAATATGATACAGCTCACGGACGTTTTGATCACGATGTTGAATTACAAGGTGAAAGTTTAGTAGTTGACGGTAAAGAAATTAAAGTATTTGCTGAAAAAGATGCTAATAACTTACCATGGGGAGACCTTGGAGTAGATATCGTCATCGAAAGTACTGGATTCTACACTTCAGCTGAAAAATCACAAGCACATATCAATGCAGGTGCTAAACGTGTAGTTATCTCTGCACCAGCTAAAGATGCAGATACTAAAACAATTGTATTCGGTGTTAACGAAGATATCTTATCTTCTGATGACGTTATTATTTCAGCAGCATCATGTACAACTAACTCATTAGCTCCAGTAGTTAATGTATTACATAATGAATATGGAATTAAAGCTGGTAACATGGTTACAGTTCATGCTTACACTTCATCACAAGTATTACAAGATTCACCAAGCGGAAGCTTCCGTGATGGACGTGCAGCAGCACAAAACATTATCCCATCATCTACTGGTGCTGCAAAAGCAATCGGTAAAGTAATCCCAGAAGTTAATGGATTATTAGATGGATCAGCATTACGTGTTCCAACAATCACTGGTTCACACACAATCTTCTATTCATTATTAGAGAAAAACACTACTGTTGATGAAATCAACGCAGCTATGAAAAAAGCTTCAAACGATTCATTTGCATACAATGAAGATGCAATTGTTTCTTCAGATATTATTTCAACACATGCAGGATCAATCTTTGATTCTACATTAACTGAAATCCAAGAAGCAGCTGATGGATCTCAATTAGTTAAAACTGTTGCTTGGTATGACAACGAAGCTGGTTTCGTAGGAAACATGGTTCGTACTTTAGAATACTTCGCTAAATTATAATTAATTGCATAGCGTTTAAACCTAAGCGTCTATCCAAAATAGCGGGGAGGCTTAAGCTTCCCCGCTATTATTTTTTAAGGACTTTATATAGGAGGATATATAATGGCAAAGAAAACTTTAAATGATATTCAAGTAAACGGTAAGACAGTCTTAGTCCGCGTTGACTTCAACGTACCTATGGCTGATGGAAAAATCACCAACGATAACCGTATCGAAGCGGCTTTACCAACAATCAATTATTTAATAGAAAACAATGCGAAAGTAGTATTGTTCTCTCACTTAGGACGTATTAAAACTGAAGAAGATAAAGCTAACAACAGTTTAGAACCAGTTGCAAAACGTTTAAGCGAGTTATTAGATAAAGAAGTTCTTTTCTCAGACAAAACACGTGGAGAAGAATTAGAAGAAGCAGTAGCTAACCTATCTGTGGGTGGCGTTTTATTAGTTCAAAACACTCGCTACGAAGATTTAGAAGGTAAGAAAGAATCTAAGAATGATCCAGAATTAGGTAAATACTGGGCTTCATTAGGTGACTTATTCGTAAACGATGCATTCGGAACAACTCACCGTGCTCACGCATCAAACGTTGGAATTGCATCAAACTTAGACTCTGCTGTAGGATTCTTAGTTGAAAAAGAATTAAAATTCTTAGGAGACGCAGTTGATAATCCTGAACGTCCATTTGTAGCTATCTTAGGTGGTGCGAAAGTATCTGATAAGATTAAAGTTATCGAATCATTATTAAACAAAGCTGATAAAGTAATTATCGGTGGAGGAATGGCTTACACATTCTTGAAAGCACAAGGTAAAGAAGTTGGAGAATCATTATTAGAGGAAGACCGTATTCCTTTAGCTAAAGAATTACTAGAAACTGCTGGAGACAAAATTGTTTTACCAGTAGATGTAGTAATTGCAGATGATTTTTCAAATGACGCAAATACAGACGTTGTTTCTGTAGATGATATCCCTGCTGACTGGCAAGGATTAGACTGTGGACCAGAATCTGTTAAAGTATTCGAAGATGTATTAAAAGATGCTAAAACAGTTGTATGGAATGGCCCAATGGGTGTATTCGAGATGGAATCATTCGCAAAAGGAACCATTGGTGTTTGTGAGGCCATTGCTGATCTAGAAAACGCGACGACAATTGTTGGTGGGGGAGATTCAGCAACTGCGGTCGCACAATTAGGTTATGAAGATAAATTCTCACACATCTCAACAGGTGGAGGAGCTTCATTAAACTATCTAGAAGGTACTGAATTACCAGGTGTTACTTCAATCGACGAGAAATAATTACTGAGACTTTAAATTAAGGAGAGTATATATATGTCACGTAAACCAATTATTGCTGGTAACTGGAAAATGAACAAAACAGCTCAAGAAGCTGCAGATTTTGTTGAAGCAGTTAAAGGGAAAATCCCTTCAGCGGATGCTGTAGATTCTGTCGTAGGTGCACCAGCACTATTTTTAGAAACAATTAAACGTTTAAGTGAAGGTACTGAATTAAGAACAGCTGCACAAAACAGCTACTTCGAAGATGAAGGTGCATTCACTGGGGAAACAAGTCCTAAAGCATTGGCTGATTTAGGTGTTGAATATGTAATTATCGGACACTCCGAACGTAGAGAATACTTTGGAGAAACTGACGAAGACATCAACAAAAAAGCAAAAGCAATCTTACGTAACGGTATGTTACCAATCATTTGCTGTGGAGAAACTTTAGAGCAACGTGAAGCTGGAGAAACAGCTGACTTTGTATCTGGACAAGTAAAAGCAGCATTAGAAGGTTTAACTGAAGAACAAATCGCTTCATCAGTTGTTGCTTACGAACCAATCTGGGCAATCGGAACAGGTAAATCATCATCTGCTGAATTAGCAAATGAAACTTGTGGCGTAGTTCGTAAAGCTATTGCAGAAGTTACATCAGAAGAAACAGCTGAAAAAGTACGTATTCAATACGGTGGATCTGTAAAACCAAATAATATTGCTGAATATATGGCACAAGAACATATTGACGGTGCATTAGTTGGAGGAGCAAGTCTAGAAGCTGATTCATTCATCGAATTATTGGAGGCAGTAAAATAATGAGTAAAATCCCATATGCCTTAATTATCTTAGACGGATTCGCAATTCGCGATGAAGTCAGTGGTAATGCGGTAAAAGCAGCGAAAAAACCTAACTTTGATCGTTATTGGAACCAGTTTCCACATAACCAATTAAAAGCATCAGGACGAGACGTCGGTTTACCTGATGGCCAAATGGGGAACTCTGAAGTTGGTCATTTAAACATCGGTGCAGGTCGTATAGTATACCAATCTTTAACTCGTATTAATTTAGCGATTGAAGACGAATCATTTTACGAAGTGCCTGAATTAGTTAAAGCTGTTGAAGAAGCAAAAAGAAAAGGAACAGCTTTACATTTAATGGGGCTATTATCTGACGGTGGTGTCCACTCACATTACAAACATTTAATTGCTTTAGTTAAATTAGCTAAAAAGTATGGATTAGAAGAAGTATATGTTCATGGTTTCCTTGATGGGCGTGATGTTGGACCGAGAACCGCTGTGAAATATATTGATGATTCTGAGAAAGCATTCGAAGAAATTGGCGTAGGTAAATTCGCAACAATTTCAGGTCGTTACTATGCAATGGACCGTGACAATCGTTGGGAACGTGTTCAGTTAGCTTATGATGCAATCGTTCATGGTGAAGGTAGAACAGCTTCTTCAGCTAAAGAAGGCGTAGAGCGTTCTTACGAAGAAGATATTGTTGATGAGTTTGTTGTTCCATTTACAATTGAAGATGAAAACAATAAACCAGTTGGTACTGTAAACAATGGTGACTCAATCGTACTCTTCAACTTTAGACCTGATCGTGCGATTCAATTAGCTACAGCTTTATCAAATCCAGGCTTTAACGATTTTGAACGTGGAGAGACTCCAACAGACAACTACATGACAACTTTCTCACCTTACAGTGATACAGTTATAGCAGAAGTTGCATTCAAGAAAGAAGACTTAGTCAATACAGTTGGGGAAGTATTAGCAGATGCCGATAAGACACAACTAAGAATTGCTGAGACTGAAAAATACCCACACGTTACATTCTTTATGAGTGGGGGACGTCATAAAGAGTACGCAGGTGAAGAACGTATCTTAATCCCTTCACCAAAAGTAGCAACTTATGACTTACAACCAGAAATGTCAGCTTACGAAGTGAAAGATGCCCTAGTGCAAAAAATCAACGAAGAAACGATTGATGCGATTATCTTAAACTTTGCAAACCCTGATATGGTTGGACATAGTGGTATGTTAGAACCTACTGTTAAAGCAATTGAAGCAGTAGACGAGTGTCTTGGTGCTGTGGTTGATCTAATCCTTGAAAAAGGTGGAGCAGCGATTATTACAGCTGACCACGGTAACTCGGATGAAGTGATTGATATTGAAGGAAATCCAATGACAGCTCATACAACAAACCCAGTTCCAGTGATTGTGACTAAGGAAGGTGCTGAATTAAGAGACGGAGGTCGCTTAGCTGACCTTGCTCCAACATTACTAGACTTAGTTGGTGTTGAGAAACCTGAAGACATGACAGGAACAAGTTTAATTAAATAAGCAAAACATCCGATATGCTTTGCTTTTTGAGTGAATAATTTATAGAATAGAAGAGTAAGGTATGGAGTCAATTCATGCCTAACAAATTAAAGGAGAGAATAAAATATGCCATTTATTACAGATATTTATGCAAGAGAAGTTTTAGACTCACGTGGGAACCCTACAGTTGAGGTAGAAGTTTATACAGAAAGCGGAGCTTTTGGTCGCGGAATCGTACCTTCAGGTGCGTCAACTGGTGAACACGAAGCTGTTGAGTTACGTGATGGAGACAAAGACCGTTATTTAGGTAAAGGTGTCCTTAAAGCTGTTGATAACGTGAATAACGTAATCGCTGAAGCATTATTAGGCTATGATGTATTAGAACAACAAGCCATTGATAAATTAATGATCGAGTTAGATGGTACTCCAAACAAAGGTAAATTAGGAGCTAACGCAATCTTAGGTGTATCTATTGCTGTTGCACGTGCAGCTGCAGATTTCTTAAATATTCCTTTATACCAATATTTAGGTGGATTTAACACTAAATTATTACCAACACCAATGATGAATATCATTAACGGTGGATCTCACTCAGATGCACCAATCGCTTTCCAAGAATTCATGATTATTCCATCTGGAGCAGAAACTTTCAAAGAAGCTCTACGTTGGGGTGCTGAAATCTTCCACGCACTTAAATCATTATTAAGCGAACGTGGATTAGAAACTTCTGTTGGTGACGAAGGTGGATTCGCGCCTCGTTTCGAAGGTACAGAAGATGGTGTTGAAACAATCTTAGCAGCAATCAAAAAAGCTGGTTTAGAACCAGGTAAAGATGTATTCTTAGGATTTGACATTGCTTCTTCAGAATTCTACGAAGATGGCGTATACAACTATGCTAAATTCGAAGGTGAAAACGGAGCAAAACGTTCTGCTGAAGAACAAGTTGACTACTTAGAAGAATTAGTTAACAAATATCCAATCATCTCAATTGAAGACGGTATGGACGAAAACGACTGGGACGGATGGAAATTACTTACTGAACGTTTAGGAAGTAAAGTTCAATTAGTTGGTGACGATTTATTCGTTACAAACACTGAAGTTCTTGCTCGTGGTATCAAAGAAAACGTTGGTAACTCAATCTTAATCAAAGTTAACCAAATCGGTACTTTAACTGAAACGTTTGACGCGATTGAAATGGCTAAAAAAGCTGGTTATACAGCAGTAATTTCTCACCGTTCAGGAGAAACTGAAGATACAACTATCTCTGACATTGCTGTTGCAACTAACGCTGGTCAAATTAAGACTGGTTCATTATCTCGTACTGACCGTGTTGCTAAATACAACCAATTATTACGTATCGAAGATATGTTAGCTGACGTTGCAGCTTACGACGGAAAAGACGTATTCTACAACTTAGATAACAAATAATTATTCGTAAGATAGAAAAGAGCGACTAGCTAAGCTAGTTGCTCTTTTTTTGTATGTGCGCCCGGCATGGGCGATAACTTGGTGGTGAAAGTCCACTACAGACTTGGCAGTAGGAACTGTTAGCTAAAGGCAAGGGTGTCCACCGTGAGGTGGAATCTGAAGGAAGCCGGAGGCAAACAC
>NZ_VBSP01000062.1 GCF_005864045.1 Ruoffia tabacinasalis | reverse complement strand
TCTTTTAATTGAAAGGTTTTTTGGATAAAATGGTTCATGCGTAGATATTCTCCTTATGTTATTTGGTGGTACTTTTAATATAACGAATATCTGCGTCTTTTAGAAGACACAAAGATAGGGTTGATGACATTTTAATTTTTGTCATCAACCCTATTTATTGTAGAACCTGAAATACTCCCGAGAGGGAGTATTTTTTTATTTAATTATAATATTATCCTTTCATTATAATACTAAAAAATGAATTCAAAAAAATTATACGTAAGTTTTTGAAATTTAGAAACGTATGAAATAAAGTTAACAAAATAGCTATCATAACCTAATATTAGATTTTATGTTGAATTCGAGTTTAATATTTTCAATTAATATTCTAATATCGATATCTTTGATTCAAACAGATTTAACAAAAGAGGAAATTATTAGTCGCTTTCACGAAGTAGCAAGAGAAACTCCTTCTGCAAGTAACAGTCAAACAACTCGTTTAGTTGTATTATTTGGTGAAGAAAACGATAAAATTCTGGGACCATATCTTAGAAGTTCAAAAAGATGTTATGCAAAGTGCGATGTGGGATATATTCTCAGGTGTTATGGAAGGTGCTAAAGGCGCAGTAGTTACAATCTTCTTCTTCGAAGACCGTAATGCAGTTAAAGCTGGTCTAGGTGAAGGTGTTCGTGCAGATACCTAAAAAATTCATAACGATGCAAATATGCAATTCTCAATGTGGGTTACTTTAGCTGAATTAAACTTAGGAGCTAGCTTACAACATATGAATATTGGTTTTGAACAAGGCTTTGATAAATCAGTTAAAGAAATGTTCAACTTGCCTGCTTCATACGAACTGGTTGCACAAATGCCATTTGGTTCAATCGAAGGTACTCCAGGCGAAAAAGAATAAATTGATGATGAAGTACGTGTGAGTGTTATCGGTGAATTATCTACCAAGCAAAGGTAATTTCTCAAATTGGAAAAACACTTTTTCTTAACTCAACTCATACATTGTATATTCTAATGCTTCGATATCGAGTTTTTTCATATTTAACATCGTTTGTGTGACCCGCCAATGCTCTGCTTCTGAACCATTTTTCATCAGTTCATAAAACCTCACAGGCATTATTTGCCACTGGACACCGAATTGGTCTTTCAACCAACCACATTGCTCGAAGTCTGAATCATGGGATAGTTTATCCCAGTAATAATCGACTTTCGCTTGTGAACCGCACAGAATCATCAATGAATAAGCTTCATTGAAATTAAAGCCGCTGCCCATTCCATGATCCATCAGAGTTAACTTTTGACCATTAATATACAATTCACTATAATTTACTTTTTCGTGGATATCTTCGGCTTCGTCTTCATTATAATAAGATACCGCTTCGATTTCTGATTGGTTAAAAACTTCATGATAATAATTTAAAGCATCTTCTGCCTTTCAACAACTCTCACCACTAAATAATAAATTTAACTTGAGCTTTTGATTTACCGCACTATTTTCATCAACCATAATTTGTCATGTCACACCGTACTTGTCCTGAACCCAGGCATAACGTTCCCTATAAGGACAACTATCTAACGGTATTAGATCAACACCACCGACGGATAACTTCGCATATAAAGCATCAACTTCTTTAGCTGTATCCATCGAATCCATGATCGATATTGATGAGTTAAAACCAGCGTGTTCACTATCATTAAATGCTTCAAATGATAAATTTTCAATTCAAAATCCATAGATTCATAATCACCAATAAGTGTATCTTTAAAAGTTTCTCTGCGTATAATCCTTGAATTTTCAGATATCGACGTATAAAAATTACCCGCTTCTTCTGCTTCCTTATCAAACCATAGAGCTGAAACTAATTGCCTCATTACAATGTGCTCCTTTAAAATTGACAAAGTGACTATCTGTTCAAAGTGTATAATGAATGGGGATGTCGAGAGAAATCCCTTTCATTATATTGTTCGAAATAATGCGAAAAAGGCTACCTTGAATCAGTAAATTACTGATCAAAAGTAGCCCAATTATAAACTTAATTACTTATTGTACTTCGCCAATTGGTAATACGACTTTACCATATGTTTCATTAATTACTTGTGCCATTGCTGCATAAATTGCAGTAAATCCACAAATGATTCCTTCATAACCTGCGATTATTAAGATTAAAGTCGATCCGGTAAAGTTACCGATTGCCAATAAGAAGAATAAAAGTGTCAATGTTCCAAAGACTACTTGTAATGCTTTTGAGATGCGTAAAGTAGCGATAAACATAAACAATGTGAAGAAGCCCCACATAAATAAAAATGCAGCCATTGAAAGTGAATTAGCTGGTACTCCATATCCCATTTCTGAAAGGATGTTCAGAGCTGCTAAAGCCATCCAAAAAAATCCGTATGAAGTGAAAGCTGTCGTTCCAAATGTATTATTCTTCTTAAATTCCATAATACCCGCAACAACTTGTGCCGTACCACCGCAAAAAATTCCCATAGCTAGGATCATTGAATCTAGTGGAAAGAATCCTGCATTATGAATGTTCAACAGTATTGTTGTCATACCAAAGCCCATTAACCCTAAAGGTGCCGGGTTTGCAGTAATCTCACTAAATAATACATTTTTTTCTTTTTCCAAATCCATATCTCCAGTACAATACAATATTTTACACACTGTCTCTTATTGTACCTATTATACAGGCCTTTAGCAATGATTATTAAGGTTTACTTAAATAAAGCTTATTCAACTGTTACACTTTTAGCAAGGTTACGTGGTTTATCCACATCTAGACCGCGACCTAAGGCTGTATAGTATGCAATCATCTGTGTTACAACCACCATAACTAGCGGTGCTAATAACTCGTTCAAGTTAGAAACAATGAATTGATCATCTTCTCTAGATAAAGCATGTGTTGAAATTACCATCGTATTCGCTCCACGAGCTTTTACTTCTTCGATATTACCGCGAGTATGAGCTGAGGTTAGTTCGCCACTAATCAAAGCAATGACTGGTGTACCTTCTTCGATTAAAGCAATGGTACCATGTTTTAATTCTCCTGAGGCAAATGCTTCAGTTTGGATATAAGAAATTTCTTTTAATTTCAAAGCCGCTTCCATCGCTACGTAATAATCTGCAGTACGTCCAATATAGAAAGCATTACGTGTTTCCATTAAGTTTGAGTCAACCCAAGTTTTTATATCATCGCGTTCTGATAAGATTGATTCCATTGCTGAAGCTGCAAGACCAATTTCTTTAGCCATATCAAACGATGCTTCTTCAGATTTTAATGCACGAAGCGCATCCGCTAAAATTGCCATCACTGTAATTTGAGCAGTATAAGCTTTTGTTGAAGCAACTGCAATTTCAGGCCCAGCATGAAGTAATAAAGTATGACTTGCTTCACGTGAAAGTGTAGATCCTTTAACATTTGTAATTGTTAATGATGGATGACCTAATTCATTCACTTTCACTAAGGCCTGGCGACTATCTGCCGTCTCACCACTTTGAGTTAAGAAGATAAAGAACGGTTTTTCGCTTAGTAATGGAATATCGTAAGCAAATTCACTTGCTAAATGTACTTCAGTTGGGATTTTAGCTACTTTTTCCATGATGGCTTTACTTGCCCAACCCGCATTATAACTTGTCCCTGCAGCGATAACATACACACGTTCACTATTTAATAAGTCGTCTGTTAAATCTGTATCGATTTCAAACTCATGCTGATCATTTTGATATTCTTGAACCAAACGGCGCAATACTGCAGGTTGTTCATCGATTTCCTTAATCATATAGAAAGGATAGGCTCCTTTTTCTAAATCATTGGCATCTAATTCGGCAATATATGACTCGCGCTCAATAACATTACCATCAACGTCTTCGATGATTACGTTATCTTGAGTAATTGTGATCATTTCATTATCTTTAATTTCGATATACTCATTTGTATGTTCAATGGCTGCCATCGCATCAGAGACGATGACATTGAAGCCATCACCTTTACCAATCAATAAAGGACTTTTATTTTTAGCAGCATAAAGAACGTTAGGATCTAATTGATCTACCAAACCGAAAGCATATGACCCTTTAATCACTGATAAAGCTTTTTTAAAGGCTTCTTTCGTTGATAATTCTTCCGCTTCTACAAAATACTCAATTAAAGCAACCGCCACTTCAGTATCTGTATCAGAAGATAATTCAACACCTTGTAAATATTCTTCCTTAATCTCTTTATAATTCTCAATAACACCGTTATGAACAAGAAAAAGTCGTTGGTTGGCTGAGCGATGTGGATGAGCGTTATAAGTTGCTGCTGGTCCATGAGTAGCCCAACGTGTATGTCCAATTCCAACTACAGATTGTAAATCAAAGTTGACTTCGCTTTTTAATTTCGCAATGCGACCTTCTTCTTTAAATAGATGCCCATTGGCTTCTTTATCAACAACAAAAATTCCTGCTGAATCATATCCACGGTATTCTAATTTTTCTAAACCACCAATTAAAACTTCTTGTACGTTACCTTCTCCAATAAATCCTACAATTCCACACATTGATTTATTTCCTCTTTTCACCTAATTATTTTGCTTTTAGGTGTGTAAGTTAATCTCTGTACCAATATTTACACAATGGTTTTTATTAACTCTAAAGATTACACTACCTTGAACCATCCGCCGAAATCTCGATAAGTTCAATCCTCGTCACCTTATATTTAAGGCCTGGCGCTATCCTGTATGTTTATACTCCTTTTAATTATTTTCTAAAAGCTCTATTACTTTATCTTATAGAAGACCATTTGTCAAAATATTTTTTTGTCTATTTAAGCTGATAACCTTAACAATATAGTATTACCAACATTATAAATCTATTTAATTTCAGTCAATCAATTCAGATATAAACAAAAAAACTCGAGAACTTTTAAGCAACTCGAGGTGTTTATCTCTTAATTTCCATGAAATGTGAGTGGTAATGGTCCGACTCTTCTTTGGTGGTATAGCAATGGATTTTGAATATTTGTTGTGATGTGCTTGACGCTTCCAGTAATAATCGCATGGTCGCCCGCCTCTATTGTTTCAAAGATATCACATTCAAACATCGCATAAGCGCCTTCAATAATAGGTAAGTCACTTTCTGAAAAGCTCCACTCAATCTGTGCGAAGCGATCAATATCTTTGCGCGAAAAAATATTTACAAGTTCCAGTTGACTTCCAGCTAATAAATGAACAGCAAATTGCTTGCTATGATTGAATATATCATAAGATGATGACTTATTACCGATTGACCATAATACTAATAGCGGGTCTATCGAAAGTGATGTAAAAGAGTTAGCAGCAATGCCCACAGGGAGTCCTTCATCATTTGTCGTCGTAACAATCACAACGCCTGAGGGGTAATTTGCCATTGCATCTTTAAATAACTGAACTGTATTATCTTCCAACTTTGTATCTCCCTTTTTATTTATTAAATCATTTCCAGGTCAATCTAACATATATTGGAATGTTTGTAAACAAAAGCAACCCAACCTAATTTTAAGGGGGGTGCGCGATTAAATAATCGGATTATTTTCCTAGTAAATGTTGGACATTATAACTATCAAATTGCGGAAAGTTATCATAGTAGGCACTAACTGAGCCTAAAAATGCTTCTGGAATTTGTACGTAGTAATTGTTATCCACGACTTTCTCCAGAGCTTTAAACGTGTCTTCCGGAATAATCGGAACCGCCACACTAATACTTAATGATTTTTTAGAGCGGACAGACTCGATTGCCGCAAACATTGTATGCCCGGTCGCTATTCCATCGTCAACCAGGATAACATGTTTATCGTCATTCATAAGTGGTTCGCCACCTTCTGCCATCGCTCCAATTGCAATTTCAGAGTTCATAGGGTGGCCTATCTTTTTGGCTAAGATGACATCTAATGGAATATTAAATTCATCGGCTATTGTCAGCCCTAATGGTACTCCACCCCGTAGCATCGCCAATACTATTGTGATTATTGAAGCTTTCACCTTTATCTTTTCTGTTAATTGCTTTGCTGCATCTTCTCTATCAGTGAATCGATTCATCCTTCCCCTTTCTTTAATAACTCACAAACACTTTTCTAAAGATATCGTCTACAATTCTGTAATATCAATATAACGCCTGGTTATTGTCTTTATCCACTGTCACATAAAATATGTTTATCTATACTCAAAATATAACATATTATCAGTATATTTCGTGATAATATTTTAAAAAAAGTTCAATTACTTACGCTTTCGAATCCATCTCTTTTAAAAACACGAACATTCTATAGTAAAACGATATAACAACTGACATTATAGATTCTTCATGAGTCATAAATACTGCACAAAAAACCACTACATTTGTTAGATATATCTAACAAATGTAGTGGTCTGTTCTATAAAATGAGTGATTAGTCGAATTTCTTTAAGAGTAAGGTGGTGTAAGAATCGATAAGTATATTATCAATTTCCCCTGTTAAATTGTCATCATCTAGATAAACGCGGCGATTATTCACTTTTTTAATATACTCACCTTTTTTAACTGGAACATTTAACATATTTCCTTGAGCATTGAATGTCACAAACAGCTTATAACCGTCACCTCTATAAGTCAATTGAACAATTTGGTAATCTGCTCTAGTTACTTCAATTCTTTCTTTAATCTCTTCATAAGTTGATAAATGGAATAAAGGTTCTTGATTTCTTAATTTAATAAGGTTTTTAACTAACTCGACTGACTCACGATACTCATCTTGTCTTAACCAATCAAGTTTGTTAATTGCATCTGGTTTATTGTAGCTATCTCGGACACCATTTTTCGTTCTGAGAAACTCCTGTCCCGCATGAATGAAAGGTATTCCTTGTGATAACAGAATAATTGTCGTCGCTAATTCATGGCGTTTCGTAATAGTGTTCTCATCTAAATTCGGATCCGCTGCTCTTAATTTATCATACAAGGTAAAGTTGTCATGCGCTTCAACATATTGTATCACTTGTTGAGGATCGTTGTATGAACCAAAGTCAACACCTGCCAAGACATTTTGAGCAACTTGTTGTTCCATATGCCAAGCTCCGTTAATAAAGCCTCGAGCGGTTGCTTCGAAGTCATTTCCTTTTAATGCTTCTCTTAAGCCATCGTTAAATTGCCCGACTCTTGGCATTAATACTGCATTATTATGATTGGCTACCATATTTCCACTTAAGGGTGTGTATAAATCCCAGCCCTCACCAAAAAGTAAGATACTTGGATCAATTTCATCCAATGCTTTCCGCACGGTATTCATAGTGGTTGTGTCATGGATTCCCATTAAGTCAAACCGGAAACCATCGATATGATATTCTTTAGCCCAATAAGATACACTGTCTACAATGTACTTGCGCATCATATAACGTTCTGAAGCTGTATCGTTTCCGACACCCGTTCCATTCGTAAACTGTCCAACGTCATTATATCGGAAAAAGTAACCGGGTACAGTGAGGTGAAAACTATGGTTGTCCACTTCATAAACGTGATTATAAACAACATCCATAATCACTCGCAAGCCCGCATCATGAAAGGCTTGTATCATTTGTTTCATTTCTTTTATTCGCGTAAATGGGTCATAAGGATTTGTTGAATAAGATCCCTCTGGTGCACCATAATTTTGTGGGTCGTAACCCCAATTATATTCGCGTGGCTTTTCGACGGTCTCATCTATGGTTTGGTAATCAAATAAAGGTAAAAACTCCACATGAGTCACACCTAATTCTTTTAAGTAGTCGATACCAGTTGATGAGCCGTTGGGATTCGTTGCATTCTCTTCAATGGCCCCAAGAAATTTTCCTTTATGAGTGACACCGCTATCCGAGTCTACTGTGAAGTCGCGCAAATGCAGTTCATAAATCACTGCTTTACTAATATCATCCATCTCGGGCATTCTTTCTCCCCAGTTATCAGGATTCGTTCTGTCTAAATCAACAACAACTGAGCGTTGGCCATTGACAGTCACAGCTCTCGCATATGGATCATTTGACGTATTTACTCTACCATCAAAAAATGTTAACCGGTAACGATACGTTAGACCATGGTTATCTCCTTCAATTGTATGGGTAAATATCTTATCGTCTTTAGACCGCTCCATTACAATATTTTCTTTTAATACACCGTAATGACCATCATAAATTAAAATTTCAACTTGAGATGCGGTTGGAGCCCATAATTTGAATTCAGTTTTGTCCTTACTATAAATTGCGCCGAGTTTTCCTGGATAATAGTTCCTTTCAACAAAGACTGAATCATGACTAATTTGATTTATAATTGTAGTTAAATAATTGTAATTATATTTTGGTTCACTTTGAGACGTTGGATTATATTGTTTCATTAAATTACTCCTATAATTTCTTTCTTACCAGGCAAAAGTTTCAGTTGGTTTAATTCATCTCATATTAACTTAATTTATGTTCGTTTGTGGGTGATTTTTGGGCGATATATTATTAATCTTAGTTAATCTATAATACACAAAATATATATTCTGTCAAAACAAAGACCTCTTAAAAGATTGGTATCTTCTAAGAGGCTCAGTATCGTGGGATATCATCGCATATCGCTCTTTCGATGGCGATTCAATAATCTCCCGTTAAGCGAATTCACTACTATTTAGTTATTATTTATTTTGTTGCGATGTGTTAGCTGACAATAACGTTCATACCAAATATCTATAAATTCTTGAGAGAATGGTCCGCGACCTTCGTCAATCCATCTCACTAATTCTTGTATTTGGTATTTGATAATGCGATCTATCTCATCTGAATAATGATACCGACGCCCATGTATTTCATATTCATCTAAATCCAATAAACGTTTCTCCCCATCTGGAAAAACTTTGATATCTAAATCATAATCAATATATTTCAAGGCTTCGTTATCCATCACATATGGTGAGGCTAAGTTACAATAATATGTAACCCCTCGTTTACGTAACATTGCGATGATATTGAACCAAAAATGTTTATGATAGTAGACAAGTGCAACTTCACGTGTAACCCATCTACGGCCATCTGATTCGACTACCAATGTATGATCATTACAACCAATAATTGATTGCTCACTCGTTTTTAAGACCATATTATCTCGCCATGTCCTGTGCAACGAACCATCGTGTTTATAACTTTTAATAGTGATGAATTCACCTTCTTTCGGTTGTTTCATCACTTAACCCACTTTCTATATTATATATTACGTTCCAGTCTATCGACTGTATGGTTATTCTCGATTATTATAACATAATACTTACACTTGTGTTACAAAATGATTTGAGTATTGACGTTTTATATAAAATAGTTGCTTTGATTTAAAATTTATCACTGTAGTCGCTGCTTTATTGATTGGTAATTTTGGTTCAGTGTGTTAATTTCCACTGTCACCTCATGACATGTCCTGTTAAACTTCCAATTTGCCTTGTCACCTCATGACATGTCCTGTTAAACTTCCAATTTCTCTTGTCACCATATGACATGTCCCGTTAACCCTCCAATTTTCCTTGTCATCATATGACATGTCCTGATAGAGCTCCAATTCCCCTGGTCACCTCATGACAAGTCCTGATAGAGCTCCAATTCCCCTGGTCACCTCATGACTAGTCCCGTTAAACACCCAATTTCCCTTGTCACCATATGACATGTCCCGTTAAACACCCAATTTCCCTTGTCACCATATGACATGTCCCGTTAACCTTCCAATTTCCACTGTCACCTCATGACATGTCCTGTTAAACTCCTAATTCCCCTTGTCACCTCATAACAAGTCCTGTTAAACTTCCAATTTCTCTTGTCACCATATGACATGTCCCGTTAACTGTCAAGTCCATAATCTTGTGTAAAAGTCTCAATGTAGTTATATCATCTGGTCATCATGCACATTACACTTGTAAGAATGTCCGAGCGTTATTTTCCCAATTTTCGTGGAAATCAATTAATATCGAA
>NZ_VBSP01000061.1 GCF_005864045.1 Ruoffia tabacinasalis | reverse complement strand
TAAATCACAGTGGTTATGGGATATTTCTTTAGTGGTACATTAAGCTGGCAAAAGGTGGTACATTCTTTGGCAAACAGTGGTAAGAAAGTTGGCATCAGTGGTACAAATGTGTGGCAGTAGTCAGTCAAAGCATTAGTGTTAAGTACTCCGTTTAGCAATGCGGGATTTGCAGTTGCTTTACCAAGTGAAAATCAGGAATGCTTATTAACTGGTATGAAAGAAATCTTTAAGCAAATGGGCTGTGTCCCTAAGACAATTCGAATTGATAATATGACAACTGCAGTTATTAAACCAAAATCAAAATTCAAGGATGCAAAGTTAACGAATGAATTTCTACAATTTGCAATGCATTATGGGTTCAATGTCCAAACTTGTAACCCTGCAAGTGGTCATGAAAAAGGTAGTGTTGAAAATAAAGTCGGATATGTTCGCTATAATTTCTTTTCTGAAACACCCAAGATGAAAGATTTTTCTTCTTTGAATAAAGATTTAGAACAGAGAATGGTAAAGAAACGAAAAGAAAAACACTATGAGAAAATAAGAACGATAGAATCACTTTGGAAAGAAGAAAAGAAATCCTGCTTAGAACTACCAGATGAAGATTACCCTGTCTTTAAAGAAGTTCTAGTAAGAGCAAATAAAATGAATGAAATAAAATTAGATAATACTTTAATACATATTCATAATTCATGGCGTCATGGTGAAGTATATGCCTATCTCACTTGGGACAAATATCGTATTATCACTCGCAACGGAGAAATCATTCAAGAAGATTTTCGTCCATATGTTACTCGAAAACGAGCAATTGATTGGCCTACAATCCTTAGGGATTGGAAACAGCGGTTATCTAAAATCACTTATTCACGATACTGGAAGTACCTTCCAGGACGGATACAGTCATATTTGAGTGTTGATGATCTACGTTTACTCTACCAACGACTCGATCGTTTATTAGGTTTGTTATCTGTTCATACAATGATTGAATTGAATGAAAGGTTCTATGAACTGATTTCTGAAGAGTATGAGGAAAGTCTATCTGATGTGAACTGGCAAGGATATGATGCTCTTACCCAAGTTGCAGCCAAAGGAGTGAAGGTATGATTTATACTTTAGAAACAGTATGTAAAGAACTGCGCTTAAATAGTTTACCAAGCTTAGTTGATGATCCTAAACAAGAAGAATGGCTACTTAAATTGTTAATAAATGAAGTAGAAGCTAAAGAAGAACGAAAAATTCAACGTTTAATTAAGCAAGCGAAGTTTATTGGCCATAAAACACTTGATTCCTTCGAGTGGCATCAAGATATTCGGTTACAAGATTCCCAAACTAGAGAAATATTAACTTCTCTTGATTTTATAAAAGAAAATCAAAATATTGTATGTATTGGTGCCCCAGGCACCGGTAAAACTCATTTAGCTAGTGTTTTAGGCTACAAAGCTTGTCAACAGGGTATTGAGACTCGATTTTGGCGAGTTAGTGACCTTGTCTTAGAACTTGAACGAGCATGGAAAAACAATCAATTAGAGCGGTTTAAAAAACGATTTAATCGAGTACAGTTGGTTATATTAGATGAAATGGGTTACGTCCCATTTAACAAGAATGGTTCTGAATTACTCTTTCAATTAATTAGTGATTGGTATGAAACTAAAAGTGTTGTAATTACTTCAAACCTTGAGTTTAGTAGCTGGAACAAGGTCTTTATTGATCCGCGCCTTACTTCAGCTCTTGTTGATCGCTTAATTCATCACGCACACATATTAACTTTTACTGGAGAGAGTTTTCGTTTGAAAAATGCATTATCAAAAAAAGAATAATTAAAAGGAAAAAATTGGATGGCTATATTGTGTACTTTTCGTTGCAATACTATGTACTTCAAATTTGCAAAACACACTAGGTATTCTTCTAACTTCAATTGATTGTTATTTATCAAGTATGAAGCTAAGATTGCCATTCCCCATGCACCACCTTCACTTGCTGTATCCATGACGGTTACGTCAGATTTCATAACAGCTGCTAAAATTGATTGAGCGATTACGGGGGTTTTAAAAATTCCTCCGTGAGCTACTGTTTCTGAAATATCAATATGCTCTTTCTCTAACAGTATTTCCATTCCAATCTTCATTGTGGCAAAGGCTGAATATAGATTGGCTTTTATGAAATTGGCTAAGTTAAATTCTCCATTAGGATTCCTTACTATCATTGGTCTTCCTTCTTCGATATTAATTATATTTTCCCCAGAATGAAAACCATAAACTAATAGTTGTCCAATATCTTGATTTGCTTCTTCTGATTTATTGAATAGTTTATCAAACAATTCGTTAATACTAATCTCGATACCCATCGTATCAAAGACTTCTTTAAATAATGACATCCAATAATTAATTTCCGATGTACAATTATTGATATGAACCATTGCTACTTCGGAACCTGTGGGTGTTGTCACGCTGTCAATTTCAGGATATACCTTACTTAACTTCTTATCTAAAACAATCATGGCAAATGCTGAAGTTCCTGCAGATACATTTGCAGTCCCTTGCTTTACACTATTTGTTGCTACCATCCCAGTTCCTACATCCCCCTCAGGAGGGGCTATGATTAATCCGGGTTCTAAATTTCCGGTTGGATCTAATAATTTAGCCCCTTCCTCAGTTAAAGTTCCAGCCTTTTCGCCAGCTTGTAGAACTGTTGGTAAAATATCTTGAATTAACCAAGGAACACCTTCATCAGACACACATTCATTAAATTGCTTAATCATATGTTCGTTGTACCCTTTAGTCTCAGGGTCTATTGGAAACATACCTGAAGCATCACCAATTCCTAGTACTCTTTCTCCTGTTAATTTCCAATGTACATAACCGGCTAATGTTGTTATTTGATCAATTCCTTGCACATGCTTTTCATTATTTAATATAGCTTGGTGTAAATGGGTAATACTCCATCGATGCGGAATATTGAAATTGAATAATTCAGATAATTCTTTAGTAGCTAAATCTGTATTCCCATTCCGCCAAGTTCTAAAGGCCAATAATAGCCCCCCTTTATTATCTAATGCGATATATCCATGCATCATTGCACTGAATCCAATCGAGCCAACTTTTGTTAATGTAATATCAAATTCATTCTTTACATTATTTACTAAATTTTGAAATGCTTCCTGTAATTTTGACCAAATAGTATTTTCAGCATACGTCCACAAACCATCCTAATTTAATTCATTCTCTCATTCTGATTCTCCAGAACCGATTACTTTAAAATCATTATTAATTAAAACAGCTTTAATACGCGTTGAATCAAGTTCAATCCCTAAACTCGTTTCCGCACATTCAATACTCTTCCTCACATTTTGTTTGTCCATTTAATCACCTCTGAAATAGCGCTTTAATTTACAAGTAGTTAGTACCATTCAGTTTTCTATAACGCAACATAAACATACGTACAAGTTTTGTTTTAACATATTGGATTCCAGATAATATAATTACAAATCCTATTAATATAGTATTCATATCTGTTATTAATTTTAAATTTATTTATATTAATTTCATTAACCAGAAATGCCATACAACTTTTTTCTTGTTTCAAAGATTAACCATACAACTAAAAAACCTCCTGAATATTCAGTAGGTCAAAAGTTTAATTATTCTCATTTTCTTTTAAATCAATTATCTGCACAGAATCCTTTTCTATTATGGTAGTTTCAAATAACTTTTTTCTTAATATCAGGATTCTCACCTCTAACCGCATAAATGGGATTCTTTTATAAGTAAGCTCTAAATATAAGTTTGTATTTGGATTAAAATAGCTACTCTTCGTAGGCTCAATAATCAATCCATCAACTTCGTTACTCATCATTTTTCTTAGTGCATTTTCTTCATCTGAGTAATTATTATGTGTACTAGAAATTAATAAACTAATATTTTCGTTATTTAATTCTCGTTCGTTTCCTCTAATAATCGATGGAAATATATAATCAGACATATAGGTAGTGACTACCCCGATAAAAAGTGGTTTTCCTTTCGCAAACTGGTTGTTATTCGGGTCAAAAGAAACATACGACCCTGAGCCTTTTTCTTTTCGAACGAATTCTTCTTTAACTAAAATTGAAATAGCTTCACGAATTATGTGACGGCTCACGTCATACAATTGAGTTAACTCATTTTAAGATGGAATAGTTTCACCAAATTTATATTCACCATCTTTAATTTTCTCTCTGAACTCATTTGCTATATATAAAGATTTTACTACTCCATCTCTAAACATACTAATTCTACTCTCTTACCTCATTATTTTTTGGGATTTTTGTAAGAGACTTTTTACTCTTACCTTTGATATTAAATAAACATGAACAAAAATTCAAATGAATATTTCTTTTTTTAGATATCCAGATTTTATTAACTAAAGTATTACTTCTACTATCTATTATTTTTTACTCATAATATTACTAAACTTTTTCTTATTGTATCTATTTTCTGTTAATTTATAATTCACTTCACAGTTACTTAAAATATGATGGTCATCGCTGTTTAAATATTTTTCATTTTCATTTTAAGGTTAGCGATTTTTTATCCTTAATAATATTATTTCCAAATAAAGCCCCCTTAAATTTAAGGGGGCTTTTCATTTTATTTAAACTTAGCTTTTATTTTTGACCATAATTCTTAAATATTTCAATCGCAGTCTCCACTTGACTATCATCTAACATTGCCATTTCCTTTTCACCACTATAAGATTTAGCAGCAACAATCGTTTTACATGCCTCTTCTAAATATACTGCAGCGTATAGTGCTTGGTTTAAATTTTCACCGACTGTAACCACTCCATGGTGTTTAAGTACTACTGCCAATTTATTATCTAAGTATTTAACACTTTGAATTCCCATCTCAATATCTGCTGCGGAGCTATAAGGAGCTACTTTAACTGACCCTCTAGTTGAGTTCGCTAAAGTGGTTAAATTACAAGGAATCTCATCAATTACAAGGCCAATTCCAGTAGCATATGGTTGATGTGTATGAATTACTGCATTAACTTCAGGCTTATTTTGAAAGATATATCGAATAGGTTCATTATCAACACTAGGTCTTCTATTCCCTTCAATTATTCGTCCATCGATATCCATTACTACTACATCTGACTCCATCATATCTTCATAGATCATACCTGACGGAGTAATTAGTATTTCCCCTGTACTCAATCTTGTACTGATATTCCCTCCTGAAAGAGAAATTAGGCCGTAACGGTCTAATTTCTTTCCAGTTTCAATAATCTCTCTTTTTTCAGATTCAAACAATTTATTTGTTCTCCTTTTCATTTTTTAGGGCTAAGTATCTAGTATTAACAGTCCGAGCTTTAGATTTAATAGTCTCTGGATGTTTAGTGTATTCGACATCTCTCAATTTGTGAAAAAGCTGTAAACCTTCCTCGAATCTTTTTGTATGTATCCAATATCTATTTTTTTTATTATTGTTATAAATTCTGATATACATTTTTCCGCTTGAAGGAAATTCTCTGATGTTAATTTTTTCAATTTTATCCAAAGAATACACATCCTTTTTACCATAAGCCTCAAATGAAACTTTAGTCTCAGATATCCCAACTATTTCACTATTCACTTTCGCAACAAATGAATTCCAAAAAGTATACACACAAGTAATAAAAAAGATGATTGGAAGTACCGTAGAAAAATCATATAGAAAACAAACGATAGGAATAATGATAATCCCTACTAATGAAATCACTCCAGTAAGTGTTTGATCAATAAAATATTTGGATTTACTATACGTATATTTAACTATTGTAATCACCTCTTTATTTCTATTTTAATTTTGAAGTAGTTTCGCTTCTTTTATAATACGGTTTCGATTCCATATTGACATCCCAAACGCAACTAATCCAGAGGCACCTAAACCTATGATTGGCCCGAATTCATTTATTCTTACTAATACCCATGTGAGTGGATTGGCTCCATCAACAATTGATGAAATTTGGCTTGTTCCTTCAGGCATATTAAATCCAACATCTAATGCCGCAGAGGTCATTAAAGGAGCTAAATCTGTTGCAATTAGTAAACCAAGCGACAGCATTAAAATACCAATTATAAGAGCTCTAAATCCATTTTCTTTTACTATTGGTGTAATAAGCACAAACATCCATGGAATTGTTGCTAAATCTCCAAATGGCATTACTGTATTTCCAGGTAAAACAACAGCTAAGAAAACTGCGATTGGAACTAATATTAATGAAATAGCCATTGTGACAGGGTGACCTACTCCGATTGCAGAATCTAAACCAATATATATTTTTCCACGATTAGAGAACCTTTCCTGAATAAATTGACTTGCAGTATCACTGATAGGAATTAACCCTTCCATTAAAAGCGCTGCCATTTTTGGAATTAACACAAGTACAGCACCTAACGAAATACCTAGTGTTAATATTTCAGGAATATTGTATCCGGCAACAATACCTATAAGTACACCTAAAAGTGTTCCGACCATTATTGGTTCTCCGAATACACCAAATTTTTCCTGTAACTTAGTTGTATTAATATCTATTTTATTAATACCTGGGATTAAATCTATAATTTTGTTTAGCACTATTGCTATTGGTGCATAGGCTGTTGTAAATCCGTGCGGCAAAGAAACTCCAGGTAAATTTAGAGATTTTTCAACTTCTGGTGCTGTTACGTCAGCTAATACCATGATAATTACCATATTAATTACAGCGGCAATTATACCGTAAGCAACATTTTCAGTTAAAATCGCTACTAATGCTCCTGTGAAAGCAAAATGCCAGTAGTCCCAAATATCAACATTTACAGTTTGGGTTGTGTTAGTTAAGAGCATTACGATATTTACAATCAGTCCTAAAGGTATTATTACGATACCAACTGTAGATCCCAATGCTATAGCTGCAGTTGCTGGCCATCCAACATCTATCGTTGATAAATTTAACCCAAAACGAGCTACCATATCCTGAACGGCAGGTGCTAATGAAACTCCCAATAAGTTATTGATTACTAAGTTTAAACCAATAAATCCTACCCCTACTGTAAGACCTGCTCTAAGACTGGTACCTACTCCTGCTTTAAAAACTAGTCCAATAATGAATATCACGATTGGCATCATTACTGCCACACCTAAACTTTGAACGAAGTCAAAAAAGTTTAATATTGCATCCATTTATTTGCCCTCCATTTTCATTTTTTCATTAATTCTAATATTTCGTCCGTTGCTTTTTGTATATTTACCCCAGTAAGAAAAGGTACTGCAGAAACATATTCACACTCTAAACCTGCAGGTTCTTGAGTTGTTGATATTAGAAAGTCATATTTTGGTGATAACCGTGGCGCCTCTGTAACTTTTATTTGATTTATTTCATACTCACCTTTATAGCCGTTTGAATCTAAGATATTTTTTATTTTGTTATTAACCGCTGTCGAAGTCGCGATCCCTGATCCACAGGCAACTAAAATTTTTTTCATTATTTATTCTCCTCTAAATTTCTTTTGAAAATATTATAAACTTTTTCCTCTGATTCCTCGGAACTTAATTCTTCTAACATCTTTTCATTTTGAAATAATTCTATCAGTGTTTGTAACATTTCTAATTGCTTAGAAGGGTCTTTTATCGCCAACATAAATACTATTTTAACATCCACATCTTCATCTTCTGTTCCCATCATTGTGAACTTCACGGTGTTTTTTAACACACCGATCGAAATAGTCTCCTCTATAACATGCTCTGCATCAGTATGTGGTATTGCCACTCCTACTGACGTAGTCATTAAACCGGTTGGGAATACTTTTTCTCTTTCTTGTATTGCTTTTTGAAAAGATCCCTTGACATAGCCGTTTTTCTCTAAATTTATCCCCATCAAATCAAGTACATTTAGTGAATTATTCGACTCTATATTAGTGATTATATTAGCGCTATCTAACACTGTGTCTTTTATTTTTACTTTTCCCAATCTAAATCTCCCTCTTATCTATAATAGAATATATAGCATTAATATTTTATTTATGAAAAAAATATTTTTTTCAGTGAAATTAATTTTTATATTTTCTTATTTTTACTGAAAAAATCACTAGTTAATCACTCCTTTCATTTTTACTCTCCAATAACTGTAATTGAACATTTTCTTGTACGTGATCTAGTAGTGTCAAAATCCACAAAATATATATATCCCGTAGAACCTACACCTAAATTCCATTTTTCTACATCGAATGTCTCACTTGAACCAATAATTGTTGCTTTTAAATGAGCATCGCCATTCCATAAAGCAGATCTATCTCCATTTGGAAGATACTCATCCGCATTTGGCCAAGATTCCACTGCCTGATAATGCTCGTCACCAGGATAAATAAATGTATCTGCAGATGTATGATATGGAATAATTTTCTCTAATGCATTGTTAAGATCTTGTTGTAACGACTCTACTCCTTCTTCATTTTCATCATGGGCATATTCCTCATAAAACACAGCACATGTAGTGTGAGGACTAACCACTGTCACAATACCATTTTCTACTTCACTATCCTCTATTGCCTTTCTCACCTCTTTAGTAATATCGATATATGTAGGTATACTTCCCTTTGACTTTAATTCTATTTTTTCTTTAAACATTTTCATTACTGATTCCTCCTATTGCTTAGATGCCTTATATGCAGCTTCAATCATTTCAATTAACATTTGTTCCGGATCAGCTGCCTTTGTAATCCCGCTCGTACAACCTGTTCCATCAGCCCCTAGTTTAATCGTCTTGAACACATCATCAGCTGTACTAATTCCCGCTGCTTGCATTATTAAAATGTTTTCGTCCACTTCATGAATTGCACTATTTGTACCTTCAACATAAGATTCATCACTTGTTTGACCAGTACCTATTAGCTCAGTTGGTTCACAAAGAATTATATCTGGTTTTAACATTGCTACTGCCTTAGCTTCGTCAATTGAATCTGCACAAACTACAGAAATAATTCCTAACTCTTTCGCACGTTTAACAGATGCAGTTACTTCACTTAATTTCATCGGCTGTTCAGCATGATTTAAAAATGTTGCTCTTGCTCCAGCGTTATAAATTGATTCAGGCAGTACATAACCCATTCCTCGTCCAGGTTGAATGCCATCCATATGTTGTGCTGTAACAATTACATGCTCTGTTTCATCAGCTATCGCTTTTAGGTCTGAAAATGGAGTAGTAACAAAAATACTTAAATCTGGATATTTTTTGGCTTGCTCGTCTGCTACTTTAGCTAATTTTAGTAAATCATCACCATATAGAAATGACTTTGGATTAAATATAAAAAATGGTTTATTAATTTTAACTTTAGACAATTTTGTTCCTCCTATAAATTTACCGGCTGAGTTTCAAAAACATCATAATAATGATTAAGCACTGATTTCATTCTTTCATTCGCAATTTTTTTCAATTCTATATAATCTGTTGGCATTTCTTCAGTGATAGCTTCGATCGCACCGTTAATGAAATCTGAATAAATATTAATTTTTACAATTCCACTCGTTGCACATCTATTTAAGTTTGTATCTCCAGTTGAAGAACCACCATGTAATACTAATGGTACATCTGTCATTTTATGTATATCCTCTAATCTATCAAAACTTAGTTTTGGCTCACCTTTATAAACTCCATGGGCTGTTCCTATCGAAACTGCTAAGGAATCTACTCCAGTCTCTTTAACGAATTGAATAACATCTTTTACTTCTGTATATACTGAATCAGTTAAAATACTTGATTCTGAAGTATCGTTAGCTCCTACGTGTCCTAATTCTGCTTCTACAGTTACATCATATTCATGTGCGTAATCTACAACTTCTTTAGATATTTTGATATTTTCATCAAAAGGCTTTTCAGATGCATCTATCATCACTGACTTAAAACCAAGTTCTATAGCTTTAAAGATATAATCAGGGTCTGAACCATGGTCTAAATGAAGAGCAATTGGTACTGTTGCTTTTTCAGCAAAATATTTACCAATAATAGCCGCTTCTTCTAATGAAATAATATCTTTATGTGATTGTGCAAATGCAAGAAGTAAAGGTAAACCTCTTTTTTCTGCTATCTCTACATATGATCTAGCTGAATCTAAGTCAATAAAATTAGTTGCTGGTATTGCAAAACCTTTATTCTGAGCTGTTTTGAACAACTGTCTAGTATTAACTAACATTATATCGCCCCTTTTTAACATTTGTATTATGCTTTAACATTTGTTATAGTTTTATAATAATGTAAGCGCTACACATTTTCAAGCTATTTATTTATCGCCTTTATTTTATATCATATGTCAAGTTATTGAAAAAACAGGAGGTTTTTTACAATTTTGATTTGTCAAATTAAGCTAGACAAAACAGCTTCATCTAAGTAACTCAAAAATACTTCCAACGGTGTTTGGTAGTGCAAGGATTTCCGTGGAATCGTGTTCCGTTTGTGTGCAATCGATGACACA
>NZ_VBSP01000060.1 GCF_005864045.1 Ruoffia tabacinasalis | reverse complement strand
TTCATATAACTAGTAACTAAATTATACCAATTACACCTGAAAAAATGAATTAATAAGCAGGTTTATTTGGCATGGGTAATAATCAATCTAAATTTCTAAATATTTCACTTGACTAAACGTAGGAAAAGAAGCATTCTTACATGCTTCTTCAACTTCATAACTTATCTTGAATATGGAACGTCGGTTCTCATCACTACTTGTTGGCGTTCATTGTGGATTTCTGCACCAAATGGGAAGAGTGCGAGTTTCACTAATTTGAACTGTTGTAAGCCAAATGGAATCCCAATAATGGTCACACATAATATTAAGCCACTAAATAAATGCATAGCTGCGATTTCAATTCCGCCAAAAATAATCCATAAAATATTCATAAGGAAACTTCCCCCACTATTACTGTGGTAAACTTCACGTCCCATGGGCCATGCAGATAGACTCGCAATCTTAAAACATTGAATCCCAACTGGAATTCCAATAATTGTTATACACCAGAGCAAACCAATGAAGCCCCAGGTGATAAAATTAATAAAGCCTCCAAAGATAAACCAAATTAAATTACCTAAAAATTTCATATATAATCAATTCCTTTCAACTTGTACTTCCTTACAATACTAAGTATATACGAAATTCTGCCTTCTGTTATCATCCTTGAGACGTAATTTTGAAAGAATTGTTAAACAATTGCTAAATCTTCTAATGTTGAAAAGAAGTAATATATTTGCTGACGCCAGTCATGCAAATCATGGGCAACATCATGTCCCCAATAATCAAACCAGCCTGGAATTCCTTTAGCATTGAATACTTCATCTAATTTACGTGTCGCTGTGACGTGCGGCCCTTCCCAATCGCCTTGACCAACTGAGACAATGAATTGATTCTGTCGGTATTGATCTAAGAACCATGGATCAGACATATTCCACAAGAAATCAATCGGAGAATTCTCATAAGTAGCAATATCGCTACCAAATTCGCCGGTAAAGTATCTCGCATCATAAACACCACTTTGTGAGATGGTTAGTCCAATAATATCCGGGTGTCTTAAGGCAAACAGCATTGAGTGGAAGCCACCCATACTACAACCAGTCGCAATCATCTTCCCGCCCCATTGAGATTCGTGACGGACTAAGGGAATGAACTCATGCACTAAATACTTATCATACTGATTATGTGCTTTTGCCTTATCGTGTGCTGATTTACCAGTGTCATTCCAAGATTCTGAATCGATACTGCTCACAGTATAAAGATGAATTTGTCCTGATTCGATGAAACCACTTAAAGTTTCTACCATCTTAAAGTCAGCATACTCATCCTTACTCCCACCACTTGATGGGAATACAATCACTGGCGTACCGCCATGCCCATAACGGTTAAAATACATTTCACGGCCTAAATGCCCACTATAGTGACTTCTTGCTTCAAAATGCATTGTTTACGCCTCCTGTCTTTGAGCGATGGTTTTAAGCATTTCATTAATTTTCTTTTCTGATGGCGACTTCATAATAAATCCTATATCTCCCATTGCTTTAGCAAAGACGCCTGGAATGTGTACAATGTTTACTAATTCTTTACTGTACTTATCTTTAATTTCTTCATTCGTAAACTTATAATTTAAATGATTTTTTCGTGAGACATAAATCACATGATATGGTCGTGTAATTTCTGCTTCAAATCGATTATCTTTAACTAAATTTGCATATTCTTTAAAAATATCAAAATCATTCGCATAGTTGAACATATCGATTGTAGCGCCTCCGGGTGGTCGGCAGTTCACTTCTAATCCATATAAAGAACCATCTTTTAATCTAAAGAATTCAAAGTGGAAGAAACGCTCTTTTATTTCAAAGGCTTTCACACATTTTTCTCCGAATTCAGCAAGATCCTTAGGTATCTCTCGCTTAATATGGTAATACATATCTGTATCTTGGGTTACAATATCTAAGATAGGTTTATCATTGATTAAAGTAGATGAGAAGACGATATTTCCATCCCGGTCTGTTAAACCATCAAAGGTTACAATTTGTCCATCAATGAATTCTTCCATAATGTAAGGCACCTCTGGTTGTTTAACCTTAAAGAATTCATCTAGTTCTTTTTCGTTTTTGACTTTAACCGTATCGTTTGCACCAACACCAGTATCTGGTTTAATAATGACTGGATACTTTAGACTTTTAATTAGTTTTTTCGCATCGGCTTTGTCTGATATGACACGGCCTTTAGCTACGGGTATCTTTAGTTCACGAAAGACTTCTTTCATCGTTGATTTATATTTAATCAAGCGAATATTGCGATTGTTATAACCGAAGACATTGAAATCTGTCCGCAACTTTGCATCAAGTTCTAACCAGTGCTCGTTATGCGATTCGATGCGATCGATTTTACCGTATTTAAACGCAAAGTAAGCAACAGCTCTATACATGTGATCATAATCATCCATATTATCGACGCGATAATATTCTGTTAAACTATCTCTCAACGATTGACTTAAATTCTCATAAGGTTCATCTGCAATACCTAAGGTATTAATGCCTTTTTCCTTTAAACGAACTGCGAATGTTTCAAAGTTCGATGGAAAATGAGGTGAAATCATGACAAAATTTATTTTCTCGTTCATACCAATGCCTCTTTTCTAAAGTTGATTTCTCATCATTGTTATTGATTTTACTTATAAAAATTATACCATATTAATGAGAATAACTCTAATTCATTTTTAATCTTCTTGCTATATTATTTTACTGGATCGAAAGTATTGACCGTATTAAATTTAGGTGTATACTTTGGATAAATATAATATTTGGGAATGAAGGGCTCCCTTGCCTACGGGCAAAACCGTCTTAAAGACTAATGACTTCTGCATGCTTATTTGAGTGTGTAGAAGTCTTTTTTATATTATTGGAGGGATAAAATGTTAGTAAGTGTAGCGTTGATATTAGTGAGTGGCGTTGTCTTGGAGTATACTTTAAAGAAGCTAAAACTCCCTGCTTTATTAGGTTATTTAATAGCCGGAATATTATTAGGCCCTTTTGGTTTAAATCTTGTTGATTCAGATTTATTACGATTAAGTCCTGACATTCGTCAAGTCGCGTTGATTGTTATCTTAACTCGCGCAGGTTTGTCATTGGATATTAAGCGACTGTTAGAGGTGGGTCGCCCAGCTATCATGATGTGTTTTGTGCCGGCAACCGTTGAGATTATGACTTCGATGATCTTTGGACCTTTGTTTTTTGGCTTTTCTTTAATCCAATCTTTATTGATTGGTGCAATATTAGCAGCGGTCTCTCCAGCGGTAGTCGTCCCACGCATGGTAGATTTAATTCAAACGCATCGGGGTACGAAAAAGCAAGTGCCGCAAATGATATTAGCGGGTGCTTCTTTAGATGATGTCTTTGTTTTAGTTTTATTTTCAGCCTTTTTAACGATTGCTTTAGGAGGTTCTGTCTCAGCTTGGACATTTATGCAAGTGCCTGTTTCAATTATTGCAGGAATTTTTGGCGGGGCAGTCCTAGGTTATTTATTAAACTTCTTATTTGTTTACATTCAATTGAAGCGTGTATTTCAAGTTATGATCCTCTTAGCAAGTGGGATGGTATTGATGCGTTTGGAAACAGTTTTTACAGGTTTATTTTCAGGAATTCTTGCGGTCATCGCAATGAATATTATGATTCGGACTCAATCTGAAAAGTTATCTAATGACTTATCAGGTTCTTTAAACCAAGTTTGGTTTGTCGCTGAGATTTTTCTATTCTTTTTAGTCGGTGTGAGTGTCAATCCGGAAAATGCTTTGTCTTATGGATTCTTACCGATACTCTTTATCATTCTTCTCTCTCTGTGTCGCTTATTTATTGGTGTGAGACTTTGTTTGCTTAATACACCTTTTAATAAGAAAGAGAAGAGATTTGTACTCATGAGTTATTTACCTAAAGCAACGGTTCAAGCTGCTATTGGGAGTGTGCCTTTAGCAAACGGAATGGCTGGTGGAGAATTGATGTTAACTCTCGCAGTCTTGTCAATCTTAATTACAGCGCCAATTGGAGCCATCGGGATGGATTATTTCGCACCGAGATTATTGACAAATGACAGTGAATAAACAGTTTCGGTCGTCTGTTTTAGGTCAGAGAACATTTTCACAATATATTCCCCGATAATAGGGCTTTATTCTGTTTCAATTTAAATATAAATCTGTTACAATGAAAACAATTACAAAAATCAAAGGTGGTGGATAATTTTTGATTGAACTCGTGAATACAACGAAGCGATTTGAAGGAAAATCTGGCTCGTTTCTCGCAGTAGACAATATAAGTTTAAGCATTAAAGACCAAGAAGTTTTTGGTGTGGTCGGAGAAAGTGGTGCAGGAAAATCAACCCTTGTGCGTTTTATTAATGCTTTAGAACGCCCAGATAGTGGACATGTTTTGGTCGATAATGTTGAGGTGCTGTCTTTAAGTAAAGGAGAACTTCAATATTTCCGTAAAGATATTGGGATGATTTTCCAGCAATTTAATTTATTAAATAATAAGACTGTCGCTGAAAATGTACATTTAGCGCTTGAGATACATCCATACGATGACCCTTTGTCGGTGGATGAAGTTCTAAGTTTTGTAGGACTCAGTGATAAAAAGGATCACTACCCTAGCCAATTATCGGGTGGTCAAAAACAACGGGTTGGTATCGCGCGTGCTTTAGTGACGCGTCCGAAAATATTATTATGTGATGAGCCAACGTCTGCTTTAGATGCGAAGATGACGGATGAGATTGTGTCGGTATTAAAACGTGCGCACGCTAAATTCAATATGACCATTGTGATTGTGACCCATGAACTTGATGTGATAAAAGCGATGTGTCACCGCACGGCTATCTTAGAGCATGGAAAATTGGTTGATGTGCTAGATATTAAAGAATCTGATTATATGCCAGAAGCTAAAAGTTATCACGACCGAGTGTTGGAGGTGCTAACAGATGACTGAGTCGATTCAAATATATTTAGATCGGGTGATTGAGTTCGCACCGAGACTGATTGAGAGTTTGCAAGAATCGGGTATTATGCTGAGCTTGGCATCAGTGGTTGCTATCTTTATTGGTATTCCTTTAGGTACCTTGCTTTATTTAACCGCCCCTGGTAAGCCGAGTGAGAACCTTTGGATTTATCAGATTTGTAATATTTTCGTGAATATTGTTCGTTCGTTTCCGTTCCTACTACTTGTCGTTGCAATGCAACCCGCTATTCGTGCCTTGTATGGCCGAGCAACTGGCGATCCCATCGCAGCGTCCTTTCCAATGATGTTAATTGCAATCGCACTTTATGCTCGCTTTGTGGAGCAGTCGTTATTAGAGATTCCTAAAGGTGTCATCGAAGTGGCTGACGCTATGGGTGCTTCTACGAATCAACTCGTAACCAAATTTTTATTTGTCGAGTCGAGAAGCTCACTCATTATCGGTTTTACGACCGCCTTTGTTAGTTTTATCTCTTACTCAACGATTATGGGTGTTGTAGGAGGAGGTGGAATCGGCGATTTTGCGATCCGATACGGTTATCAGCGTTACGAGACTGATATTATGTATACGGCCATCGTAGTGATTATCATTTTTGTACAAATTATTCAATGGTTAGGTTTAAAATTAGCTAAGAAATTAGATAAACGCTAGAAAGCGTATTAAATTTAAAGGAGAATGTAAATGTTTAAAAAAGGTTTATTAGTTAGCGCGTTAGCATTATTAGTTGGAGGCTTTGCTCCAGCAGCCGCGAATGTGTCAGCTCAAGAAGAAGAAAATGTATTAAAAGTCGCTTCTCACTTACCTCCAATGACTGATGTCGTTGAAATCGCTAGTGAAGTTATTGCAGAACCTTATTCGATTGAATTAGTTGAGGTTTCTGACAACATTCAATACAACGAAGCTTTATTAAATGATGAAGTGTTCGCAAACTTTGCTCAACACGAGCCATTCGCTGAAATCTTTAACGAAGAGCGCGATGGTGACTTAGTTGCAATCCAACCGGTTTATAATGCAGTGGTTGGTTTCTACTCATCGGTTTACGATTCAATTGACCAAATTGAAGATGGTGCTGAAGTCGCAATTCCTTCAGATATTACAAACGAAGGTCGTGCATTATTAATTTTAGAAGATCATGATTTAATTTCTTTAAATGATGAGGCTGGTTTATTCCCAACTGTTGAAGATATTGAAGAGAACCCTCATAACTTAGAGTTCACTCACATTGACTTATTAAATTTAACAGGTGCTTATGAAGATGGGATTGAATTGGTATTCAACTACCCTACTTACATCGCAAGCATTGATTTAACAACTGATGACGCATTAATCTTAGAAGACGAAGATGATAATACTTATGCAATTCAACTAGTTATTCGTGAAGGAAATCTTGATACTGACGCTACAAAAGCACTTCAAGCCGCCTTTACTTCTCCAGAAGTACTAGAATTCCTTGATGACCTTGCTACTGAAAAACACCTTGCGCCAGCGTTTAGCTTAGATGGCGAAGAAGATGAAGAAAACGCAGATGAGGAAAGTTCTGAGTCTGAAGAAGAGTCTGCTGAATAATTTAATAATTTTTACAAAAGCAGTGCTTATTGAAAAATAAGTGCTGTTTTTTTTGGTGTGGTGAGGTTGGTGTGTCCCTGAGATTTTTTCAGGGACCATTTTTTCCTTTTGTGTCCCTTACTTTTTCTCAGGGACATATTTTTCTCATTTTTTGAAATATAAGTCTCTGGGCTGATAGTTTTATGGTATATTTACTGTAAAATAATTGTGATAACTATGAAAGGACTGATCTTATGACAGATTGGTGGAAAGATATTAAACGCGTCCTAATGGGGCTTGCCACTGTATTAGGTTTACTATTCATCGTATTCGTTATTAATCAATTTATATTACTTTATCAATTTCTATCCTTACTTCATCCGATACTCGCAATCATTGTATTGAGTGTCATTGGAATTGGTATTCTATATTTCATCTATTCGATGACAAAACAATTACTGAAAAGTCCGAAAGTATTGGAATTGGAAGATGATGCGACGGAAGAAGAGTATGCCGAGTATATTGACAAAACGCTCGATTTATTAAAGAAAAATCCTCGTCTGGTCAATCTTGAAGTTGATGAGGAATTGCCGAAACAAGAACAAGTAGAGTTGTATTTTAAAGAATTAGATGAATTATCTATGCCTCTCATCAAGCAAAATGCAAACGCGATTTTCCTAAGTACGGCGATTTCACAAAATGGTTCCCTAGACAGCCTCGTTGTTCTATTCTCATTACTGAGAATGGTTTGGCAAATTGCGCGAATTTATGAAACACGCCCGTCCCTTGCCAGTTTAGCCAAGTTATATATGCAAGTGGCGAGTGTTGTGTTAATGGCGCGCACCATTGAAGATGCAGATTTAATTGAGTATCAATTAGAACCACTGATTACAACCATCGTTGGTGAAAGTATTGCCTCAGCCATCCCTGGTATGGTGCCCATCGCTAATCTAGTCGTGAGTTCATTAATGGAAGGTGCAGTAAACTCATTCCTGACTATGCGTGTTGGTATTATTACCCAAGATTTCCTCGGACATATTCGCCCTACCGACAAACATAATATTCGTCGCTCTGCTTCATTGCAGTCAATGAAATTTATGGGATCAATTATTAAAGACAATAGTAAAGTGGTCGTTAAGACTGTTGGCAATGCTGTTCGTAAAGCAAGTGTTGGAACAGCTAAACGTTGGTTTAACTTTGGTGAAAGTAAATAGTGTTTCAAAATAAAAAGGATTGTTACCAACGCATAGGCAACAATCCTTTTTTAACTAATCTTGTTTCTTTCCATCTTTTGTATAACTAATCACCTTTGCATCACGATTCTCGGCGATTTCTTTGGCGCGCTCTATCGCGTCTGATTTTTTATCAAAGGTGTCACTCGCTCTTTCGGCGTCAACCGTCTTCACTTTCCACTGTTCATCTTCGTAAAAGACTTCAACATCATTATCTAACAAATCCGGATTGGCGCTACTTGTATCGTGGTCATCGTCTTTTTGTGGATTTGCTTCTTTCTCAAAGGCGTCGCGTTCGCTTTGGCTTGCATTGTTGTACCAATCTTTTCCCTCATTAATCGCAATCGGGATGGCACGGTCGTCTTCATAACCACTCTCTTCGAGGGCATTCGCAATGTCGATAGTTTTCTTTCTCAACAACGGTTCAAAGTTTTTCAATGAGTCTGGGTAATCTTGCATATTCCATGGCATTGTCATCACTCCTTCTCTTTTACCCCATTATACAACTCAAAATCGCACAATCCTATTAATTGCATTTGAATGTATTTCCCAACTATAATATATAGTAAAGGGGAGATTTATATGAAAATAGCTATTATTGGTGCAACAGGAAAAGCTGGAACAGAGTTATTCAAAGAAGCAACAGGACGTGACCACGAAGTCACTGCTGTAGTTCGAAACGCTGAAAAAGCCGCAGACCTTTTAGGTTCAGATGCGAATAGAATTGTGAAAGATGCCTTTGATTTGACTCGTGATGATTTAGAAGGCTTTGATGTGATTGTCAATGCGTTTGCGACTGCTCCTCAAACTGCATATTTACACGTTGATTTAGCTGCAAAATTGGTTCACTTATTCCGTGAAACAACGACCACTCGCCTGTTCTTTATTCTAGGTGCTGGTAGCTTACTTGATGAAAATGATGAGCTGTTTGTCGAAACGATTCGTCAAGATCCTAATTCATCTGCCTTTATTAATGTCCCAGAAGCGCAACTTCAAGAGTTAAACTTCTTACGTGATGTAAACGATGTAAAATGGGTTGGTGTATCTCCAGGGGCTCAACTTATTGAAGGTGAGCAAACAAATTACACGTCAGGAATCGACCATATCTTACAAAATGATAATGGCGAATCAATCACAACTTACAGTACGCTTGCGAAAGCAATTATAGATGAGGTTGAAGCACCTAAGTATCATAAACAACGATTCACAGTTATTAATAAATAAATATAGAAATAACCGCCTTGAGGCTAGACCACAAGGCGGTTTTTAATTTGTGATATAAAGCTTCTAACTTCTCCATCAGTAATAAACTTCCGAGTAAATTTGACGGAATTCCTTGATCCATCGCAACATTGGATAGAACGACAACACCAACACCTTCCGCTTTATTAAAGCCAATGTAAGAGGTGTAACCACCGGTTCCTCCGTCATGCCAAATAATATCCTCCTCTTGATTGAGCATCCATTGATAAGCAACGGCATCAATTCGAATTCCTAAATCGCCATTGTCACCTGAAGTGGCATTCACTTCTCTGAGCGGATCATGAGACGCTTGAATTTCAGCATTCGCTTCTGAAAGTTGCAAGTCCAAGTAACTTAACATGTCCTCGATGTTTGATATTAAAGCCCCTGCCGGGACATATGCTTCCGTGTCTTTTGACCAGCACCAGTTATTTCCTAATGTCGTTTCTTCCTCAAATAAATACGTCTCTTCTAGTCTTAAGTCTTCACTTAGATAATTTTCCAGTAACACAGCATAATTTTCCTCGTAAATACTTTCCAAGACCAGTCCTAATACACCGGCATTAAAATTCGAATATTGAAAAGCTTGCTCGCCTACTTTAGTCGTATTTTCAGCAACTTCTTCAAGCATCATCTCGCGGGTCACACCATGATATGGGTTAGCGCCTTGTGTTAAATTATCAATGATGATTTCATTTTCAAAGAAAGTGGGGTATCCGGATGTATGAGTCAGTAGTTGTCGGATGGTTGGGTAGTCAGTATCTTCCGGTAGGTTTAAATACTCACTGATTGAGTCGTCGATGTTTAATAAACCCTCTTCAACCGCGCGAGCAACTAAAGTACCGGTAAAAGTTTTAGTGATCGAGCCGACTTCATAAGCATGTATTGGCTTTGACTCATCTATACCCTCTTTTGTAAAAACTTGAAATTCTGATTGCCCCTGATCTATGTAGCCAACTGTAATAACCGCATCGTCACTAGCATTCACGGCTTGTTCAATTAGACTATCGAAGGTCGGTACGTCTTGGGCAAAGCTAGGTACGGTTATAAAAGCTGAAAGCATAACGATTGTAGCCAAGCCCCATTTAATGAACCGACGGTGTAATCTCAACATAATAAACTCCTCTAATTAACGTAATTTGATCTGCCCTCTATTATACTGAAACATCTGGACAATATAACCCTTTATGCATAAAAAAAGATTCCCGTACTGCGACAGGAATCTGAGTATTGAAATTAGTCTAAATAATTAGTTTTCGTTGAATCTAACCAGGCGTAACCTAAGCCCATGACGAGCCCACCGCCGATATAGTTGGCAACAAAGACGAGCAACCAATGCATGATAACATTGCCGAAAGTGAAGCTTTCAATGACACCCGGATTTGTGAACATGACTAATGAAAAGCCACCAAAATTCGCAATGACGTGTTCGAAGCCAAAATAACAAAAGATAAATATAATCGCTACAACAAATAAGATTTTGGCACTCGTTTCCTTAATTCGGACCGATCCAATAATGGCAATATTCACTAGAATATTCGCGATGATTCCGTCGAAAAACATGGCTCCGTATGGTTTGGCTAGCTTTGTTTCAATCGCATTATACATATAATGTGTTGCCTCTAAATTGCTAAATAAAGTGGTGCGACTCAACATAAAAGCAATTGCCATACTCCCCAGTAAATTAAATAACGTACACACTAGCAAAATACCCACTGCAGACCGCGCTGGAATCGCTTTGCGGTATGTGGCATTTGTTAAAAACATCATATTAGATGTGGCTAATTCTCCATTGAGTAAGATAATCGTCACTAAGCCCCATGGGAAAAGAAGCGCATAAATGGCCCGACCAATGACTGGATCAATGCCACTAAAGTGGTTGGCAGCAATAAAGGCCACCGCTGATCCTAAGGTCAAATACATTCCTGCATACATCGCTCTCACAGCATATCTGAGAAATTCTGAGCGGTATAAGCTTTCTTTCTTCTTAGCAACGTCATCGATATAATTATTCATTCTAATCTGTCTCCCCCATAAATTTTACACTATTACTATAGCACATTTTTTGTGAGTTGGAAGCAATTCCATAAGTATTTTTTATATAAAATTTTAAAAATAAAAAGCCACTGAGGACTCGTTCACAGATTCATATCCGTAATTCAAGTACTTAAGTGACTTTTATTTTATATACGCCGATTGTAAAATTAAGCTAGACAACTAAAACAGCCATTTGTGGTACACTCAACTTGTAATTCCGACCAAAGAATACAAAGGAGTGACCACAAATGACCTACACCCATCTTACCACGGATGAACT
>NZ_VBSP01000059.1 GCF_005864045.1 Ruoffia tabacinasalis | reverse complement strand
CGAAGGTATTAATAATAAAATTAAAGTATTGAAACGAACAGCCTACGGCTATCGAAATTACAGTCATTTTAGAGACCGTATTTTACTTATGACGCGATTATATGTCCCTCAGACAAATAAAAAAGATCAAGCAACAACTTATGCTGCTTGATCTTGATTAAAATGAGTCATCAACCCTATTTGACAAAGAGCCAAAAACCGCTACAAGCTTGAATTCAAGCTTGTAGCGGTTTTTTGGTGTCTTGTTATTTGTTAGACATTACTTCTAAACGGTATCCATCTGGATCTGTAATAAAGAAGTATGTAGTTGAATTATCTGATAAAGATTTCATTTCTGTCATTTCATAGCCAGATGCTTTTGCTTTTTCGAAAGTTTCTTCTAAGTTATCAACACCTAAAGCTAAATGACTGAATCCATTACCGATTGTATAAGGTTCTGAATCATAATTGTAAGTAAGCTCTAATTCAAAATCACTTCCAGGAACCGATAAGTATGATAAAGTAAATTTATCTTCCGGAAAATCTTTCTCGCGACTCACTTCAAAATCAAATACACCCATATAGAATTCTTTTGATGCTTTTAAATCTTGTACACGAATACAAGCATGTAGTAATGTTTGTGCCATTCCCTCACTCCTCATTTATAATAAATTAAATATATCAGACAAACGAATGACAAACAAATTATTGGCCTTACATATCCATCGTTGAGAATGCAAATGGTACTAAACCTTCCACACTAGTTTCTAAAACTTTCCCATCCTTACGCGTTAAGTATACAGGTGTCTCGGGCTCACAAAATTCGACCATCACTTGACGACAAATACTGCAAGGCGGTAGAAATTCATCTGTATCGCCTGAAACCGCAATCGCTTTAATCGTTTTAGGTTGATAACCTTGACTGATTGCTGTGAAAATTGCGCTACGTTCTGCACAATTAGTTGCACCGAAGGAAACGTTTTCAATGTTGACCCCAGTAAATAATTCTCCATCGTTCATTTCGATGGCTGCACCAACTCTAAAATTTGAATAAGGAGAATACGAATTAGGCTTAATATTTATTGCTTCTTCAACTAAATTATCTATCTTTTCTTGCTTCATACTAACACCATCCTTTTATTTGTAACTATATTATAGCTTATTATCAGTTAAAATAATTATTTTTTGTCAAAAAAAGTCTTTTAAGTGAAGAAGTTACCCCTCATTTAAAAAACTTTATACATGACTAGTTATCAAATTTATTTCTTAATTGTTCTCCATCAAAAAGGTACTCTTTATCTTCTGTTACTAAAACTGGGATACCTACTTGATTTGTTTCTTTTTTATCATTAAAGACAGCTTCATTATCACGAACTGCCAAGAATTCTTTTAGGTTAGAAATCGATTCAGTGATATTCACACTTTTGAAACGAACCTCTAAACGGTTTAACTCATTTAGAAACGATTTGGTGTCTGGACATACATCACTATAATATAAAATATTGTTTTCCATTTTTTCACTCCTATTTTTTTCCTAATTTATTTATACGTTACATTCCTCATAATTTCATCTATTTTGATTTGCTCATCATTCAACTTTTAAGTATAATTGGACAATGAGTGATAAAATTCGATAGAAAAAACTTGAATTCTATTTAATATTTATTGTCATATTAATGGAGGTAACAATGGAGAAAAATGAAAAAAACGATAACCAAAGTTGGTTGCTTCGTTTCGTAAAAGGTATGTTTGTTGGATCAGGCTTTATTGTTCCTGGTGTTAGCGGGGGTGCACTCGCAGCAATCTTCGGTATCTATGAAAGAATCATTAATTTTTTAGCTAATATTACTAAAAACTTTAAAGAAAATGTTCGCTTCTTTTTACCGGTTGGTATTGGGGCGTTGGTAGGTATTGCCATTCTTTCTTGGGGAATTAGTTATTTACTTGGTTCTTTCGAAGTCATTATTACTTGGTTCTTTATTGGTGCTATTGTTGGAACCGCTCCGGCTCTTTGGGCTGAAGCTGGAAAAGAAGGGCGTGATAGAAAAGATTATATAATTATGATCATCGCTTTTGTTTTCGGTATTATTCTACTTGGTTTTGGGAATCAGCTATTCAATGGTGCGGTTCAACCAAGTTTTATTGCTTGGATGGTCTGTGGTGCTTTAATTGCATTGGGAATCTTAATCCCCGGAATGAGCCCATCAAACTTTATTCTATATATGGATTTATATCAAGCAATGGCAGACGGATTTAAAACTTTTGATTTGGTTATCATTATTCCAATCGGAATTGGTGGTTTAATCACTATTTTATTACTTGCTAGAGTGATCGAGAAGATTTTCAGTACAAATTATAGTGAATTCTTCCACTTTATCGTTGGAATTGTGTTGGCATCAACTATAATGATTGTACCTCTTGGTTCAAAATACGCTGGCTTTAGCTTTTTAGAATTCTTGATGTGTTTTGTATTATTCACTCTGGGTGCTCTTTTAGGCTGGTGGATGTCACAACTTGAAAATCGTTATAAGTAAACTAATATTTAATAAAGCTCCTCATTTAATCCTGATATTGGGTTAAATGAGGAGCTTTTTGGTACAGCTGATTATAAGACTAGTTCTCCTTCGACAATTTCTTGGATATATCTTTGTGTATTATTCTCTGCATGCTTAAATGTAATTATGTCTAAAAGCATCGACAGTGCGCTATTCCCTAATTTTTGAGCATTAATATCCATGAATAACTCGTACTTTTCACAAGATTTATGAGACTCATATGCTTTAAAAGTTGCCATTGGAATAGGCTCTTTTCCAGCTGTTTCCCAGCCAGAACGAATCCCCCGAGCAACCAGCTGGTCAGCTATAACCACCCCATCTAATTCGGGCAATTCTAATAATTTTTCAGCTAATTGATATCCCACGTTTGATAGGAATTGAAACTCATTAAATACAAGCGACTGATCCACTTCTATCCCATGCTCTTCAAGCGCTTTACGATACCCTTCATATCTTAATTCAATAAAGTTTAACGACTTATCTCCCCCAACAAAAGCAATCTTTTTCCTGCCTTGCTTAATAATTTGAGAAGTTATTTCATATGACATGCCTTCATTGTCATTATCCACTGAGTTCACCGCCTTAATTGTTGGCGTTCCAATAACAACAAAAGGAAAATTAATTTCTTTTAAGAAGTGAATAATTTTATCATTTATTTTTGAATAAAGAAAAATCAATCCATCGACTTGTTTACCAAATACCATAGTCTTAATTCGATCAAGTCTCTCATCTTCCGTATTTCCTGAACTTAAAAGTAATGTATACTTTTCTTCATTCGCCACTTCATTCATACCACGTAATACAGTTGGAAAGAATGGATTTTGATAGAATGTATCTGTATTATCTGGCAATACTAAGCCAATAATACGTGAGGTACTATTAACAAGACTTCTTGCGTTCATATTTGGATAATACTTTAATTCATCCATAATTGTTCTAACTTTTGTCTTTGTCTTTTCACTGATTGATGGGCTATTTGATATAACCCTAGAAACAGTAGAGGGAGAAACTCCTGCTACTCTAGCAACATCTTTTATTGTTACTGACATTTTTACACCTCAATCTGATAATTCGTCCCTTTTACGCAAACGATTGCGTTTTTTTAATTATACTAAAACATTGTCCTTAAAGCAATCACAGTCTGTAATAAAATATTTTAATCGCTTTCATTACGAAAACGTTTGTTTTTTATTTGTTTCTCTCTTATAATGGAATTGTATTAATTATTACATCTCCTTTTCGTTATGTAAGAGTTTTCAGTTATCTTAGCGAAAGCTTTTGCATAACGGAAAGGATACAAGAAAATTATTTTAGTAGGAGGTTATACAATTTGACACGTACAAGTGGTGTATTAATGCACATATCATCATTGCCAGGCCCTTTTGGCATTGGAACATTTGGACAATCTGCTTATGATTTTGTTGATTTTCTAAAAGAGACGAAACAAACTCATTGGCAAATTCTTCCGTTAACAACAACCAGTTACGGTGACTCGCCTTATCAGTCCTTTTCAGCTTTTGCGGGTAATACGTATTTTATAGACTATACTCTTTTGGAAGAAGATGGTTTATTAGAGAAAAATGATTATGAATCGGTCAACTTTGGAGATGATCCCGAAAAAGTGGATTATAGTTTAATTTACAAAGTTAAACGCCCTATCTTAGAAAAAGCTGTGAAACGGTTTATTGAACTGGGTGACTTTGACGATTACTACCGCTTTGAAGAAGCAAATAAGGATTGGCTCATTGATTTTAGTGAATTTATGAGTATTAAAGAAAGTTTCAATGAAGAACCTTGGTATAACTGGGACGAAGCGAGTATTAATCGAGAACCTGAAACAATGAAGGAATATCGTGAGACACTCAGTGATCAAATTAATTATCATAAAGTGACTCAATATTTATTCTTTAAACAATATAATCAATTAAAGAAATATGCGAATGATAATCACATTCAAATTGTTGGGGACATCCCTATCTACGTATCTAGAGATAGTGTAGAAATGTGGGCAACACCTCAATACTTCAAGATGAAGAACAAAGTAGAACCAACGCATGTTGCTGGAACACCGCCAGATAGCTTTTCAGATGACGGGCAATTCTGGGGGAATCCAATTTATGATTGGGAATATATGAAGGAAAATGGCTATGACTGGTGGATTTGGAGATTAAAAGAAAGCTTTAATCTATACGATGTTGTTCGTATTGACCATTTCCGTGGGTTTGAATCTTTCTGGGAAGTTCCTTACGGATCAAAATCATCGGCAGCGGGTCAATGGACAAAAGGTCCTGGCTATGACTTATTCAAACATATTACTGATGCCCTTGGTGAACTAAATATTATTGCTGAAGACTTAGGTTTCATGACTCAAGAAGTTATTGATATGCGTGATAAGACTGGTTATCCTGGTATGAAGATTTTACAATTTGGTTTTAATGGTTTCGAGGATAGTATCGAACTACCTCATAACTACATTCCGAATACTGCAGCCTATGTGGGAACGCATGATAATATGACTGCTCGTGGATGGTATGAAGATACTACGAACCAAGCAATGAGAGACCAGTTAGATTCTTACTTAAACAGACGCTCTGGAGAAAAAATCTCTGAGGCATTAAACCGTGGAATCGCTTCTTCTGTGAGTGATTTCGCCATTTACACAATGCAAGACTTACTCGATTTAGATAATAGTGCCCGAATGAATGAACCATCAACCATTGGGCATAACTGGCAATGGCGTATGTTAGACGGTGCGATTGATGAACCTCTTAAAGAGTCATTAACTAAACTCACTGTCGAGTACTTCCGTGCACCTCAACAATATAACCCTGAGCAAAATGAAGAAAATACGGATGAATACGTTGAGTTGGAAGCATCAGACACTAAAGGTGAGTATCACCCAGCACCAGAATTAGATGATGTGGAAACAGATATATAAGAGTTATTAGTGTCTATTTACTTTTATAATCAGTAATATATATGTAGTACGTTACTTAAAATAAATCAACCCATAAAGGAGTTCAAAATGAGTATTTTAGAAAATTATGTTTTAGATAACTTTGATAAGCCGATTCGTGAGTGTTCGGATCAAGAGATGTATAAGGTCTTACTAGATCTTGTTCGTGACAAATCACGTGAATTACCTACAAATGATGACAAAAAGAAGAAATTATACTACTTTAGTGCGGAGTTCTTAATTGGTAAATTATTATCAAATAACCTTTTAAACTTAGGTATTTACGATGAAGTAAACAATGAGTTAATCGCCAATGGTAAAAACATCATGGACATTGAGCAAGCAGAATTAGAACCTTCATTAGGTAATGGTGGATTAGGTCGTTTAGCAGCTTGTTTTGTCGATTCAATTACAACTTTAGGTATTAATGGTGATGGTGTTGGACTGAATTATCATTTTGGTTTATTTAAACAAGTCTTTAAAGATAACCAACAAACTCAACTCCCTGATCCATGGATTACGGAAGAATCATGGTTAATCAAAAACGAAAAATCATATGAAGTGCCATTTAATAACTTTACTCTAAAATCAACTTTATATGATATCGATGTCTTAGGTTATAATAGCGATACTCGAAATCGATTACGACTGTTCGACTTAGATTCAGTAACAAGTGATATTATCGAAGAAGGAACGATTCACTTTGATAAGACTAATATCGAAGAAAACTTAACATTATTCCTATACCCTGATGATTCAGACCGTGAAGGAGAATTATTAAGAATTTTCCAACAATACTATATGGTATCGAACGGTGCGCAGTTGATTCTTGATGAAGCTGTTGCTCGTGGAAGTAATTTACACGATTTAGCAGAATATGCAGTCATTCAAATTAACGATACTCACCCTGCTTTCGTTATTCCAGAAATGATTCGTCTATTAACACAACGTGGTATTGATTTTGATGAAGCCATTCAAATCACTCAAACAATGACAGCATTCACTAACCATACAATCTTAGCTGAAGCTTTAGAAAAATGGCCAATAGATGAATTAGAACAAGTTATGCCAGAAATTGCGAACATTATCCGTGAATTAGATAATCGTAAAAAAGATGAATTCCCTAATAATCACGCCGTATCAATTATTGATGAACACGACCGTGTACATATGGCACATATGGCTATTCATTATGGTTACAGTATCAATGGAGTGGCTGCATTACATACTGAAATCTTAAAAAATTCAGAATTAAAAGCATTCTTTGATATTTATCCGAATAAATTTATTAACAAAACAAACGGTATTACGTTCCGTCGTTGGATTATGGACGCAAATAAAGAACTTGCTGACTTCATTGATGACCTTATTTCAGATGAGTGGAGAACTTCAGCGAATCTAGAACCATTATTAGACTTTAAAGATGATGAAAATGTCCTTACTAAATTGCGTGCAATAAAGTTTAATAATAAACAACGTCTAAGTCATCGATTAGAAACTATGCAAAATGTTACGATTAACGAACATTCAATTATTGATGTTCATATCAAACGTATTCATGAATACAAACGTCAACAAATGTTATTACTTTATATCATTCATAAATACAATGACATTAAGAATGGTAATATTCCAAAAACACCAATTACAATTATCTTTGGTGGTAAAGCTGCAGCAGCTTATACAATCGCAAGAGATATTATCCATGCTATCTTAACTGTATCTGAAATTATCGCCAATGATGATGAGGTCAATGAGCATTTCCAAGTAGTTATGGTAGAAAACTATAACGTAACGCATGCACAGTACTTAATTCCGGCTACAGACATTTCAGAACAAATTTCGCTCGCATCTAAAGAAGCAAGTGGAACAGGTAACATGAAATTCATGCTGAATGGTGCCTTAACATTATGTACTTTAGATGGTGCTAACGTTGAGATTGCCGATTTAGTTGGTGAGGAAAATATCTATATCTTCGGTAAACGAAGTGAGGAAATCGTAGATTTATATGCTACAAATGGTTACAACGCTCGTTCATACTATGAACGCGAAACAATTAAACCGTTAGTTGATTTCTTAATGGATCCTAAGATGCTTGAATTAGGTGACGAAGGTCGCTTATCTCGCTTACATTATGACATGATTAACAAAGATTACTTCATGGCTTTAATTGATCTTGAAGAATTCATTGAAATCAAAGAGAAAGTTTATGAAGATTACGAAGACCACGATACATGGACTCGTAAAGCATTAATAAACATTGCTAAAGCAGGATTCTTCTCTTCAGATAGAACAATTAATGAATATAACCGTGATATCTGGCATTTAGAACAAGAAATTAAAAACGTAAATTAATATAATGTTTTGATACATGAGCAAAAGGGCAATTCCGTTTGGAATTGCCCTTTTTTTGTTCAAATTAAATAACTTTACGTTCAAATGGCTCGATACTAATTCCGTCATTCAATACTTGTTTTGCATATTCTTTTGCTGCAAATAACGAGTGGTCTTTATAATTTCCACATTCGATTGCTATTGTTGCTTCAATCACATCTGCTTCAATAATTATATTTAAGACTTTCTTTAATGCTTCTGCAATCTCTTCTGGACTGTGATCATTCCAAGCAACCATGTAGAAACCAGTACGGCAACCCATTGGCGAGATATCGATAAGACCTTCGATTTCATCACGCATATGAATTGCTAAGAAGTGCTCTAATGTATGAACAGCACTGGTTGGTAAAGTATCTTTGTTAGGTTGCAGAAATCTTAAATCATACTTCTCAATTACTGCTCCCTTTTCATGCTCTTCTTTACCCGCTAATCTTACATAAGGTGCTTTTACTTTGTTATGATCTAACGAAAAACTTTCTACTTTAGCCATTATCATTGTCCTCCTTGTTTTATATAGACGTATTCTTGTTTTCTTTCATATCATATCTTAACATAACCTAGAATAAAGGTCATTTAAGAAATATTTCAGACAAAAAAACCCAGCAAGCACCGGGGGAGATGCTTGCTGGATTCGGAGATTTTGAATGTTTTAGTTATATTATTTTCTATCTCTCCAAAGTTTTGTATCCCATAAACCACAGAATGGATCTGCTGAGCTTACACCTTTGAATTCAGATTCGCCAGCTAATTTCTTAACTAGTTCTTCCATTGTTACTAACATACCATCGTAAGTATTAATGTATGTACCTACTTGTGGAACGTCAGCTAAATCGAATGGATTTTGAACTGAAACATAAATAGTTGGAATTTCGTGTACATAGAATGGGCTATCTGGAGTACCTTTAGACGCTGGCCAAATAGTACGTTGGATAGTACCACCACTGTTAACATCTCCAACATTAATGATTAAATCATAGTTATCAGTTAAGTTAGCAATTGGTTGTTTCTGAGCATAAACGTTCGCAATAGCTGCTCCACGTTCTTCTTCAGGTAACTTCATGATTTTCTCTTGAGTTGATTCCCAAATTAAAACTTCATGTCCGCGTTCTTCTAATAATGCTTTCAATATGTCAAGTGCTTTTGGTTTATTACCAGCGATCATAGCACCGAATCCACCTTTAATACCTGATACTGGTACTAATAAGATACGTTTGTAACGTTCTGGTCTTACTGGGAATAAATCTTTTTGTTTATCTTTAACTAAAGTGATTGCTTTATCTGCAACTTCACGAACAACTTCTGTGTTAGCTTCTGTTGCGATTTTTGATAGAGCTTCTTCTTTCGGTAACATAATTTCTTCACGTGGAGTATTATGTAAACCAATTTTAGCTTTAAGACCTAAAGTACGATGAATTGCATCGTGTAAACGTTCTTCAGTTAATAGACCGTTTTCTAGTCCTTCTTTCATCCATTGGAAGTCTTCGTCTGGATCAAAGAAGAATAAGAATAAGTCACATCCAGCTTCAATCGCTGTTGGTAACATTTCACGACGAGGTAATGAAGCAGTCATCGCTACCATGTGTGAAGCATCTGTTACGATAATACCGTTAGATCCAACTTTACCACGTAATAATTCGTCTAATAAAGTTTTGTTTAATGACGCTGGTAAGAAATCATCTTCGTCACGTTCTGGGTGTAATGCTTTTTCTTATTCTGGTAAGTGAATATGTTCAGGAGGGAACAGTCTAGATAATGCACCGGTGGAAAACTTTTTTGGTTTATTGAAGCAAGAAATGTACTGCGGTGAAACAATTGAAAGTATCGGGGAGTTAGAAGTACGAATCAGATCATATATTTACTGGTACAATCACGAATGTATTAATACAAAACTAAGTGGCTTGTCACCTATTCAATATAGGTGACAAGCCACTTAGAAAAATATTCGATTAAAGTCCATTTTTAAGGGTCACTACATTTAGTGGTGTTTTTCAAGTTTGTCTACTTTTTATTCTTTTTTCAAGTTGTTTTTCTTATTTTGTGATAAACTTCTGCGGTTCCTTACAATATGAATTCGCATAACATCTTCTGCCAGAATTGGATCTCTACTTCTAATTGCATCAACAATCTCTCTATGCGATACAATCGTTTCATCTTTAATTCGGTTACTCGTGTAATAATCATTATAAAGTGAAATTGATTGATTAATCACCGGAACTAAGTTTGACATAACTACGTTGCCACTCATCTCAGATACTAACTTGTGAAATTCAATATCTTTCTCAAAATGTTTATCACTGAATTCGCCGATTTTTTCTTCAATTTCAAGACGAATTTTATCTAATTCTTCGATTTGTTCTTCAGTTGCATTTGTCGCTGCAAGACCAGCAACACGTGGTTCTAGAAGATACCTAATCTCAAATAAGTCTTCTGTTAGTTTAAGTGTATCTTTTACAAAGTTAAATCCCAGTGGATCATCAACGATTCCTGTATTCTCACTAACATAAGTTCCTGAGCCTTGTCTGACTTCAAGAATATTACGTGATACAAGCGTACGAACAGCTTCTCTTAAAGTACTTCGCCCGACATTCACTTCTTCTGCTAACTTATATTCGTTCGGAAGTTTATCTCCTGTGGATAAGTTATTCGTAATAATGTAATTTAAGATAGACTCACTTGTTTGTTCAATTAAAGACTTAGCAGTCCCTTCCATATTCTTTCCTCCATATCATCTGATGTCTTCTATCATATATTACACTTTTTTTACGTTTTTGCAAATGCTTTCAGTGTGTTTTAATCGGCTTCACATCATTTTATATCATATATGTATAGAGCATTTTGGATTTCTTTACGCATATCCTTTGAGCCCCATTCTTTTACATAACCCAGTGAATTCGTTATGTAAAGCGTTCCTTCCCTCTCAACTTCTCCTCTAAAATGAACATGACCCATAATACTTTTCTCGATGGGGTACTTTTCATATAAGGATAGTAAATCATCTGTACCAATATAAGCATTAAAAAAATCGAAGACTCTATGAGGTAATGGCATCGTAAATTCTGGAATAGTAATCATATGAGTGACTAAAATGTAGCTTTCAGCTTGTAGTTTTTGGATATCTTTTTCGATGATTTCTGCAAAGTATTTCGACATTTCTGGATCTTCTTTTGGCCATTGGATATATTTCTTATCTTGCCAAGTCACACCTTTATAGCGCCCTTTTTTAATTTTGTCTAAGCTAAATTTTTCTTTATTGTATTTCACATAATTGTACCAAGCTGTATGACCAACTAGACCAACATTATTATTCAACATGATTGGTGATTCGATGAGACATTGTGGATGTTCTTTGTATTGTCTATAGATGTTCATCGTATTTATATCTGCTTTATCTGATGCTCGGTCCCATAAATCATGATTGCCAGGAATAAAATACACTTGAATATTAGTTTGACTTTGTAGTTTTTCAACAAAATCCGTTGTTGTCTTGTAACTATTCGTAATATCTCCACCGATAACTAGCGTCTCTATGGTATTCTTCTTAATTATTTCTGACATGATGTCTAAATAATCTTGAACTTCATAAGTAAAGTTGTCTACATGTAAATCTGAAATAAAGCCTATTCGCATATTCATTCGCCTCCTTTTATTTATAATCCTGTGAAATATAAAAACGGTCCTTGTTTGTTATAAATATGCTCTTAAAGCACAGTATATAACAAATTAAGAACCGTTTCCTAATTAATTATGGTTCTACAATAAATAGGGTTGATGACAAAAATTAAAATGTCATCAACCCTATCTTTGTGTCTTCTAAAAGACGCAGATATTCGTTATATTAAAAGTACCACCAAATAACATAAGGAGAATATCTACGCATGAACCATTTTATCCAAAAAACCTTTCAATTAAAAGA
>NZ_VBSP01000058.1 GCF_005864045.1 Ruoffia tabacinasalis | reverse complement strand
CGAAGGTATTAATAATAAAATTAAAGTATTGAAACGAACAGCCTACGGCTATCGAAATTACAGTCATTTTAGAGACCGTATTTTACTTATGACGCGATTATATGTCCCTCAGACAAATAAAAAAGATCAAGCAACAACTTATGCTGCTTGATCTTGATTAAAATGAGTCATCAACCCTATTTGACAAAGAGCCTTTATTTACAGCATTTATCAGTGGTTGATTTTATATCTGAATTTGACTTACCTTTTATACAAATAATTCTAATTGTACACTTTCAGCCATTATTCCATCTAAAGCATCAACAATATTCTCTGCAATTCTTTGAATAACAGGTACAACAACAGAATTTCCTGCTTGTTTATAAAGTTGAGATATAGCTATATCCTCAGGGAGCTGAAAATCACGAGGGAACCCTTGTGTATTAAAGCATTCTCTAGGAGTTAATTTGCGAATACCATAATCACTTAGAATTAATGGCACATTATTGCCACCTGTTCCCATATTAGCCGTCAAAGTTGGAACTACGCCACTCTTATTCTCACGGACATACTTACGACGCCATTGATAAATTGTATCTTGAGAGGTAATTCCTTCGGCTAATGCTGGATAGTAGGCATGTTTATCAGCTGTGTAGTAAAAGGAATCATCGATTTTTCCATTAAAATCAATGATATCTGTTAATGGTGTTGTCAATTCTATACTTTGGGGGAAAGAAAAATTTTGATAATCCTCCTTGTTATCAAATCCCACAATATAAATTCTTTCTCTATTCTGGGGGATATTGCCGTATTCTTTAGCATTCATTACTTTATATTTAACATAGTATCCATGATAACTTAGTGCTTCCATTATTACTTTGAACGTATTCCCATGATCATGAGTAACTAAATTTTTTACATTCTCTAAGAAAACGACTCTAGGTTGCTTTTCCTTAATTATTCGGAGAGTTTCAAAGAATAAGTCGCCTCTTTCATCTTCAAACCCTTTTCGATAACCAGCGATTGAGAAGGCTTGGCATGGGAATCCAGAAAGTAAGACATCAAAATCTGGCAATTCACTTGCATCTAAATTATGAATATCATCCACAATTATTTGATTATTAAAGTTTAAAGAATAAGTCTTTGCAGCATGCATATCAAACTCATTTGCTAAAATTGTTTCAAACTTTCCAGTTTGTTCAAACCCAAGATCAATACCTCCAACACCCGAGAATAAAGAAACCACCTTATATGTCATTGTTCTTCCTCCAAGATAAAATAATATATTTATATTATAACGAACATACGTTCGGTTTTCAAGGGTGATGGTAGCAAAAAGCCCATCAACTGGGCTAATCTAGTCTAGGTCAACTATAGAATAAAATGCCATAGCTTTTCCTTGTTTAACAATGTTTCTATAATCTGTGTTGTCAATCACTGGGAACCAATCTGGTTTGTTTTTTAACATGTCATTGACTTCATTCATGTCTTTCGCATAACCGAATATATAGCTCTCTCCTGAATTTTTTGTTTTAAAGTCAGTATAAATCAAGGCATATTTAACATCTTCATTCAAGCTTTGATGGCTTAAATGATCATGTTTACTCAATGCTTCTGAAATTTTATCAGCAATTCGACGTATAACTGGAACAACGACACTGTTACCTGCTTGTTTATACAAATGTGAAACTGCAAGCTCAGGTAATTCATAATTAGCTGGGTAACCTTGAGCATTAAATGTTTCTCTAGGCGTAAGTTTACGGATACCTGAGTCAGTATAAATAATAGGTACATTATGTCCACCCGTTCCCATGTTTGCTGTTAGGGTCGGAACCACACCTGATTTGTTTTCACGAACATATTGTCTTCGCCATTGATAAACAGATTCATATGAATCAACTTCTTCTTCAAGTTTATCGTAAAAAGGTTGCTTACCTTCTCTATAGTAATACTTCTCATCCTTTTCAGAGGCATAATCGATAATATCTTGAAGCGTCGTTGATAATTCAATTGCTTCTGGAAATTCGAACGCATCATAAGCAGCTTTATTATCGAACCCAACAATATATATCCGCTCACGATTTTGCGGTATATTACCATAATCTTTACCGTTTAGGACACTCCATTTTATATAATAACCATTTGCTACTAACGATTCACGAATTACTTTAAAGGTATTTCCATGATCATGAGTAAGCATATTTTTCACATTCTCAATAAATATTGCTTTCGGTTGCTTTTCTTTAATCATACGAAGTAACTCAAAAAATAAATCCCCTCGTTCATCTTCAAAGCCTTTTCGGTAACCCGCAATACTAAAAGCTTGGCATGGGAAGCCTCCTGTAATAATATCCACTTCAGGTATCTCATCTGCTTCGACTTCATGAATATCTCTTTTATCTAATGATGTATTTGGAAAGTTTGTTCGATAGGTCACTTGTGCTTTTTTATCAAACTCATTAGCATATACGGCTCTGAACTCGCCGGTTTGTTCAAAACCAAGCTCAATTCCACCAACCCCAGCAAAAAATGACGCAATTGTATGTTTGCTTTTTATTGTAGAACTTACAGATTCTTGCATTTGCTCTCTCCTTTATAATTTGTTTTCGAAGCTATTATTATATCATTATGAGACGTGATTTGCAGCCAGAAATTATTCTGACCTTAAATTTTATGCGTTCTCTTCTTTAAATTCAGTATATGAGCCAGTTTCCATGAAGTCTAATAGATAATAATCTTCTGCTTTCTTTGTTAATTTAACACTATCGATGCCTATTTCATTTAAGGTGCTCATGTTAACCAGATGATTTGGTGCAATCTTCAAGACGTCTCTTAATATCCATCTTCCTAAATCTTTATTTGGATCCGACATCAGTGCCTTGCCTCCGGATTGTGCTACTTTACACTTCATGACATCACCGTTAGGTAACTCCACTTGAAAGGTTGGGGAATCTTTTGCACTCTCCCCTTTTACTTTCCTTTGTTTCGCGTATGCAAAAAATGTATCAAACGATTCATGAATCCATGCTGGAATAGGTATGTACACTTCATCAGGATGACGAACTCTCCCCTGAGCATTCCATTGATTTAATCCAGAACGCTGTGGTACATCTCCACGATTTGGCGAATATAAAGGTAAAACAATATAGTTTTCTTTCGATTCTGAAATAAGTCTTGAATCAGCAATCTCAACTTGCATAGACTTTAGTAATTCAAATGGATTTTCTAAGATGTCTACATCAAAAGTTACAATTTTATTTTGTTCTTGAGTATAAAATCGTTTAAGAAGTGTATTTTTAGATAATGAATAGGAATATTCGTTGTATTTGTCAGTAAATCGAATAGTATTTTTACTTTGTTTCTTTTGTATGCGAATAGAATTTATGTCCACTAAATCTAAAGGTGTTTCAAACACATTCATCTTGCCTGGCTCTCTAGTAATTAAGTGATAAACCGAATCAGTTGCATCTGTAATATTTTGAGTCACTTCGATTCGTTTATTTCTAAGTTCAGCTATCATATAAACAATCTCTTCATGACTTTTGAGTTTACGAACCTTATCACTATCACCATTAAACTCTGCGACCTTTTGATACGTCCGTCCATTATTTTGCAAGAACGTTTTTAAGCCGATACCAACTCTGTCTTTTATTGCATCATAAGACACGTCACCACGTGATAAGTTTTTGGCATCAAATGAAGCACAAAATAAATTCTCATGTGCCCGATAATAAAGATAAGGTGAATTGCTATCAGAAAAAAGGTTTGATAGTGAACCTAAAATTTTCAACATCTCAATATATTCTTCTTTTTGACTTTTGGTTTGATTATTCCAAAACAACTCCGACACTCCAATCACTCCCTATTAGTTATGACCTACTATATTATAATATCCCATTTTAATTGTATTAAATTTTCTACTTTTTCTAATATTATCGCATTAAACTCACTTAGTCGAATATCAGATATTTTGGTGTGAGATATTCCAAAAAAGATAACATTAATGCTATTAAACCTAATTTATTCCCTTCTAAACAGTCAAACTTTTGTTATAATATAGACACTATTATAATAACTAGGAGCGTTTACATGAGCATAAATTTTGGCGACAAAAAATTTAATATTTATAGAAATTATATCGAAGAACGCAGAACGGATTATGAAACAAGTTGGGACTCGCTTTCAGATTTCGACTTCTATACTCGCAAGGATATTGGTTCAGAAGCTTTTGAAGAGTTTAAGTTTCAAATGCTTAAACCAAGTGATACAGATATTGATTATTCAACTTGGCAAGAACTTGTTAAATATATGAAGAGTGATTCTAAAAGTAAAAAAACAACTTTATTATCCAAAAACAGCAAAAACGATGCAATATTATCAGACGATCCATATTCTCAATGGAAACAATATGAGAGAAAACTTGTCAGCAAAGGGTTTTCAGCTGAATCCATTGCAAATATTAAAGATGATGCCTTCAACATAGTCCAACAATTAAGTATGGACACACGCGAAAGCGGTGCAATTAAAGGGCTAACGATCGGTGATGTACAATCGGGAAAAACAGCTAATATGGCGGCAGTTATGTCAATAGCTGCTGATAACGGATTTAATTTTTTTATTATTCTATCAGGAGTGATCGAAAATTTACGTATCCAAACAGCTAACAGGTTATATGGTGATTTAGACTCAAATAAAGGTGCAGCTTGGTGGGATTGGACTAATATTGATAATCCAAAAGTTTCAGATAGAAGTGCACCGAATAATTGGAATAATATTAACTTACAGGAACATAGCAAAAAGAAATATTTCGTTGTTTCATTGAAAAATAAATCTAGACTAGATAATTTGGCAAAGTGGCTTTATTCGGATCCAAATAAATTAAAACAGTTAAAAATACTCATTATCGATGATGAAGCTGATCAAGCAAGTATTAATACAAAAAAACTAGAAGATGAAGAAAGAAGTACTATTAATAAAAAAGTTCTCGATTTAGTAAATGGTTTTAACGGAAAGCAAGCCCTTGCAGTCAACTATATATCTTATACTGGTACGCCTTATGCAAATGTATTAAATGAAATTGGGGATTATTCGTTATTCCCTAAAGATTTTATCTATACCTTAACACCTTCAAGCGACTATCTTGGTGCTGATAAAATGTTTGGTTTAGCAGAACCAGAGACAGGTCCTTCCTTACCCATCATTAGAACAATCAGTGATACAGATAAAGAATTAATAAAATCTCTGCATAAAGGGGATACTAACTATTTGCCACCTAGTTTTCAAAAAGCGATTGATTGGTTCGTGTTGGTTTCTGCAATGCAAAGACACTTACGTTTTACGAAACCCGTATCAATGTTAGTTCATACAAGTTTAAAAATTGCTGATCAAGAAAAAGTGGCTTCTTTAATTCGTGCATATTTAGAGAGCATGCGTGAGAATCGTGAAGAGTACTTTGATAAATTAAAAGAATTATTTGAACATGAATCGACTGAATTTACTAAAGAGGATTTCTCTGAAGCAGTCACATCTTACTCAAGTAAGGAGTTCATCAATGACTATCCTAAATGGGAGGATATTTTAATCCAACTTAAAGGCCTAATCAACTCAAATAACGAAAATTATGTTGATCATATAGGTTTAAAAGATGATGAGGCTTTAGAGTATCATAAAGGATTCCATCTTGTTATAGATAACAGTCAGACTCGCGTTGAGAACCAACATGTTCGACTAGTTTATCCTGAAAGGAGACTTAGCTTTGCTCCACTGTTCATTGTAGTCGGCGGGAATACTCTATCTAGAGGTTTAACCTTAGAAGGACTTGTTAGCTCTTACTTTATCCGTCAAACAAAGCAAGCTGATACTTTATATCAAATGGGAAGATGGTTTGGTTACCGTCCTACATATGAATTATTCCCTCGAGTTTGGATGGATAGTGAGACTAAAAGACGATTTGAATTCATTACTCAATTAAATTCTGAACTTATTGAAGATATTCAAGATATGAGTGCTAAAACTTACTTACCATATGAAGCTGGAGTCAAAATTAAAAATTCACCTAATAATAATTTTTTAAGAATTACTTCAAGTAATAAAATGCAATCAGCAGAATTATCTGATATTGATTTTTCTGGTTTTAATCGTCAAACAATCCTATTTAAAAACGAGCTATCAGTTTTAGAAAATAATTTGACAGTGACAGAAAAATTCTTGAACTCTCTTACTGGTGAATTTGACTTATCTAGAAATAAAATAATTTGGCGTGATGTTGAATATGATTTCGTTAAAAAGTACTTAGAATCAATGATTTTTAGTGATAAAGATACTGCCTTTTCAAATATTAAAGCTTTTCTAGATTGGTACGATGATACTCGCGAAGAGAATGGTTACGCTAATTGGAATATTATACTTTCTTCGAAAGGAAATATCCCGAAAGTATCGGATAATCAGTCAGGTTGGGATATTCATGGTTATAACCCACCGAACATCCAACGTTCGCGATTAGGTCAAGCACAAAATGATGGAAAAACAGTATCAATTGGTGCGTTACGGACACCTTCTGATTTAATCAGCGATATCGAACAATTAAATTCGGAAGATATGAAAAAGAGCCCTTCTGGTAGAGAAGCACAACAACTTAGAGCTAAACATGGACTGGGTAACGTGCCACAATTAGTGATATATCGAATTGACAAAGGAAAGCAAACTGAAGAAGAATTTAGGAAAGCTCGAAGTACTTCAAGTAATAGATATCCTTTAAACTTCGAAAAAGATTTAATCGGAATCAATCTCATGATTCCAGGTGCACGAAAAAATAAAAATCTTGCAAGAAAACTTAAAATTGTTGTTCCGATTAATGAGGATGATGGCGATTCCCATAAGGAGGATGAAGAATGAAAATTGAAATTGCACGTATAGATGACAGAATGGCGCCTTCTGGAAAAGCTATATTACGGTCTTTGCAGAATGATTCGCTACCAATAGTCGATTTAGTTGTTCGTGAATCATTCCAAAATAGCCTTGATGCCACTTTACCTAAGAGTGATCAAACAAATATTGACGTAACCATTGGCAAAATCGCAACAAATAAAATTGCTCATCATTTTGACTCTATCGATACTCGACTTAAGCAATTATTTCCAAGAGAGTCAACTATTGTAGCTATTAGAGATAGTAATACGTCCGGTTTAACGGGAAAGTTTAACACGGATGATAAAGATGAACTTAATAACAGTAATATATATAAGTTAATTTACGGTCTAAATATGAATCAAGACAAAGTAGATGCTGGTGGATCATGGGGTCTAGGAAAAACTAGTTTCTTCAGAATGGGCAGTGGCATTGTCATATACTACTCACGCGTTAAGCATAATAATAAATACGAGGAACGATTAGCGGCCTGTCTTATTGAAGACTCTGATAAACCAGATGCAATTATGCCTAATAACGACAGAGGGATTGCTTGGTGGGGCGAGAAAGAATCTTCAGATATCTATGCTAAAACATTGCCGATTACAGACTCTCAGTTTATCTCTGATTTTATTAGCTCATTAGGGGTTAAATCGTACAGTGGGGATGAAACAGGGACAACTATAATTGTGCCTTTCATAAATGATTCAAAAATAACTATGGAAGACAATTCAAAAAATGATTTCCCTTGGGAAACTGATATTGAAGAATCTATTTTACAGGCTATTCAAAGATGGTATTTTCCAAGAATTTATAACCGCCATTATAGTGAGTTTACTAATAATTCTATATTAGTTCCTTCAGTTAATGGACGTACCATTCGACCCGAAAATTTCAGTTTGACTTTTAGTTGGTTTCAATCATTGTATTCATACGCTATACAATTAGACTCAACTGAGAGTCCTAAACCACATAAAAGAATTCAAGCAAAGGCGATTCATTTAGCCTCTACTGGGATGTCGAACAGAAAAATCCCCATTGGATACTTGGCTTATGTACAATTAAGTATCGATGACTTAAAGACGTATAAAAATAGTGGATTTATCTCCCCTATTAATTATATTGGTAACGCGACTTTTAAAGACGGTAGCCCTTATGGAGCAAATATTCTTGCTTATATGAGAAAGCCAGGGATGGTAGTTGAATATGTTGTCAACGACAATGAATGGATGAAGGGTTTATCCCTTGAAGAAAATTCATATGTTTTTGCTGTCTTTGTACCTAATAGTGAGGGTAATTTGCATAAGAAATACTTGAATTATTATTCTACCCTTGAAAGCTATCTTCGAGATACTGAGAATGCAGACCATGCAACTTGGATTGATAAAATCATTGATAGTGGGCGAGTGACTATTGTCAATCGAATAAAAAGATCAGTTGCTAAAGAATTATCAACAGATTTAAATAATACTGAAGCTAAGGCCTCTAAGCGTACATCAGCTTTAAGTAGACACTTCGGTAATATGTTCCTACCTATGTCTAACTTTGGTAAATCTGCTACAATTCAGCAAAAGCCTCAAAGAAAAAAGAAAAAAGACACATTGGCACCGAATTCGCTCATCAATGTCACTGATATTGGGTTTGTTTCTGAGAATTTACGTTCAGTATCATTTAACGCGACCTTGCAAGCAGATACAAAGAGCACGCTATTCTTTACTGTTCTCACGACAGATAAGGCATATAACCAAGAAAGTTGGAATAAAACTTTTGAAGGTTCGCTTCCTTTTCCGTTTATTATTAATAAAGTTAATTTAACAAAAATCGCTAATAAAAAAGTAAACCATGTTACAGATACATCGCATAAAAAATCAGCTAGTTTCGAAATACCAAATCCAAATAAAGAAAAATTAGTTATCGAAGGAACGATTGAAATCGAGATACATGATTTATCTATGGCTCCTAGCTTGTCGATGAATACCGAACATATCAAAAAAGAAGGTGATGACTAATGAGTTCAAAATTTCTTTTATACAAACTGCTTGATGAAAACTTAATGAAAGAAGCAGGCATTTACCTCTCGCTTCCAAAGCTGTCATATGCCGATGTCTTAAATGATGAAAAAACCATAGAGTTAGACGATTCATATTCCTACAAAATCAATGAATATGATAGTATTTGGTCACCTACCGAAAATGAACTACAACTTACACAATCAATCTCAATCAAACACCCGTCTAAATTATTTGGTCTAGAGGGTGTAACCGCTCAAGAAAACACCTTAGCGATTGCTGTAAAAATACATTCTCGAACATCAAACTTTACTGAGAATCTTATTCTTAAAAAATTCGGTATGAAAGATTCAGATATTGAGATTGATTTTGAAGAAGTTTTCGAACCAAATTCATTACGAGGTACAATCTTTTTTGAATATTATTTAATCGTTCATGAACTACATAACACTTCCCTTTTCCAAGCTGATGAAATCGGGATGCAGCTTAGCTCAGAACCACTTCTAGCATATTCTGTCTCTGTAGATGGAGATGGTTCAGAATTCCCTATCGAAGAGTTCCATGATCCCGAAAGTGGCTTATGGAGAATCTGGATGGATTGGGTTGATGTATATTCAGACTCATTTGACTCTTCAAATATCAGAATCTTAATTAATAGCGCGCATCCATTATATGATCGCCTTTATACTAATACGAATAAAATGAATCAGTATACATTAAATAATATTATTGTCTCATCTATTATACTTGTTATTCAAAAAGCAATTATTATTGATCAAAACATCATAGATGAAGATATGGATGCTGAACCAAATAGTATTGCTAAAGCAATATGGTACTGGGTGTCTACTTTTAATATTCAAATTGACTCATTGGAAGATATTTCTAATAGCGCTCATGCAAATCTAGACCCATTCTCTAAGGAGTGATAATTATGTTAAACTGGCCTGATTATAGTAACACTAAAGCCGAAAGTGACTTTGAGTTACTAGAAAGTGATCCAAGACGTCTGATTGATGTTAAGGTCCCTAATGAATTTAAAGAACTTCGAGCGATGTTTATTCAAGCCCGTGATGAAATTTATGAAAAATATAATATCGATGAAAAAGGTATTGATCGTTTTAAATATACTTTCGATTTAGAATTCGGTTTAGAGTTATACCGAATCCTAAATCAATCATTTACTTTTACTAACCGCGACGCATCAAATGATGATATTTGGAAGTTTTTGTCAATTAAAGTCATTCCAGATATCGTTCATGCGCGACATGGCCTGTCAGCTACTTATTACTATAAAATGAGCAGACGTGTTTGGTTGAAGCAAATATATTGGTACGTCAATTTAGGTTGGCAAGGTAGTTATGAAGAAACATTTAATATATTAAAAAACAATACTACTGATACAATTATGAACATTGTTGAACGCCCCGCCGAAGGTTATAACATTGAATTAGTGCGAGAAATATTAAAACAATACAATCGCTACAATGATACAAGTAGAAAGATACTCAGAAAAGTTTTAGTATTAAATACAGCCTTAATTAAATCAAACTCACCTGAATTTTTTGACGGTGGTATCACTAAGTATGTACAACACCTTTTTGAACGGGTGGTGTGATATATCGAGAGATCAAATAACTCATTATATTCGAAAATAATCGTTCCCTACGCAAATAGATGTTCAGACTTATTTATTATATCTGGTTATGCCTCTTCATCAATGACAGAAAGATTATTACATGACTATCCTAGCTTAAATATTACTCTTTACATTGGTATGACTACACATGAAGGCCTCTCTAAGAAAAATCATGAGGGATTTTTGAATTTGACCAACCAATACGGTGAACGAATCAAAATAATGTATCAAATTACGCAACCTCCAACTCATATAAAACTATATAGTTGGATTAAAGATGGAAGTTACTATATACATTTTGTTGGGTCAGCTAACTTCTCTGAAAATGGATTATTTAAACTAAATGAATTAATGGTAGAAAGCCAACAAAATTTTGAGCCCCTGTATCTTGAACAAAATAAGAAATCAGTTCCTTGCACTCATCCAGATATTCAAAAATTAATCACACTATATGATGATAGCATTGATACTGACCCAATTATTGAACTCGAAGTAGATAAAGATCTTGTTACTGAAAATGATGATTCACCCTACTCCCGAAATGAACGAACAGCGTCTAATGCAAGACAGCGAGCAACTGAACAATCTTTCTCAATTTTTTTTAATAAGCAATTAACATATATTACTCATAGTCCTTCAAATTATTATGATATAATAGAAATTCCCGTTGTTTTCAAAAACAATTGGAATAGTTCTCGTAGAGGAATAAATAATATGTTTAAAGCTGGACAGGCTAATTATTTAGAACAATCTAATAAATATCCGTTCACCAACACTTTCCCTTATAATAGAAAGCTCAAATTCTTTACAGATGATAATAAGATATTAGAGGGAAGATTCGATGAGGATCATGATGGTCGTTTATACTTTTATGATGATATTTACCAATACTTTGCAAATAGGTTAGGTATAAATGAAAAACGCCCCATCACTTATCTTGACTTAGAAAAATATAATAAAGATTTCGTGAAAATTTATAAAATTAATGATACTGAATTCCTTTTTGATTTCAGTAATCGAGTTTAGGAAGGATTTGATAATTGTGCTTAATATAGTTGAAACGTTTAGTGGGGTGGGCGCACAATCCGAAGCACTTAAGCGCGCTAAAATCCCATTCAAAGTTTCTGCTACCGTTGAATGGGAACTAAGCGCGATTTATGCATATGATATCTTGCATAATGGTCCTCAGGATTTAAGTCTTTATCGTCATCATAATAAAGAATCTTTATTGAAGGAATTGGCTCAATATAATTTAAGTTCTAACGGTAAAGAACCCATGACTGAAAAAGCTTTATCTGCTTTAACTGTTGGGCAACTAAAAGCAATCTATCATTCATTAATAAACAATAATAATCTTGTGGATATTACTTCAGTTTCTGCAGATGATTTGGACGATGATATTGATATCTTAACTTATAGTTTTCCCTGCCAAGACTTATCAGTTAGCGCTCGATGGTGGAATAATTCAAGTGGATTAGATCGGGATTCTGGAAACCGCTCAAGTCTTTTATGGGAAATTGAACGACTATTAATTGAATTTAAGGAACAAAATAAACCATTCCCTAAATTCTTACTCATGGAGAATGTTACAGCAATTAGATCTAAAGCTCACATTGAAAACTTTAGAGTATGGACTAATTTTTTAGAAGATTTGGGGTATGTTAATCAAATTTATGATTTAAGTGCAACCAATTTCGGTGTACCTCAATCAAGAAAACGAACATATATGATTAGCGTATTTGTTGGGGATGATCTGGAGATTGAACAAGAAGTTATGGACTATTTCCTATCAAATAATCTTGAACACATCCAACTCTCCGCAGAAAATATCAATCCGATCAGTGATTACTTAAGATTAGATTATTCTGTAAAACATTATCTTGAGGAAGCAATTCATGCTACACCGAATTTTACAGCTTCTCGAGAAAAAATATTTAATAATAACTTAAAATTAGCAACTGATAGTCAAGCAGATAACTCTTTGATTGCTCGTACTATTACTACAAAGCAAGATCGTAATCCCAATTCTGGTATTATCGCTTATGACAAGAACCCTTTAGTTGAAGGAACCAGATATCGAAATCTAACACCTAGAGAAGCCTTTTTGCTTATGGGATTCACGGAGGAAAATTTCGATAATCTAACAATTAAGAACCCTTCTGAAGACGTAAAAAAAGCTTTTCTAACGCAAGCTAAGTTATTAAAGCTAGCTGGAAACAGCATTGTAGTTAATGTCCTCTGTGGTATTTTTAAACAGATGGATTACATAAACACCCATATTCTTCCTCAAGATGACAAGGAATCCCAAAGTTTATCCGACTTTGGTTTAGAAATTAATATACTATAATTCTTAATAAACACAAACGAAGTTAGGAGCTCTACAAATTTGTAGAGCTCCTTGTTTTATTGATGGCATCTCTTTGAATATAATTATTGATCGCGATATTAAACTATGAGATCATTAATAAAACGAAATAAAGAAGGTATTATTATGGATATATTGAAAATTCAAGAACTGTTAAATCAGCAAGAACAAATTAATGCTGAAATAAAACAACTTAATCAAAAGTCTTTTGAAATTAATGAAGAATTAGAAAATTATTTATTAGAAAAAAATGTTCCTAAAACTAAGTTAAGTAAAAGACAATTATTAGAATCACTAGGTTTTACTGTTAGTACAACAAGTAAAAATGGCACTCAAGTTAGCATTATAAAAAATGCCTTAGTCGAATACACTGTGCTATTCAAGCAAAGCAGGTATTATTCCGAAAGCTCGCATAATGCTTGGTATACCTTTAATTCAGGTATTGAAAATTATATTGATTACGTAATACTCGAATACTCATTAGGAACAGGAAAAACAATTTACTCAATTATAGATAAAATATTATTCTCTGAAATTGCTGAAAAGGCTAAGAAATTTCCTGATGGACGATTTAACATCTACATTCTAGGGGATGAAGAAAAGGCAAGTGTTCATAACAAGACAATAGATCTTACAGAAACATTGAATAATTTCGATATTCTAAGAAAATAATTTTCTATAGCCTAACAAATCCTTATGTCCTTCTTTTCATGAGAAAAAATATTGGGCTCTTTGTCAAATAGGGTTGATGACTCATTTTAATCAAGATCAAGCAGCATAAGTTGTTGCTTAATCTTTTTTATTTGTCTGAGGGACATATAATCGCGTCATAAGTAAAATACGGTCTCTAAAA
>NZ_VBSP01000057.1 GCF_005864045.1 Ruoffia tabacinasalis | reverse complement strand
GTGTTTGCCTCCGGCTTCCTTCAGATTCCACCTCACGGTGGACACCCTTGCCTTTAGCTAACAGTTCCTACTGCCAAGTCTGTAGTGGACTTTCACCACCAAGTTATCGCCCATGCCGGGCGCACATAAAAAATCGCCCCTAATCAGCTCTCTGATTAGGGACGACAATATCGTGTTACCACCCAAATTTACACTTATCTCACAATAAGTGCCTTAATACGTCTATATAAACGTTAGCAAGGTATCGGTTGCTACCGTTAGAAAAGCTTTCACTTAGCTAATACTCAGAGTTCATCTTCACAAATTTTTTTGTGCCCTTTCACACTAGCCGGGCTCTCTTAAACAAAGTCAATTTGCTACTCTTCTCTTCGTCGATTTTTATCTTTAAACTCTCATCATTAATTAATATTTTAACGAAGTCTTTAATTAAAGTCAACTCGATCCAAGATTAAAGAATATTCGCTAGCATATCTTTTAACATATATTTAAATTTATGGCTGTCAATATTTTCAATGACACGGATGTTTGGGGCTTGTTGTAATTCATTTTCACGGTCTACTAAGTTAAAACCGCGGGTTAAATTCCCAGCTGTTTCGATATCAACATAATAGTCTGTTGCATCGAGTACGAGTGAGTCATCTGCTGCAACGGCGGCCAGTAACGAGTCTGTACATGTAATCCCGTCCACACTACGTTTCGCAAATTCAAAGGCTTTAACAAATAGATTCACATCTAGAAAAAATTTTGAACCTTTGGTATTTAATGCTTCTAACACTTCAATGTCTTCATCATAAATAACACCAAAATCTAGACTTGCGTCCCAAGTTACCATTGTTTTTGGAACTCCTGAATGAAGTACAATTCGCGCCGCTTCTGGATCAACATAGAAATTATATTCTGCTACTGCTGCGACATTTCCTAAGGCATTATTAATTCCACCCATTATCCAGATGTGTTTAATGTCAGGTAGGATACTTGGATCACGCTTAATAGCCATTGCCAAATTCGTTAAGGGTGCTAAGGCGATAATTTCAATTTCACCCGGATTCTCTTTAATAGTTCGGATGATAAAGTCAACTGCATGTTCACTTTCTGCACTTTGCTTTGGTTTCGGAAAGTGAGCATCTCCCATTCCATTACCACCTTGAATTTCCTCGACGGTTAAGTGGGCTTTTGTTGATAGGGAAGTCATGGGACTTTGATGTCCTTTAAACACGGGGACTTTTTCTTTAGGACCGTATGTTTCAACGGTGACTAAGGCATTTTCAACTTGTTGATTGAACTCAACATTTCCTGCTGCGATTGTAATCCCTTCGACTTTAAAATGATTTAAAGCCATCAAAATCGCTGTTGTATCATCCCCAGCTGTATCTGAATCAATAATGACGCGTCTCATAATTATGTCTCCTATCTATAATATATCTTCTTTTAAAATGGCGTACTGGGCCGTATCAATAATTCCTGTATTATTTAAACTGCCTTGACGATGGATTCCCTCGAATTGTAAACCAACCTTCTGCATGACTTTTCCTGAAGCTGGATTGGCCACGTCGTGCCTAGCAATGACACGGTTAAAGTCTGCTTCTTTTAATAAATATTTCGTTACAGCCTTCATCGCTTCACTCATGTAACCTTGTCCCCAATACTTTGGACTTAAGACGTAACCAATCTCGCATGCATCAATTTTGTCAAAATCATGTGGAATGCTAGCAGTAATATCTCCCAGCGCTTCACTCGGGTTTCTCTTTAAAGTAATTGCCCACTTATATTGAGATAAGTCACCATATCCTTCAACCCATGTGTCAAGAATCGCTTCAGTAACTGAAACATCCTGGTGGCTCGGCCAAGTTAAGTATTTAGTTGCTAGATCATCACTTGCATAGTTTGTATAAACAGCTTGAGCATCTGCTTCAACAAAACGTCTTAACAAAAGGCGGTCTGTTTCAATTTCTTTTGTACCAATATGTTTCATCGTCTCATCTCCTAAAAGCTTATCATAAATGCTTCTTACAGGAAGCGCAAACAAATACGAATGATAATTTTCTTTGCTTATTCATTGTTCGTGAATTTAAAGCCATATACCTGTTCTTCGAGTATTTGATTTTCAATTTTAATTGTTTCTATTCCAATAAATTCTCCACCCAAATTCTTATAAAAGCGAATAGATCGAGCATTACCACTAAATACAATGACTATCATTGATCTAATTCCAATGGTTTTAAATTTTTTCACTAGTGTATCAACTAAAAGACGGCCTCCTCCTAATCCTTGGGCTGACCTACTCAAATAAATCGAATAAAGTTCACCTTTATAAGCTGGGTAACTGTCTTTTCTTTGTAAACCTCCACTAATATAACCTACGACTTCTTTGTTCTTCTATAAAACATAAGTCAAAGCATCTCTCTCAAGTATACTTTTCCAACGATCGACACTATTATTCAGACTCATATTATTTAAGACTTCGTCCGATACGACGCCTTGATAAGTTGACTGCCAACTACTCACTTGAATCTTACCAATAGTCATTGCATCATCTATTCGTGCTTTTCTAACAGTTAATCCCATAATTCTCACCCCATTAGCTTACTTCTTTACATATTAATTAATTCAATTAATCTATCATAACGTTTTCATATGAAAAACAGTTTCCGTATCGTCGTAATTCCTACAATGATACGGAAAGCCTTTACCGGGTTGTCGTAGAAATTACGACGACCTGAAAGCCCAAAACACCTAAGATTTACTTAAAAAACGCACCTCACACATTTACTATGAGGCACGCTTCGTCTTTATATTTTAATTCATATATTGTTGGATTCTCTTAGGTATCATGACAACTTCTGTTGTTAAATCTACCGGTTCATATGCTTGATCGATACACTCTTGCCAATACTCTAAATGCTTTTTATCTATATAGTGGTTCGATTCTTCAACTTCAATGCCACCTTCACCTTGGATTGAATACCAATAAAGATACTCGTGCCCATCTAGTTGTTCTCGTAAAATTGATTCAATATACATTTTCTCACCTTCTAAAGTAACAAGAACATCGTCCATATGATGATTAAGAAAAGCCAGCCATTCATCAACTTGCTTGCTTTTACCAGGCTTCACTCGAAAGCGTGTTAATTCGACGTTTAAATGATTCATTTTAAATTCTCCTTTTTTTTATCAAGTCTATTCTAACAATTTAGAAAGCACATTCATAATAAAAACTTAAATTGTCATTTTAATGCGTGTATGCTAGGATTTAATGTATTAATTTAAACATATGGAGGCATCTTATAGCTATGCATAAAAATATTGATATAACATCGTTTTATCAAAAAGCTAACTCTGAATCTTTGATTATTTTAGATGTTCGGGATACAGATGAATATGAGATGGGACATGTACCTAATGCCATCAACATACCATTAGATTCTCTGCCTAAACATACACTAGCCTTAAACGAAGATGAGACTTACTACATCATTTGTAAAACAGGCAAGCGTGCAGAGAAAGCATGTCACTTCCTAAGCGAACACGGCTTCAAAGCAATCTGTGTGGAAGATGGGACTCAAAATTGGCCAGGTCAACTTGAGCATTCCAATGATTTTACTGTCTTATTGTAAAATGACTGATATATAACCAAACACCCTACTCAAATCAGTAGGGTGTTCTTTGCGTTCAGTCATGATGGGAAAGAATATTGATGTAACAACAAATAACCAACTAGCCGGATCATCTCGCCTTTTTTCAGTCATCTTTTACTCCCAAACTTTTGTCTATTATCATACTCATTTAAGTGATATGACGTCTTGATTTTTTTATTCATAACTGTGAAGAAGCACAAACGTTCCACCTTTGAATACGTTTTAATGTCTGTGATTTATATAAATTTTATGATGTTTGTATTATATTCGTTTGGTAAATACTTTATAAGGAGTTTTATCATTGAATTATTTCAAAGAAAATTTCGAAAAAATGAAAGCTATCTCAGACGACATCTTTACTCATCCAGAATTAGGCTATAAAGAATTCCGGACTATGAAAACGGTGGAAGACTTTCTTACTGAGACAAATCCAGACCAAGTGATTGAGTATTTTTCAACGACAGGTATGCGCGTTGATTTAAATCACCAACAGGATATAACAGTGGCATTCATTGCAGAATTGGATGCGGTTCGTGTTCCGAGTCACTTCCAAGCTGATTCGCAGTCAGGAGCGGCGCATGCATGTGGTCACTTTACTCAAGTGACAACTGCTTTATCACTCTATGGTTACTTAACAGAAGGTGAACGTTACAAAGATTTTGACTTTAATATTGCCTTTGTCTTCGTTCCAGCGGAAGAATTTATTGATTTAGAATACCGCCAACAATTAATCGACGAAGGGACGATCACTTATTTAGGTGGAAAACCTGAAGCAATGAAGTTGGGCGTCTTTGATGATGTTGACTTTGCAATGTGTGTGCACACTGTTGGTGGCGAAGAAGAGAAAACAGTTGAAATCAATTGTGATTTAGCTGGATTCTTATATAAACATTATAATTTCAAAGGTAAAGCAACACATGCTGGTTGGGACCCGTTCAGTGGAATCAATGCTTACAGCATGTCGACCTTATTCAATACTGGTTTAGGCTTAATGCGCCAACAATTACGCGAGGATCTATACGTACCTATTAACCCGGTCATTGATCATGGATGCTTCTCAACGAATGTCATTCCGAATCAAGTACAAGTTGGAACGGATTTACGCACAATCTCAGTTGATTATATGAAAACCGTAGCAGAACGCATGGATAAAGTGGCTAAAGGGAGCGCTTATTCATTGGAAGGTGATGTTGAGATACAAACTCAGATGGGTTACTTGCCATTTGTACAAGATCGTTATTTATCAACCTTCGTTGAGGAAGCGTTCAAAGAACAAGATACGATTACAAAATGGATTGACGACCGCGGTGCCGTTGCTGCTGCTGGAGATATTGGCGATTTATCATTTATGATGCCTAGTATTCAAATTAGTTATGGCGGTTTCGCTGGTGTCATTCATGGTGATGATCTACGCATGGTTGATGACGAATTTGTTCTTCAAGAATTTCCAGAATTTTTAATTAGTGTCTTAAATAAAATGAACGGCCGTATCGATAAAAACCAACTATACAGCCGTTCTTATAAAGAATATGAAAGCTATATCCAAGCTATTACTCAAGGAGAATCGAATGAAAAATAAGAAACATCTACTTTACTTAATTTGCTTTGCTTTTGTTGTTATTTTCTTAGCTGAAATAATTGGTTTCCAAAGTATTAGCTTTGGTTCATTTTCTGTATCCATTTTACCACTTGTTTTTGCGGTCTTTTTCGGGATGATTTTTGCTGTTCCAGCTTTTCGAAAAGGGATTTTCAAAAAAGTATATAGTGATGAAAATGTGCAATTCGCATCAAAAAACCTTTTATTCATTATGTTGCCATTAATAGCTTATTACGGCGCAAGTGTAGCCCCTCAAATTACTGAAATTCTTTCTGTTGGTTGGGTGTTCCTATTCCAAGAAATCGGAAACTTAGGTACGATTTTATTCGCTCTACCTATTGCATTAATGTTAGGACTTAAACGTACAGCAATCGGTGCTACGCTTGGGTTAAGCCGTGAAGGGGAATTAGCTTATATTACTGAAAAATACACGCTCGAGTCAGCCGAAGGCCGTGGAGTTCTTTCAATGTACTTAATCGGAACATTATTCGGTTCTATTTTCTTCAGTTTATTTGCACCATTGTTACTAAACTTTGGTTTTGATGTTCGTGCGTTAGGAATGGCTGCAGGAATGGGTTCTGCTTCAATGATGACAGCGGCTGCTTCAGCTGTTGCCGCACTTCGTCCAGAAAGTGAAGAAATCATCTTAGCTTATGCCTCTGCTAGTCAATTGTTAACCAGTTTCTTAGGAACATACACAATGGTCTTCTTAGCCATCCCACTACAACGCTTTATGTATAACACTTTAACTAGAGGAGATAACTACGATCATGGAAAATAATAAAAGTTTAAATAAATATGTTCACTTTGGACTCGTTATTGTCTTAAGTTTAGTATTTATCTTATTTACACAACAAGTAAAATTATGGAAAAATCCTGACTCAACACCTATTCAAGCACTCACTTTTGTCGGCCTTGGCTTCTTATGGCTGTTCAGTATGTTAGGTATTTGGATCTCTGATCTAACGAAAAAAATCAAAGTTCAGTTCATTCAAGACTTCCCGATCTTAGGTTGGGTATCGATTGTTTCAATTGTCTTTTGTTTAATGAGTAACTTTATTGTTGAAGCGATACTGGCAGTTGATTTCTTATCGATCACAACACCGGTATTGGCTTTTGCGGGTATCTCGGTCGCAAATCAATTAGTTGATTTAACTAAGACATCTTGGAAAATATTAATCGTAGCGATTTTTGTCTTCTCAGGTGCTTACTTATTAACAACAATCGTGGCACAATTTGGGTTATCGATTGCAGGATAATTCTTGATATATAAATAGCCGTGAAGCTTGTTTCTCCTAGAAGAGTGGGCTTTGCGGCTATTTTTGCACCGAGGGTTGACAAGCATACTTGGCAGGTGTTCTATATAGTCATGCCAAGTATACTTGTCAACTTATCTTAGAGGAGTGTTAATATGAACAAAGAAGAAATATTAACAAAAAGTCGCAAAGAAAATGAATTATCGGATGAGCGAGGCCAACGACTTAAATTACAAGGAGCTGACTTTTCAATCGGTGTATTAATTTTCTCTTGGATTGTTATCTCACACTTTACACCGCTTGATCTAGAAGGCAGATTAGCCATTGCTTTACTTTCACAGTTTACATGCTTATCTAACTTCGCCTATCAATTAATTAGAAATAAGACTAAAACCACTATCTTTTTCACCCTTACCTTTAGCTGTACCAGCCTCTTATTTCTATATCAATTTCTAAGCCATCTGAATATTATAAGTTTCTAGTCCAATAAAGTGGTGACCATCTATGGATGATGAATTAATATTAAAAAATAACTTAAAGAAAGCCCGCACAGAAAAGGGTTACTCCCAAGCCGCCTTGGCCAAAGAAATCGGAGTATCACGCAATACCATCAGCTCTATTGAAACCGGCCAATTCAACCCCACAGCCAAACTGGCCCTGATCTTATGCATCGCCCTTGACCAAAAATTCGAGGACTTGTTTTATTTTGATGTGTGATTGCGCCTACTCTGAATAATGAGTCGCGGTTATGCAGACTAGCGGGGTTTACTCTGCAATATGAGAAGCGGTATCGAAGAAAGATCTCGCTACCCCCACAAGAAAAAGCCTGCAGCCAAGTTGATTCCATAAATCAACTTGACTGCAGGCTTTTATCTAATTATAACTATTCTCCTATAAAAATCACTTGGCCATTTTCAAAACGCTCAATCATCGCTTGGCTGTAGACATCGTAGCCTTGGTCGCGGTATTTTTGTCCGCCACCTTGGAAGATTTTCTCAATTGCGATACCAACGCCTTCTACGGTTGCACCGGCTTGTTGGCATAGGTCGAACATGCCTTTTAAGGCTTCACCTTTAGCTAAAAAGTCGTCGATAATAAGGACGTGGTCATCTTCTGTTAGGAAGCTTTTAGCGACATTGATATTGTAACGCTTGTTTTTTGTATATGAGATAACCTCACTAGTGTAAACATCTTTACCTAGCGTTAAAGATTCAATCTTTTTAGCGAATAAGACTGGCACTTTGAAGTATTGGGCTGCACCGAAAGCGACCGCAATCCCTGATACTTCAAGGGTTAGAATTTTATTGATGGGTTTATCTTTAAAGTGTTGGTAGAAGTCTTCACCCATCGCCATCATTAAGTCTGTGTCAATCATATGGTTCAAAAATGAGTCCACTTTTAATATGTCATCTCCGAGTACACGACCGACGTTGAGGATTTTATCTTCTAATAACTTCATATTACTCACCTTTCGATTCTTTTAAGACAATATTCAAGATTAAAGCAGCTAAAGTACCTGTTGAGATACCTGATGATAAGATCATCTGAACAGCTTGTGGTAAGCCATTTAGGATGTCTGGGCGTACAGTTACACCAATTCCTAAGGCGAAGGCCACTGAGATAATTAATAATTCACGGTCCCCTAAGTGAACTTGAGATAACGTCTTGATACCTTGAGCGGCAACCAGTCCGAACATAATCACACCTACACCACCTAGAACAGGTTGAGGCATGACAGCTATCAATGCACTTAATTTAGGGAAAATACCTAAGATTGTCAAGAAAATACCCGCCAAGATCATCACGCGACGGCTAGCAACCTTAGTCAAAGTAATTAATCCAACGTTCTGAGAGAAAGCCGTGTTAGGTCCAGCTCCAAATAGTCCTGAGATCATTGATCCCACGCCATCACATAGTACGCCACCTTGAAGACCTTCGCTAGAAATCTTCTCACCTGAAGCTTCCCCGATTGCAATCATAATTCCGAAAGTACCAATCGTTGATACAAGATAGGCTGGAACGAAAGCAAGCGCTGATGCTAAGTCAAAATGCACACCATAACGTAAAATACTTGGAAGAGCAATCCAATCAGCTGCATACACTTCAGTTAAGTCAACCATGCCTAATGGAATACAGATAATGTAACCCACAATCATTCCAATAAATACTGAAGCCGTGCTCCAGATGCCTTTACCAAAATGGTTCAAGAATAAAGTGAATACCATTACAGCAAAAGCTACGGTCAAGTTACGCAGTGACCCATAATCCGATGCACCAACACCTCCAGCTGCCCAATCCATACTCACTGGAAGTAAGGTAATACCAATCAGAGCAACAACCGTCCCGGTAATTAATGGTGGGAAGAAGCGAGTTAACGGCTTAATAAAACGACTTAAAATAATTTCAACAAATGATCCCGCAATCGTTGCACCAACAATCCCAGCAATCCCAAACTGCGACCCCACGCTAATCGCTGGATTCACAAAGGTAAAGTCCGTTCCCATCATCCCTGACACACGTGCCCCAATCGGTCCAAGCCCTTTAGACTGAAGAATCGTCGTTAGACCTGACACAAAGATTGTCGCACTCACCATAAATGACGTCTCTTCAACTGAGAAACCTAAGGCAGCACTAACGACTAATGGGACCGCAATAATCCCTGCAAAAGCCGCTAAAATATGTTGCCAAGCTAAGACAACGGCAACTGATGTGGGTGGTACGTCTTCAATTTTATATTTTACTAATTGTTCCTTTGTATTTTCCATGATACACCTCGCTTGTAATGATTAATTGAATTTAACACAATCTGCCCCGAACGTTAATCAAAGGTCGAATAATTCATAACAAAAACTTTTGAATGTTCGACTTTAGTGACACTGACAAAACTCTATACAAAAAAAGTTCAATATTGAAGAGACAGTCAACCTACCACCCACAACATTGAACTTGTAAGACTTACTTAATATAGATAGGATTCCCAACAACAACTGGCGTTGCCTTGATTCCACGAAAGTCCGCGCGAATATCAAAGCGCACGTAACCCTTGGCTAAATCTTGCGTCAAAGGAATCTCAATCTCCCAAGGTGAATCTAATAATTTTAGAGGCTCACTTTGGTATATCACTTCTTCATTATTCCATATCGTCATATAGGCATTCTCAACCGCAAACTGCGTCAAATCATGCAATTCAGTGGGTTCAACCCTTACTTGAATCTGACCTTCACTATAGTCTTCCGACTCCACCCGGTCACCGATGTGATAACTCCGAGTAACGTCTTTTGCTTGTAATTGAAACTCCACGACAGCTCCTAATGTCACATAAAATTGACCTTGACCCAGGGATGCTTTGAAATTCTCAGCCGTTAGCTCAGACTCAGGTATATCAAGATAAGTCACGCCCATATTAGCATCTAACGTGTCAGGCCGATGCCAATCGCGACCAGCAGAGCAAGAAATCTCATAACCTTTCTTCAATTTATCTACCCAAAAATCATAAGCTAAGATCGATTCTGATTTATCCTGCGGCTGGTTACTATTCCAAATCTCGATATAATTAACCAAATTATAGTCTTTCACTTGATAATCCCAATGGCACCCCGTACAAATAGGACTACCCATATCGAAAGGATGGGCAATCCCCACTAGCCCGTTAGCCGCTTGGACTTCTGCCATGTATTTATCAATGGTATTCGGGGTTGCTTCACGCCAGTCAACGTCGTAATCCGCATCATGAACTAACATATGGCCAAAGTAAGTTGTCCATTCAATCCCGTGTAATGTAACTAGTTCTCCATCCTTAACAGCCGGCACTATAGGCATCTCTGAGTAACCTGCTGATGTGTTATGATCAGTTAGAATAAGTCCTTTATACCCAAAAGATACGGCAGATTCAACTAAGTCCTTTACCGTAAATTGGCCATCACTATGAATGGTATGTGAGTGAACTTCGACTGGAAATTGGTATGCTGTCATTTTATCGCCTCAATTCGGATATTTGCCTCAACTTCTTTACTCGCAATACAATGACAATTTAACTGTAATTCCCAATCAGCAGGTTCAGCTTCTACAGGCCAAAATCCAAAACTGGCTGTTTCATTATTAATTGTAATTTCTTGATCATTGCTTTTATTGTGATGTGCTCCTAAGTACTTGCCATTCTTTGATAATGATAACGTGATTAATTTATCAATCGGTAAATGATCATATGCTAAGCGCTTTGCACTCGCAAAATCAGCTTGGTCGTATTTTCTTAAGGCATCTTCAACTTGCCTTCTGGCAACATCGTCCTTGCTTTTATCCGGATTGTAACTGAAATGAATGATTAATTCTGAATATTTATTTTTAATTTCAAAAGGGATTTTTATATTTGTTTGTGTATCATACTCACCTAATCTTAAATCTAATTCAAAAATGCTCATAGTGTCCTCCTTAGAATGAAGTAATAACAAAAGAAACTGCAACCTTAGTTCCAGCTCCTTTCTCGATACTCTGTTGAATTAGCTTACTTCTCTTTTATATGCTGTAGAGCAACTCAAAAATGTATTGTGCAAAGCATCTTCGATCGACTTAGCTATAAAATGAGATTACCATACGCTTGTAAATTTAATATCAAATTTAAGTAAAGTTAGTGTAAACTCCATGACGCCTAATATTAATTTTATGTAAATAAAACTAGATTGCCCACCTAATATTCGGTTGATTGTATCCATAATAAGCGCTTTTATATAAAACTCTGTTTCACCTTTTTTAAAAAACTATTGAAATATCTTCTTAATCCCATTACACTAGATTTTTATAAAACTATAACAATAGAAGTAGGTATATTATGAAACAACCAAAGTTAACACTTTCATTTAGGGAAACACTTGTTGTTGCTTCCTTATTATTTGGACTTTTCTTTGGGGCAGGAAATGTAATCTTTCCGGTTTCCCTTGGTCAAGCGGCAGGCGGATCAGTCTGGCCTGCAATCCTAGGCTTTAACATAACAGCTGTAGGTCTTCCTTTATTAGCAGTGATTTCTATGGGACTATCTCAAAGTGAGTCCGTGATTGATATGTCACAAAAGATATCTAAAGGGTACAGTTATTTCTTTACTGTTGCTTTATATTTGACCATCGGCCCATTTTTCGCGACACCACGTTTAGCTACTGTGTCTTATGAAGTCGGACTGTCTACTTTAATTCCTCAAGAATTTAATACACTATCTTTATTTATATATTCATTGATTTTTTATTCAATTGTTTTATATTTCTCATTACGTCCTAGTGGGATTTTAGATTGGATTGGACGATACTTGAATCCACTTTTCTTAGTTTTACTAACAATTATTCTCATTAGAGCCTTTACTTCCGGTGATCCTTTAATTGGAGGTGCGGCCTCTGTCGAAACATATCAAACTGTTCCTTTTTCAACGGGACTGCTTGAAGGTTACAATACGATGGATGGTTTAGCTGGTTTAGCTTTTGGAATTATAATTATTAAATCCATTCGTCAAATTGGAGTTACGGAACCGACCCGTTTAGCTTCTGAGACTGTTAAAAGTGGGATTTTTAGTTTAGCGGTCATGGCTTTAATTTATCTTTGCCTAGCGCTCTTAGGGACTCAAAGTCTTAATTTTGCGGAAGTTGCCCCTAATGGTGGAGTGGCGATGTCGATAATTACTCAACATTACTTTGGTCTGTTTGGACAAATTCTACTTGCAGGTGTGATGGCTGTGGCGTGTTTGAAGACGGCGATTGGACTGGTTGTTGCTTTAGCGGAAACCTTTGCGGACTTGTTCCCGAGCTTTGTTACTCAACGGGTTTGGACAATCATTGCGACACTGATGGCCTTTTTAGTGGCAAATATTGGCTTAGATTTAATCATCTCGTATTCAACACCTGTCTTGATGTTGCTTTACCCATTAGCCATTACTTTAATCCTTTTACATCTACTCGAGCCCGTAATTAAAAGCCAGACAATCTACCGTAGTGTCACATTCTTTACATTACTTGCGGCGCTGTTTGATATGGTGGCTGCCTTACCACAGCCTTTATATCAATGGTTCCAAGCAGATATGTTTGTCAATTTTGCAAACTCATTCTTGCCTTTCTTTAGTATTGGCTTTGGTTGGGTCGTCCCTGCTTTAGTTGGCTTTATTGTCGGTTTAATCCTTACGAAGATGCAACCACAACCAAATTAGTTCATACACAAAGAAACCCCGTCTATACCGTCATTTTAGCGGTATAAACGGGGTTAAATTTTTGTCTATAGATAACTATTGTTCGGTCGGTTCTGAAATTGAACCTGTCATAACGACTGCTTGCATTGGATCAATGTGTTTCACTTGATAAACTACATTGTCTTCTTGCCAAACAACCGTATTATCTTCGTACGTCTCGCCTTCTGCTGGGCTTAATCTCACTTGCCCTACGCTCGAAGGTTCAGGTAAGTAGACTTCTTCAAGATATTTAACAACCGATTCTGCTAAAGGTACTGGATTTTCTTCGTTCATATTATTCGCTTGAATTAACAGACTCCAATTGCCTTCTTTCCAGTTTAAATACGTTGAACCGGCTGCACCTTGCAAGTAGCCCGTAATATCATAACCTAAATCAACTTCGTCCCCTTGTAAATCTAAGACTTGATTGACTGCTTCAATGGCTGCTTCTTCTGTTCGATAGGTCGTTTTAGTTAAAGATGCTATTGGTGTTAAACGATTGACTGCAGAGTCATTCACTTCGAAGGGTGTGTCTTCTGCATAATAAAAAATATTGAAGTTATCTTGATCATCTACACCTGTCGTGGCAGCAGTAACATATTCAGGTAAATCAGCCGTCAACACGTAAGTTGGCAACGTATCTTCAGGATACATCTCAGCTAAGGTTGACACAACTGATTGCGCATGTTCTTTTGGCGTTTCTGACTCAGCCGTAACTATTTGTTCCGTTATACCAAATTCCGTATTAGGCATAATCATGTGTGGGAGTGTCAATGCTGTTACTAATACAACAGATTTAATTAATCGTTTCATCAGCTTTCGCCTCCTATAAATTCATTTTACTCCTTCTATAAACAAAGTACTATTGATAACCACTCGTACCTATCTAGTTTCTATACTAATTCATGATTGTATTTGCTATAGTTACAAAGATTTTTAGCAAATAAATTACTTGTATTAGTGTTAATGATGAAATATGTCATGGTTTTCCTTTAGATTACATTCTTCAAAATGGGGATGTCGTCAAAATCGACTTCTGTGTTGATCTAAATGGAGCAATTTCAGATAGTTGTTGGAAACAGACTGAGAGATATTAGTCATGCGATTCAAACACATGCAGTGTCACATGGTTATGGTGCGGCCAGAGATTTTTTGGCTCATCGTATTAGACCTTCGATTCACGAAGAACCAAACTTTCCGCATTATGAATTACCAGGACGTGGCTTATGCCTCGAAGAAGGTATCACCATTACTATTGAACCTATGATTACAACTGGTACATGGCAAGTTAAGATGGACTCTAACGGTTGGACTGCACGTACCCGAGATGGGAGCTACTGTGCTCAATATGAGCATTCTATTGCGATTACAAAAGATGGTCCTGTCATTATGACACTCCAAACAAATTAAAAAAGCATTGAATTTGGGTTCATGAATTTTTGATGTTGGTGGACCGAGGAGCCAGGTGACGCAGTCACCTTGGCTCTTTTTTTATTCCTATGTTTAAGTGTCTCTCTATGCAACGATAGTTTGTGTTGTGTTCTCATCTTTAA
>NZ_VBSP01000056.1 GCF_005864045.1 Ruoffia tabacinasalis | reverse complement strand
TAACCCGAAGCCACCGCGGTTTCCAGCAAGCTGAAGCAGAGCTATGGGAAATGTTTGGAACACTAGCAGAGAGCTGATTTTTTTACAGAAGGAATTCTTTATTTACACAAACTTCTTGACGCTCCCTAATTTATATTTTCGGAGTATAATTACAATATCAAAAATAGCTAGACAACATAATGGAGGTGTAATAGTGAGTAATTTAGGTAATTATCAAAGAATGGTAACTCTCGCAAAAAAAGTAGGAGGACCACTCAAATTAGCCACGATAGTTTTTTCTAGTGGTGTTGCTACTACAAAAATAGCTGAGCAAGGGTATAAGGGTGTAAAAAAATATATGAATACTCGAACAAACTCTAAAGTTAAGGCTAAAAGAATATATACGGTACACACAGATGCAAATTACAACGATGAGATATATTTTAAAAATGGTCGAAAACTTAACGTTTTAATAATTGATAAAGATTCTGCGGTCGTTGAGGTAGTAGGAGAGAATGACAATCCATATGTGGTTACAAGAGATTTTCTTAAAAAAGTTTCTGATTTTGATCAGTAATTACGACGTATGAAGATGGTATTATTGAAAGTTGGTAATATATGTGAATTTCACAACTGAACGTTTAACAATTAGACCATTTGAAGAGGGCGATTTAATGGATTTGTTTGAGATCCATTCAGATGAAGAGACGGTTCAATATCTTTTGAACGATCCTTGGACGGAAGAAAATAAGGTAGAACAATTCAAAAAAGCGGACAGATAATAAAGTATTTGCGCCTGATTCACCGGTAAACTTGGCGGTAGTTTTAGAGGCTAAAGTCATCGGTGACTCGTTTGTGTCTTATACAGGCATGCAGGAAACGGTTGAGATTGGTTATACTTTCTCCAAGGATTTCGGAGGAAAAAGTTATGCTCAGGAAGCTGTCCATGGATTGATAGCGACCTTATTTGATCAATATCAAATCCACCGAATTGTGGTGAATTTGGATGCTAGAAATACAAGTTCTGCAGCTTTATGTGAGCGACTGGGCATGCGAAAGGAAGCCCATTTTATCCAAGATTATTGGTCTAAGGATGAGTGGACGGATTCATTGTTTTATGCCATGTTGGCAAGTGAATTCGATACAATGTTTAGGTAATCAAAGCCAAGTAGTTTATTTTAAGCTTATTAGTAAACTGGACATATTAAGATTGTATTCGCTGTAACTTTTAATATAATATATATAATTAAACAGTTTGGGAGACGATTGATATGACGGACAATACACCATCAAAGAATAATGAAGTTACTGTTATGGTTGATTCCTCAGGAAATGAGCTACAATTTGAGAAAGCGTCAGAAGGCAAAATTAGTTTCGGTAAAAAATTTAAAGAAGTTAATTTAGATATTACTTCATTAATAGGGGGAAGTTTAGCAGATGCTGGAGTATTTTTTAAGACCAAAAGTATGGCATTTGAACAAATCTTAGAAGCTTATCCAAATGGCTTATATACAGCTACAGTAAGTCCTGAAAAATTATCTCATTTTAAAGTTGATAATACCTTTACGACTATGGTGAGAGACAGCGAAAATCATTTAATTGGTCATGCTGGCTTTTCTGAAATAAATATGCCAAACTCTATTAGCCCTGCAATGGTCTTAGGAATCGGTATGCAAGTCATGGCTTTTGCTTCAAGTACCTATTATCTTAATGAAATTAATAGTCAAATTTCTGCTATTGATGAAAAATTAGACGTGCTTTTTAATATGCATGAAGATGAAATTATAGGCAAGATAATATCTGCAAGTAAAGGTTTACTAGAAATTGCTAAGCGTAAAATTGTAGATCAAGCGGATATCGGACAAATCAGACATCTTAAAATTGAAATTACGAGTATCTATGAACAGTTCCAGCAAAGATTGAAACGACATGAACAAGAGCTACAGCAGAAGAATTATCAAAAAACAGAAGACAAATTGATAAGTGATATTAACTATGCAATAAAATATGCCTTTGAAACAGATAAATTATCCTTATATGCTGATTTAATAGAAATTAGCGTTCGAATAAAATTGGGAAATTCAAATGAATTAATTAAAGCGCGAACTGAAGAACTTAAAGAAAAATTTGCGGATAGTTTCTATTTAAATTATGAAACGAAACTACAAGAGATCTATGATGTCATCGTTCAACAAAAAAATGAAGAGTTGGCCCATAAAACGAATCGACTAGAGGGATCTGAGAAATTTCTGGAAAGTTTTAGCGAAAATTATAGCAACTTACCGTTTTTGAAAAAGGATAAGGATGAAGACAAAGCTAAGAAAAAGGGATTAAAATTACCTGGACAAGTTGAGAAGTTTTCTGGGTCTGTTGGAAAGTTTTCAAAAAATATTGGTGAGGCGTCAAGTAAGGGGCTTAAGTCCGTCGTAACAGGTTTGCCTAAGCGAGAAGTGGCCAAAGTTGAAGAAAGACTAGCCGATATAAATCAGAAATTATTGACTACTACTGAAGATTTATCTCGTAATAGAGATATCGATGAAATAATAAATGAAGTCATCTCTTTGCCTAATCAAGATCAAGAGTTGCTATATATCGTAACAGAAGATAATGAGCAACGATTATTCATACCTGAAAGGGTCTAATGATACGGAAAATAAAATGTACATTTGAATCTGGCGTGTAAGTATAAATAGTCCAAGCAGTTTAAAATAAATTGCTTGGACTATTTTTCGTTTATTCCCTTCATATCCTAACTGTTAGGATGCGAGGTCGGCGGCTTTTTTCAGGTCTTGGGTGTAGTTTTTGAGTATTTCTTTGTTTACCCGTGATAAGGGGCCAACAATAGACTAAGCAACTTGTTTGAAAAAGCAGACGTACATCTATTAGCCTGAGCAGCGCTGATTGAAGCCCACCACGCCCAAACTGCTTTGTTAACCCAAGAAGCAAGTGGCGATCCAGTTGCCTTGTCCTTACTGATGGTACACGGGCAAAATCACTTAATTACCGCCATCACCTTTAAAGATATGGCTAATGAAATCATTGCGGTTTATTCAGACCTTGGGTGCCAAACCTTTCGTATTGACGATGCCAGTTGGCTATGATGAATGGCTCACTTATACCAAAAGCATTCGCTGTGTCTATATAGGACGCACCCGTGTCTTGCTTAAATCTTAAAACATTTAACTTAAAATTTAAAGGATAGGTTGCATTTCGTCGTTTGGTTTTAAGGCCTTCTTTCCCATTGGTTTTGAATTGGTTAACCCATTTTTCAATCAAACTTGTCGTTGAAATATGGTGTTTCTTAGCGAGTAAGGTGTAACCTAATGTCCCATTTAGATACTCTTCGACAACCTTTAATTTGAATTCATATGAATACTTTTGTGACACAAAAACGCCCCCCGTAAAGTTAGATTTTTAACTCTAACTTTCGGGGGTCACTCCAAAATCTTCCTTTTTAATTTGTCGACTGAGTTAGAAAGTTAATTTCATAAATATTAATCAGGAAACTTGCTAAGTGACTCTCAATGAGTTTGTGACGGTCAATACAAAGAAACTCCCCCCATGCCTCGGCTTGGGGGGGAGCACACACTAACTAACCTATTTCGGTCAACGTAATAAACATAAACATAAAGCCGACAATAATCAGTGCCACTGCTGAGACGGCGAAGCCAATCTTAATCATTGGCCCAGGCTCGGCACCTTTAATGTACAGTCCAACAGTCCATGTGGAAAGAGAGTCAAGGTTGAACAGGATTAGCACACCGATTGTAAACAAGCCGATGAAGTAAGCAATGGCTAGCCAAGTGCGAGACCAGTAGGCGTTGTTGCGCGCCTCAATCAAACTAGCCCCATTGCGAATTAAAACGCTGAGGTTATTGTCGCTTATTACGTCACTGTCGGAGGTCAGCGTATAGAGTGGGCGCCCAGCGGAGTCTTCGCCATCCACTGTAAAAGCTAAAACTTGCCCATCCACTGTGACAGTCCGGTCAGCTATATTCACCATAGCAGTCGGCTCGAACATGAAGTCTTGGTTGATGTCGTAGGTAACGGCCTTCTGGAATTCTAAGTCTGACTTGGCTTGTAATTGTTGCTCGGACATATTGACGAAGAAGGGCGCGCTGGTCACACCGGCATCATCAACGTATTCACCACCCTCTGCATTTTCATCAATATACTGGTCCAAGCGCTCCAAGACTTGATTGTGACCACCACTGAGGTAGATCTCATAAGCCTCAGGGACGGTGGCGCGGATGGGGGCGTCGGCTTTGCTTTTGGTATAGGCTAACAAGAGGGCGGGGGCTAGGATGAGAATGATAAGACTCAAAATCTTTAGTTTTTTAGTCATTGTCGGATCCTCCTCTATTGTAGATGACCTCGCCATTTTGGGTTATAGTCTCAGCAATTAGGTATAAAACTCGGCCTCCAGAACCCGCATCCGCTCTTATAACGCCAAGGCTGCGTCCATCAACTGTCACATTCCCTTCAAGTATAGGGAGACTATTGCCTTCAAGGTAGATAATGAAGGAGGCAAAATAATCATTGTCGTCAACTTGAAGGGTCTTCCAATTTCCAGAACCTAAGTCGGTTATAATCTCGCCCGTCACTTGAATTTCCTCTTGGTAGTGGGGCATGTTGACTTGGTGGTCGTCTAGTAATTGTCGGTAGATTTCCTTCTGATCAGTTTGATTAATGACCACTTGCTCATCAATCTGGTAGTCGGCGTAGATGCGGTCTGGATTATTCAACCGGTCTACAGTAGCTAGGTGGTGGACGTCTTCGTCAATTCGGACGTCTTGGGCCTGGTTGCTAGGGACGGAGTCGAAGTAGTAGGTCTCGGGGTCTTCAAGTTGAGAGGTCGGAATCTGTAGGGACATGCTGAGGGTGTTATCAGTATAGCCGTTAGATTGGACGTGTATGCGGCCCATCTCCACATCCTCTCCCGCTTGGAATTTTTCATAGGCTAATTCGATAGCTTCCTCGTCTAAAGTCGGATCGAGTAATTTCCCGAAGAAATGGAAGTAGCTTCGCGTCATCTTATCATAATAGAGGTTGTAAGACTCGTCGAAGGTGTCGAAGCCATTAGTGAAGCGAATCTCTAGGACATTCCGCTCACCAGTCAAGCCAGAGAAAATGTAAAATTCATTCAAACGGCCAGCTTTGGCCATTTCAGATGGGTAGTAATAGACGGTGTTGCCCCACGCATCGAGGTGGTCCTCTGTCAGCTCGAAGCCAAAAGTCTGGCTTAATTGGTCCAGAATGCGATTGATATAGGCACGGTCGACAAAGACTTCTTCGCCTTCATAATCGGGGGAGAAGATATCCGGGAAATCCCCTTCTAAATCATAGAAAGAGTTAGTGAGATTCACTGTGTCAGCATTGTTATAAAGCGACAGCGGGAAATGGTAAGAGACCTCAATATAATCATGATTGTGATGACGGTGATGCGAAGCATCAAAGCTATGACCTGATAGCTCAATCTTGTCTGTCGAAGTGGAATCCTCAACCCAAGGGGCATAGACTTCACGTAAGTTTGCCTCAGAGATCGTCGGATCCACAAGATGAACCAGACTGACAAAAGTATCAAAGTCCAAAGACGGATTCGGCAGTATATACTGATAGATATAGATAAGGTCACGGTTTTCATCCATCCCCGAAAAGAACCCAACCATTACGTCCTCATCCTCAATCGGAACTAGTGCAGGATAGCGATTGTTCCTCTCCATGGCCTCCAGGACAAAATCCTTAGAAATCTCCACCTCAAAGTCCTCAATCACTTCATTGTACAAACGGTTTGTCAAGCCAGACCCAGAAAAAGGCACAGCCGCGCCTTCATAATCCTTCCTAAAGACAGGAGATAGAGACTGAGCCTCCGCCCTTTGAATAGGTATTAAAGAAAGTAAAAAGCACAGTAAGATAATCTTCTTCATCATTTCACTCCTCAAAAAATCATCCAAGTGATTACTATATTAACCACCAGAGAAAAAAGCAAACAATAACTTGATTATAATATAATAATAAATGAAGGTTGGGGCAAGTGATATGTATAGGGGAGGGTGAGAAAGAAATAAATTGTAGTTAGAATAAAAAATCGAGATGAATTAAATTATTTTTGAATTGTCAATATAAGCTAGACAAACGTGAGTCATTTATGTAATTTGAAAATACTTCCAAAGGTGTTTGATAATTTAATGATTTTCTAGCAAGGTGACCAAACTCATCTTTAAATAGAGGGTAGTCTTTTTCTCTTTCAGAGATATTTCTTTTGAACGCTTGTTTTCCACGTCGTTCTTGGTGTTCGTTTGACTTTCTCTTGCCTTTCATAGGGAGTGTTGTGATATCAAAGATGCCATATTTAAATCGACGATATAAGGTTCTCATTGAACAACTGATTGGCTGTTCAGAACATCCAATGATGACGTCTAGTGGCCATCCTTGAGCAACTTTTTCTTTAATATACTTCGGTTCCTTTTTAGGTAAAGTGACTTTATGTCTACTGCAACATTTTTGTAGTATTTGTAGTAATCAATCGCTGGGTTACCTTTATGCTCTTTATATTACAGTAGGGTTAGTAGCTCATGAAATTAATATTATGGAGCAATCACTAGACTTTCATAAAAAAAGAATTATGGACACCGATAGCCGATGAAAATGAGCTATCTCCTTTTACACGAGTTGATCCGGGTATTAATAATATATAAAAACCAGAAGATGTTCACGATGGTGGTAACATGATATTACGAGAAAGCGGTGGAAACATTACAGAAAATACGAGTGGTAAGCTATCTTTATTGTCAAACTTACCAATGGAAAGATTATTTGCACATTATGTGGGTTCTAGTTTTTCAGCACCTATGGTGACAAATATAATTGGGAAAATTGCAAATAAATATCCAAATGGATCTGCTAATTTGTTGAAAAACCTATTGTTACAATCAACTAGATTACCTGAAATTAAAAATGTTAAAGGGACTAATACCGATAAGAAGAAGTTTCATTTTAACTCATTAGGTTACGGTTTACCAAACTATGAGTATGCTATAGCGTCCTTTGATAATAGAGTAGTTTTATTGGATGAAGCTACAATTGGATTAAACAAGATTCAAGTCTATTCAATTGATGTTCCAAAGCTATTTTCGAATCCAAATGTCATAAAATGGTGCCAGTGGCGCTAACATTCAATCCACCAACAAGAATGACTCGCGGAGATAGTTATTTAGGAAATCAATTGGAGTTTAAATTATTCCATACGTTAGACTCTGATATCATTGTAAATCAATTTGCTGAAGTAGATTTCAGTGATGAGGAACAACTTGTAAATGTGATTGATAAAAAATATGAAATAGTTATGGATCCGGGAATCGATACGCGTAAAAAAGGATGCCATCAAAAAGGTGTAAAAGAGTATAAGAGGGAACCTCAAAATATACCTACTTCGCCCTTTACACTTGTTATAATTTATTCAAATAAAGGGATTAATAATTTAAATTATACTCAGGATTATTGCGTGTCTATGGTAATTGAACATATAGAGGGAATTAAACTTTACAATAAAATAAGAAATACTATTCAATCAAGAGTTAGAATTCGATAAAATTTACTTTTGACCTGCTTTCACGAACGTACGGAATAGTCGGCCTGTTCCCGCATACGGCCATTTCACCAAAAATCGCAAATACATCAATTCTATCAACTCGTCCCATGTTGAGGCGGTAACACTACTTGTGAAAGAGCGTTAGCGACAGAAGAAGTAGATGTTCCGCCCATGCACGGATTTCCCAAGAAGACAAGCAGAATGAGCAAGCTGAGTGGCTGAAACATTGTATGTTTAATGGTATAATTCATGAGAGAACAAAGCGACTTCATAAACGTTGGTTTAGAAAGCATATGAGTCATGTGAAAAAAATATGAAAGTTGGATGTTTTATATGAAGCAATTTATTAAACATTCTCCCTTGGCTTTGGCCAAGTTGATGTGTTTGTGTGAAAACCACCAATTCTAATAAACATATTGAAAGGGGAAGCTTATGGAAATAATTATATCTTCAATGTTAGTTTTTATCTCTACGTCCATCGATTATTTGGTTGTTTTAACGATTCTTTTCTCCACCATGAATACTGGTAAACAACGATCAATTTATATTGGCCAATATATTGGAACGGGGTTGCTCGTTGGCTTTAGTCTCATTGCAGCGTACTTCCTGAACTTTATTCCACAAGATTGGGTGATCGGGTTACTTGGTTTACTTCCTTTGATTCTAGGGATTCGGGCTATCTTCATCGATGAAGATGTAGATGAAAAGGACTTGGAAGAAAAGATGTCGCATAGACAGTCAGAAGTTGCGAGTGTGGTTGCTCTGACCATTGCTCTTGGCGGAGATAATTTGGGAATTTATATTCCTTACTTTACTGGTATGTCCTTCCAGGAAGTCATGGTTGTGATCCTTGTTTTTATCATTGGGATTTTTATCTTATGTTATTTATCCAAACGACTGGCTTCGGTTCCTATGATTGGTGAAGTAGTTGAGCGTTACGAAAAAGTCATTGTACCAGTCGTTTTCATCGGCTTGGGTATTTTTATTCTGTTAGAGAATGGTACGATTCAACATCTTTGGTCACTGATTGCATAGAATTTTAAGCAGCTTCACGGATAGTAGAATATACCATTAAAGTATTTAAGGTTGAACTTAGATACATATAACACAACCGAAATATTAAAGAGGCACAGAACGATGCAATATCATTTGCATCGTTTTGTGTCTCACTTTTATGTATATTTTTAACAATTATGGATCGCAGCTTTCTTTTTCTCTAAATAGGCAATAAGTAAGCTGATATTTTATTAATAGGTTATACTTGAATGACTGAGACAATCATAGATATAATTCGAGAGATAATATGAAATATAGCATATACAAAAACATTTAAGAAGAATTTTGGTAATATATGTAGGAAGAGTAAAAGGGAGGCATGATTTATGCAACATTCATATAAATATATAATATTAGGTGGCGGGATGGCTGGGGCCAATGCCGCAATGGAAATTCGTAAGAATGATCGTGAAGGGACATTATTGATAGTCACACAAGAAACTGACAAACCCTACTATCGTCCTCCATTAAGTAAAGAATTTTGGACAGAGCCAGACTATCCAAAAGAAACGATATATTATAATATTTCGGATGATGAATCAATTGATTTCTTAACTGGGACAACTGTTAAGCAAATTAATGCCGATCAACAAACGATTGAGATTGAGAGTGGAGAAATCTATCAATACGAAAAATTGCTTTATGCACTGGGTGGCGCTCCAAAGTGGATTGATGGGCTGGAGAGTGAGCGTGTCCTAGCTTTAAGAAACTTAGAAGATTACCGAAACCTCCAAAAATTCGCCAAACCTGGGAGCAAAGTCATTATCGTTGGAGGAGGCTGGGTTGGAGCAGAACTTGCAGCAGGTCTAAAGCTGAATGATATGGATGTGACGCTTGTTTTTCCTAATGAAATATTAAATGAAAAACGACTACCACGAATGCTTGCTGAAAAATTTCATCAGCGCTTTGTAGATATTGGCGTTTCCTTGATAAACAATGCCTATGCTGATAGTTACAAAGTAGAGGACGATCAAGTGAGTGTAAAACTAGAGAACGGCGCTGTATTGAGAGCGGATATTCTTGTTTTAGGAATTGGATTAAAGCCAAATGTTGAATTAGCAGAAGCAGCTGGTTTAGAAGTGGGTAATGGCGTCATTGCTAACCAATTTTTACAAACTTCCAACAAACATATCTATGCTGCAGGAGATGTGTTGAACTATCCAGATGTAATCATAGGACGTAATCGTTTTGAACATGAAGAGCAAGCGGAGTATTCTGGGAAAGTAGCGGGTCGGAACATGACGGGCGCTGAAGAAGTTTATAATCATGGTGCGCCACTCTCTTATACGGATGTCTTAGATATTTCTATTGAAGGTGTCGGTGAAATGAGTCGAAACCGTGATGATGCGATCATTGAAGAAGTTGCCGGTGGTTATATTGTTTATTATCTTTTTAAAGGTAAACCAACAGGAATTTTAACATATAATGTGAAAGTTGATATGGATAAGGCCCGTGAAATTCTTGTTAACCCACCGAAAACATTAGATGAGCTAACAGGGATTTTGAAGCCTATTTGAATCATTTATTGTTTAGCTATATTAGTGTAGATTGAAAAAAAGGCGATAAAACTGAAATAATACAATAAAGAGAGTCACAACACTATGCAAATAAGGCATGGTCTGTGACTCTCTTCATTTTGTGCTTTATAAAATTACTAGTTAATTGCTTTGTATCTCAAGTCAGTATATGTGAAGTTAAACAAAAGGGTCAAGAGAGTATCATAATCATTCGAACTCATACTGTCTTTAAAGCTTTCATAGTCATTAATACTAGCAGACCCGATGCAACAAAGACATGTTCGACCTATGTGTGCACCTTTTTTTGTACCCTTCGTACAAACTAGAAAAATCAAATCATGTTCATCTAGATCCCCAGATTGGCTCCGTCGAAATCTAAATTGAGGCATAACTTGTAACTCATTCAATCCCTCTATGAACTCCTCAAAACTAATATTCTTTTCTGGTAACAAGACAACCACTCCTAGTTATTTATTCAATTTAAAAAAGCACAACGAGATTCGTCGCGCCAAATAACTGGGTTAGACTCATCTTCCTCTTTCGAGTTGGATTTAGCACCTTGCCAATGGTAGGTTGCTGAAGCTTCATCGGGCCAATTCCCTCTGCTTACTCTGGATAAGTTGTGATTTCAAATTGTATATTATATTTTAACATAAAACATACGGATAAACAAGAAGCGTAGGATGTATTACTAGCTTGGAAAGCAAATTGCAATAAATAAAATGGTAGTCTTTGCAAATTATTATTTAATGCAGGGTCTTCAGAAGCATAAAACTTGTGTAGGATATGATTAAAACTAGTTAATAACTGATATTGTATAAAAATAAAAGAGAAAAAATAGTTTTACAATGCATACATGCTCAACATTTCCTGCCTATGCACAGATTTCAAAGGGAACTCAAGCAAAATATACAGGTTGATTTATTGAACACGGCTGTTGAAGGAATGATTTTATTGACAAAGCCAATGTAAAATAATCAGTATTATTAGACTATTACTAACTCCCATTGATGTAACAGAAAATATGGAATTACCAGAGTAGTTAAGATGAAAGAAAATGATAATAACTGTAGACGGAACAATGGAATTTTGATGGGTTTATTAATCCGAATCGTATTTGGGGTAACTTGGTTAATACTATCAAGATTACTGAGTCATTATATTATTCATAAAACGTTGAAATGAGATCCATTATCTGTCCTTCAAATTGAGTGGTGTCAATGTCAACTTTATCCTAATGTTCTTTTACTAATTTATCTAGAACTTGGGTGCAGTCATTTAATATCCGAGTGCACCCATCGGTCAAGCGAATTTGATTATGGCGGTTATTCGCTGGATTCACGTATATATCTAGCAAGCCATGTTCGCTTAGTTTAGTCATTTGCTTACTGATGGCTGCGTCACTCATATTCACTCGATGAGCTAATTCTCGTAGAAAACTGTCAAATTGCTTCTCAAACACTTGTAATGAGTGGTCTGCAATTTTAGTTACTAAGATAAATAATTCATAAGAAATAGGTAAATTATCCAATTCAGCCAGCTTCCAGTTACGTTGTTGGTTTGACGGGATTAAATAATTTTCTGTATAAATAACTACCTACCTAACGCGATGATTGAGAGTACAAGCCAGATGACTGGGATCTCCAAAAATACAAATTTAATCACAGCTAATGTTGAATCGGCGAATACTAACCAGTAGAAAAAAAGCCTGGATTAGCAGTCAGAAAGAATGAAACGATATTCTCTAATACATCAAACAGTCCTACGAGTGGCAGAGCAAAGGCAAAGCACTTACCATATCGATTGAAACATGATTCTTCTTTAGGAGATTACTGACGAAAGTTCAGGCAGTATAGCCCATAAATATAACCGTTAAGATGTAGACACAGTCAAATAAATGAGTGTTCAATCACATATTTTTTGCTGATTTTAAATAAAACCTTTTCGACAAAGTGTTTTTTTTCTGTTTTTATTTAACTGAATAGGGTATATATATATATGGTAAAACCCCAACGAAGCGCGTTATAATAGCGATTATGACTATATTATACGTGCTTATAGGTAAAGATTATCACTTAATATGAATATTTAATCCACAATATAGTTTGAATTATTTTAAAGAAGTGGTATTATCATAACGTTAGAAACAATTATATTTTGGGAGGATTTTTTGAATGACAGCAAGAAAAATTAAAATCGGCTTGGCCGTATTAAAAGTATTAGAAGGATGGGACGTTGATACCATCTATGGTATTCCATCAGGAACATTAAGCTCATTAATGGACGCGATGGGAGACGAAGAGAACAACATTAAGTTCTTACAAGTTAAACACGAAGAAGTTGGAGCTATGGCTGCAGTGATGCAGTGGAAATTCGGTGGAAAATTAGGTGTAACTGTTGGATCTGGTGGGCCAGGTGCATCGCATTTAATTAACGGTCTTTACGATGCGGCTATGGATAATATTCCAGTTGTAGCGATTTTAGGATCTCGCCCTCAAAGAGAATTAAATATGGATGCCTTCCAAGAATTAAATCAAAATTCAATGTATGATCAAATTGCTGTTTATAACAAACGTGTGGCTTATGCAGAGCAATTACCTAAATTAATTGACGAAGCTGCAAGAACTGCAATCTCTAAACGTGGAGTAGCTGTATTAGAAGTTCCAGCTAACTTTGGTTTTGAAGAAATCGCTGAAGACGCATTCTATTCTTCAGGATCAAGCTACCGTCACTACGTTCCATCAGCAATCAACGATACAGATATTGATGAAGCAGTTGCATTATTAAACAAATCTAAACGTCCTGTAATCTATGCAGGTATTGGTACTATGGGACACGGACCAGCTGTTCAAGAATTAGCTCGTAAAATCAAAGCACCAGTAATTACAACTGGTAAAAACTTTGAAACATTCGAATATGACTTCGAAGCTTTAGCTGGATCAACTTACCGTGTTGGTTGGAAACCTGCGAACGAAACAATCTTAGAAGCAGATACAGTATTATTTGCTGGATCAAACTTCCCATTCGCAGAAATTGAAGGAACATTCAGAAACATTGAAAACTTCATCCAAATCGATATCGATCCAACTATGTTAGGTAAACGTCATAAAGCTGATGTAGCTATCCTTGGTGATGCTGGTGAAGCTGTGAACGCGATCTTAAATAAAGTAGATGCTGTTGAAGAATCTGCATGGTGGAACGCTAACCTTAAAAATATCGAAAACTGGCGTCAATATATCAATAAATTAGAAACTAAAGAAGAAGGACCTCTTCAATTCTATCAAGTATATAACGCTATTAATAAACACGCTGACGAAGATGCTATTTACTCAATTGATGTTGGTAACTCAACTCAAACATCTATCCGTCACCTAAACTTAACTCCTAAGAATATGTGGCGTACGTCTCCATTATTCGCAACAATGGGGATTGCAATTCCAGGTGGTATCGGTGCGAAAAATACTTATCCAGATCGTCAAGTTTGGAACATCATCGGTGACGGTGCGTTCTCAATGACATATCCAGATGTAGTAACAAACGTTCGTTATAACATGCCAGTTATTAACGTAGTATTCGCTAATACTGAATATGCCTTCATTAAAAATAAATATGAAGATACTAACAAAAACATCTTCGGTGTTGACTTTACTGATGTTGACTACGCTATGATTGCTGAAGCTCAAGGAGCTGTGGGTCTAACAGTTTCACGTATCGAAGATATGGACAGCGTTATGAAAGAAGCAGTAGAACAATTCAAACAAGGCCGTACAGTTGTCATTGATTGTAAAATTACTCAAGACCGTCCAATCCCAGTAGAAACTTTAAAACTGGACTCTAAATTATACAGTGCTGAAGAAATCCAAGCATATAAAGAAAAATATGAAGCTGAAGAATTAGTACCTTTAAGAGAATATCTTGAAGCTGAAGGTTTAGAATCTAAATACATTAAATAATTAAACATTTATCGCTTTCCAAAAATCGAGTCCAACTCGCTTTTGGAAGGCGTTTTTGTTGAGAATTTTTTATAAAATTTAAAAATGCTCAACTCAAGCCAAATGGAGTTGTCATTCGTCTTTAGTTTGTCTAACTCACGCCAAATGAAGTTGTCATTCGTCCTTAGTTTGCTTAACTCACGACAAATTGAGTTGTCATTCGTCTTTAGTTTGCTTAACTCAAGCCAAATGGAATTGTCATTCGTCTTTAGTTTGCTTAACTCAAGCCAAATGGAATTGCCATTCGTCTTTAGTTTGCTCAACTCAAGCCAAATGGAGTTGTCTATACTGGTCCTATGAACGTGGACAATCTGAGCCACACTCATTTCATTCGTGAACTAAGTTTATTTCTGTCATAATAATCGTAGACTCAAAGGTATAAAGACTAAATATTTGTAGACAATCCGTCAT
>NZ_VBSP01000055.1 GCF_005864045.1 Ruoffia tabacinasalis | reverse complement strand
TGTGTCATCGATTGCACACAAACGGAACACGATTCCACGGAAATCCTTGCACTACCAAACACCGTTGGAAGTATTTTTGAGTTACTTAGATGAAGCTGTTTTGTCTAGCTTAATTTGACAAATCAAAATTTAAATAAAATAGCAAAAGTTCACTATCTTTAAGTGAACTTTTGCTTTATTTAGAAATTAACGACGTTTTTTCTTCATTTTTTTCAAGCGACGTTGTAATTCTTTTTCTTTTTGTTGTTTCTCTTTTTGTTCAGGTGACATAAAGTCAGAATCGTTCATTTGTGGCATTCCTGGCATATTTGGCATGCCTCCACCACCATTTTGTTTCATCTGATTCATCATTTTCTTCATATTACCCATCTTACCATTCGAAGCTGAACTCATCATTTGACGTGTTTGGTTGAATTGCTTAATTAATTGGTTCACGGCTTCAAGCTCTTGCCCCGCACCGGCAGCAATTCTTTTACGTCGACTTTGTGAGATAATATCTGGATTTGTACGCTCTTGAGGTGTCATTGACATCACAATTGCTTTGACACGCGCCATATCTTTTTCAGATACATCGAAGTCTTCTACACCTGGTAATTTATTCAAACCTGGAATCATCTTGATGATATCTTTGATTGAACCCATTTTGTTTACTTGATCCATTTGAGCAATGAAATCATTAAAGTCAAAGGAAGCATCTTTGATTTTGTCGGCCATTTTCTGAGCTTCGTCTTCATCAAAATCTTGTTGCGCTTTCTCAATCAGCGTCATCATATCCCCCATACCTAGGATACGACTCGACATACGGTCTGGATAGAATGGTTCTAAGGCGTCTAATTTCTCACCTTGACCTGTAAATTTAATAGGTTTATCGGTAATTGAACGAATCGATAGTGCCGCTCCACCACGAGTATCACCATCGAGTTTTGTAATGACAACCCCTGTTATATCAAGTGACTCATTGAAAGATTGCGCAACGTTTACCGCATCTTGTCCGGTCATAGCATCAACAGTTAGTAAAATCTCTTGCGGATTTGCGACTGCTTTAATATTACGTAATTCAGCCATTAATTCTTCGTTGACGTGTAAACGACCCGCCGTATCAATGATAACGACTTCGTTCCCTTGTAGTCTTGCTTGGTTTAATGCTGCTTCAGCAATTCTTACTGGATCCGCATCTGTTCCTTCACTATAAACACCAAAACCTAATTGTTGACCAATGGTTTGTAATTGTTCAATCGCTGCTGGACGGTAAACGTCGGCAGCAACTAATAATGGGCGCTTTTTATTTTCTTTTTCAGAAATATATTTAGCTAATTTACCTACCGTTGTCGTCTTACCAGCACCTTGTAAACCAGCCATCATAATAACTGTTGGTGGTTGCGCTGAGAAGTTTAATGGAACGAGTTCCCCACCCATTAAGGCTGTTAATTCTTCATCAACAATTTTTAAAACTTGTTGCGCTGGAGATAATGATTTTAATACATCGGAACCTAATGCTCTTTCATTCACACTCTTAACGAATGTTTTTACTACTTGAAAGTTAACATCGGCCTCAAGTAAAGCAAGTCTTATCTCACGCATCATTTGTTTCAGGTCGGCTTCGGTGATTGTCCCTCCCGAACTAACCTGGCTAATCGCACCTTGTAGGCGCTCTGAAAGTCCTTCAAAAGCCATATTATTACCCCTCTATTTCTTAATCTTCTATTTGAATTAATTTTTCTATGACTGAATGAGCTTCTTTGTATGTTAATAACTCACTCAATGTATTTAATAATTGCATACGTTCTTCACGTTTCTCATTTAAACGGAGTGTTTTTTCATATTCTAGCAAGGATTTCTCTCCACGCTTAATATTATCATGAACGCCTTGACGACTAATATCGAAATGTTCGGCGATTTCACTTAAAGATAAGTCTTCTTCATAATAAAATGACAACATATCTTGTTGTTTCTCTGTCAACAGAGCTTTATAAAATGAGAACAATTGACCAATATAAATCGTTTTTTCTAACGACATTCTATTCACCTGTTCTTCAGGATACTCAATATAAATAGCTAATCGATCCGCTAAATCCTTGGGTGTTACATGCTCCAATACTTCAGCAAATTCGTGTACTTCTTCTTTCGTGTATCCTAACCTATTTTGTAAGAAATATTCCCATATTTCGTGTTTTCTCACCATTTCTTGAGCCATTAGATGACCTTTTGGTGTTAATGCACTACCGCGGTAGCGTTCGTTAATTACTAGGCCTTTTTTAGCCAATTTATTAATCATTTCACTCACGGAGGCTGGAGAAACCTCTAATCCCTCAGCGATTGTTTTATTAGAGATGGATTCATCTCCTGCATGTTCATATATAAACTTTACATAGTCCTCGCGACTCTGTGACATTGACATCACCCCAATGATTTTTTTTCCAATCCTAATTTTACCATGTTTTCCCTTTAGCCTCAAATTTATTTAAACTTTTCGGTTGACTTTAGGCACGCCTAACATTATAATTCAATTAACACTTAGGCACGCCTAAAAATTAGTGTTTGGAGGTTTGAAATGAAAAAATATATTAAATACATCATGACTCTATTTATGGTCATCATTTTGTTATTCACTTATGTAACGCCCATCGGTCATGCTCAAGCAGATAAAGAAGAAATTACAGTCACAACGACTTTTTTAGTTGATATTGTAGAACAACTCGCCCCAGAAACGTTTGAGGTTGTTTCAATTGTCCCTGCTGGTGGTGACCCGCATACGTATACAGCAACGGCTAGAAATTTAAAAGACATTACTGAATCTGACCTCGTGTTATTTCATGGTTTGCATTTTGAGGCACAGATGGCAGAAGTTTTAGATGCACTGCCACATACAAGATCTGTGACAGCGGAGTTTAATAATGACCAGCTAATCTCAATTTCTGAGGATTCTCAAGAAGTCGATCCGCATTATTGGTTCGATATAGATTTATATAAACAATCTGTTCTAACAACTCAACAAGCTTTAGTTGAAATTTACCCTGAGTATAAAAAATTAGTAAATGAAAATACAGAAAGATATATAGAAGAATTAGATGCTTTAAATCAATGGATCCATGAAAAAGTTGCAGAATTACCTGTGGAACAACGCATTCTCGTAACTCCACACGATGCCTTTGCATACTTTGCCCAGGCTTATGACTTCACAGTATATGCTCCTCAAGGAATCAGTACTGAATCTGAAGTCTCTAATGACGCAATCATTAAAACGGTTAAGTTTATTGTCGACAACGATGTGCCAGCCATATTCTTAGATACAACGTCTAACCCGCAAGCGATGGAAAAGCTTCAAGAAGGAGTCAACCAACAGGATGCAGAGGTTGTCGTTGTGGGTGGTGAAGGTCAAGAATTGTTCTCAGACTCTTTAGCTGCAACTGGTCAGTCGAACGATAATTACATTGAGATGTATCAACATAATGTGTCATTAATCGTTGATCATTTAATTCGTTAATTATAATTTAAAAGGAGTGATTCATATGAATTCAATTATTACGATCGAAAACTTATCGGTGAGATATCAACAAACTCTTGCCCTAAACAATATTACATTACAAGTTCCGGAAAATGTTCGCATGGCTATCATCGGCCCGAATGGTGCTGGTAAATCAACTTTTATAAAGGCCATTCTTAATTTAATACCCGCTAAACAACATAAGCTAAGCTTTTTCAATGACCTTACATTGAAACAAGCACGCTCTAAAATCGCTTATGTCCCTCAGACTTCAGAAGTTAACTGGCATTTCCCAACAACTGTCAAAGACGTTGTGACGATGGGAGTGAGCTCAAATCGTTGGGGCTTTCAATCTGTGAGTGAAGAGCAAAAAATTGTTGTTTCTCAAGCACTCGAAGCAATGGAACTCACTGATCTTTCGAATCGTCAAATCAGTCAATTATCTGGAGGTCAAAAACAAAGAGTCTTTATTGCACGTGCCATTGCACAAGACGCTGATTTGTATTTTTTTGATGAGCCGCTTGCTGGTGTCGACATGAAATCTGAAGCCATTATTATGGCGCAATTAAAAGAATTTCAGGACGCAGGAAAGACTAGTTTGACTGTTCACCATGACTTAAATTCAGTGCCTGATAATTTTGATTATGTGTTGTTCCTCAATAAAGAGGTTATCGCAACAGGTCCAACGGTAGATGTATTTACGCGAGAAAATATTGATAAAGCTTATTTAAATCAGTCTCAGCAAAATAATGTTGAACCGAGTTCAAATCAAGCGGGCTTACATATTCTAGGAGCTGATCAACATGTTTGATATCTCTTTTGATTATTTCTTCTGGGTTGTCGCACTTGGAACCATGGCACTCGGCTTCGCATCAGGTATTATCGGTACTACGATTGTCTTAGAAGGCCAAAGTCAATTGGGTGATGCGATTGGGCATTCAGTATACCCTGGAGTAATTATTGCTTTTATGTTATTTCAAACGAGAAATTCTCTCGTGTTACTATTAGGTGCCATTGTTGTTGGTTATATAGCCTATGTTCTAATTAACTGGATTCACAAATATAGCCATTTTGCTTATGAAAGTGTCCTGGCACTTGTACTTTCGTCCTTTTTCAGCTTAGGTTTAATGCTTTACCAAATTGTACAAACGAATCCCAAATTCCAATCAGTGAATTTCTCTGGTTTGAATAATTATATTATGGGACAAGCCGCTTTTTTAACGCAATTTGATGTGAATGTTATTTTGATTGTTGCTGTTATCATCGCCCTTATATTTTGGCTTTATTATCCAAAGATTAAAATATATTTGTTCGATAAAACTTTTGCTGAAACCATTGCCATTAATACGAAATTTATCAATTATATCTTATTAACGTTAAGTTTATTAGCCATTGTCATTGGTTTACAAGCTGTTGGGACAAAGTTAATTAGTAGCATGTTAGTCGCTCCCGTCGTTGGGGCAATGCAATGGACAAATAACTATCCTAAAACTATCTTTTTATCAGGCTTTTTTGGCTTATTTGCTGGTTTTATGGGGACTTTACTTAGTACAAATATTTCTGATTTGGCGACAGGACCAACCATTGTAGTTGTATTGTCAGGTATCGCTTTAGTATCTGTCTTCATCGGGCCTAAAGGCTTGCTAGGCTCTTATGTTTTACGTAAAAGAGGTGTAGTGTCATGATGATTCAAATTTTATTAATTTTAATTGTTGTTGCTTTAGCTTGTAGTCTATTGGGTTCTCTATTGTTGATGCGTTCGAGTTTAATGGTAGCCGACGCCATATCACATACCATTTTATTAGGGATTGTGATTGCATTTTACTTTACGGAAGATTTGTCTTCGCCCTATTTAATTATCGGTGCAACCTTGTTCGGTGTCATTACTGTTATCTTAATTGACTTATTGACAAAGACCGGTCGAATGAAAAACGACGCAGCGATTGGTTTGGTGTTCCCCTTACTATTCTCAATTGCCGTTATTATCATCTCCAAATATTATACAAATGTGCATTTAGACATTGATATGGTCCTTTTAGGTCAAGTCGAACTGGCACCATTACGCCAAGTTGAAATATTTTCAATTCAAATGCCACAGGCATTCTTTATTGGTTTGATTATTTTATTCATTAATTTGGCTTTTATCTTTATTTTCTATAATCCATTGAAGATTCGTTTGTTTGATGAAACCTTTGCTCGAACTATTGGAATTAATGTTGCTGCACTCGACTTAGTATTGATGACTTTAGTTTCTCTGACGGCAGTCACTTCTTTTGAAAGTGTTGGGTCTATTCTAGTCATCGCCTTAATGGCAGCGCCTGGGATGACCGCTAGATGTTTTACGAATAAATTTAGCACTTTATTAATCGGTTCAGCTTTTATTACCGTACTTAATTCCGTCCTTGGTTATTACATTGGGATTTATCTCGATACTTCGATATCAAGTATGGTTGCTGTCACTGGATTTGTAGTCTTTTTACTCGTATTTTTAGGAACAAATATTATTCTTCCTAAACTCAGACATCAGAAATTGGCACTTTAATAACTATATAATAGAAAACAAAAATATCCGTGAAGTCGATTTTTGACCTCACGGATATTTTATTAAGCTTGCTTATCTTCAATCACATCACGAACTAAATTATACATATATTGTTCAGGATCAAATTGTTGTAAGTCAGTGGCTTGCTCACCTAATCCAATATATTTAACCGGGATATCTAAATCATAACGAATCGAAAGAACAACCCCACCTTTAGCCGTTCCATCTAATTTTGTTAAAACTAAACCAGTAATTTCAGTTGCTTCATTGAATTGTTTCGCTTGAATGAGTGCATTTTGACCTGTCGTCGCATCCAATACTAAGAACACTTCTTGAACACCATTTGGATTCTCACGTTCAATGATTCGTTTCATTTTGGCTAACTCTTCCATTAAGTTCGCTTTAGTTTGTAATCTTCCGGCAGTATCTACGAGTAAGTAATCGTAATTCTCTTCATTCGCTCGTTTCACTGCATCAAACACGACTGAAGCTGGATCGCTATTGGCTTTTCCAGTCACGACTGGAATATCTAATCGCTCTCCCCACACATTTAACTGTTCAATGGCACCTGCACGGAAAGTATCTCCAGCGGCCATAATAACTTTTTTGCCTTCTTGTTTTAAGTTATAACCAATTTTACCTACAGAAGTTGTCTTACCAACACCATTTACTCCTACAAATAGAATGACAGTGGGCCCATCAGGATTTTCTTTAATTGCGACCGTTCCCGTTTCATTCTTCTCATAAATGTTCACCATTTGTTCTAGAACAACGCGCTTAACATCCTCAGGACGACTCACATTCTCTTCTTCAATCGCATCACGAATAGCATCCGTTAAGGCAATTGTCATATTGAAACCAACATCTGCACCAATAAAGGCTTCTTCTAAATCTTCATAGAAATCCTCATCAATTTCTCTGAAACTTGTAAACAAGTCCGCAATTCTTTCAGAAAAGTTTTTACGTGTCTTTTCCATACCCTTGTCATACTTATCAAAAACAATCTCGGTGTCTTTTTCTTTCAGTTCTTCTTTAACAACCTGGTCTTCACCGGTAAAAGCACGTTTTATACGATCAAAAATACCCATAATCTCACTCCTTATTTGCTTATATTATAACACTTCTATTACTTAATAAAATGATAGATTGCTTTCGCAACACCGTCATTATCATTTGTATCTGTGATATATGAAGCACTGTCTTTTATCTCTTGAACAGCATTGCCCATCGCTACCCCGTAACCAGCCATATCAATCATCGTCTGATCATTATTTTGGTCACCAATGGTCATCATTTCTTCCGGTTTGATATTTAATTGTTTACCTAATTTCTTTAACGCATTCCCTTTATTAACATTGATCTTACCAATTTCTAATTGATAAGGATGTGATAAGACAGTTTGATATTCTTCCAATAAGTCTTTATTGATTTTAGGTAGTTGCTCATTTAAGTAATCTTCAACTGTACAAATAACAAACTTGTTAAATGTATGATCTGCTTCAAAGTCATGATATCTAACAGTTTTTCTTGGTGCTGGCGTTGTATAAGTTGACTCTTTCCCATCTGGATATTCAATTGGATCATACACCCATTCAGAATCAATGGGATTTAATGGTAAATTTAAACGTTCCGTTTCTTCATACCAACGCTCTAAATCGCTCGTTTCAACAACATCATTAACGACAACTTCTCCAGTGTTCGCTTTAATCACTTGGCTTCCGTTAAATACGACTAAATATTCATCGTCGCCATCGAAACCAATATTCTCGGCAAAGTCTTTCATCGCTAAGTATGGTCTCCCTGTACATAAAACGACTTTAATATCTTTTGACTGGGCGTAGTGTATAGCATTGATGTTCTCTTCTGATAAAGATTTATCTGTTCTAAGTAACGTTCCATCTAAATCTATAGCAATTAATTTTATCATTGATAACTCCTTTATTCTGATAAAGCTTCTTCCGCTTCACTTAATTTTACTGAGGCTAATTTCGAAATACCTGATCGTTCCATCGTAACACCGTATAGCCGGTCCGCACTCTCCATCGTTCCTTTTCTATGTGTAATGACGATGAATTGAGTTTGTTCTCTAAATTCTTTAATGTATTCTCCGTAGCGGTACACGTTCGCATCATCTAAAGCTGCCTCTACCTCATCCAATATAACAAATGGTACAAGTTTTACTTCCAGAATAGCGAATAACAAGGCTATGGCTGTTAGCGCACGTTCCCCACCAGATAATAAGGCCAGATTTTGTTTCTTCTTACCGGGTGGTTGCGCAACGATGTCTACACCTGTTGTTAGGACATCTTTGGGGTTCGTCAACTCGAGTGAGGCTTCACCTCCACCAAATAATCTTCGGAAAGTTTGTTGGAATTTCTCATTAATGAGTTTGTATGTTGCGCTAAATCGTCGAGTAACCTCAACATCCATCTCATCCATTGTATCTTTCAGTTGCCCCATAGCTGTTAATAAATCTTCTTCTTGTTCCACTAATAACTCATAACGTTCATTTAACTCATCATAGTCTTCAATTGCTTGAAGATTAATCGGTCCTAATTTATTGATGAACTGACGTAATTCTTTAACTACTTTATTGATTTCAGCTGTTGATTCAATCGGTTTAGCAATTTTCTTTGCCATCTCGAAGGTCAATTGATATTCTTGATTTAAATGATTCAAATGATTATCAATTAAGGCTTGATTTTTTTCAATCTGGGCTTGTAGTTTTGCTTGTGTTTGGAAACTACGTTGACTCTTTGCTTGAGATTTATTGAGTAAACTTTCTTTTTCATTAATCGTTTCACTTAAATCTTGGCGATTTTGACGGTCGGCTTGAATTTGTTTTTGTAGACTTTCGCTTTCTTTTTCTAATTTAGCAATGTCGTCTAAAGTTTCCTCCAGTTTTTCTTGGAGCTCTTCAATCGACGACAGTCCAAATGTCTTACTCGACTCATAATTTGTAATCCAATTATTAACTACCTCATATTGATTCTTTAAATCTGATAAAGTTTGTTTTAATTGTTTAATCTCAACGTCCATAACCGCTTTTTTCGTTGATTTGTCCTGTCTAAATTCTTCTAACTCAGCTAATTTCTTCTGACGGGCGTCTTCATCTAGGTTATGTTGTTCTAATATCCGATTTAATTCTTCAATTGAAGATTTTGCTTTCACAAGATTTTGTTCCGCTTGTTCGATTGTATTTCTCGCTTCATCAAGCTCTTCATCGAATTCACGAATGGAGTCTTTTAATATAATCATTTGATTATTTGCTTGTTTGTATGCTTGTTTAGCGTTTTGACTCGTTTGGAATAAACGCTGATAGATGCCTTCTGTTTGGTTCACTTGTTGGCGCTGTTCTTTCAGTTGTTGGTCATTATGTGCTAATTCAGATGATACTTTCTCCCAATCTTGTTCAATATTCTTAAGCTGTTCTCTATGTGTCTCATAGGCTTCGCTTGCTTGTTTTATTTCATTTTGGCGTGAGAGCATCGATTGTTGCCTTTGCTTTTGTTGACCCCCGGTGAGTGATCCACCAGGCATTAACACATCACCTTCCAGTGTTACAATCTTCACTGAATGACCTAAGGCTCGCGCAATGTTTTGTGCATCAACTAAAGTTTGAGCAACGATTGTATTTCCTAATAAGTTTTGAACGATGTTTTCGTTCTGCGCATCATAACTGACTAATTCGGAAGCAACGGCGATAAAGCCTTGCATTTCTTGCGCTTGGAAAAGTTTGAAACTTTGAATTTGACGCGGTTTAATGTTAGGCCGTGGTAAGAAGGTTGCTCGCCCAGCTCTTTGTTGCTTTAAGTAATTCACTGCTTCACGTGCCGCTTGGTCATTTGCTACAACGATGTGTTGCATCGATCCACCTAAAGCTGTATCGATTGCTAATTGATACGTTTCTTTTACATTTAATAAATCCGCAACCGTTCCCTCGATACCATTTAAGCGTTGCGCTTGTTGCATAACCGCACGCACGCCAGCATAGTAGCCCGTATAATTATCATGCATTTGTTTCAGTGAATTTAAACGGGTTTCAATGGTTTGAGTTTGTCTTTCTTGGTTAAAGAGCAATTGTCTTAACTCATCTCGTTGATTTGAGAGTTTTTCGTTATTCTCTGTTAATTCTTGTAACAAGGTTCTTTGTTCACTTTGGCTACCTGTGAATGCCTCTAGTTCTTCTTCAGCTTCTATTGCTTCTACTTCAAGCTTTTTAAGCTCTTGGCTAGTACTATTCATTTTCTCAGCAGCCTGGTCTTTACGTGCTCTTTGTCTTTCTAAGACTGCTTTCTGCTGTTGAATTTCATTGTTTGACTTGGCTTCTAGTTGATAATACTCCAACATTTCATTACGTAATTCGTCTTGTTGGTTCGCATTCAATCCTTGAGATATTTGGATATCTTTATTGACTTCTTTTAATTCTGCCATTAATGCTTTCAAATCTGTCTCAAAGGTTTGTAATTGCTTTGTATATTCCATGATGTCTTGGTCAAGTCTTTTCTTTTCAGCCACTTGTTCTTCATAAATATTGGCTTTATCTGCTTGTTCTGTTTCACTATATTGAATATCTTTTTCAATCATCTGTTGTTGCGCTCTTAATTTTTCAATTTGAGACGTTAACTTTTGATATGTATCTGAATTTTGATCAATCGCATTGATTAATTGATTTTGTTTGTTTTTAGATGCATCAATCTCGTTACTAAGTGTTTCATTTTGGGTGATTAAATTATTTATGGTTACATCGATATTCTTTAATTGTTCCTCAAGTTCTTCCCACCCTGTTTGATAATCTTCGATTTGTTGGGTGTATAGAGAAACTTCTAGCTCTTTTAATTCTTCTTTCTTACTCGTATAAAGAAGCGCCGTCTCTCTTTGTTTTCTTAAAGGATTCAATTGTAATTCGAGTTCATGAATAATGTCTTTAACCCGGCTTAAGTTATCACTCGATTTATCTAAGCGTCTCTCAGCTTCAGTCTTACGGTATTGGTACTTTTGAACACCTGCAGCTTCTTCAAATATCGTTCGTCGTTCTTCAGGCTTACTTAAAAATATTTGCTCAACTTGCCCTTGGGAAATAATTGAAAAACTATTCTTTCCTAAGCCTGAGTCTAGAAGTAAATCTACAATGTCTCTTAATCTAACTTGCTCATTGTTTATTAAGTATTGACTATCACCATTTCGATTATAACTGCGAGTAATACTGATTTCACTAAAATCATAATCCAAATATCGATCCTCGTTGTTTAAAACTAAAGTCACTTTTGCAATATTCACTGGCTTACGCGCTTGTGTTCCATTAAAGATAACATCTTCCATTCGATTCCCACGTAAACTTTTAGCTGATTGCTCGCCTAATACCCATCTAATCGCTTCCGAAAGATTACTTTTACCACTTCCGTTAGGACCTACGACAGCGGTCATTCCTTCATTAAATTCAATAACTGTTTTGTCAGCGAATGACTTAAAGCCTGTCATCTCTACTCTACTAAGATACATTATGAAACCTCTCCAATTATATGTAGGTAAGCAATTTTCGCTGCTTGAATTTCAGCTTGTTTTTTACTGTTCCCTTTGCCTCGGCTAATTAATTTGTCATCTACAAATAAGCCCATCTCAAATATTTGATTATGATCGGGTCCTTTTTTAGAAATTAAGCGGTATTCAATTAAGACTGTTCCATGTGTTTGAGCTTTTTCTTGGAAAAGTGTCTTGTAATCTAAATTCACTTGCTTAAGAATATCTTGGTGATTTGATAACAATTGCTTGTTCAAAAAGTTAGTCACAACTTCTATACCTTGTTCCAAATACGTTGCACCTAGAAAGGCTTCAAAACAATCCGCTAAAATTGAATCTCGATTATTCCCACCGCTCGCAGACTCACCTTTTCCTAATTGAATATACTTATGAAATTCGTTCTTTCTTGCTAACAGGGCTAAACTTGGTTCGCGAACTAATTGCGCACGAGTCCGAGACAATGTTCCTTCTGGTTCTTCGGGATAAAAATTATATAAGTAATCACTCACAATAATTTCTAAGACCGCATCGCCAAGAAATTCTAAGCGTTCATTCGACTCTAACAAGTTATGTTTTTGTTCATTGACATAAGATTTATGCATAAAAGCACGTTTAAATAACGCTTCATCTTCTATGTTAATGCCTAATATATTTTCTAAATGTTTAATTAATAAACTCATAGCATCCTCCTACTTTACTCTCTTTCTACCAATGTTGGTAGCTTACAATGCAACACTTATTCTATCATGAAAGCTTAGTGTATACCATCATAGACGTAAAAAAGAACCTCCGAAGAGGTTCTAATCAGAAAGGAATTAAATTTATTGGCTTAATAATTATTCAGCAATTGGCTCTTCAGCTAACAGGTAGATATCTGACCATTTTAAGTCTGATCCGATTGAAGTATCCCAATTACTTACACGGTTATTCACTGCTGTTAATGTATAACGGAATAATGTAGGGAAGGCAGGGATTTCCTCCATAAAGTATGCTTGCCAATCATAAAATGCTTGTTGGCGGAATTCTTCATCAAATGAATCATCCGACTCGATTGCTTTAAGCAATTCATTATGCTCATCAGTTGCCCAACGTGTTCTATTGAATTCTGTATTTGGACCCCATAATCCAGTTGGGTTAGGATCTCCACCTACTCCAAATGCAGCTTGGTAAACATCGATAGCTGGATCATCAGCTCCTAGACGCTCATAGAATGAATTAAATTCCATTAGTTGTCCATCAACTAATTGAACGTCGATTCCGACCTCACCCCATGCTTGCATGTAATATTGTGCAATTGGCTCAGCCGTTTCTCCACCTGACATTGACGCAAATCCTAATGTGAATGCTTCACCATCTGGATCTTCAACAAAGCCGTCTCCATCGTTATCTACGAAACCAGCATCAGCCAATATTTGTTTTGCTTGTTCAGGATCATAAGTATATCCTTCTTGGTCTGCATTATGATAATCCGTGAAATTAGGTGTAATTAAAGTATTTGCTGCTTGACGAATACCTGAATAAAAATTAGTTGCGATAGCATTATTATCTACTGCATAAGCCATCGCTTGACGTAACGCTTTATTCATTGTTACTCGTTCTGAATCTGGTACGACTACGCTATTTTCAGCATCCCAAGTTCCTAATTTAAACCCAATGTATGTAAGTGCGTTCTCTAAGAATCCTACACTTTGGAAGTTAGTTGCATCTGAATATGTATCATATTGGTCTGCTGGTAATGATGCGATATCATAGTTACCAGCTTTTAATTCTGAAACAATTGTTGTTGGGTTAACAACTTCAAGAATAACTTCATCAATGTTAGGACGACCATCATAGTAATCATCAAAAGCAGAGAATGTTACTGACTCACCTGGTGTAATCGATTCGATTTGGAATGGACCAAATCCAACAGGATTCGTACGTACATATTCACTATCTTCTAATTCAGCTACTGGAACTTCACCTAATAAGTGTTCAGGTTCGATATAACTAGAAACCCCCCCACCAGCTTGTAATAATGAGTTATTAAAGTTGTGATATGTTATTGTCAATGTGTAGTCATCCACAAGCTCTAATCCTGAAATCTCTTCAGCATCTCCGTTGTGATATTCTTCCATACCTACAACGTTTTGGAAGTCAGTTCCGTAACGGATACCCGTATATTCTGGGTTACCGATAACATAATAAGGGAAGATAACATCATCAATTGTGACTTCTTCACCATCATGCCAAGTTGTTCCTTCTGGAATTGTAATTGTCACTTGTTTGTTTTCTTGATCAAACTCTACATCAGCGAAACCTGAGTTATCAATTGCAAAGTTTTCATCGTATCCATATAAACCAGGGTTAACAAAACTAATAATTGATGAGTCTGGTTGTCCTTGATATAACATGTTATTTAAAACACCTGCGAAAGTTGTATCAGATACTAAGGCGTAACGTAAAGTTCCACCTTCGATGGGTTCACCTTCGTTTTCAGCAGTAGGAGAGAAATCTAAAACATCTCCTTCGCCTTCTTCTTGTGCGTGAACTAGGTTAGCAGCTGGAGCTGCAAATACAGTTGATAAAGTAAGCGCCGTTGTTGCTAGTGCAAATGACTTTTTAAAAGATTTTTTCATAAAACTAACCTCCAATTAGTAATTCTTATCTATATATAATATATTAACTGTTTTAGATTAGATTATCAAGTTTTTTTTAATTTTATTTTAATTTTATTAGATAAAAACCCATAAATCGCTTCAGGATAGTCTTTAAAAGCGTTTTATAATTTTTAAATATTATATTATATTGTTCTTTGAATTTCTCGGTAGCGCTTTATATGGTTTTATAAATAAAAATATTTTTTAAATCTAATAACTTGATGATGATAAATTAATGTTAAAGCTTATTTTATCATTATTATATTCGTGACGAATTTACAATTTAAGTGCAACAACAATAATAAAATAAAAAAAGATCCATAGTTTTCCTATAAAATAGATGTACCAACCAACTATTAGAAGGAGAAAGCTATGAATCCATACACACATCTTACC
>NZ_VBSP01000054.1 GCF_005864045.1 Ruoffia tabacinasalis | reverse complement strand
TGAATGAGAATTCCAATGGTTTATTACGCAGAGACGGACTGCCAAAAGGAATGGACTTTAATCAAGTAGACCAAAGTTTTGTGTCATCGATTGCACACAAACGGAACACGATTCCACGGAAATCCTTACACTACCGAACACCGTTGGAAGTATTTTTGAGTTACTTAGATGAAACAGTTTTGTCTAGCTTAATTTGACAAATCAAATTTTTAAAAGATATTGTTAAAGAATTCAATTACTTTTGTAATAATATACCCAATAACATGCGTACCAGCATCTTCGGTAGATATTGCTGTCATTCCTTCAGGTAGTTGGAACCCACCTGCTATTGCAAGTTGAGTGTGCACATCTGCTAAGTTAGTAGCAATTAATAAAACTACAACTGTAATAATTGATGTTGATAATATGCCACGGAATATATTTCCTTTAGAAAATGCAACTGGCCAAGCAGATAACCACATTGCTTGATAAGCAATATCAGAAATTGGTAATAATTTGTTGCCAGGTACAACAGCTGCTAAAACTAGAGTAATAGGAACCATTATTATACCTGTAGCAATAACATTAGAGTTAGCAACTGTTAACGCTGCGTCGACTCCTATCGTAAAGTTACTACTTGGAAATTTTTCTTTTAGTATTTTTTTAATTGAATTAGCGAATGGTATTAAACCGTCCATAAGAATTTGCATCATTTTAGGTGTTAACAACATTGTTGCAGCCGTACTCATTCCCACAATTAATGTATTACCTATAGATCCTCCAGATAATAATCCGATGATTGAACCAATAATGAAGCCCATAAATAGAGGTTCACCTACGAATCCAAAACGTTTTTGAATTTTTTCGGGTTGTATATCTATATTTTTTATTCCAGGTATAACATCCCAAATTTTATTTAAAAACCAAGCAATAGGTGCCCAACCAACAGAGTTAGCAGTTGGGAAGTTCACTCCTTCTAATTCAAAATAATCTTCAACTAACGGAGTAGTCCAATCAGCTAGTTTTAAACTAATAGCAGCATCTAAGGCTCCAGCAATCAAAGCTAAAGCGATATTTTTGCCTGTTGCATAGTAAACTAATGCTGCTATAAAAATATAATGATTGTAACTCCAAAAATCTACCATAACAGTATTAGTTTGTTTTAATAGTAACATTAAGATGTTTACCCCTAATACTATAAATATCATAACTGCAGCTAATGGAAAAGCCCAAGTTGCAGCTGCACGCGCTGGCCAACCAACATCCATAATACTCGTTTGAATACCCCAGTTTGAAACCATTGCTTGTACAGATGGACCTACCTGAGCAACAAACCAGTTAATTACGATGTTTACCCCAGCAAAACCTACACCAATTGTTAAAGCAGATTTAACTAAAACTTTAGTCTTAACTCGAAACACTAAGCCTAAAACTAAGATAATTATCGGCATCATGACCATCGGCCCTAATTGGACAATCCAATTTAACCCATCAACTACTATTCCCATCGTATTTTCTTCTTATCTAGTATTTAATTTTCTTTTAATGCTTCTAAAACTTGTAAACTAGTTTTTTCTTCATTCACACCTGTAACGAAAGGAGTACCGGAAATAACTTTAATTCCTTTTGTTACATTTTCTTGAAGTTTCCCAGTTGGCACAATAAAATCAACATCATTTGTTTCTAAAGCATTTTGTACTTCAGAAAATTTTAGTTGTAAGATACGTGGCTCAGGTAATCCATTCTCACTTGCAATCTCACGTATTCTATTCGATGCTACTGTGGATGTAATCATTGATGATGCGCATGCTACGATGACTGTTTTTTTTGACATTTTGAATTGTCAATATAAGCTAGACAAATGCGAGTCATTAATGTAACTTGAAAATACTTCCAAAGGCGTTTGATAATTTAATGATTTTCTAGGTATTTGATTTCTCTTGTCAGCTACTGCAGACACAAATAACTGCTCGACTTTATTGAAGTCCATTTCCTTTGGCAAGCCATCGTTTCTAAATAGACCATTTGAATGTTCATTTAAACCACGCTGTGATGGTGTTCCTGGATCTGCGAAGTAGATCGAGACGTCATGTTTGTTGGACAACACCTTCCAGTTACTAAATTCTTTTCCGTTATCAAAGGTAAAAGATTTAAACAAGTTTCTAGGGCTGGATTGAAACCACTCTGTTAACGTTGTTTCAATGTCACTTGCTTTTCTGCCTTTAGGCTTTAAGGTGATGATGGCTTTAGATAGACGTTCCACCAGTGTGATGATGGCACTTTTATGATGAGCACCAACGATTGTATCACCTTCAATGTGACCAAACTCATCTTTAAATAGAGGGTAGTCTTTTTCTCTTTCAGAGATGTTTCGTTTGAACGCTTGTTTTCCTCGTCGTTCTTGGTCTCCGTTTGGCTTTCACTTGCCTTTCATAGGGAGTGTTGTGATATCAAAGGTGCCATCTTTAAATCGACGATATAAGGTTCTCATTGAACAACTGATTGGCTGTTCAAAACGTCCAATGTTGACGTCTGGCGTCCATCCTTGAGCAACTTTTTCTTTAATATACTTCTGTTGCTTTTTAGGCAAAATGATTTTATGTCTACCGCAACGCTTTTTATATACTTTATAGCGTTTGTAGTAATCAATTGCTGAGTTACCTTGTTTCAAGAAATTAATAACGTTATAAATGGGCTGACGTGAACGCCTTAAGCGTTCAGCAATCATCGCAACAGAAATATTTTGATGATAATAAGATTCTATCATTACTAATTCATCCGTGGTAAGATGGGAGTAGGTCATTTATGATCACTCCTATTCTTCGTGGTGGAAGTATAGTTTGAGTGTATCATAAATGACTTTTTTATTTGTCTAGCTTAATTTTACAATCTACGGTGTATTTAATCTTAGCTAGCAAATAATAATTGAAAAGAACTTTATACTCCATTTTTCGATAACTTCAAATCATATATCGTAGTTCCCCCATCACTCCTCCAACCTCCCCAATTCCAATATCTCAATCACATTCGGTTTGGGTTGGCGGACTATCCCTGCCTTGGTCAACTTCGTCAAACTTCTGCTGAAGCTTTCTGGAGACATTCCTAGGAAGGATGCGAGTTGTTTTTTGGTTGAAGGGATCTCAATTGATAAGCTTTCTTGTTGGTTGTATGCTTCTAACAAGTAAGCCGCTAGGCGGTGGGACGTGCTTTCTGAAGTTATCCAAGTGGTTTGCTGTTCGGATTCGTTCAGGCGGTTGGATAACTCTTCCAGTAATTCTATAGCAATCTCTGGATTTTGAAGCAAGACATCTTTGAAGACATCGCGCTGAATACTGCAGACCGTTGTTGGCTCCTCCGCCTTGACATAGCGGTTTATTTGCCGGTGGCTGAACAATCCGGATTCTCCAATGAAGTCGCCCGCCTCTAATTGACGAATATACTGCTCCTTTCCCGACGCAGATAAGCGATATATTTGCACAAGACCCTTCTGAAGTAGATACAACGTATCTGAATCATCACCCGCCTGGTATAAATATTGCCCTGCCTTAAACTTCTTAACTTGAATCTGAGCTTGAATCTTCTCAATCTGATCACGTGTCAATGTTTGGAACAGGGGAATCGTGCTTATACAATAATGATAATTGGAAAAATCCATATACTCATCCTCTCACTAATGATTTATCTCCTCTCATTATAAGGTAAAGCTACCGACTTTTACTCTTTTTTGCATAAAAATAAAAAAAGCCAGAACATATTCGCCCTGGCTCATTTAATCTAATACTAATTATTTTTCTTGGCTCGCATCATAATCTACTGCTTTAACGAAGACATCGATATTCCCAGCAACAGCCTTAGAATAAGGGCATACAGTATGTGCCTCATCCGCTAACTTCTGCGTCTCTTCGCGATCAAAGTCTTGAATTCCCACTTGAATCTCAACTTCTAACTTAAAATCCGCCGCATCCGGCTTCTTGTAAAGACGTACTGTATGAAGAACTTGCGACGCATTCTTAACCTTATGCTTACCCTTCACCAATTCTAAAGCTCCGTGGAAACACGCACCGTAACCTAAGGCGAATAACTGCTCAGGATTCTGACCTTCACCCGAACCACCCATATCTTTAGGTGTCGTAATCTTCACCTCATACGTCCCATCCGCTAAGTAACTCACACCATCACGACCACCCGTATTCACTGCACTTGTCTCATAAAGTTGTTGATAATCCGTCATCCCACATTCTCCTTTACTTATTTGATACCCCCATTATAGCACATACTAATCCTATTGTTCTTGACATAGGTCAAGGCTTGGCGAAAGTTTATGACTAGAATTCACAAAAATATTAAACTTGTGATTGCCCTGTAAGTGGATGAATCTATGCCATCACAGCTGGCGACTTAATATCGTCGAGTTTAATAACGTCTCGTTGTGCTTCAAGAGACTCTGTTCCTCGCTAAATAGAGCCTCGAGTAAAAACTCTTAGAAAAGTTATTAAATCACTTTTCTAAAGGTCAACATTAAGTCATTGTGTGAAATGCGGGAAATACGGCTACACTTCAGTGTTTTGCACCTGTTTGTTGAGCCAGGATTTTACTATCTCTTTTTCTCTTCCCCTAGGCGCTCTGCGATGACTTGACTTGAGGTCACTATTAAGTTCATCAATAAACAAGCTTATCCTTCTTACCACAAAGAATTTGGTCATTTAGAAGGTGATACCATCATCGGTAAAAACCATAAGAGTGCCGTGATCACCTTTGCGGAAAGAGCGTCTAAGTTAATCATTGCTTTAAAGACACCCGGCCGGAAGTCCGAAGACATCGAGGTCACCTTGACCAACTGGTTTAAACAGCTACCCAAGAATCTTTTTAAGTCGATAACGTTTGACTGTGGCAAGGAATTTTCCAACTGGAAAAGTTTAAGCAATCAACAGGATATTTCTGTTTTCTTTGCAGATCCGGGCTGTCCCTCTCAACGTGGCCTCAACGAACATTCGAATGGGCTCTTGCGTAAAGATGGATTACCTAAACAAATGGACTTCAATGAAGTGAACCAAGCGTTTATTTCTTCGGTCGCCATTCGTAGGAATAAGATTCCTAGAAAATCTTTAAATTATAAGACCCCGTTGGAGGTCTTTCTTGAGAATGTGTCTGGGTTAAATTATTTCTAGCTTAAATTGACAAATGAAAATATACACCTTCACTCACACTAGCGTCATCCCCCACAAAACCAGCCGAACTACTATTACCACTAGCTCCTTCATCTTCATAAGGAACACTTAATCCTTCTGCTTTCGACAGGTATTCTGAATCACCCGTACTCCATAATTTCAACTTATTCTTAGCAGCGTAGTCTTGGGCTTGGTAGATTGCTTGGACATACTGACTGTTAGGGAGGTAGCCATTGATATAGCGAGCGATAGCTAAGCCTCAGTGACAAGAATCTTTTGAAGCAAGATGCCATCAACCCTGATATGGACTAGGTCCCTTTGATACTTATCTTTGGTTGGCCCTTCATACTCGATTTGGATGAGGTCAGCCTCTTGAGCAAGGCGCGCACCCTATTCTTCGCCTCTTTTGCATAAGGTTTGTTCTGCATCTCTGACGCATCAATGAGCAAGAATCGTGCTTTTATAGATGGTTCCTCTGCTCAATCCAAGATAAAATCAGCCGTATCGCCATCAATCACACTGAAATCCCTGACATTAATAAGCTCGCTTTTGTTCTGACTCTCGGCGAGTATTTTGCAGCCTAAGGTCTCTTCTGTGACTTTCGCACTGATTGCGGTAGGGAAGATGACGCTGATTAAAATCACAACCACCATGAAAGTATTGATTAATTGTTTCATCGTAATTCTCCTCCCTTCGTTCTATAACTAGTTATTATACTCCACTTTAATATTATGACAATGATGGGTGTTTTTAGGCAAATCAAAAACCAGCTTCCTACATTACAGTAGAAAACTGGTTGTATTTTTAATATCTATTGGAAAACGATTGTGTAATTTCCATCCTCAATCTCTGGGTTAATTTTCAAGACTGTCATAATTGCTTGTTGAGCTTGTTTGTTAGCTTCTTCTAATAGGCCGTTAGCAGTGGCTTGTTCTTCGACCACTTTCTCTTGCTCAATAGCGAAGGCTTGATAGTCTTCAACCTTAATTGGGTTGAAGATTGAGTTCTCTTCGTCCAACACTTTGAAAGATACTTCATCTAGTTCATGAGACAGAATTTGAGAATCCGGGATATCAATGTAAATTTCTGCATCTCTCACATCAACATTCACAGCTTCCATGTCAATCCCAGCATGGATAATACCTGAATACGTTAAGATAAAATTCTTCTTAGTGAAAGGAACGTTCCAACCGTAAAATGTGTTCTGGTTCTCGAATGCGCCAGCATTAGTGTAGTGATACTTAGTCGTAGTCAACTCTGATACCGTTTCAATCTGATGTTGTATTAAATTACTATCAATAGTTGGACCTTCTTCTTCATCACCACTTGTTATAGCATAAACTCCTATACCTAATAGAAGAACAAGTACACCAATCACTAATGCAGTAAGAGAAAAAAGATTCAACGACTTAAATGCATTCAACCACTTTGGTGAAGAATTACTTCGTTCCTTGTTATCCCCAACAGTTGACTCATCTTTCAAAACTTTTTCTTCTTCCGTCAACTTTTTATCATCCATATCGCTACCTCCAATAATTAGTTTATCGTGTTTAAATTGAAATAACAGTCAATTTAGTATAACAAATTAAACGGCAATAAGCCTTAACTATTTTTAGTTTTTTTGACTATTTTCATTCTTCGCCGATGTAATAAGAGAGGTAACAACAGCCATCAACTTATTACCATCAATACTTTTACTAATATTAAAATTCTCCTGATTTTCTTTATTACTTATCAGATTCTTCCAGAAGACTTTTATATCTTGTTCGTTGAGATTAATATCATAGAGAAGATTCGCTAAGTAAATGATTAAGTCTTGATGACAATATATCTCATCTATACTTAAGCCTCCAAAATTATTCGCTTCCTCAAGTAAGACAAGCTTTCTAAAATACTCTGGTGGCACAATGGATTGTAAGCCCAATAAAGGGTTGATTAATAGCTGAACAGATGATTTTAAGAAATTAATTGACATCACTAGAGCATATTTTTGAGAATTAGACAACATATCATAATTATGTTCAAATTTCTTAATCTCGCGGGTTAACTCTTCACAGCACAGTTGTTGGTTACTTTTTTCACGCTTACACCAATGGTAATAGCCACTTTTGGAAACAACTAAAACTTGTCACATCTTCACAACACGAAACTCGTGTCGGTGCTGTTCTATGAAGTCATAAATTACTTCTGGTCTTTGGCGAAGAAGTCCATACCCTTTTTTAAAATTGCGTTTTCCTCTTCAAGATCACGCAATTTCTTTTGAAGGTCTTTCACTGCTTTGTCTTCTGGTGCGCTGTTCCCACTGCCGATAAAGTTTGAACCGTCTTCACTTTCTTTAAATTTTTTGACCCAGTTGTGAAGCGTTTGTTCGGCTACATCTAATTCTCTAGCTACTTGCGCGACAGCTTTTCCAGTTTGGACGACTAACTTTGCTGCGTGTATTTTAAATTCTTTATTATGTTGTTTTCTCATTGTCTTACACTCCATCCGTTCAATTGGTGTATGTTTAGTATACATTAAACTCCCAATTTAACGTGTCCCATATTTAGACTAACATCAAACTGCTCAATACTTATATCTCTATACTGCATATAAACACTTACTTTCAAAAAGATATTTGTAATTAATAATAACTTTTTAGGGGGAATAAGCAAAGGGAATTTTGTTGATGCATAAAATCAGACCAGATTATAAGTATTGTAGAAAATGGGGTTAGATTTCTGTAATTAGCTAATGAACAAAATTTTGTATAGTAATTAAATAATAAATAAGCAGGAAATCCGTTACTATCAGTAACGGATTCCCTGCTTTCAATTGTTATTTCTCTTTTATATTTCTACTTCAATTATTTCGCAATTTCTTGCCCAGCAATACGCCCGAAAGTAATTACATCTGAGATAGCATTGCCACCTAAGCGATTCTCACCATGCACAACGCCTGTTGCTTCACCTGCAGCATAAAGCCCTTCGATGACATTCCCCTCTGTATCTAATACTTGAGCTTGTGTATTAATAACTACTCCACCCATTGTATGATGTACAGACGGTTTACATTTCATCAGATAATATTTACCCTTTTCTAACGAGTGAAGTCCTGAACGATGATTGAAATCTGGATCTTTGCCATCCTCAGCATATTGATTTACCTTTTCTACGGTCTGTTTAAGCGCTTCTGAATCAATATCAAAATGTTCTGCTACTTCTTCAATTGAATCACCTACAACAAGTAGTTCTGACTCTAACAACTCATTGTATTCTGCCTCATGAAGCTCTTTAGATTGAGAAATTTGGTCTAGCTCATCATTCCATAATTGGTAGGCGTAAGAACCGGTTTGATCTAAGATAGCTTTAGAAATCACATCTCTACGTTCTAATTCTTCAACAAACCGTTGACCTTCCTGATTTATAAGAATAGCTCCATCAAATCGAGTATCAGCGAGTAATGAAATCATACCTGTTTCAGGGTTAGAGACCGGGTATGTTTGAATATTTTCCATATTGGTTAGAGCAGCTCCAACTTCTTCTGCCATTGTTAACCCATCCCCGGTTGATCCGACTGAAACTGTACTTAAATATTCCTCGCCATATTCAGAATTGGCTTCTTCACGCATTTCAACATTCGCACCAAAACCTCCACTTGTTATAATTACACCATCATTAGCATGGAATTTATAATCCGTTCCATTATTATGAGTTGCTTCAACACCAACGACTTTATTATTTTCGTCTTGGATCAGTTTTGTAGCTTTAGTATCAAGATAAGTAGCCACACCTACCTCATCAGCCTTATTCTTTAATTTTATTACTAACTCCTGACCAGTGTGCCCAAGAGGAATTAATGCACGCTCAACACTGTGTCCTCCGAATTGGAAAAGCTGATCTTCATAAAATTCTACCCCTACATGGTCTTTCAGCCACTCCGCTGAAGCTAAAGCATTTTCAGCTAAAACTTGAATAATTTCAGGGTCTCCCTTTTCATTCCCACCTTCAAATGTATCCTGATAATATAATTCAACACTATCCTTTTCAGAAATACCTAATTTCTCTTGAACCCAATTACCCGGTGCATTCATTTCGCCCCCACTAATAAGAGTATTACCTCCTACTGCAGGCATTTTTTCTAGTAACAAGACTGACTTCCCAGCTTCAGCTGCTTCAATAGATGCACTTAGTCCTGCACCACCAGCTCCAATAATGACAATATCATAAGTTTCTTCTTCAATTTCTCTCGACTCTTCAGTATTACCTTTTTCTATTGTAGTAAGTGAGATACCTGACTTTTCGATCGCATCTTGCACAGCTTGTAAAAATCCTTCACTTGTCGCTGTTGATCCTGATACAACATCCACTTCTACAGAATTAGTCTCAATAATGGCGTCACTTAGTGATTGATACACCGGTTCAGCGAGCACTTCATTCTCCTGACTATCAAGCACCTCAATCGATTGAATCTTTTCATCTTCAACCGTCACTTCTACTTTTACATCCCCATGCTTTCCTTGTCCAATCCCTTCAAACACTTTAGCATCGACAGATTGAGAAGGTATTACTGACATCAACACGGCTAGCATTAATAATAATACTGTAAAGACAAGACTTGATTTATTAATAAACTTCATATGTTTTACTCCTTTATAAATTATTTTGATTAACTGAATGCCACTCTAGAGGATAGTTCAATGGTTTACAAGTTACTTTAAAAAAATACTCGAATCAAATTCGAGACTTTTCAATGACAGATAGTCAAAAAAAAAACATTTAAGAATACTACAGCCTCCTCCCTTTTGATTAATTAGTATTGAAAAAACCTTCATAGACTATCATACGATTGCCGTTCATATTGTTATGCACTCTTCAAATTCATTATATAAATATTTTTTATATGAGTCAAGGGATAATCAAAAATTATCATTGATATTAGATGACAATCAACTGGGAAGAGAGAACTGATACTATGTCAAGAAATTGTACAAATTAAATTGAGATATTCCAAAATCTTTAATTTGAAACTAACGCGCTTCGCTTGCTGGCCTTATCGTAACAGTTTCCTTTGCGGCTCATGCTCGTAATCATGTTGTGCTTACGCAGAATTCTTTGGTATTCATGTGCCGCATACTGGCTGCCACGATCTGAATGATGAATCAGTCCTTCTGTTGGTTTTTGTCTACCAATCGCTCGCTTTAGCGCAACGATGACTAGCTCTTTTGTCATTCGATGGCTCATATGCCAACCTAGTATTCTTCGCGAATATAAATCCATAATGGTCGCTAAATATAGCCAGCCTTCATTCGTGCGGATATACGTAATATCGCCGACCCAAACCTTTCTAGGAGTGTCCACTTGAAATTTTTGATTCAGTAAATTTGGATAAATCGGTAAGGAATGTTTGGAATTCGTTGGCGCTTTATATTTCTCGACCGTTTTTGAGCGAATTCCCTCCACTTTCATAATTCGGGTTACTGTTTTCTGAGAAACATTTATTCTTTTTTGATTTAATTTTTCATAATTTTAAGACTGCCATAAATAGGGCGTGAATTAATATAAAACTCTTTTATTTGGCGGGTTAACTCTTCATAATACGAAACTCGTGTCGGTGCTATTCTATGAAGTCATAAATTACTTCTGGTCTTTGTCGAAGATACCCATAGCCTTTTTTAAAATTGCGTTTTCCTCTTCAAGATCACGCAATTTCTTTTGAAGGTCTTTCACTGCTTTGTCTTCTGGTGCGCTGTTCCCACTGCCGATAAAGTTTGAACCGTCTTCACTTTCTTTATATTTTTTGACACAGTTGTGAAGCGTTTGTTCGGCTACATCTAATTCTCTAGCTACTTGTGTGGCAGCTTTTCCAGTTTGGACGGCTAACTTTGCTGCGTGTATTTTAAATTCTTTATCATATTGTTTTCTCATTGTCTTACACTCCATCCATTCAATTGGTTTATGTTTAGTATACATTAAACTCCCAATTTAACATGTCCCATATTTAGACTAACATCAGCTTGACCAATTCAATCATCCACCCCAAGCTGACATTTCATTATGGTAGTGCAAGCTACTACGTAATATTCAATAAAAGCCCCTTATTTTACATTAATAAGAAATCATTTCTATCTATTTCATTATTATGTCTTCTAACAAATAGTTGGAATTATATAGTTATTAAACATTATTTGAGGCAGAATTATGCTAAAAGAATATCAAGTAAGTCGCCCTATCTCTTCCAGTAATGGTGGAGCACCTTCTGATTAGAAATAGCTTTTCTCCGCACTTGGTAGAGCTAAAGTCCAAACAACTGGGGCTATCTAGTCGCTATAATCATGAACTATGTAGAATTCCTTTACACCAAACAAATTAACTATAATTTGATACCATTATTTTTCTAAAATATCTATTTTATGCCTAGTGCGACTTCCTTTGAGTAAAAGCATCCTTACGTAAAAAACACCTCCCTAGATTAATTTCTAAGGAGGTGCTCACATATAGTCTATTCTTCACCACTTGCGTAGATAAGATATTCTTCACGAGTTGATTTAAATGATAATAATTCTTCGTCCCATTTTGCGATGATTTCTTCCACTGGCAGACCTGCTTTCAAGTCCTCTTCAATATACGACTTACCAGTTAATTTAGCTAGCCATTGATCTTCACGCCACTCAATCTCATCTGGGTATAAATTATTCAATACGTGAATCATTGATAGACCAGTATAAAGTGGATCATATTCTTCACGGTCTGTCACATAAACTTCGACGCCCTCAACGAGCTTCCCTTCAAGCTTTTGTCCAGGAGCGGGAGTAAAGGCAGCTGCTCTGAGTTTAACTCCACTTAAGTTAAGGTCATTCAATGCTTGGGCGTATTCCTTACCATTCACAAAGTCTGAGCCAACTAATTGGAATGGTTTTGTTGTGCCTCGACCTTCGGAAACATTCACGAATGTCTCAAATAATCCTGTAATTGGGTAAACATCTATACTGTCGGTTGTTGGCATATTGGGTGATGGCATCACGAATGGAATATCTAGTTCAGCATAAGATTCACTTCGGTCATAGCCTTGCATTTCAACCACTTCTAGGTCAACACCTAAATCAAATTCACCATTAAAATACTGTGCCAACTCCCCAAAAGTCATCCCGTGAACTAACGCCAAGTCCTTCAAACCAACAAAAGAAGAATGTTCTTCTTCAACAACCACTGGACCAGCAACTACATCTCTGCCTAACGGGTTCGGACGGTCAAGCACGACCACTTGCTTCCCTTTTTCAGAGGCCGCTTCCATAATATGATACAACTTCCAAACATAAGTATAATAAGTTACCCCTGCATCTTGAATATCAAAAACGAGTAGATCCACATCTTTCAACATCTCAGGACTTGGTTTATGTGTCTCCCCCGTATAAACTATATACTGGTAATTCTGTCTCTGGATCCGTATAAAACTCAACATACTCCCCCGCTTCAGCATTTGCACGAACCCCATATTCTGGACCATATAAAGCGGTTAATTCAATCTCAGAATCTTCAAATAGCAAATCAACGGATGTATTTAAATCCTGGTCAATTCCAGTAGGATTCGTTACAAGCCCCACTCGCTTCCCTTCAAGTAAATCTTTGTGATCAGACAACAACATTTCTAGACCAAACTTGAAATCATCTTCAGCCTGCACTACTGGCAAGCTATTAATTAGAAGTGACAAACCTAACATAAACACCCCTAACGCCTTCATAACACCCGACATACTTCCTTTTCTCTCCATACACTTTCATTCCTTTCTGATTAACTATAATTACACGCCAAATTAGTAAAACGCTTTCTTTAATTTATTATAAACATTTGAAATATAATTACAAGTCATATCCCATGATTATGAAATAAAATTTATATCGCAAAAAATAGCTACTAACTCAAGTTGTGAGTTAACAGCCATATATATTCTATTATCTTAATTAAATAATTTATTCGTTTGTTTTTTCGACAATTCAACCATTAGGTTTGCATCTGCTTCAAGTAACCAACCTTCATCAACTTGTTTGTCGACACTCTCTATAAATTTAGACAAATAATCTTCTTTTCCTGAATTAAGCTCACTCAACTGTTCTTGGTTTAAATAAGTCATTCTACCAGTAACCTTCCCAACGGTTTGATTTTTTTAATCATTATCAGAAATGTCATTTGGGTGTTAAGTTGCTATTGAGACATCAACATAAGGTCTTCTTAAGCCACCCTTAAAGCTGCCAAGCCTGTCTTTAATAGTGTTTTAATTACGTGCACGGTCAATCGTCAAAATTTTCTGATGAAGTTACACCATTGATTGTCCAATTGTAAGGAAGTAATTCAGAATGTCTAATGGAACCTTCTACCGCATCAATCTCATTCAATATCTTACTTATTCCACCCTAACTACCTAGTAATTGAATATCACCTTCGAATGAACGTAGATAAAAGACGTCTACTACTCCGTCGAAACGAACTGTGGTGTAATAGAAAAAGCTCTCTTGATCCTTCACTTTGATTAAGCTTTCGCAATGACCCTACACCAACTACATCCTGAAGCCTTCACAAATATCAGTTATGTACTTAGGGAGGAAATATACATATGTATTTAAATACATATCCGATTGTGATTGTCCTGTTAAGTAGATACGTTCAACATAATAACCTTCTAGAAACGATATTTTATCATTTCGAATTCAACTTCCAAGTTTACTCACAACATCCCCCATTAATCCTTCTACTGTTCTTGCAATTAACATTAATTGGCGTCAACGTCACACTAATATAAATGTGATTATTCTCTAAATAATATGGGTGACTTCTGCACAAAACATCTTCATATCCGTTAGATGCGTTATAAATATCAATAAAGTCTCGCTGACTGAAATTTTCAGCTTTTGGTTTTCTAACTAAAGTCCAGTTATTGTGTGGTAATTTCTTCTCTTAAATATTTAGTTCGCGCAAGTATGCATATGAAGACAATGAATAACTCTTCTCAGTAACAACCACCTCTTGACTAAATTCTGGCGTGTTATGGATCGAATCTAAAACTAATTTTTCCAAAACTGCTTTTGTGTGAGTGTTTATGTTTGGTTTTATGTTTGCCTCCACATGTACTAAATGCAATTATATTCTCGTTTGCTTTACTATATCCTATAGAGTAATCAAGTATGTTTTAAGTATTATGTAATAAAAACATAAAAAAAACTCGCAAACAACACAATGTGCTTACGAGTTCATTTATTGTTAATTTAGTAAAGTTTATTACTACCTTTTAGTTTTTCTTCTAGTAACTAATACAATCCTCATCGATATCAATGTAAATGCTACTGCTACTACTTGAGTATTGCGGACGTTTTTTACCAGTAGTGCGGTTCTTTTTACCACTCTTTGCGGGAAGATTTACCAATGTCTGCGGAATAGTTTACCAGTAATAATTAAATGACCCCATTTCTACTCAACTTTTGAGTAGAAATGGGGTCAAC
>NZ_VBSP01000053.1 GCF_005864045.1 Ruoffia tabacinasalis | reverse complement strand
AGTTCATCCGTGGTAAGATGGGTGTAGGTCATTTGTGGTCACTCCTTTGTATTCTTTGGTCGGAATTACAAGTTGAGTGTACCACAAATGGCTGTTTTAGTTGTCTAGCTTAATTTTACAATCGGCGTTTTGAAAAAGTATACAAGGAGGTTTATATGAAATTTCAGTCACAACAATTAACAATTCGTCCCGCACAGGTCGACGATGCGAAGCAAATACAACAAATTTACACACCCTATATATTAAATACAGTCTTTAACTTAGAGGAAACAGTAGGGACCCTTTCGTATTATGAACAATTGATTATCGAAGCTCAAAGTCATCTACCTTTTTTAGTAGCAGAATACGAAGGAGCCGTCGTTGGTTTTGTTTATGTGAGTGAAATTTCATTTATGCTGAATCTAGTTAATACGTGTGCGTTAAGTATTTATGTAGCTGAAGATGCCCCGATTCGCGGTGTCGGTCAATCACTATTCACAGCTTTAGAAAGAACATTAACTGCTCTAGGTATGACTCAAATCATTGCGAATATTGTAGCAACGAATGAACGAAGCATTCGCTTCCATGAAAAGAACGGCTTCCAATTGCTTAGTACGTTCCCTCAGGCAGGCTACAAATTCGGCCAATGGCATGCTGTTAAATGGTTTGGTAAAAAACTAGCTGCAGAGCCATTGCAATCAGAAGCCTTGCCAACAGAGAGTTTATCATTCTCTGTGTATTAAAATTACCTAGATTGTTTATAATATCTGCTTTTAAACTTATAAAAGTTATTGTAAAATGGGATTATATGACATAAATATCGTTGATATTGCGTTTATAAAATAATTATACAACTAACAGGAGGAAGTAAGTCGATGCAGAAGGTCTTTTTAAAGGTACTATTAGGTACAGTATTGCTTGGTAATATGCCAACACATTCTTGGGTACAGGCTGAAGAGATTCCCGAAGATATTCCACAAATTGAGATTACAGAAGAAGCGGTGCCAACAGATTATAATATCGTTAAATCTGATAATGTCCGTGCAGCTTGGACAGATTATGGGAACTATGCTCAACCTGATGAAGAAGGATATGCCTACTATATTCATGCAGATCCAGATATTTCGTCAGAAATCTTCCCATTAGATGAAAATTCATCTGAAGATGTTTTATTATTTACTTTTGATGATGCGCCTCAAGAACCAGATAGCTATGCTATTGAGATGGCTCAAGTAATGAAAGAAAAAGATGTTAACGCCATTTTCCTAGTTAACGGTATGTATTTAGAGTCGGAGTGGGGCAGAGAGATTACCAAACAAGTGCATGATATGGGTTTTGAAATTGGAAACCATACACATACTCACCCTAATTTACGCGAATTAACATATGAAGAACAATACAATGAGATTGTTGCAACAAATCAAATGGTTGAAGAGATTACTGGCGCACCTGTTCGTTGGTTTAGACCACCTTTCGGTTTGTTTAATATGGATACTATCTTAATTTGTAATGAGTTAGGTTTACAATTAATGACATGGTCATTTGGTTATGATTGGATGGATGAGTATTTATCTGGTCCAGAATTAGCAGCCGTATCCTTAGATAATATGTATACCCGTCCGGGGGCAAACATTTTAATGCATGACCGTTCGTGGACGTTAGAAGCTTTACCAACAATGATTGATGGTTACAGTGAGTTGGGCTATCATATCGTTGACCCGTATTTGATTCAGCACCAAGAGAATAGTACGGAACCTTTATAAGTAGGACTAAAAGATTTAAATTAGATGTTAATCTAGTTTAAATCTTTTTTGTTTTACTTACGTTTCTGATATTATAGGTGTTAGTTGAATGATAGGAGAGAATCATGACAAATAAATTTCCAAAGAGTTTTTACTTTAAATTGAGTTTTATTATATTTTTTGTATTATTAGGTTATTATCATAACCACAATTTTATACAAGCGACTTTGAATGATGAATCGTTAAGTGCAAACGAATCATTTAATCTCATTGTGAGAGAGGTAATGAAATTACCAAACAACGTTGAAAATGACGAAGGTATTTCTGAATATATTTCAGAATACGCCCAACCAGGAAATCAAGTTCCTTATCAAATCCATGAAGAGATCCTACTAGATGATAATTATGCGATTGCTAAACAATCTGCCGATCAATTTAATGCAGCGTTAGATAATCGTGCATTGAATGATGCATTTTTAAGACAAATGAATCACATGAGGGTTACAAAAGGTTGGGAGAAAATTCAATTTGGGGAACATCTTGAAGAAGGCGTCTTAAGACGAGTGGAAGAGATGGGAGAGTATCATTATTTAAGCTCAATAACAGCTGATGGGGCTGATTTTAGAGCACATTTTCCAAATGTTTCGGATGCAGAGTACCGCTTTGGCGAGAATTTATACGAACTCTATATATCCGCAGGGGATGTTCATCTGACAACTTGGGAGAATGAAAAGATATTAGCCGATTATTTATTCGATGTGTATGCTGATGCAGTGTCATTATCTAATTACGATATTTATCAAAGCCAATATGTTTCGATTTACGCATCACCGACAGATTATAGTGTCGATGAAGTACCATATGTAAGACTAGTTGTTTCATTAGTTTTAGATACTGAAGGAGGAATTTAATTGAAGAAGAGTTTTACATCTACTTTATTGAAAGGTCTTTTTAAAGGAACTTTAGGTTTACTTGCTTATGATTTTGCTTATCGACTAAAACATACGCGCAAACAAAGTTACCAAGCAGAAGTTAATTTAACAGAATTAGATATGCCATTACAACAAAACTTAGCTTGGATTGACGAAGAACATTATGAACGAGAGATGAACATTATCGCTCGTCCATATATTGAGCAATTTGAACATGCCGGTGAAATACCGGTGGGAGATGTTGCTTTATCATATTTATTTTATTTAAAAAATAGCAGTCGTCCGACAGTTTTTATTGTTCATGGTTTTAATGAGTATAAAGAGAAGTATTATGAAGTCGTGTATTATTTATTGCAGCTCGATTATAATGTGCTTATTTATGATGCGAGGGGGCATGGCTCTTCAAGAGTAGAAACTCGTAATTCTTTAATTGATATTCAACATTTTGATTACTATATTGAAGATTTAAAAGAAGTGATTGAAAGTATTAAAAAGACCTATGAATTGAACGAGCACTTTTATTTATTTGCTCATTCAATGGGTGGGGCAGTTAGTACAGGGTTGATCAAGAAATATCCAAAACTTATTAAAGCTGCGGTATTATCCTCACCAATGTTTAGTGTCGATACATATCCATATCCTAGATCTTTAGCTCATGCAGTAGCGAGTGGTGCCGGTTTACTGAACTTGGGTCATAAGCCGATTCCAGCTCAAGGAAGTAACGAATTCATAGAAGCATCAACGAATGCGTCTGAATATACTCCGAATCCAGATTTAACACATAGTCAGCAAAGAGAGAAATATGCATTTAATTTGCGATTGGAATCAGTTGCTCATCCAACTTCTGGAGGAACATACAATTGGTTGGCGACATCATTAGAGCAAGTGAATAAGATAGTGGATGAGTCAGCCTTGAAAAATGTTGAAACCCCGTTATTAGTATTTCGTTCAGTCGAAGACAAAGTCGTCCGAGGGGATGGAATTTTTACAGCTGCTACCTACTTACCTCAAGTTGAACTTATAGCGATAGACGATGCTGGGCATTGTATTTACCAAGAACATGACGAGATTACTAAACCATACTTCAGTTTAATCAGTTATTTTTTAAAGCAATATAATTAAAGTAAAAAACAGTAACAATTATTAATTGTCGCTGTTTTTTTAAAGTATTAATTTGTTTCGAAACCAACGATCATACCATTATGCTCTGCATAATAGCTACATAATGCACTCGTTACTCGTGTAGTAATTTTAGCGTTTGGATATTCTTTTAGAATTTCTTCTTCAAACGCTTTGGCAATATCTGGGTTAAGAACGTGAGATACTTCAATTTCTCCTCCATTATAACCTTTAGATTTTAATTCGTTAATCAAAGTCTTTAAAGCTCTCTTTTGACCTTTTGATTTATGAGCCAATTGAATCGTTCCTTCCGGAGTACGATTACCAATTAAGCGAATACCTAATAACCCAATCATTTGACCTAAAATCTTAGACACACGTCCATTATTAACTAAGTTATCTACAGATTCTAGCAGGAATGCTATATCTAGATTTTCATGGTAAGCATTCAATTCTTTTACAACGTCATCAAATTCAGCATCAGTTTCCGCTAATTCAAAAGCTTTTTTAGCCAATAAGTCCATTTCTGAACCAGCTGAGCGACTGTCAAAGATATGAATGTTTGCGTCAGGATTTCTCTCTAATGCAATGTCTTTTCCTAAAGAAGCACTATTGTAACTACCTGAAAGTTGAGAAGAGATCGTAAAGCAGATAACGTTCTCAGCACCTTCGAATCGATTTGCATAAACTTCTGGAGAAGGACACGCACTTGATGTTTTTTGTTTTGTATCTTTTAGTTCTGACAAGAAGTTCGCAATATCTAGGTCTGCACTATCTACAAATACCTCATTACCGATATTTATCATTAATGGAACGACTTCCAAAGCGACGTTTTGATTTGTTGTTTCTATTTCACGAATTGACGACCCTGAGTCGACAACTATTTTCCATTTTTTCACATTAATCACCTCATGTATGCATTATAATAAGTATATAGTAACTATCTTGTCATTTCAATTCTAAGCGATGAAGACAAGCATTATTGACGAAAAATTATGTATCAATTGTAAAAGAGGCGATAAATAGGTACAATAATAATAACGATTACATATAGTATGAAAGGGTGTGTCAAATGTTCTTAGGTAAAATTAATCAATGCAATGCACTAACACTGTTTAGTTTGTTCTTTGGTGCGGTCGGTGTTGGGTTTTCAATGATTGGAGAATCTCAATATACAATTATCTCCTTAATTATCGCTTCGGTCGGTTATATCTTTAGTTACCGTTTCACAGCGATGTTTGAGCGAGAAGATGCTCAAATTTCCTTTGATTTGGAATTTGATGTCTTAAGTAAATCCGTTGTTTATGCATTGCTACCAGCGTCATTATTAATATCTTTATCTTTAGGATCGGTATTATCGGTTATTGTCGCAGCATTATATATTTTAGCTGTTATTATTCGACTTGCGCATTTTAATCAAGCGATTGAATTTCAAGGAGAACAATTCGATGGGAAGACACAAGGTCTACCTTTAGAAGCAAGTGCGATTTTCATTCCGATTATTTCACTGTTAGGTTATGTGATACCAATGAATATATTCCAATATGTACTAGCTGTTGCTTATATTATTATTGGTGCAAGTTTTGTAGTTAAGTATCCTATTCCAAAACTACCGGAAAAATGGTTAGTTTATGTTTTAATATTGGCTCTTGTTTTAGTTGTAGCCTTTATTTTCTTAGGAACTTTGACGCCCGTCTTAGCTTAGTTTAGGATATTTCCGAACTTCCATTCCCTAGGGATTGAAGTTCGGTCTTTTTTTGTATTATAATCTATAAGGAATGTATAATGAAAGAGGTGTACACATTGCGTCTAAAAATACTACATACCAATGACTTACACGGACATTTAGATCATTGGCCCTTAATATCGAAGTTTATAGAAGAGAACCAGTCCTTGGCATCAGTTAAAGGTGAGGCACTTCTTACCATTGATGTGGGTGATGCTATGGACTCCGTACACCCATTGGTTGAAGCAACATATGGGAAGGTCATCGTTGATTTGTTCAATGAAGCTAATTATGATGTCGTTACACTTGGGAATAACGAAGGTTTAAACTTTTCCAAAGAACGCTTAAGCGACTTGTATGATCGAGCAGATTATTCCGTAACGATAGCGAATTTATTTGATAAAGATACGAAAGAAGTTCCTTCGTACGCTGAAAATATCGTATACAAAGAGATTGACGATATGAAAGTCGCTTTTATTGGGTTAACAGCGCCATATGAAACCTATCACTTAAACGGATATACCATTGAGAATCCAATTGATAGCTTACAAGATACCCTTCAACTTATAGATCAAGAAGACACGGATTTAATTATTTTGCTATCACATCTAGGTCTAGAAACTGATCGCTATATTGCGAATCTTTTTCCAGAAATCCAATTAATCATTGGAGCACATACCCATCATGTTCTTATTGAAGGTGAGTGGGAGAATCAAAGCTTTCTTTGCGCAGCTGGAAAATACGGAAATTTTGTCGGCTCAATCGACTTGTATTTTGACCAAGCAACAGATACTTGGCAGATGTCTGCAGAAGTTCTCTCCATTCATCAATTGAGTCAAAGATATAATCTACCCAAAGAATCGGACTATTATAAGCAAGAAGGAACAAAACAACTTGAAGAACGTTGGGTTGCTGACATCCCTGAAACTTTTCAAGCACTTCAAACAACGGGAGCCAATTCCTTTATTCAAATGGCACTCAATGCGATTACTGAAGCAACCGGGGTAGAGAATGCTGTATTAAGTTCCGGTTTATTTCTAAGTGATTTACCTAGGGGACTCATTACGGAACATCACCTACATGAAGCACTACCTCATCCAATGCATTTAGCCATAGTGGAAATGAGTGGGGTGCATTTAAAGGAAATGTTAGCTGAGATGAGCCAACAAGCGGATGATTTAAGATACAAATTAATCAATGGGCTTGGTTTCCGTGGTAAGATATTTGGAGAACTTATTTTTAAAGGCATTGCTTATGATGAGCTGAAGCTTCAGTGGGAAGTGAATGGAGAAGCAATCATTGATGACAGACATTATCAGTTTGTGACGGTGGATCATATTTGGTTCTTACCATTTTTCCCAACGATAAGTGATTATGGGGATTCAAAGTTAATTTTCCCAGATTTTTTAAGACATACCGTTCGAAATTATTTAGAAAAAACATACCCAATAGAAGGAGGCAAGTGATTTGAGTAATAAAAAAACCATGACAAATCAACTTGAATCTATATTAGATGACATTATTCAAGGTGAAGAAGTCGAAGATAAACAAATTTATGTTATCGATGAAGAAACAATTCAAATTAGCACACAAGAATACCGCTTGTTAGAGAATTACCGAGAAGGGTTTGAACAAGAAGCCTTTACGAATCGTTATCAACCATTCTTTGAAAAGTTTGATTTTATCGTTGGAGACTGGGGGCATGACCAGTTACGTCTAAGAGGATTTTATCAGTTAGGAAGACGCAAAGTGCCACGCGATCAACAAATTGATTTCTTAGATGACTATATTAAAGAGTATTGTAATTTTGGTGCGGCTTACTTTGTCTTAGGTAAGGTGGAAGCTGTAGAGAAGTACAATCAATTAGAGAAACGTGAAACCAAACATAAGAAAGTTTCAAGAAAACCGAAAAAGCAAAGACCTAAAACACCTCATGTAACTACAACGACGGACAAAGAAAAAGCCGAAGATACTAGCTTTAATCCTAAAAATACCCGTCGTAAAAAAACCTTTAAAAAGAATCAAACTAAAGGTGAAGTAAACAAACCAAAAAAAGTCACTGAGAAAGTCAGTGAAAAAGTGGCTAATGATAAAAAATTCGTAATTAAGAAGGTGACAAACAAGAAATGACAAAGTATGAAGGTTATTTAGTCGATTTAGATGGGACGACCTATCGTGGGAAAGAACGAATTCCAGAAGCTGAGGTATTTATTCGTCATTTACTTAATGAGGGGTTCCCTTTTAAATTAGTGACAAATAATGCAACAAAGACGGTTGAGGAAATCGTTCATAATTTAAATTCTTACTACGATATTCCAATTGATTCTTCTCATGTTTATACTTCAATTATTGCTTTAGGGGATTATATTGAATTACATCATCCAGGAGCAAATGTTTATGTGTTAGGCGAAGCAGCTTTAAAAGAGCAAATGCTTGAGAGAAATTTTACAGTTGATACGAATAAGCCGATTGATATCGTTGTTCAAGGCTTAAAACGTGATGTTACTTACGACCAGTTAACTGTCGCTGTTCAAGCAATTCTTGCTGGAGCTGAATACGTGGTGACAAATACGGACCGATTAATACCAACTGAAACTGGAATGAATCCAAGTTCGGGTGCTATTACTGCCTTTATACAATTTGCGACGAGAAAAGAACCGATTATTATCGGTAAGCCTAATAATCCAATTATGGAAGGGGCACTTAAGCAACTTGGAATTGATAAAAGCAAGGTTTTAATGATTGGAGATAACTACGATACAGATATTATGGCTGGAATGAATATGGATATGGATACGTTGTTAGTTTTAACAGGCGTCACTGTAAGAGAAGACTTAGAAATGATTCAAAAGCAACCAACTTATATCATTGAATCACTTTCAGAATGGAAGCATGCATAATGGATATACTAAAACGAATAGTAAGCAGTCTTGTCATCCTTTTATTTGCTATCTGCTCATCAATTACAGCTGTCATCTTTATATCACCATTTTTATACAGATTATGTATTGGTTGGTTTAATTTAACAGATATCTCAGGTTTAACCCAAGCACAATTGCTTGAAAATTATGATACTATGTTAAGTTACTTAGTGAATCCAACAGTCCATGATTTAAATATGCCTTACTTTAGTATGTCAGAAGGTGGGGCACAGCACTTTGAAGAAGTGAAGGTATTATTCTTTATTAATTTTGTCATCTTAACAATTTTATTCTTATTAACGATCTGGGCCATTTCATACATTAAGAAACGGAATTGGCAATTAGTTATGGCACCACATTTTACGTTTAAATTAGCCTTTCCATTGATTTTATTATTTTTCATTGTCGTAGCATTTGATCAAGTATTTATACTTTTTCATCAATTGTTATTTAATAATGATTTATGGCTGTTCAATCCCTTGGAAGATCCGGTTATAACTGTATTACCTCAGGAATTTTTCATGATATTATTTATTCTTGCTTTATTAGTTTATGAATCAATTATCTTAGGTATTCGAAAAATTGTATATTGGAATAAATAAAAAAAGTGATGTGCCCTCGGGCGCATCACTTTTTCTTAATTTTCATGAGAATCTTCATAAGATTCTTCAGGTGTAGTATTAACGTTTACCTCATCTGTTTGAGGTTGAGAGTGGGCGATTCGACTTGCAGCAGCTGCAGCAAGAGCGCCAACAATATCATCAATGAATGTATTACAATGTTCATCTTTACTGTCATTTAACTCACCGATAATACCAGGTTTTAATTTATCGACATAACCAAAGTTAGTTAAACCAATCGAGCCATATACGTTAACGATAGATAAGACTAACACTTCATCAATCCCATATAACCCTTCATCTCGCATGAGTAAGTCATTTAAGACAGGTGAGAACTGTTGTCTCTCCGCTGCGATGTCGATTTCAATTCCTGTAATGACTGCATTTTGAACTTCACGTTTCTTCATCACCGCAATAACATTTTCTAAACAATGGTCGAGTGTTAAATCATCAATATAATCTTTTTGTAAATCATAGACAATTTCAGCAATTGATTCTAATCTAACGCCACGTTCTTTTAATAAGTAGTGAGCTTGATCTTCTAGACGACTTTGTTTTATAAATTGTTCATTTTTTGTCATAGTATCTCTCCTTAGAATAAATCTGAGCTGTGAATTGGTGGGTTAACGTTTGTTGGATCAATTTTTAATAGGGCATCATTCACTGCTTGAGGAGCTTCACCAAAACCTGTCGCAATAATTTTTACTTTGCCTTCATAGTTGGCAATATCACCAACAGCATAGATGCCAGGTATGTTCGTTTTGTATTGAGCATTGACTTCAATTGTATTTCGATTGAGGTTGAATCCCCAATTCCTAATTTCGCCAATACTTGATGTAAAACCATAACTGACAATAAAGTTATCCACATCCAAAGTAATTATCTCATCTGATTTAGCTTTCTTCAAATTAATCGATTGAATACGACTATCGTCACCTTGGACGGATTCTGGAATATAAGGAGTTAATAACTCGACTGTGGAATTTTCTAATTGTTTCACACTACTTTCAACAGCTCGGAATTTATCGCGACGATGGATTAAATACACTTTATTCGCTAACGGTTCTAAGGCTAATGCCCAATCAACCGCAGAATCACCACCACCACAGATTGCTACCGTTCTTCCAGTAAATTGTTCAATGTTATTAACATAGTAATGTAGATTACTTTCTTCGTATTTCTCTATTTCTGGTAATTTTAATTTTCTAGGAGAAAAGGCGCCATTACCGATCGCTAAAATAATGGTACGTGAATAATGAATCTGTTCACTGGTAATAATTTCAAAATATTCAACGCCATCCTCAGTCATCTTTTTATTTACATTTAAAACTTCTTCTCCCAATTGAATTGAAATATCAAAGCGAGAAATTTGTTGAATAAGGTTTCTTTCTAATTCATCGCCTTTAATTGCAGGGTAACCAGGAATGTCATAAATATTCTTCTCAGCATAAAGATGGGCAGGTTGTCCACCTAAGGACTCTAGACTTTCAATAATCTTCGTTTTCGCATTTCGTAAACCTGCGTAAAACGCAGTAAATAAACCGACGGGCCCTCCGCCAACAATTGTTATATCAAACAAGGACTCTTCAAAACTCAAAGTATCACACTTTCTATAATATTATAATAAAACTAAACGTAGAAAAATGGCAACAAAACCACCAGTTAAAGTACCAACAATGACTTCACTCGGTTTATGGCCAAGATAACGGTTAATAATCATTCTTTCATAATCATCAATATCGTAACTTAAAATCAAAGGATTATCCTCAACTTCATCATAGCTTATGTCATCAGATATATAATCGATCTCAGCTAAATGTTTACGGGCTAATATATCTAAGACAATACCTTGTTCACCACTTTGTCGACGGACACCCATCGAATCGAACATAATAATGACTGCAAATACAGTCGATATGGCTACATATGGTGAATTAAAACCATATTCTAAAATCAAAGCCGTCGTTAAACTACTAACTGCAGCCGAGTGAGAACTGGGCATACCACCTGTAGAAGTGATTAAATTTAATTTTGCACTTTTTCGATTGGTTAAATAAGCTATAGGATATTTAATCAGCTGTGCAAATAATATTGAAACCAATGACGCAATTAAAGGGAAATTCATAAATAAACCAACCTTCTTATTTTTTTAATATAAATTAAACTAGATGCCTAAGTATCTTTTGAAAAATAATCGTTTATAACTCTCCTTCAATAATATCAAAAATTATTTGATATAACTATTAAAACATTTGTTAAACATAACAAAGTGAATTAGTATATAATGTATATAGAAAATATAAGGAGGAGTGAATTATTTTGACAAAATTTCCACAATTAAACACAGAAGAACTGAATGTTGATATTACATTACATACGAACAAGGGTGATATTGATTTAGCTCTATTCCCGGAGGTAGCTCCAAAGACAGTAGAAAACTTTAAAGAATTATCTAAAAAAGGGTATTACGACGAAATTATCTTCCACCGTATTATTAAAGACTTCATGATTCAAGGTGGAGACCCAACAGGAACAGGTATGGGTGGAGAGAGTATCTATGGTGATGCTTTCGAAGATGAATTCTCAGCAGAAGTATTTAACTTATATGGCGCATTATCAATGGCTAATGCTGGACCTAACACAAATGGAAGTCAATTTTTCATTGTTACAGCTCCGAATGTACCTGCACAAATGCTAGGACAATTAAAAGAAGCTGGATTCCCAGAAGAAATTATTGAAGCTTATGAAGCAAAAGGTGGGACACCTTGGTTAGACCACCGTCATACAGTGTTTGGTCACGTAGTAAATGGTATGGACGTAGTCTTAGATATTCAAGCTCAAGAAACTGGTGCCCAAGACAAGCCCGTAGAAGATATTGTTATTACGAGCGTTACTGTTAATGAGTAGCCTACTATAAAGTAAAGGGTGGATATACATTGACAAAAGAATTTAGAATTGGGGATGTAATCCAAGGAGAAGTAACCGGTATTCAGAATTACGGCGTCTTTGTAAAATTATCAGATACAGAACAAGGTTTAGTGCATATTTCAGAATGCAAACACGGTTATGTATCTGAATTAGATGATTTTATTAATATTGGCGACAAAGTTAAAGTCAAGATTATCGATATTGATGAATATACTCGGAAAATTAGTTTGTCTTTTAGAGCGTTACAACATTTAAATACACCACCGTTTCCATCAAAATCAAAAAAGTATCCTAAAAGATATTTACCGAAGATTGGTTTCAAGACATTAGGACAAAATATGCCTAAAATTATTGAAGATGGTTTAAGACAAATCGAAGAGGATCAAACTAATATTCTAGGAAAAAATGAGGAGAGATATTAATGACAAATTTAAAATTTGATTATACAAAAGCTTTATCATTCTTTAAAGAACATGAATTAACTCAGATTAAACCATATATTGAATTGGCACATAATCAACTTCATGATAAAACGGGTACAGGAAATGACTACTTGGACTGGATCGATTGGCCAGAAACATACGACAAAGATGAGTATGCACGCATCAAAGCAGCTTCAGAAAAAATTAAAGCAGATTCAGATATTCTTATTGTAATTGGTATTGGTGGATCATACTTAGGAGCGAAAGCAGCAATCGAATTTCTAAATGATTCATTCTACAATATTAAAGCAGGGCAAAAAGGAACACCTCAAGTTATCTTTGCTGGTAATAGTATTAGTTCGACTTATTTACATGATCTAGTTGATTTAGTAGGAGACCGTGACTTCTCGGTTAATATTATTTCTAAATCAGGTACTACAACTGAACCTTCAATCGCATTCCGTGTATTTAAAGAATTATTAGATAAGAAATACGGTCACGAAGAAGCAGTTAAACGCATTTATGCAACAACAGATAAAGAGAGAGGCGCTCTAAAATCAGAAGCAAATGCTGAAGGATATGAAACATTTGTTATTCCTGACGGTATTGGAGGACGCTTTACTGTATTAACTGCTGTAGGTCTATTACCGATTGCAGTCGCAGGTGGAGATATTGATGCTTTGATGGAAGGTGCACGCGAAGCAATGGAAGAGTACAGTAATCCAGATGTTATGGAGAACAGTGCTTACCAATACGCAGCAATTCGTAACTTCTTCTATAAAAAAGGAAAAGATATTGAAATTCTGGCTAACTATGAACCAGGTATGCAATACTTCTCTGAATGGTGGAAACAATTATTTGGTGAATCTGAAGGTAAAGACCAAAAAGGCATTTACCCAGCAAGTGCAAACTTCTCAACAGATTTACACTCTATTGGACAAACAATCCAAGATGGACAAAGAAATATCTTTGAAACGGTATTAAAAGTTGAAACACCAAGACATGATATCGATATTCCAAAAGCTGAGGAAGATCTAGATGGTTTAGGTTACTTAGAAGGAAAAACAATTGACTTTGTTAACACTAAGGCGTTTGAAGGAACTTTATTAGCTCATACGGACGGTAATGTACCGAACCTATTAGTAACAATTCCAGCTATGGATGAAAAATCTTTAGGACACTTAATCTACTTCTTTGAAAAAGCAGTAGGAATCTCAGGATACTTAAATGGCGTTAATCCATTTGATCAACCAGGAGTAGAAGACTACAAACGTAATATGTTTGCTTTATTAGGTAAACCAGGATTCGAAGATCTAGCTAAAGAGTTAAACGAACGACTATAAGCTTAGAACAAATATATAGAAACAAATAGGATTGAAGGCTACTTTAAGTTGTCTTCAATCCTTTTTGTGTTTTAAGTGACATTATTATAGAAGGAAACGGATTGTGTAATAATTAAAATACCTCTATATAATGGAAAAAACATAAAGCGAAACAATAATAAAGCAAAACTAAATAATAAAATAAAAGAAATTACAAAAATATATTGACTCCTACCACAAGTTAGTGGTATATTATTTCTTGTCGTCACAGGACGTTGTAACAATGTCTGGCGATAACTTAGTAAGTTTACATAAAGTTTACAAAAAAACGAAAAAAGTATTGACGAAATGATTCGGCGATGATACTATAACATAAGTTGCTACTACAACATGTGTAGCGCTTACAACTTTTGAAGCAAGTTATAAATTTGTTTCAAAAAATGCTTTACAGAATGTGCAAAGCATGATAAGATATAAAAGTTGTCATTTGAGATCACCTCACCTTGAAAGAAATAATAAAAGTGAAAAAAAGTGATTGACACATACAAGTCAAACATGTTACTATTTAAAAGTTGTCATTTGCGACAACCTTTAAACGAGGCAGCGCTGATAAAAAAGCGAAAAATATTGTTGACACAATATAGCCCGCATGATAAGATATGTAAGTCGTCAAACAGCGACAACATCACAACGAAGTGTTAAATGAATTTAAAAAATATTTAAAATCTTCAAATAAGTTGTTGACTTCGAGTCACAACCGTGATATTCTATAAAAGTTGTTAAAATAAACGACATCACTTCGAAATGAAGTTGAGAAAATACTTTTAAAAAAGTGTTGACATCCACTTCACGAACGTGATATACTATAAAAGTTGTTGTTCAACAAAACGACAACGAAAGCTCATTGAAAACTGAACAAAGATAAACACACCAAATGTGTAAGGGGATCTGTTCTACGGAACAGACAACCAAACAATTTCGCTGGACGACCACCAGTTTAAAAAAGGTCAACAAAGCT
>NZ_VBSP01000052.1 GCF_005864045.1 Ruoffia tabacinasalis | reverse complement strand
CGAAGTGGAAGTGCAGTAATGTACGGAGCGGACGAGTACTAATCGGTCGAGGACTTAACCACGAACCAATTCAGGTTTAGCAGGTAAGAAAACATAATGTTGATATTCAGTTTTGAGTGATCTAAGAGATTACTTATATACAGACAATGTGTGGTGATGGTAGCAAGAAGGACACACCTGTTCCCATGCCGAACACAGCAGTTAAGCTTCTTAGCGCCGATGGTAGTTGGACCTTTGGTCCTGTGAGAGTAGGTCGTTGCCATGCATTGTTTAATTGAGAGCAGAGCCCGAGGGTTCTGTTCTTTTTTTGTTTAGATATTTTCCTTCTAATATATTGGTCAGATGATATAATATGATTAACATTAGGAGTCGATTTGTGGAGGTGACTGATTTGAACCAACAACTAAAGGAAAAGATTAAGTTAAAAGCTGAAGAACTCGGGATTGATAAAATTGGTTTTACACATGCGGAGCCATTTTATACTTTAGAAGATCGCTTGAAGCAGCAAAGAGCTGCAGGACATAATTCCGGCTTTGAACATAAGAACATTGAAGAAAGAATTTATCCTGAGAAGATTTTTGAACAACCAAAGTCAATTATTGCGATTGCTTTAGCATATCCCTCTCGCATGAAGAAGCCACGGTCAGAGAAAGGTAAACCTAGAGGTGAGTTTGCGCGTGCGTCGTGGGGAACGGATTACCATCATATTCTCAATGACCGAATGAATAATCTCATTGCCTACATTAAAGAAGCTGCAGATGAGGAGAATATTGGTTCAGTTGATTTTAAACCGATGGTGGATACTGGAGAACTTGTTGACGTTGCGGTTGCTCAGCGGGCAGGGCTTGGCTTTATAGGGCGCAATGGCTTGTTGATTACTGAAGAGTTCGGTTCATTTGTGTACTTAGGTGAAATCATTACGAATATTGATTTTGAAGCGGATGAAGAAGTACCTTTTGGTTGTGGCGATTGCATGAAGTGTATTGATGCATGTCCTACAGGTGCTTTACTTGGGGACGGTCGTATTAATGCCCAAGTCTGTCTCTCATATCAGACACAGACTAAAGGATATATGCCAGATGAATTCCGGAAGAAGATGGGTCGTGTGATTTATGGATGTGATATTTGCCAAGTTGTTTGTCCTTATAATCGCGGAATAAATACGCCCCATCATGAAGAAATGGAACCTGACCCAGAACTAACAAATCCAGTACTTGAACCTTTATTGGATATATCAAACCGTGAATTTAAAGAGAGCTTTGGCAAAATGGCCGGATCTTGGCGTGGTAAGAAACCACTTCAGAGAAATGCGATTATCGCTTTAGCGAATTACCGTGAAAAGTCTGCCATTCCTAAGTTACTGCAAGTCATTGAAACAGATCCTCGTCCAATGATTCGTGGGACGGCTGCGTGGGCAATTGCTAAGATAACTGAAGAGTCACCGAATCAAGAATTAATATTGTTCTTAGAGGAGATGCGTGAAAAGGAAGACGAAACAGAAACAATCGCTGAATTTAATAAAGCGTTAAATATACTTAGAACAAATATGTAAGCCATGAAGATACATCTTTCAATTAGTGAGATGTATCTTTATTATTATAATGAAATGGAAGGGGTTACACTTGGAAAGAGCTTTCCTTTGTTGCAATATTTTCAAATAAATGTGTTGTTTGTATTAAGAGTTTCAGTAGATTTTTGGAGACCGAAGATTCAAAATTTTGAGTTGAAACACTTTCTTTGGCAACTTATTGCGGTTGTTATAGGTTGTTTTACCATCGTTTTAATTATTATGATACAATTGAAAGCAGATTTTGTGAACAATCCAGGGGAAGGAATTGTAAAGGCGATTGCTCTACGCTGTAACCCGGAGTTGTTCAGTAAGATAAAGGTGCCTTTAGATTTGAGTTTTGTGACAATCGCGGTTATATTATCCTGGCCCATTTAGGTCGTATTATGGGTGTGGGTATTGGTACGCTAGTCTCAGCTGTTTTAGTCGAACATTTTATGCGAATCATTCAAAGGATTAAAGAGTTTTAAAATGTTAAAAGAATTATATGTCATGTCACCCCATGTCTTTGAAAATTTTTATAGTCAAGAGTCACAAGAGACAATCGCTGAATATTGTGATATTTTGGCACCAGTTATGTCCAAAGGTGAATTGATAAAAAATACTGAAATATTAAATGATGAAACACGAGAGTTTATTCATAAGAAGATTGAACAAATTGCGCACGGAATTGGTGCAGCTCTGGATGTAGAATGTGTAGTGACCTACGACTTTAAATATCCACCTGTAACTAATGATTCGCAAGTAACAACTGAAGTTGTGAACTCGCTGGAAGAAATTTTCCCAGATCAGTTAGTTGAAGTTGAAGAGCCATTAATGGGCGGTGAAGACTACGCGTACTATCTATATGAAGCACCCGGGACTTTCCTCTTCTTATCAAATCCATCTAATATTGAAGGCAAGTTCCACGGACACCACCACGCGAAGTTTGATGTGGACGAATCACTATTCTATATGGCGACAGCGGCATTTGTAAAAGTAGCATTGGATTATTTAAATTAAAATGTATATAAATGGCTAACCGAATTAGGTTGGCCATTATTTTTTTAAAAATAAGTTGGGATTGTGTGGAATCACTAGCTCGCGCCCTTGAGCTGGCGAATCCAGTCGAACTTCGCTAGCTCGTGCCCTTGAGCTGGTGAATCCAGTCGAACTTCGCTAGCTCGTGCCCTTGAGCTGGTGAATCCACATATCACCTCCGTATTTATGATTGAATTTGAATGAATGTAACGTTATTTGAAATAAAATGATTGATTTATGATTGATTTTGGTGTATCTTATTAGTAAGGAAGTGATGAAAATGCTTACAGAGGAGAGATATCAAGCGATTCGCAAGTTACTTGCGGATAATTCAATTGTGAAGCTACAAGAAATCGTTGAAGCAACGGAGGCTTCTGAATCCACAGCGAGACGAGATCTATCTCAGTTAGAAGAGTTAGGCGAGTTAGTGAGAGTTCATGGGGGCGCTAAACGCATTTTCTCAGTAGATACGGAGCCAAGTGTAAAAGAAAAGTCACAGCAATTTATGACTGAAAAGGAACATATAGGAAAGTACGCAGCGACGTTAATAGAAATGAATGATTTTATATATATAGACGCTGGAACATCGACACTTTCAATGTTGCCTTTTATCAAAGCGGAAAATATTACAGTTGTGACGAATGGTCTAGAAATTGCGAATATTTTAACAGACATGGATATACAGACGATTTTAGTTGGTGGGTTTATCAAGCCTAAAACACGCGCAATGATTGGAACTGACGCGAAAAATCAATTGAAACAGTATCAATTCTCGAAAGCTTTTATGGGTACAAACGGAATTGATATTCAGTACGGTTTTACAACGCCTGATCGTGAGGAGGCGAGTGTTAAGCAGACAGCTATTCATCAAGCGAATCAAGTTTATGTACTTTCTGATAGTAGTAAGTTTGATAAAGTATCATTTTGTCGAATAGTTGAACTGGAAGATGCATCGATTATTACAAATACATTGCCAGAACCCGTGAGATTAAAATACGAAAAATATACAAAAGTGAAGGAAGTTTAAGGAATGCTATATACAATTACATTTAATCCCGCAGTGGATTTAGTTATGAATACAGATGTGATTCACCTAGGTGAATTGAATCGCGTGAAGCGAGATGAATATGTGGCTGGAGGTAAGGGGATTAACATGTCCGTTCTCTTAAAGCGACTAGGACATCACAATATTGCGACAGGCTTTTTAGGAGGCTTCTCAGGCGATTTTATTCAAAAATCATTAAAAGAAGAAGGTGTGCAACCTGAATTTGTTAACATTGATGCAATTACGCGCATTAATGTCAAAATAAAAGCAGATCAAGAAACTGAAATTAATGCTAATGGACCTGTTATTCAAGAGCAGGATATTCAGAAGTTATTTAATTATTTCAATGAAGTATTAGTCAAAGGAGATACGGTTTTACTAGCCGGTAATGCTGCGCCAGGTATGAATAGCGACCATTACGTTAAAGTGGCTGAGTTATGCGCAAGTAAACAGGTTGATTTTGTATTGGATTCGAATAAAGATCTTTTAACCGCTTGTTTAGTACATAAGCCATTTTTAATCAAACCGAATGCGCAAGAGCTCAGTGAAATCTTCAATGTCAAGGTAGATTCAATTGAAGAAGTGATTCATTACGGTAAAATGCTCCAAGAAAAAGGCGCGCGTAATGTTATCGTGTCATTAGGTGGCGACGGCGCAGTGTTACTCACAGAGACGGGAGAAGTGCATCAATCTTCAGTGCCTAAAGGCGAAGTCATCAATTCCGTAGGCGCCGGAGATTCAATGGTCGCAGGCTTTATAGCAAAATATATTGAAAGTGGTCAGTACGAGGACAGTTTAAAACAAGGAGCGGCATCAGGAAGTGCGACGGCATTTTCAGTTGGAATCGCTACAAAAGAATTGATAGATCAATTAATCAAAGAAATAGAAATAAAAAGGATAGGTGGATAAAATGAAACTAGCACAATTATTTGTAAAAGATGCGATGGATTTAACTTTATCAACAACAGATAAAGCAAGTACTTTACGTCATTTGGCAGAACAATTCGCCAAAGCAGGTGGCGTGAGTGATGTTGGCAGTTATGTTGAGAAACTAGAAGCGCGTGAAGCCCAATCTACAACAGGTGTAGGAGACGAAATTGCGATTCCACATGCTCAAGATGCTTCAATTAAAGAAGCAGCGATTGTTTTTGCTCGCTCACAAGAAGGAATTGAATGGGAGTCATTCGATGGTCAACCAGCAAAATTAATCTTTATGATTGCTGCACCTGAAGGTGGCGGAGAACATCTACAAGCTTTAGCAAAATTATCAAGTATCTTAATGAATCCAGAAGCAAAACAAGCTTTACTTGATGCTCAAACTCAAGAAGATGTTGTAAATATCATTGCGGAATATGAAGCAGAAAAAGAAGAAGAAAACCAAGCAAAAGAAACAGTTGCTGCAGTAGATACTCAAGCACAAGACGCGGATGATGTATACTTATTAGCTGTAACGGCATGTCCAACAGGGATTGCGCATACTTATATGGCGGAAGAGAAACTGAATCAAGCAGCGGATAAAGCCGGTTATGCGATTAAAGTTGAGACAAATGGGCAAACAGGTGTTGGTAATAAATTAACGAAAGCGGATATTGAACGCGCAACAGCGATTATTGTAGCAGCTGACAAGCAAGTAGATATGGCGCGCTTTAATGGTAAACCAGTTATTATAACAAAAGTAGCCGACGGAATTAATAAAGCCGATGAATTAGTGAAGCGTGCCGCAAATGCTGATGCGCGTATTTATCACGCGAGTCAATATGATCAGTCAGCCGACGATTCTGAGGAGAATGAATCTTTAGGACGTCAGTTCTATAAACACTTAATGAACGGTGTATCTCATATGTTACCGTTCGTCGTCGCAGGTGGGATTTTAGCCGCTTTATCATTCTTCTGGGGAATCAACTCAGCGAATCCAGATGATGCAAGTTATAATGCGATTGCTCATACTTTAAAAACTTTCGGAGATTTATCTTTCGCTATGATGTTACCAGTACTAGCAGGTTATGTTGGGCAATCTATTGCTGATCGACCTGGTTTAGTGATTGGTTTCATGGGTGGGGTTTTTGCTAACCCAAGTATTCTAACAGCCTTTAATGCCGGTGGAATCTTTGAAGATGCAGTTGCATCAGGATTCTTAGGTGCTTTAGTCGCTGGTTTCTTAGCGGGTGGAATTGTTTGGTGCTTACGTAAAGGCTTAAGTTGGTTACCAAAATCACTGGAAGGTATGAAGCCAATCTTCTTATATCCTGTGCTAGGTGTTCTAGCCATGGGTCTCATCATGTTTTTTATCGTGAATGCACCCATGGGAGCAGTCATGTTAGGTTTACAAGACTTATTAACAAGTATTCCTTCTGAATTATCTGTAGTTCTAGGTTTTGTTGCTGCGGCTATGATGTCAATTGATATGGGTGGGCCGCTTAATAAAGCTGCTTATGTTACTGGTACAGCTTTGGTTACAGCATCAAATGGTGCAGGTTCAGATGTGATGGCAGCCGTTATGATCGGTGGGATGGTTCCCCCGTTAGCGATTGCTATTTCAGCAACATTTAATAAAAATCTTTGGGCGCCAGAACAACATAACAGTGCTTTAGTGAACTATGTGATGGGAGCGGCTTTCATTACTGAAGGAGCTATTCCATTCGCAGCATCGAATCCACTTCGAGTGATTCCTTCATTAGCAGTAGGTAGTGGGGTTGCTGGAGCATTAAGTATGTTATTTGGTAGTGTGAGTTATGTTCCTCACGGCGGAATCTTTGCGGTTCTTGCCGGTGGTGTAACGAATCCATGGATGTATCTCGTGGCTTGGCTTGCTGGTGGGATTGTCGGAGCTATCTTATTAAGTGTGTTAGTAAAGAAACCGGCTGAAGAATTAGCTGAGTAATAAAATCAAAAAAATATCAATACCCCTCGCTTTAGAATTTATGTCTAGAGATGAGGGGTTTTTAGTTTTTATAAATATAGTTTAACAAGTGATTATAGGATATTTAAAATTTGTATCAGGGATGTGTAAGTGCATCATAAAATAATACATCAACTCGATTGTTTTATAGAAAGTGAAATAGCTTTTTGAAAAATTAAACGCAGTCAACGACCGAAACGGTTATCATAGCAATTAAATTGGAAACAGTTAAGTTGTAATGATTCCAAAGCTGGTATCGAGAATAATATTTTCTTGTTGTTAGATGTGAATTTAATGATGATTTTTTTGAAATTGTAGTTGTGTAGCCTAATAAAGCCTAGTTTATGCATATTGATATACTTCCTCAAAAGTAGATACATTGAAAATGTCAACGACTTTTCGGGAGGAATTTTATATCACCTAATAGAATCGAAATAAATTCTCAAAAATCACCTTATTTAAAGTTTAAAATAATTAACTAGGGTTGTTTATAGTTGATTTTATTATATAATAAAATTATAAATTAACCGCTTCCATTAACTATACAAAATTCATGCCTATTTATATGACTGAGATTATAGATTTTGATTCTTCGTATATAAAGGTAAAAAATGAACAATTTCATTGTTTTGTGTAGTAGTACACTATTTCATAATGTCATTTAGTTATTAAAGGTTAACTTATTAATAAGAATCGAAAGGATAATAAAAATGAAAAAAAGTATACGATTTATTATAGCAATTTGTGTTCTATTTACATTTGGTAATTTAGAACAAAATATTGTATTCGCAAATAGTGATGAAGAGTTTGATATTGATGGCATATATATGACCGATGAGGATTCTGCGATTAAAGGGTATATATTTTCAGAAGAAGAAGTTGTATTGTTATTAAATGACCTAGACTCATATACAACTGAAACAACAAATCGAAAGTTGGTTACAGATGATCTTGGAGCTTATTTAACTAATAATAATCAACTAACTAAGTTATCAGATCCGACTAAAAATAATGATACATCTGAGGACAGACCTACTATTGAATATGTGGACGAGGAGTCAAATGAAAAATATGAAGAATACGCTTTACATGTTTTCATCATTACGAATCCAACTTATCGGTATTCAGAGAATAATGGCAGTTGGACATTAAGAGTAGGAGATCAGAGAATTAATTCTTTAGAGTTTAGCGAAGATTTTTCAGAAGTTGTTGATGAGTTTGATGTGATGTATAAACTAACTGAAGATAAAGAGACAGATAAAAATAATTAATTCGGATATTTAATCTTTCTACAATAATGATAGAACATAATATGCAGTGTTGCTTGATAAGTCTGTAGTGCCTGAACGATGGATAAATTTGTTGAAAAAAGTAGTTAAGCAGTTGGCGGAATAAATATAAGAATACACTTAAATTTGAACTATTCAAACTTAAGTGTATTTTTGTATGATTAAGACTATTAGTTTGCGTCACATTAAATCGAAAGTATTAATGTGATGTTTTTCTTTGATGATATTAACAAATTCATCCAGAGATTTAGAATGAGCTCTTGCTGTGTGCTCGTCATTAAAATGATACATTAATTCGATTGCTTTTTCAGATACTCTAAGGCCAGATTGATATTGACCTTGAGAAATTGTGTAAAGACCTTTCAAAAAAGATAATTTATTCTTATCGTAGTATAGTTGTGTATCTTGTATTAATTTCTCAGTTTCGTGAATATAAATTTTTACAGTAGGTAAATTATCAGACTGACCTTCGCGTAATATCATCCATATTTGATTCATGTAAATCTTAGAAAAAGTCTGTCGTAGTTTATTACTTTCCATATTATTACTAATGTGATGCTCGACTTTGGTTAACCAATGAGGATAAACTTGTTCTGTAAGAAAGGGTAATAAATTAATTATTAGGTTTAGTTCATAAGTCATCCATTCCTCAACACTATCCAGATAATTCAAAATTCTGTCTAAAGGTTCAGTGTTTTGAATTTTTTTTATTTTATAGATGTGTAATATAATGAAATCAATGTTGTGCTTGTGTCTGATATTACCTGATTTGCTAAAATAGTCCGTCTCTTGTTTATAAAGTAAGTTAAGTAAATAAAGATCATCATGTAGTATTGCCGTAGATAGTTTTGAAAGTAATTGTTTTTGATCTAGCATTTGATTGTTAATGATTAAATAACCTATTTCTTTAGAGGAAAGATTTAATTGATAAGATATTTCTCTAAATTTGTCCACTGATAAGTTAGACTTTCCATTCTCAACTAAGGAAATGAATCCTTTAGTAATATTTTCGGTTACCAGATCTTGCTGTGTCATTTTTTTACTTAGCCTAATTACTTTAAGTCTGTGGCCAATTGAATCCATAGATAGCCTCCTTTAAGTTATTAATGCATAGTTTAATATATTTAACAAGGAAAGTCTAATTTTTTTGAAGATTATGATTAGAATAATGTGATGTGCACTAATGACAGTTTAATATAGTTAACGAGGCTTGCTTATAATCATTTTTGAGAGATAATATTAATATAGAAAGTGAATGCTTTCCAACTTGTTACTTGATGGAGGTGAATAATAATAAGATATCTTAATCGATTTTTTTTAGTGATTCTGATTTTTGTTGCATGCAATTTAAGTTATAACTCTAATGATAGACAGATTATAATTTCTGATATTATAGAAATTATTGATATTGACTCTGAAAATACGTTTCCAAAAAGTATGAAAAAGGTAATTCTATCTTAAATGAAAAAATGACTTGATATTAAATGTATCTAACTTAATTAGTGTCTAATTAAATATAGGTTATTTGTACTTTAATTTACAACAAAAATATTCATTAAGTTAATTAAAAAAATATATTCTTAGTATAGAAAATCATAGTAATTAGTATAAAGCATATTTTGTGAAATCTATAGTGTAAGAAGAATAATAAACAAGATAACGTAATATCTGCGACATACACAGATTAGATAGAATTTAAAGTGCTGTGTTAAAAAATCACAGTAAAATATATATATACGAGAAGAATTAAACAATGGAAAAAAATTATATGAATAAATTAAAAAACAAATTCAATGGTGCAAAATTTGATATTGAGCCAAATGGAGTTTTTGCTTCTGTAAAATTACTAACGACTGATTATATGTTAGAATTTGAACTAAAAAAACCTCAAAAAGACCTCTTAAATATGGATTGGTCAATAAACTAATTATGTTAGATTTTAATAAAGATAGTAAGTCTGAAGCTGAATATTATCAAATTTTATTGTATAGTAAGGATAAGATACATTATTCAAAAGCATTGAAATATATGTACGAATTTTATTTGAATAATCAATCTATTGAAGAAAAAATTGAATATTTAACTTATAATAATTTTCCTAATTATCGTATTTCAGAAGTATTGGCGATTGACTCGTTGTACAATAAAGAAAATAATAGCGAAAATATGCAACAATCATGTTTTAATAGCTTTCTGTATAAACTGATTAAAGATAAGAATCTTTTAGTATTGTTAGTAAACAGAAATTATATATATTCAATTACGCATACCATTTTTTACTGTACTTACTTCAATTGTACAAATTTTTGTTTTGAAGAAGATTATTCAGAGTTAGTAAAAATATTGACGGACTGTTTATTAATATCAATAAGAAAAGGAGACATTGATGTTCTTTTAGAAGTGGCTGTTTGTGTCTATATTTTAAATTTGTCTGGTAAAGTAGATCGCTTAATTATGGAGATGACATTTCAAACAATTAAAGACAATCAAGCAAAAGACGGATTTATATATCCTACAACAATGAGTAAGCAAAACTTTACCAATCATAAAGAACAGTTTGATTATGTTTATCATACAACTCTTGTAGGTAAATTACTGAAAGAGGTTATTGAAATGTCAAGGGCAATTTAAAATTGACTCCAGATACAATTATAAGTAATAAACAGAGAATTAAAGAATATTTATCAGTGAATGAATATATGTTATCCCCGAAAAGTGCAATACAAGTACTTGAGGGTTTTAGAGGAGAAGTCATTTCTTCTTTTTTATATAATCTTAGTAGGTTTGATGAATTAACCTTGAAGCAATTAAGTTGTTTAAAATCATGTAATCATGTAGTAAAAGCAATTATTATTGATCAATTATTTAGAAATGAGTTAGAGGATATATTAAAAACCTTAATCATTGCTTATTTTGTTCTTTCACACACAGACTTAATTTTTTTGATTAATTTATTACATTCCCTTTTGATATTTAATCCAGATTATTCACTCAATTCCCAAGAGAAAGAATTATATAAGCATTACAATCCCATCTTACAGCAATTAATGAAGGAGTAGATTAAATGAAAAAGCGAATTATAAAAGCCACGCCCATACTGATTATAAGTTTAATAATTATTTTTCTTTCAAGTATTGTTGGCGTGTTGATACCGATATCTGTAAGTGCATTGGTGGAGGAAGTTCGCTTAATCAACTTTCTATCGCCGATTGTTTTAACTATTATTTTATTTATTCTTCAAGCAATTATGGTAGCAGTGGGTCATACAATGATGGCACGTGATGGAGATTATCAAATTAAGCACATGCGAAATAGTTTTATGAATAGATTACTTCACGCCCCAAAGGCTTTTTTTGATTTAAATAGTCCTAGTGAGTTAGCGAATAGAATTATTAATGATACTAATCACATTCAACAATTCATTACACAATCATTACCAACATTTATCTCAAGTATTGTGACGGTAGTAGGTACACTCATCGCTTTACTGTTTTTAGACTGGCAATTAACTAGCATACTTCTAATATCTTTACCACTCGTTGCAATTCCTTTGATTCCTTTAACGAAATTAAGTTCTCGTTACTCAATTCGACAACAAAACTCTTTGAGTAGACTGAGTAGCTTGATTTTAGAATATTTACAAAATATGTCTTTAATAAAGAGTAGTGTAGCTGAGGAATTCGCATACAAGGAAGTTCAAGGTTATACTGAAGACTTAAGGCATATTTCATCAAAAAACACTACACTATATGCAGTTGTACAACCTATTGGGTTACTTCTTATATTTGGTTCAATTGCCTTAATCTTCAGTTATGGCGGTCTAAGGGTTAACCAGGGAACTCTATCAGTAGGAACTTTAATTTCATTTTTAATTTATTTATTTCAATTAATTAATCCTTTAGGATCTTTTTCAGGTTTTTTTGCCCAAAAAGGGAAGATGGAAGGGGCCATACAGAAGCTATCGAAAATACAAGATATTGAGGTAGAAAATCTGGATGAAGGCAAACTATTCAATTACGGAGAAATTAATTTTATAGATGTATCATTTGGTTATCCAAAGATAAACACGAATTCAGAGGAATTAATTGTGAATATGAAATCAATATATTCTGATGAATTAAACCTAATGCCCATTTTGGAAGGTGTTAGCATGACTTTTAAAGAAGGAGAGAAGACTGCGATTGTAGGTCCTTCTGGTGGAGGGAAGTCAACAATATTAAATCTATTAATGCAATTTTATCCCATTAAAAATGGTAAGATTATCTCAAAAGAGAATGAGATTGATTCTTTTAAACTATCTGATTGGCGCGACAACATCTCCATTGTATCTCAAGATATTTCAATTCTCAGTGGAACTATAAGAGAAAATTTAGTATTTGGTTTAGATTACTCTCCAAGTGAAAATCAAATTCAGTACGCAATTCGATTCGCTCATCTAGAAGAAACGATAGCAAAGCTGCATGATGGGCTAGAAACGGTGGTAGGGGAAGCAGGGTCAAGACTTTCAGGTGGACAAAAGCAAAGAATACATATTGCTCGAGCTGTCCTAAGAGACACACCAATCCTCTTGCTAGATGAAGCGACGTCAAACTTAGATGCGGATGCGGAGTATCAAATCAATCAGAGTTTACAAAGATTAATGGGTTCAAAAACGACGATTGTTGTTGCGCATCGCCTCTCAACGATTATGGATGCGGATAATATTTATTTTATTGATAATAAAAAAGTAACTGGAAGTGGAACTCATTCAGAATTACTTAAAACGCACGCTTCATACGCAAGATTTGTGAAAGAACAATTATTGAGTAATGAATAGTCAGCTCAATACATCATTTTAGTATAATAAACAGACCAAGGCGATAAAGATGACAGAGCTTATTCAATGCAAGATAAGTGATGTTGAACAGTTACAAGTTATTAGCATTAAAATGTTTATTGATACATTCAAAGACCAAAATACCGAAGAAGACTTAAAGGTGTAATTGGACCGAATTTATGTACTCCCTCAGCATAAGCGTAAAGGCTATGGGAACCAGCTACTGGAATTCGCTCACGCTCGTGCAAAGGAACTTAACTGAACTGGAATTTGGATAGGGGCGTGGGAATACAATTATAATGCGTTGGCTTTCTATGAGAAGATGGGCTACCAACGGGTTGGTTACAACGGGGTGTATATCGGAAACGACGCGCAAGTGGATTATATTATGCTGAAAGAATTATAGAAGGTACCTTGATTATTAGAATGAATTCTAATGATAAGGGTGTTTTAATATTCTCTGATATCAAGACAGGGCTTTTTGTGCTGTTATATCAACATTTACGTGATATTGAAGTGCGCCTCAAATAAATTAATTAGAAATAAATGAGATAAAAAGGCTGTTTTTTAATTTATAATCATTTATACTAATCTCAAATAAAAGCAAAGGAGCCTACTCATGAATAATCTAAACTCATTACAATTAAATAGCTTATTATTAGACGCAGCATTATTACTCAGGTTCTATGTGGTGTGCTAATTAAGCATGTCCCGCAATGGACATTATATTTACAAAATAATTACATAAGTTGAATGACAATTAAGGGCTTAGAGGTACAAGGGGGTAAAAAGTATGAAAAATAAATATCTATTATCATTTGTTATATTTTTATTGATTATTTCTATTAGTTCTATTCAAGTTTCAGCTGATGGATTGGGCGAACTTGTTAAGTTAACCGATGAACAACAAGAGATATTTTCTTTACTTCGCTTAAGACAAACTAATTTCTATTCAATCGATTATGAAAACTCAAATTCATCATATATTATACGATGGGAAAAATTACAAAATGATGGAAATTGGCAGGCGATGGAATTAATAAATGAAAAACATGATGGCGGTAATTTACAGGTGGCGATAAATCTTGAGGATTTTATTCGTATAGGTATTCGATCAGAGGATGGCACATTAAATACTTATGAATTTCTTTCTTCAAGTTTGCCTAATCGTATTGAGAGAGAGAATAGCAGAGAATCTTTATCAGGCGATTGGAAAGATACTATTGAGATAGAAGCTAATAATCGGGAGCCATTAACAATCCTTATTTTAGCAGACTCTAATCATATGTACTCTTTAAATTACGAAGAAATCAATTCTGATTATGAGAACCCAGAGTTCGATGTGGAAGGCGTAAAGGATGTATTTGCGCTGACAATTGAATTTGTAGAGACAGAGTAATAATTTTCCTTGTGAAGAAGCCAACCGAACAGTTGGCGGAATAAGTATAGTATAACAACCTTCATTCTTAGGAAATATGTTAAGGATGGAGGATTTTTTGTTATAATTAATGAGTGAGTATTATGTAACGAGGTGATAAAGATGGCAGAACTAGTTAAATGCAAACCAAGTGATGTTGAACAATTACGCGATATTAGTATTGAAACGTTTGTTGATACATTCAAAGATCAAAATACTGAAGAGGATTTAAAAGAATATTTAGACCGAGCATACAATACTAAGCAACTTACGTCTGAAATCAACCAGGTTGGTACAGATTTTTATTTTCTGAAGGATTCAGACTTGGTCGTTGGCTACTTAAAGCTGAATATTGATGATGCGCAATCAGAGAAAGATAATCCGCTAGCATTAGAAGTGGAACGAATTTATGTACTACCACAGCATAAGCGTAAAGGATATGGAAAGCTTTTATTAGAGTTTGCTTACTTGCGTGCAAAAGAACTTAACCGAACTGGTATTTGGTTAGGGGTCTGGGAGCATAATTATAATGCCTTAGCTTTCTATAAGAAGATGGGCTTCCAACGAGTTGGTGAGCATACTTTCATTATGGGAGACGATGCGCAAGTGGATTATATTATGCTAAAAGAGTTATAGAAGGCACTCTCATTATTAGATTGGATTCTAATGATGAGAGTGTTTTTAATTTTATAAAATTAAAGGCTCTTTGTCAAATAGGGTTGATGACTCATTTTAATCAAGATCAAGCAGCATAGGTTGTTGCTTGATCTTTTTTATTTGTCTGAGGGACATATAATCGCGTCATAAGTAAAATACGGTCTCTAAAATGACTGTAATTTCGATAGCCGTAGGCTGTTCGTTTCAATACTTTAATTTTATTATGAGTATTGCGGACGTTTTTTACCAGTAGTGCGGTTCTTTTTACCACTCTTTGCGGGAAGATTTACCAATGTCTGCGGAATAGTTTACCAGTAATAATTAAATGACCCCATTTCTACTCAACTTTTGAGTAGAAATGGGGTCAAC
>NZ_VBSP01000051.1 GCF_005864045.1 Ruoffia tabacinasalis | reverse complement strand
GTGTCATCGATTGCACACAAACGGAACACGATTCCACGGAAATCCTTGCACTACCAAACACCGTTGGAAGTATTTTTGAGTTACTTAGATGAAGCTGTTTTGTCTAGCTTAATTTGACAAATCAAATTCTTTAAAATACAAACTTGCTTATAAATAATCATGCGGATATTTTTTTAATAAACGCTTAAAGAACTGACGTAACTGACGAACTGTTATTTCTCCAGCTTGATATTGCGCGATAATCTTTTGAAAATTCGCTTCCTCTTTATTGGTAGCTTGTTTCCAAAACAACCCCAAATATGTTGAGCGGCATTCACTTCTGCACGCTTATCTTCCGGCGCTCTCTCTGCTTGTTCAAGAAGCTCAAAAAATAAGACAAAGTCTATATATTGCTTATTTTTTAATACGTTACGAATCTTTTGACAAATGCTCGCCGACTTCGTCAATACAGCATACTTCCGCTTGACCCATAATTTCTCCGCAGCATTGGCGTCTTGATCCAAGTAGATTTGCATCTTTTCTGCAGATCAATTCTTATCTTTGACTTCTAACATAATATCAATCGGCTGATCAGGAGGAAGTTGCTCTAAAAATTTAATAAAGGGTTGATTCGCAATCGTTTCGAAATGGGCACCGGCTTTTTTTCCAGGCGCTTGTTGACTGTAATGAATTTTTTGACGACCATCAGCTGGCTGCCAAGTTCGACCGGAAGCTTGAATATAGTCACTCAATGATGTGTCATCAATTGGAAGACGCACTTCATGATGCAAATTATCAAAAATAGCGGGTGACCCTGTTTGTTCACTAATCGTCAGTACGTCTTGCAAAGTCAGCCTCTACCAACTGATACAAAGCCATATGTTCTCTAATAGATTCAATAATATCAAGAATAATCGCCTGACCTTCATTGAGAATAGTCGTCTTAATCGACTATTTCTGAAGAATCTCTACATCTAAAGAAACAATCGCTAATTTACACGTAGTCCCACCAAGATCTATGGCAATAATCTTATCTTTCATCCAAATTGCTCCATTGCTATTCCATTTGCTAGACTGCGATACGCTTTAAGCCAATTCTTCCCTCACTGCATCTAAGGCAGAGCGGATGACCTGGTCCATATTATAATATTTGTACTGACCGAGTCGCCCACCAAAATGCACCTTAGGAAAATCTTTCGCTAAAGCCACATACTCTTCATACAACCGATTATTCAACTCATCATTCACCGGATAATAAGGCTCATCACCGGTTTCCCACTCTTTAGAATATTCTCGTGTGATGACCGTCTTCTCTTGTTGACCAAATTCAAAATGCTTATGTTCAATAATTCGCGTGTAAGGCGTTTCACGATCCGTATAATTAACTACGGCATTTCCTTGATAATTCGCTATATTCAATACTTCCGTCTCAAAGCGAAGACTACGATACTCTAGCATCCCTAATTCAAAATCAAAGAATTGGTCAATTTGACCAGTATAAATAATACGGTCAAAGTCGCGTAAGTATGCATCTTTCTTATTAAAAAAGTCAGTATTTAACTGAACTTGAATATTAGGATGGTCAAGCATTTTCTCAACAATTTGCGTATACCCACCCACCGGAATGCCTTGATGAGGATCGTTGAAGTAATTATTATCATACGTAAATCTTAACGGTAGCCGACGAATAATAAAGGCCGGTAACTCTGTAGCAGACTTGCCCCATTGCTTCTCAGTATAACCTTTGATTAGCTTCTCATAAACGTCCTGTCCCACAAGCGCAATCGCTTGTTCTTCAAGATTTTTCGGTTCGCCCGTCACTTGGCCACGTTGTTCATTAATCTTAGCCAGAGCCTCATCTGGCGTTATAACTCCCCATAATTTGTTAAAGGTATTCATATTAAAAGGCAGATTGTAAATTTCGCCCTTGTAATTGGCAATCGGGCTATTAATGTAATGGTTGAAGTCCGCAAACTGATTCACATACTCCCATACCTCATCATCGCTCGTATGAAAGATGTGCGCACCGAAAGTGTGAACTTGAATACCTTCAATCTCTTCAGTATATATATGACCCGCTAGGTGGTTGGCTTTTTCAATAACTTGAACCTGATGCCCTGCCAATGCCAACTCTCGGGCATATGTCGCCCCATATATTCCAGCTCCAACGATTAAATATTGACTCACTAGTTTCTACTTCCTTTCCTTAGTAACCTGCAATCGTTCGAACTAAACGATAGATGCGATTAGACGTCCACCTTCCCGTTCGAGACGTGGGCTTAAGTATTTTTGCGAAAACGGTCCGATTAATACGAGTATAGACTTGGTCATTAATCCGCTCAAGTTCATTCCACAGAGCAACTTTCTCTTTCATCGCTTCATCCGTTCCAATCTTATTCAATAAAGAACTGGAAATAGAGATGACAGCTTCCAGGTGGCGAATTAAATACGCCTCACTCTCTGGTACTGACGAATCGGTCCAATCTGTCGCTTCAATCATTAACTTATTCACCTTCAATTGTTGGTCAATGCGTTTAATCATATTGGACTCTGTAATCGATTGGTCCTCGCGCCCGATATAATAGCGGTACAAGTCAACGTCAATATACTTCATCGTTTGCACATGTTTAAATGGCAAGTAGACATACAAGTTATCAACATAAAATGTCTTCTCCGGTAAAGTCAGATTAATCCGACGTAATAAAGCCGTATTATAGATTAAAGCATGCATCATCAAGTACTTTCCACGTGGAAAATTCGTAGCCAAATCCCATGAGAACACCTCTCCAGTTGGAAACGTATTGTTGAAGTTAATCGTCCGGTTCAAAGTCTTACCTTCTCGTTCGTAGACATAATTATTAATTAACAAGTCCACTTCTTGATGATTTTCTTCAAGACGTGCGATCTCTTCCATCACCGTCTTCAAGCTCTCTTCATCCGCCCAATCATCACTATCAATGACTTTAAAATACTTCCCTTGAGCCTGCTGTAACCCACTATTAATGCCCCCACCATGACCTTTATTCTCTTGGTGAATCACACGGATAATCTCCGGATAGGCTGTTTGGTAGGCCTCCGCAATCTGAGCTGTTGCGTCTGTTGAGCCATCATTAATGATTAAAATCTCCATCCGATCATCACCAATTAATAATGATTCAATACAACGGTCGAGATAATCTTGGGAATTATAAGACGGCACAATAATTGAAATTAACTTCATTATTTCATTCCTTTCTTAATCCGTTCTATATCAATTATATAACAATATAAACGAATTAGATGCTAAATTATTTCATAATGACAAACTTCATCATGGGATAATTCACAACGACTTGAACAATAATATTCACGACATTGGCTAATAATTGTGCAACCCCTAAGCTAAAGCCCCAGTTTGTTAAAAGACCAATCACATAAGGAGGTAGAACAATCGACAGAATCCCAGCGACCACAACCGTTAAGATATACCAATGGATGGTCTTAGAAATCTGATTAGATGCTTTAAATACTAGGTACCTTTGGACAAAATAATTAACAATTTGTGCCATCACATAGGCCAACAAGAAAGATAAGAAACCACCTAGGCCCCCATTATCAACCGAATAATCGAAGATAAACCATTGAAATGGTTGTGACTGTAAGCTACTAAATAGAAAAGTCGTACTGATCCAAAGAACAACAAAGTTCGTCACTGTCGCAACATTCGACAGCACATTAAACTTAATAAACTCCCATAAGTCTGGATGCTCTTCTCCCCAACTTTTAATGGCATTAATCATTACTTTCACCTGCTTTGTTTACTTTTTGATTAAGGAAATAATTCTTAACTAAACGACCCACACCACTAAAGAAATGCCCATTAACAATGTATAAGATATCATCTACCATCGCATGGTTCACCATCCCTAAAGTCATCTTCTGAATCGCACGGAAGGTCATATTATAATTGAAATATAAATTCAGATTTGGCTTACCTTTTTTGTTACTACGTTCAATCAGCGCAGTGATCACCTTATACACTAACCTTCCGATCGGACTTTTAGCATAATACAATTGCGAGATTGAATCATTGTGTGTCAGAGGGGCCTTTTTATCCCAATGGCTTTCAGGGATTGGACGTCCTAATAAAGCTTCAAAGTCCTCAGCACTTACTTCTTTCACTTTTCCAGTAAAATAAGTCTCGAATTGCGTTTGATGATACAAGCCTTTAGCATCAATTCCTTCAAGTTCAACTGTTTCTTCCAAGCGAATATCGCGTGAACTTGCACCAACCAAGATATCATAAGCTCCAGCCTCAACTTCCCATTGGTTATTCTGAGGGTTAAAAAATTCAAAGGCATGCTTACTTAATTCAAGGTTCACTACTTTGGACTCGCCTGCTTCAAGGTGCACTTTAGCAAAAGCAACCAACTCCTTCACCGGTCTAAACACATATTCAGACGCTTTTTGAACATAGACTTGCACCACTTCTGAACCAGCTAGATCGCCTGTATTGGACACTGTTACTTGTACTCTATGCCCTTCAACCGTCAATCCTCCGTAAGCAAATCTCGTATAACTTAAACCATGCCCAAAAGGATAACGCACCGGGGCTTCCACTTTGTCATAATAACGGTAACCGACATAAAGCCCATCACGATACTCAGCCGTTAATTCTAGGCCTGGGAAATACTTCTCGTTCGGCACATCAGAATAGGTTAAAGGATACGTCTCGTTCAACTTCCCAGAAGGATTACAACGACCCGTTAAAATATCGAGAATCGCCCGCGCCCCCGCTTGACCGCTTAAGTAAGAATGAATAATCGCGTCGACATCATCCGCAAAAGGCAATTCAACCACTGAACCACCTGAGAGAACAATCACGACATGCTCATTCACCGAACGGATAGCTTTCACTAAGTCGAGTTGGTTCTTCTCCAAACGAATGTGTGTCCGGTCAATCCCTTCAGACTCAGAGATTTCTGTTAAGCCCATAAAAATCACTACTTTATCGACCTTTTTACTCAGGTCAATCGCTTCGTTTAGTAATCCTGGATCTTCCTTACCGTCACGGCGATAACCTCTAGTATGTTGAACCTCACTAAAATTATATTGTTCTTTCAAATCAATCAAGTTATCTAATTGCGTTGGGTTAACGGTAGAAGACCCCGCCCCCTGATAGCGTGCTTCATATAAGAAGTCACCAATAAAGGCAACTGACTCCTTACCACTTAGAGGCAAAGCTTGGTTTGTATTCTTTAATAAGACAATACTTTCTTGAGCTGCTTGATAGGCAATTTGATGATGTGTCTTCTTAGTCGCTTCTTCTAAACTGTCTTTTCCAGGGTTTGGTATTTGAATTTGTAAGAGAACATCTAATAACTCATCCACCCGTTGGTCAAGCAGACTTTCATCTAAGCGTCCAGTTTGAACCGCTTCGACAAGCTCAAGGGCTCCGGGTCTTCCTGTAGCTGGCATCTCTAGATGACTCCCTTGACGCACACCTTCCACATGATCATTGCTACCACCCCAATCGGTCACAACCGCGCCTTTATAGCCCCACTCGCCATAGAGAATATCTTGTAATAAGTGCTCATGCTCATTGGCATAGACCCCATTCACTGGATTATAGGACGTCATCAAGAATTTCGGTTGACTCGTTTCGACCGCAATCTCAAAGCCTTGCAAGTAGATTTCACGCAAAGTCCGCTCATCCACTACAGAATCCACCGACATTCTACGTAACTCTTGGCTATTAACTGCGTAATGCTTAGGTGAAGCTGCAATGCCATTACTTTGAATACCCTTAATCATTGCTGAGGCCAATTCCCCTGTTAAGATAGGATCCTCACTAAAATATTCAAAGTTTCGTCCACCCATTGGATTACGTTTAATATTCATCCCTGGTCCTAAGAGTACATTCACACCTAATTCAACTGCTTCACGCCCTAAGGCTTCCCCAACCCGTTCAATCAGGTCAACGTCCCAACTATTCGCTAAAGTCGCTGCTGTTGGAAACGCCGTCGCTTGAATACTCTCATTCAAACCAAGATGATCCGCACTCCCTAACTGCTTACGTATACCATGTGGACCATCCGCTAAGAAGATAGAAGGAACTCCCTCTTCTTCGAACGTCCAAGTCTCCCAAGTATTCTTACCAGACATTAACATCGCTTTTTGCTCAAGCGATAATTTATTAATAATATTTGGATACTTCATTGTTTTGCTCCAATCAATTTTATCTAACAAATCCTTCTCTCTTATTGTAAAAATTTACAACTACAACTTAACAAAACTATACTATTACTGCCATACTTCATACATAGACAGTCATTTTTATTTCAAATTTTGAACAGAATTTTCTTAAAATAAATGAACGAGCTGCTACATTGAGTGACACTCAACCGATACAGCTCGTTCTGGATATCCTCTAAATAATAGGATTCAGTCATTATAAAATATTCATACAGCATAAGCCCATAAGGTTACTTTCGTAGAATCTTTTATTATCTCCCAAATTTAGTCTATTTCGATTTTGTCCTGTTCGATTAATAAATTCGACTCACTATTAATCAACATATTTTTCCGTTCTCTCATCTTGGATTACACCACTGTAATTAATACCGTACCCAAAATCATAAGTATTACCTTCACTATCCACATATGGCTCCATGTCTCTAGCAACATCTTCTTGTTGAGATTCAACAGTATCCATGTTAGCTGGGAATTGAATTGGTAATAACCCTTGTGGTTCATGGTTACCTAAGATTACTTCAAGGTAAGCTGAATCGTCGACTCCGAATCCAACAACAATCGCATCAACAAGTTCTTCAAACTCTGACATGATCACTGGGTTTTTAGCTTTCATTACGACAATAATTGGAATATCTCTACCTGATGCTTCAACTAATTCAACTGCTTCAAGAACAGCATCTAAGTCTGCTTCATTACCAATGATTGATGTGTTTCCTTTGTAACTTCTATTTTCCTTAGTTCCATCTTCAAGAGTATCTCCACCAATAGAAACTTCTCGAACATTATCCCCATCAGCAGTATATGGACGATATTGTAATGATAATGGATAGTATTCATTATCAGCGTTGATACCTGCATTACTGAAGTTTGAACCATTATTAGGACTTTCCATACCAACAATGACTAAGTCAACATTAGATAAATCAGTAACACGCTCAAATTCTGTAATATTACCTTCTTCATCCGTTGTAGCTGTATCTGTCACAACTTCTTTGAAATATTGTTCTGCTGATTCAATATTTAAAGTAGATTTGTGCGTAGTAGTAGACTCTTCTGTTAATGGTAATGAAACATTTGATGTCATTGGGATATACACTACTTTATCTTTGAATGTTTCAATATCTTGTTCTGCGATAACATTATCTTTATTCTTCAGCATTACAATTGAATCTAATTGAGCTTGATAACCTGCTTCAACTTTATCTTCTGAAGCAACAGTCACTGCTGATTCTTCAGGGACTAGGTAAGGGTTCTCAAATGCACCTACTAATAGAGTGTTGCGAACAATTCGCTTACCACTTTCTTTGAATCTTTCATCCGCTGTTTGATCTACTTCTCCGTTATCATATGCTTCTTCCCATAATTCATAAGCATCTAGAATTGGTTGCATAGCATTATTTCCACCGAACATATCTAATCCTGCTTTAATAATATGGAAGTGTCTTTCTGCTTCAGTTGCATCTTCATACCCAAAGGCAGATCCACCAGGACGATCAGGGTTTTCATCATTATAACGAGTTACACCCCAGTCTGTTACAAGAACGCCGTCAAATCCTTCTTCATCTCTTAGTTTTGAAATAAGCTCTTCATTATAAGCAGTACCAACTGGATCTTCACCGAATAATGGGTTACCGTCCGCATCTAATTGAATTGAGTAAGATGTCATCATTGCTGATACTTGAGCAGTTTCACCACTTAAGTTTAAGCCACTATCAATAAATAATTGATAATGCTCATCAAAGTTTCCTCCAGGGTATACTCCAAACTTCCCTTCGAATGTATGACTTTCACGACCAGATTCACCTGGACCGTCACCTGGGAAGTGTTTAATCATAATATTAATAGAGTCTTCTCCCCAACCTTGGTCATTGCCTTCTTCATCATAAGTTGATTGTGATTGGTTGGCATATGCTTCTGCCATATCAGACGCCAAATCGATATCTTCACCAAATGTTCCGTCAATACGTAGCCAACGTGGCTCGGTAGCTAATTCAATCTGTGGACCTAAAGCTGTTGTAAGTCCCATAGCGCGATATTCTGCTGATGACATCACAGAGAACTGTTGCATGGTTTCTGGATTGAAAGTTGCTGCTAACCCTAGATTAGATGGCCACCTTGAGATATCCTCACCCGCTGCATTGTATGCACCAGTTGTATCACCTGCACCTGAACGTGGGTCTGAACTAAAGTTAACAGGAATAATCGGTAGTCCATTATCTAAGTTTTCAACAAATGCTTGCATTTCATTAGCCCATTTTACAGTAGCTTCTACATCATTTGGTCCAGCGTGCAAGACATTTCTAACTCCATCATTTTCTAAGAATGCAATTTGATCTTCTGTTAATCCTTCAGATTGCTCTCTCTGGTGAGAACTGAATAGCATTAATCCGGCAATTTGTTCTGTAGTTAATTCCTCAGCTAAAGCGGCTGCCCTAGTCTCGGTATCTTCACGCCAGTCTTCCCATACGTCTAATTTACCGTTACCATTCATATCCTTAAAGTAGTAAGTTTCTCCATCTACTTCTTCAGTTAGAATTTGAATACCACTACTTAATGAGAATCCGATCTTTGGTCCACCATTTGGGTTTTCAACAATCCCAAACTTAGTTACACCATCATCAAACTCAGTGTATTCGAAATCATAAGTTGTCGCCGATGCTTCTGATTCTTCTGATTCTTCAGCATATGGGTCATCTGCTGCATCGCCACTTTCATTTGCATATGGATCATCATTTGCATATGGATCATCGTTGGCGTAAGGATCGTCATTTGCGTACGGGTCATCGTTGGCGTAAGGATCGTCATTTGCGTATGGGTCATCATCGTTGGCGTAAGGATCGTCATTTGCATAAGGGTCATCATTTGCATATGGATCATCTGCCTCATTATCTTCTGTGGCATATGGATCTGCTTGTGCTAGAATTTTTACTTTACTTGATTGACTTGATTGACTAATGCCACTTCCTAAACTCGTTGCTGAAACAACGGTATTCATACTTGCCGAAGAAACTGACGCTAAAACTAACCCACAAAGTAGTACTCTTTCTTTCCATGACTTTGGTTTCATTTTATTCCTCCATTATTCGTTACTATTTTATTCAGTAATGCTTGCTTTATTAATCTTTCTTACAAGTAAAAGTGCGAACGAAATCAATACTAGAGCCGTAACAACAACATATGCCAATAACCACCATGGGAATGCTTTGTTGAACGCATCAGTAGCCGCAGAATTCGCAACTGTATACAAGATATTCTTCGTTGCTTTTCTCAATGCTTGTCTACCCGTATTAGTATCTGTACTTAATCGAGATGGTTCTCTACCAACTGGTGTTAACATCAGGTCTCCACCGTTACGAATTGCTTGATCAGCATCCATAAACCATTGATAGTTATAGTCTGTAATCACCATCCCTTCAAATCCCCATTCATCTCTTAACACTGTGTTTAATAAGGCATTATCCGCCCCAGCCCAAAGTGTTCCAAGTCTGTTGAATGAAGACATAATAGCAGTTGTATTTCCTTCTTTAACAGGAATTTCAAATGCCTTTAGATATAATTCACGAATTGCTTGTTCGTTAGACCAAGTAGCAACCCCTAAGCGGTTAGTTTCTTGATCATTCACCGCAAAGTGTTTTACATACATATAGACACCATCTTCAAGAGCAGCTTCAGTTACTTCTGCTGCCATTTTCCCTGATAGAAGTGGGTCTTCAGAATAATACTCGAAGTTGCGTCCTGAGAATGGAGTACGGTGTAAGTTTACAGCTGGTGCATATAGTCCCACGACATTATTCGCTAAAGCTTCAGAAGCGAAGGCAGAACCCATCTGACTAGCTAAATCTTTACTCCATGTTGATCCAATTACTGTTCCAGAGTTGAACTGAACACCTGTCACACCTGTTAACAAGGCGTTAATACCAGCAGGACCATCAACATCAGTAGTTGCAGGCTTTTCAATAGAATCAATAGCTTGTGTCGCATATCCACCGTAACCTACCAGTTTAACCATATCTTCTATTGATACTTGTTCTAACAAGTCATCCCATAACGGATCATTGTAATCTAAGCCTGTCAGATCAGATAGCACTAAACCGTGATCAGCAAATACAATATCTTCATCTTCTTCATTATCTTCAACTGGAATATCTCTAATCTCAGCTAGAATTTCTTCAGAAGCATCTGTATGTTCCGTTCTTTCTGTTGGTAATGTTCCTTCCCAATCAGCACGACTTACATATTCCAAATCAGCTTCAGCGTGCTCAAATTGTTTTTCAGCAACAATTTGGTCCGTAGATCTTGGTGTTTCATTGAAGACAACGGTTGAATCTTGATTGTATTCAAAGGAATCAATCACATCATGTGAGTTATTCATTAATTTAATTTCATATGTTCCTTCATCAAGTACATAGGCTTGATTCTCTAAGTGATCAAATGAAGCCATATCATCGATCTTGAATGTCAATTCAAGCTCTTGACTTGCATTTGGTTCAAGTAAATCTGTCTTAGCAAAATCAGCTAAAACTACGTGTGATTTCTCAATTCCCCCCTCAGTATAAGGAGCTGTAAAGTACACTTGTCCTACTTCTTTACCTGCTACATCACCTGTATTAGTTACTTCAACCGTTAATGTAATGTTTTCATCGTCGATTTGACTATCTGTAATTTCTTGTTCGAAGGTCGTATATGACAGTCCATAACCAAATGGATATTGAACTAATTCTCTATAAGCTTCTTCATCAACTTCACCTGTTACATTATCAACAAAGCGTGTCTCATAGAATCTGTACCCCATATAAATACCTTCATTATAATTTAAAAATTTCTCATATTGATTATTACCGTCATTACTATTTAAGTAAGCAAAATCTCCCGCATTATAATAAGCTGGTGATGTTGTTAAATCATATGCATAAGTATCTACTAAACGTCCAGAAGGATTAATTTCTCCCGCTAAGACTTTACCTAAGGCATTATTACCTGTTGAACCTGGACCACCAATCCAAAGCGAAGAAGTAATGGCCTCATCTTGTAAGAACCCTAACTCCATTGCGTTACTCGAGTTAATTACAACAACGATATTTTCAAAGCCACTTTCTTTTACTTTATTCAGTAAGTCTTCCTCAATATCTTGTAACTCTAAGTATGATTTACCTGGTGTACCATTTTGATACTCTTCCATATCCATTGGCAAGTCGCCACCTTCTCCACCATTTCTAGAAAAGACTACTACTGCCACGTCTGAATAATCAACCGAATTAGCCAATAACTCATCAGTCAATGAATCCATATCTGGCTCATAAATGTTATAATCTCCACCATCAAGGTTGAAGTTATCTTGTTCATCCTTCTCTGGTTTATTACCATTATAGAAATCCACAAGTTCTGGGTTTAATGTAAATCCTGCATTCTCTAAACCTTCTTGGAATGTAACGTTTGCTGATTCGTCAGATGCACCTGAACCAGATCCACCAAAAACTGTCGCAACTGACCCGATACCGAATACATTTAATTGCTTAACATCAGACAGTGGTAAGCTATTATTTTGGTTTTCGAGTAAAACAATCCCTTCACCTTGAATAGATTCTGTTAATGCTTTTGAATTATCTTGTGCTTCAACTAAGGTTGTTTCATCAACCTGACTTGAAGTTAGATACAAATCAATTACATTGTTGAACATATTGATAGCGACACTTGCCACTGAAAATATAACTAGGATGAGGCTCATTAACATAATGAACCATTTGTTATTTTTGAATAATTTCTTATTTGTTTTTTTAATACCCCATATCGCAAAAATAATTAATAATACCGAAATTATTGGTACAATATAAGCCATTAAATTTGTAGTAAACTCAATATTCATATTCTTCTCCTTTGATAAAAATTTAATTTAACCATTGAACAACTTTCAAAAGTGCCTCCTTTCAACAATCTTAATTTCAAACTTAGTATATCTTTAATCGAGAATCAGGAAACGCTTTCTTCATAACTGGTCCTTTTTCTTGCATTTTTGGTAACGCTAACAATTTTCTGTTTTATCAATAAAAAAACAGCCAGAATATTTTTTCTGACTGAACACCTATAAAATTGCATTATAAACTTATTCAGGTAGAGGAAATACGACTTGCAAGGTAAACCATTTATCCTCAGTATTAATATTCATATGGCCCCCATACTTGTTTGCAATATAGCGAATACTCTTTAGGCCATAACCATGATAAACTTTATCTTGCTTAGAAGTTTCTGGTAGGTCTTCAAAATAACCAATATCATCCTCAAGAAAATTATCAACTCTTAATACTACCATCTTTCCTTTGCTTAGAAGTTTTAATGTGATTAACCTTTTTTCCTTATCTTTATACTTCTCGACATGTTCGATAGCATTATCTAGCGCATTCCCTAATAAACTTACTTGATCAGTAACCTGCATATAATTCAAAAGCTCCCCATTAGCAATACAAGTAAAATTAATGTCATTGGTGACACAATATTGATTTTTCTGAGTTAGAAAAGTATCAATAACCGGATTACCTGTTTCAATTTTTGCTTCTAAGTTTTCAATAGATTTTTTCAGTTTTTCTAGATACTTTTCTCGTTTCTCTTGATTGATTTCAGATAAAATGATATCAAGTTGATGCTTTAAATCATGCGATTTTCGGTTTATGTAGAATGTACTTTCAGCATAAGACTTATATTGACGGTATTGATTGTTGAATAGATGTCGAATATTATCAACCTCCGACTTTCGGAATTGATCATTCCTCAAGTATTGTTGGATGTATAACATGAGTAGCCCTGACACATTTGCAAATGTTCTTAAACTAAATATAGCTAAGGAGTTCCCTAAATTGAATATCGTTTCTGATACAAGAAATCCGATATTACTCATTGAGAAAATAATCGCTACTAACAATATAGACGTTAGTGTATCTTTCCAAGAGAAAGTATAGAGCACTTCTTTCATTTCAATATTCTTCTCAGCATAGATGATGAATATACTTATTATTAGGTAAATCCCTAAATTAAAAATCAGTTCTCGCCAATAAAACTGTAAGTTTTCTTCATAAAAGACCAAGCAATACACTAACCAAGACGTGGATGCCATTAATTCGGATAACATGAATGACTTAGATAGAACAAAGATATTCGGAAATAGTGTTAATCTTGTAAGTAACCTAATCGAGATTCCCATCCACACAATATTCATTAACATACCGGGTATCCACCACACTAAAGGTAAAGTCCCTGCGAATAATTGCAATGCTAATTGTATTATGCCTAATAGAATCGCTCTAATAATCCATCGAATATCCAATTTTCTATAAATAAGAAATGAATATAAGACCACTGCAAACCATTCTGCTATAGCTGTCAGATATCTTGGAATATCTGGTAAAATTTCTGAAGGTATCATATAACTTGTTCTCCTAAGAAATCAGTAAATCGTTCAATAAACTCTTTCTTTTTTGATCGACTAATCTGAATCATCTCACCATCAATATATATCGTATTTTTATCAACTTTATCAATGTAGTTAAAATTAACAATATAAGAGTTTGAGCATCTAAAAAATATCTGGTTATCTAAACGGGTTTCTGTATTTTTCATTGTATCAATGATGGTGTACTCATTATCTAATGTCACAAAATCAATATAATGACCCTGTGATTGAACATATTTAATCACATTTTGATTTATTCTTTTTATTGTCCCACTTACTCTTAGTACGATTGAACTCTCATCTTTGTTACGACTTGTAATTTTTTTTATAATTTTTTTAAAATGCTCCTCAAAAGTAAAATATGCTAATGGCTTTAATAAAAAGTCTGTTGCTTCAACTGAATACCCTTGGATGGCAACTTGAGCATGGTTGGTTACAAAGACAATGAGTACTTCTGAATCTTTGCTCCGTATTTTCTGAGCAGCAGTCATTCCATCCATATACTTCATCTCGACATCAAAGTAGATAATGTCATACAGATTATCGAACTTATCTACAAACTCCAAGCCATCATTAAATAAAAAAATATTTACAACGATATCTAATTTTTTTGCACAATTCTCAATATGACTTACTAGAATATCTTGAGCTTGTTTATTATCCTCAACTATTGCAATATTCAATGATTACATCCCCCTAATACAAATACCTTATATATTAAATTTGAAAATCTAGCTACCAATCTATTATATACTATAGTGTAAGTGGATTAATTTGTAAATCAACTTATTCTTATTAAGTTAGAAGTTGGATTGTTAGTTAGTTTGATTATATCTGAAATCAGGGGGCAAATCGGAGGTCACCAAACATTAAGATGCTTAAAAAACTTAGACTTTATTAGTCCAGGCTGGTTATAATCTATATCTATTAAATACGTCCTAGCTTACCAATCTAGTCTGCACTATCCAATCCATACCTCCCCCCTATCTTCTGACAATTTTATATCCTTTTAACAAAAAAACTTTTTTTCTCCTTAATTTTATTATTTTCAATCCTTATACTTGTGATTAGTTGAGGCAATTAATGATTAGTTTTATGCGATTTATAAATTAATTTTCTCAATTAAATACACCTTTGTTTTTTGTTATATTATATAACGATGTTATCCTAATCTTGGTTAACATTATCAAAACAGCCTTATTTCGCGTTATATTTTATAACACCATCCGTCATAACTAACTTGTTTTGTGTATTTTTCATTAATTTTGATTTGTCAAATTAAGCTAGACAAAACTGTTTCATCTAAGTAACTCAAAAATACTTCCAACGGTGTTCGGTAGTGTAAGGATTTCCGTGGAATCGTGTTCCGTTTGTGTGCAATCGATGACACAAAGCTTTGGTCTACTTGATTAAAGTCCATTCCTTTTGGCAGTCCGTCTCTGCGTAATAAACCATTGGAATTCTCATTCA
>NZ_VBSP01000050.1 GCF_005864045.1 Ruoffia tabacinasalis | reverse complement strand
GATGAGACTAAAAAGTTTTTCTTTAGCTTAGAAAATCGATTAAAATATTTTAATTTCGATAAAGTGATCCAAAATTGAAAAATAACGACTAGAATAACTCAATATTTAAAAGTATGAATTATTCAGGATTAGAGATACATTAAAATTTCCCTCATGCATATTTTACAACAGGTGGTATGAATTTGCCAATAAATAATGTATTATTATAATCAGATTAAAAAAAAGAGGAGTAATAATACATGAAAGTTGCAAAGTTCGGCGGAAGTTCTTTAAGTTCCGCAACTCAAATTAAAAAAGTAGCAAATATTATTAGAAATGATTCAAACATTCGCTTTGTTGTCGTCAGCGCCCCAGGTAAACGTAATGATTCGGATATTAAAATAACCGACTTACTCATTGCCCTTCATACGAATCATTCGATCGGCATATCGACGACAAGTATCGAAAATCAAATCATTGATAGATACCAACAAATCGCTGAAGATCTTGATATTGATGTAGCGATTGTTAAAGTATTCCAAGCACAATTACATGATTTACTTCAAACGATTACGAATTCAGAACGATTACTCGATGCCTTAAAATCATGTGGTGAAGACTTTAATGCCCAACTAATCAGCCAATACTTTAACAAAATCGGTTTAGAAGCAGAATATAAATCACCAGAAGCTATGGGAATCTTTGTGACCGATGAACCCGGTAATGCCCAACTTCTAAAAGAATCTTATGCCAAAATCGCTGCCCATAAGGACAGTGAGAAAGTTCTTGTGATTCCAGGCTTCTTTGGTGTATCCAAGCAAAGAGATATCGTAACTTTCTCACGTGGAGGTTCAGATATTACGGGTGCGATTATTGCACGTGGGGTTGAAGCAGACATCTATGAGAATTATACGGATCAATCACATATTTACTCAGCTCATCCAGGCATAGTAAAAAATCCTCATGCGATTAATGAAATTACTTATCGAGAAATGCGAGAGCTTGCTTATTCTGGTTTTGGTATTTTCCATGATGAGGCATTAACACCTTTATATGAAGTTCGTATTCCAATTCAGATAAAAAACACTAATGCTCCTGAAATTGTAGGGACTAAAATTGTTGTCGACCGTGGAGAGGTTAAAAAGTATCCAGTGATCGGCGTGAGTGGAGACGAAGGATTTATTTCTGTCACTATTAAACGCTACTTACTAAACCGAGAAGTTGGTTATACACGTCGTCTATTACAAATTTTTGAAGACCATGATATTAACGTTGAACATATTCCAACGGGAATTGATGATATCTCAGTTGTTATGCGCGCAAATCAATTTGATCATAATAATATACTTGAAGAACTGCTTGAAGATATTGAACAACAATTCGAACCAGAATGGATTCATGTTGAGAGAGACTTAGCTATTATTGCGATTGTTGGCGAAGGAATGCGTGATACGATTGGTATTGCAAACAAAGCAACAGCTGCCTTTGCAGATAGTAATATCAGTTTACGTATGATTAACCAAGGAGCTTCTGAGATTAGTATGTTCTTCGCTATTCCAAGTAAAGACCTTAAAAAAGCTCTAAATAATCTTTACCAAAACTACTTTGAAAAATAATTCATACAAAAATGAACCTGAATGATGGCTAGGCTTGCCCAGTCAAAATCAGGTTCATTTTTTACTTACTATTTAAGATGTTATAGGGATCGTAGACAATTTCAATATTTGAATGGGCGATGTCATTTTCTGACAGAATATGACGCACTTCGTTTTTAATTTGTTCATGCGTTTGAACAGAATCAGATGTTGTACTAATTGTCATAGACATCATATGTGCTTCGCCATCTAACGACCATAAATGGAAGTGTGACAGGCCATTAATATTATCGATGTTTTGAATTTCTTCCCGAAGTTTTTTACTATCAATATTATCTGGTACGGCTTGTAAGAATAATCTCACAACTTTCATAAATTCTGGAATGGTCTTATAAAGTATAAAGAGCGCGATTCCAATTGATAGTAGCGGATCTAAAAAGTACCAATCGGTAAAGTGTAACACAACACTCACAACTAATACTCCAACCCACCCTAAGACATCTTCAAGTAAATGAAGTGACAAGATAGATTCATTATGCGACGAGCCTTTACTAATAATCCAAGCAGAAACCCCATTGGCAATAATCGCAAAAATCGCCAATATTAACATCCCTTGATAATTTACTGGTTCAGGATTCATCAGTTTTTCACCTGAGTGAATAATCATCACGGCCGACCCTACCAAGAGCACAACACTTGTAATTAAAGCACCTAAAAGCGAATATCGTTTATAACCGTATGAAAACGTCGAGTCTGAGCCTTTTAAAGAAATCTTTTGGAAAAACCACGCAAGTCCAATGGACAAAGCATCCCCAAAGTCATGTACGGCATCGGCTAATATTGATGCACTATTAAATAACAAGCCAAAAATGGCTTCTAGAACACTAAAGACAATATTAATACCAAAGACAAGCATCATATTGCGTACCGCTTGACTGCCACTAGTAAAGTCTACATCATGACTATGGTCATGGCTATGATTATGTTCTTGTGAATGTTGATGTTCATGCTCATGATAATCAAGTGACTTTAAGCCTACTTTTTCATAGCTGAGTAATCTTTGTAAGTTCTCATAGCAAGTAATATCTTCAACTTCAATTTCTAGTTCTTCTTCATTCAGATGTATTTGTTCTTTATTTGGTAATTGCTTAATTTGATTAAATAATTTATTAGCGTGATCTTGATTACGAATGCCAACGAGTTGATATTTCATAATAAAAGCCACCTTTCATATGAATTTACTTTCATATGTATAGTATAATGTGTAGACAACAATTATTCAAGTAATATCAGTGTTGTGGATATAAAAATGGGATAATGATCGCGTCATTATCCCATCTTACATCTATTTCAATTTTTATGCTCTAACTTGCCCATTTCCTTCGACTGTGTATTTATAGCTTGTTAATGCTTCAAGGCCCATTGGTCCTCTCGCGTGTAGTTTTTGGGTACTAATCCCCATCTCGCCACCAAAACCAAAGACTTCGCCGTCTGTAAATCGAGTTGATGCATTGACATAGACAACAGCGGAATCAATATCCTTTAAGAAAGCTTGAGCTATTGAATAATTCTCTGTAATAATTGCATCCGAATGTCCTGTAGAGTATGTTTCAATATGTTGAATGGCATCATCATAATCAGATGCAACTTTGACAGCGATAATGCTATCAAGGAACTCTGTTGCATAATCCTCTTCTGTTGCTGCTTCAATTGTTGAATCAATCGCTCTCGCTTTGTCGTCTCCACGAACTTCAACTTGATATTCTTTTAAAGCTTCAACAAATTCTGGTAATGCTGTTTTGGCAATTGCTTCGTCAATCACTAATGATTCCAAGGCATTACATACAGAATTTCTTTGCGTCTTACCATTAATTAAAATGTTGCGTGCTTTTTCAATATCAGCTGCTTCATGAATATATAAGTGGCAGTTCCCTACACCCGTTTCAATCACTGGTACAGTCGCTTGTCGCATGACAGCATTGATTAAGCCTGCGCCACCACGAGGTATTAAACAATTTACATAGTCGTTTAATCGCATGAATTGACTCGCTAATTCACGTGAAGGATTCGTAATAAGTTGAACAGACTCTGTTGAAAGTTTAGTTTCTTCTAAAGCTTCTTGAAGAACGTTGACAATTGCTTGATTACTCTCTAAGGCTTCTTTCCCACCTCTTAAGATAACCGCGTTACCAGCTTTAATACATAAACCAGTCGCATCCACCGTAACGTTTGGACGAGATTCGTAAATGATACCAATAACACCTAATGGAACACGTTTTTGAGAAATTTTTAAACCATCTCGGTTTATCCATTGTTTCTCAGTCACTAAGGTTGGATCGGGTAAGGCTGCCATTTGACGAAGGCCATTCGCCATTGCTTCCACTCGTTTTTCTGTCAGTGTCAATCTTTCTAGCAAAGCATCTGTCAGTCCTTTTTCTTTTCCAAGTTCAAGGTCTTTTTGATTTGCAGTAATAATTGCCTCTTGATTCTCCACTACTGCGTCTGCCATTTTTAAAAGAGCTTCATTCTTCTCCGCTTCTGTAACATGGCGCAACGTTTTTGCTGCTGCTTTTGCATTTTTACCTAATTCAATTAATTTAGCATCCCATTGTTCAGTCATTATTAATTCTCCTTATTCTATGTATTACTTAAATAAAGTACCAATAACATCTCCTTCCAGTATTCTAAAGATAGACACCGGATCTTCACCACTTGTTATAATCATGGCTTGGTTTTGATTGAGTATTTTTTTGGCTGCTTTAAGTTTCGTAGCCATACCACCTGTCGCAAAGGCTGAACCTTTACCACTTGCCATTAACTCAATTTCATCAGTAATTTCCGCAACGTGTTCGATTAATGTAGCATCTGGATTCTCTTTTGGATTTGAATCGTATAAACCATTCACGTCACTCATTATAATGAGTAAATCCGCTTCACTGACACCTGCAACGATCGCAGAAAGTGTGTCGTTATCACCAAATTTTGTTTGATGATTTAACTCATCATCAGCAATCGCATCATTCTCGTTAATGATTGGAACAATTTTCTGCTTCAACAATGTATTCATTGTTCGCTTAACGTTGTAGTATGAGGTTTCAAACGTCACAACATCACGAGTCAGTAGAATTTGAGCTGTGTCTCGGTTGTAATATTGGAAGAAACGACTATAGTGCCCCATTAGAATACTTTGTCCAATGGCAGCCAAAGCTTGTTGTTCCTCAATCGTTTGGGGATATTCAGTTAAATCCAAATGACTTGCCCCTACTCCGACAGCTCCCGAAGTCACAATAATAACTTCTTTTCCTTCTTGGATTAATGTTGAACATACAAATGCCAATCGATCCAACTTCTTATAATCAATTTGGTTTCCCTCAAGCATAATTGAATTTGTTCCTATCTTAATCACAATTCGCTTGTAATTTTTCATAAAATCTCGACTCATACGTTACCTCTATTCTAATCATTCTCATCTAATTATAACAAATATCATGGTGAATTAATACCATTCTATTGAATTCATTCAAGTTCTTGTTTGATTTCCTCTAATAAGGCCTGACATCCTGCATAAACCTGAGTATAGGTTGTCTCAAAATCCCATGTATAGTAAGGGTCTGCAATATCTTCATCACTGCCAATAAAAGAAAGTAACTTCTTCGTTTGCCCTTTTGCTTGGCCATTTGTAAATTTTTGGATGTTCTGCATATTACTTTCGTCCATACCGATAATGTAAGTCGCTTGTTTTATATCATCTTTGTTTAGTGGTCGTGAGTACATACCACCAACTGAAATACCTTCTTGGGCCAATCGTTGTTTTGTACCTGAGTGTGTGGCATTCCCTTCTTCCCAAGAACTCGTTCCAGCAGAATCAACCGTAATTTTGTCCGTCAGTCCTTCTTCTTGAATCATCTTTCTAAAGACCGCTTCCGCCATCGGTGAGCGGCAAATATTCCCTAAACATACAAATAATACGTGTATCATGCATATCTCTCCTTAAAGTTTGTCTATAATCATTATATTGGGGCGATCGCCCAGTAATTCAGCGCATCATCAATCACTGTCTGTGCTTCAATCCCTTGAATACTAAACATTTTGTCTGGTGCATCATTCGGATCATTCAGATAGACTAATCCATCTTGATAACCTCGCATTAACATCACATGGCCACCTTGAGTAAATGTGCCTGGTCCAACTGATACGACAACTAAGTAACCATTGTCTAATAGATTCACCGCTGAGTAGAAATCATTACCTACATCCACAACTTCATAACCAAAATCTTGTCCAAAAGCTGAATAAATAGACCAAGACGTTCCTTGATTTGTCATATAGTATTCGTCTCCAGCCCAACGTGTAATTTCTTCAGGTCTGACTTTTGTGTTAGTAAAGTAACTATCTATCATTGCTAAGACAACCACAGCACAGCCATTTTCCCAAATTGTTTGTGAACCATCCGTACCATAATGTTTGTCCGCCCATCTTGGATCATTTTGGTTTAAATATGGTACATTATGCTGTCCAACATGTTGAATATCAATATAATTCGCAGGCTCTTCAGGGATAAAGACGTGCCCTAATTGTTGTAGGTCAACATCCGTTGCTTCTATATCCTCTACAATCTGGGATTGATTTTCAATTAAATAGTTTTCATTAACTTGAGCCATTGTATAGTATGGTTGGTAATTAGTTTTGGCATCTTCGGTAATAAAAATAAAAGCTAACATACTTATTCCAATGATAATTATAAGTGCAAATAACGTTAAGACTAATTTTCCCGTACCAAAAGATTTCGCCTGTCTGTTCGTTTTCCTTGCCATTGTTACCTCCATCGGTTTATTTGTTTCTAATATATCAATGCTAATAATTGCGGGCATCAGCATATGGTCTGATATTTAGAAAAAGCTGTAGGAATTGCTTTGAACAATTCTTACAGCTTTAAACCTACTATCTATTGTTTAGCTAAATAAATAATTATATTGCATATCTTGACGTATCGCTTCACCGTCACCGCCAAGTAAATCAACTAAAGTATAACCAAATTCAAGGGCTACCCCCGCACCACGTGCAGTGACAATATTGCCATCTACAATTACGACAGCTTCTTTTTGATCAAAACCACTTGTCAGTTGATCTTCAAATCCTGGGAAGTGGGTAAATTTCTTACCGTCTAAGAGATTTGCCTTTTCTAATACAATGGGTGCCGCACAAATTGCTGCAATCTGTTGTTGGTCTTGATTGGCTTGTTGAAGAGACTTGATAACAAGTTCATTGTCACGTAGATTTTTCGCCCCTGGCATCCCACCTGGTAGCATAATTAAATTATAACCTTTTATAGGCTCTTCCAGAATGTGATCCGCTTTAATAATAATATTATGCGCTCCCGTTACTTCTTCTGTTAATCCATAAATATCAACTTCAAATTTCGCTCGGCGTAAAATATCTATCGGTGCAACTGCCTCAACTTCTTCGAAACCATTAGCTAAAATTACTGCAACTTTCTTCATTTATAACGCCTCCTATGTTAATTATTATAAAATAATTCAAAGACTTAATCTAATTATCTACTCAATTTAGTATTCTAATTCAGTTTGACCAAGTGCTAATGTCTTAGTATTCGGGATCAGACGAACTGCATTCTCATCTCGCCCTTGGACTACAAAATTCGCATCATCACTTTGATACTGCTTCTTTGCAATCTGTTTCAAGTCTTTAGTCTTATCTTGATTTAAACAATTAAAGATCACATTTAACGATACATCTTTTAATTCTGTCATCATATGATAATCCCCCATGCTGTCACCAAATAAAGCGATAGGTTGGCGGTTCTCATGCTTAGGAGCAATTAAATTCATTATCGCCTCTGTCTTACCGTCTTTTTTCGTAATCGGCGCCCCAGCAGTCATATAAGCTTTGATCTTACCTTCAGCGTCTAAATCATAATTCATTCCAATGACTTGCTCTTTTGGCACTTTGAATTGATATTCACTTGCTGCTGTTCTGACAACATCAACCGGACTCGCACTCACGACATAAGTCACAATACCATTCGCTTGAAAGGCTTCATATAAAGCAATTAATTCTTCTGGATAGATCAAACCACTTTGGAATTCACTACTGATTTGACCTGCTTTACCTAAAAACTCTTTAGGTGTTGAATAAATATGTTTCTCAGCTTTTTTATTCGTTGCTTCTTTTAGCATATCTTTTGTTAAGATTGCTAACTCTTCAGGAGCGTAGCCTTTAAACCAATAAGTGAGCCAAGGTTTGCCTGCTTGACGAGTAAATTTACCATTCACATTGACATAATAGTAGCGAAGTTTTGCTTGGAAAGCTTTGTATTGACCAGTTTCTTTGATAGCTTCTAAGCTAAGTCGTTCGCCCTTATCTTTATTAATGTAGTGCTCCCACAGCCAAGTGTAGCTTTGAATAATATCTATCGCTAACTTTCTTGGGGTAGTGTGTTCAAGTGCCTCATCTAAGTTAGTATCCATATCAAATATGTCAGTGATAATTATTTGTTCAAACTCTTCGGGAGTCATTTTATATAATAAGTGATCTAGCATGTAGATCATTAAATTATCTTCTACATCGCCAATAATACTTGTATTATCAAAGTCAAAAACAACATAGGGTTTCGTTTTAAAATTTGATGATTCACTTGTTTTAAATTGGTCAATTAACTGGTTTAATCTGTTGTATACATATGGTTCCCATTGATGTTCTTGAAAGTAATATGTCATATTCTACTTTACCCCTTTTGATATTTTATTTGCCTTTAAAGCTAGCCTCTTTGAAAAATAACGATACCGATAATCATTATTATCATACCAAAGACTTTGCCGGATGTTAATTCAATCATTTCTACGTTAAACCAACCATTCGTATTAATGATGAGCGCAATTAACAACTGTGCAACCATTAATATCATGAAGGAATAAACGGGCCCTAAACTCATCATTCCCTGTGCAGCAACGTATACAATTAATACACCAAAGATACCACTTAAGTAATACATCTTGTTTACTGAAAGTAACTCTTCCACACTACCGTCTCGAACAAACATAACAATTAACAAACCTGCTAAAAATCCAACTCCGTGAACAACGGTTGTCATTGTCCAAGAACCCGTCTTAGCGCTAATATTCGTATTAAAGATACTTTGTAAAGCAATTAAGATTCCCGCAAATAATGAATAAAATATACCTTGAATCATTAGTCGACCTCCACATTGAATTTCTTACATCATAACCAATTTTCAAGCTAATTGATATAAAAACCAGTTTATTCACATTACTAGTGAATCACTTCCAAGTATCATATAATAATAATTGAATACATACTTAACAATTCTATTAGGAGGTTAAACAAATGGTACAATTACAACATAAAAATACGCTACTGTTTATCGGTGATAGCATTACGGATGCTGGGCGTGGTGAATACTTCGGTGCGAATTTAGGGCAAGGTTATGTCAATATGATTGCCGGACAGTTATATCGTCAATATATTCCCCTTCAATTAAATATCTTAAATCAAGGGGTTGGTGGTGATAAATTGACCGATTTATTTACTCGTTGGCAAGTGGACTGCCTTGATTTAAATCCAGATATAGTAACGATTCAAATTGGAATTAATGATATATGGCACCGTTTGTCTGCTGGTATTCCCTATACAGAAACAATTCTCGAACAATATAAAGAGAATTATCGATATTTATTAAAGACATTGACTGAACGAGAGGTTCAAATTATTTTAGTCGAACCTTATGTATTACCATACCCTGAGGACCGCTTAGATTGGCGTCCCTATGTCGATATAATGAAAGAAGTAATTGCAGACTTAGCCGAAGAATACGGCGCAACGTTAGTGAAGTTAGACGACGCCTTAAATCAAGCTGGAGAAAACTTAGGTTATGAGACAATAACTGGTGCTGATGGGGTTCACCCGACAAGTCTAGGTCATGCCTTTATCGCAGATCAATGGTTAAGACATACTGGTTTATAAAATCCAAAAATACACCCGTAACTGAGGACGAATGTCACTGCCTCTTTCACGGGTGTTTTTATTTGTTTGTGAGATTAACTTTCTGATGCTTCTGTTTGGGCGAGTGTCCATTCATTGACACGTAGATTTAATTCCGCAATGAACATATCTGCATATAAATCATCACTTACCATAACAACTAAAGAATAAATCGGTTCATCGTCTTGATAGAAAATACCACTATCATTTAACATGTTCTCATAACGACCATACTTTGTCGCCATGTCATTAACAAATAATGAAAATAATTGTTTTGGTGATGTCTGCATCATTAAATCACGAACATGAGCGTAAGTATCGTCAGTCGCAATCTTTTGTAGAGACAGGTTCATCATGTAAGCTGAACCGTAATTATCATAGTAATAAACTTCTGGTACTTCATAAAAATCAACAAAGTCTAAAAGTCCTGTTCGGAAACTTCCAAAGTTATTTACGTAATAATAATAAAGAATGAGCGAAGCTGTATTATCAGAGTAAACAATAGCTTGATATGCCAGATCATCTAAACGGTAATAGGCTTGTTTAGGATTTGCGGTAATCTCGCCTGCCCCATCTTGGTAATATTCTTCACTATATGGTAATTCTGAATCCCAAGTTAAGTAGCCTTGGTTAATTAAGTCAATAAACATCGCAACCATCGGTACTTTATACATACTTGCGACAATAAATTGCTCATCTTCATTTAAATAATACGCATCATCCGTTTGTAAATTTGTATAAGCTAAACCAATTTGTGACGCATCTAAACCATATTTGGCTAATAATTCATACACAATATCCTCTAAAGATTCATATTCAGAATACGCAAGCGGCTCCATATCTAAATTTTCCATCGCTTCATAATCATAAATGTCGCTCTCTTCAGATTCATCTTTTTCTTCTGTAGCTTCTGATTCAGATAAGTCTGAACTCGAAGCCTCTTCAGCTTGAATTACAGGTAAAGTGATTTGTGTCATTAATAATGCACACATCATCCACAAAATTATATTTAGTTTGTTTTTCATTTTCATCTGTTATTTCCTTTCTATAGACAACAAGATTATTATAGCAGTCTACTCAGAAAAAAACATTGAAAATTGCATGACTAATTCATTTATTTATTAAGTATATTTATTCAGAAATATTATGGATCAATCCTTCAAATAAAGGAATATCTTTATAGATGATCCCGTAAGCAAAGGGGCGGTCCACTTTTAATTCAATCGGTTCTTCTTCAACCGGCGCCATCGTTGTTTCAATATTTATTTCTGTGACTGCCGCTGCACTTGTTCCTTCTTCATCCAGAACAAGTTCAATGCGTTGAAGAATTTGACTCAAAGCAGTTTCTTCTTGAGTAGTGAAAAAGTCGGTCTCACCCAAGTCTTCTTTAAAATTACTTAAGTCGAAAGCATCTAACGAGTTCGTTAAATCAAAGGAACCACTGCTTTCAAATTTCGGTAAAGTTAAAGCGATTGTCTTGTTATTAATTTCTTCCTCTTGTTCTAATACCGATTGATACGCTTCCCACATGCTTTCATCATCTGCCGCTTCATCAGGAATGACGATTAATAAGTTAGCTTGGTTACGATACGGAAGTAAGATAGCTTGGAAGCCGTCTCCTTCTAAGTAAGGAATACTTTCTTCCAAATGCATCATTGGAACAACTGTTTCATCATCGCGACCGTAAAAAGTTTCGTCTGTATTTAATTCTTCGTTAAACACATTTAACCAATTGCTCTTGAAATACAGTAAATTCATCATGACTATTTGTAAATAATCATTGGATGTCATCTCAGCGATACGTGCTTCACTATAATACGGATCAATCAGACCTTCCGTTAATTCAGCAATATCTTCATTCAATGACTCGTAGGTTGATGAATCTTGAAAATCAACTCGACTCGCTTCAGTCGCTAAATCTTTTGTATCTTCCAAATAAGTCGAATTCCATTTTAAATCTTCCCGACCTAAAAGATACGTTTTCGTATCAAAGATTGGTTCATCACCTTCGGTCGCTTCCTTTATAAAACTTGCCATCGAGGCAACATACTCATCTCGGTCCATCCCCTCTGGAATTAGAACTTCACTGAGTCGTTCTTTTTCTGATCCGGTTAAACCTGGTTCTAAGGTGAGTAAGGCTAAGTAATACGATAAGGGTGAGTAAAGCGCATTCTCTTCCACTTCCTCTGATACTAAGGGTCTAAGTTCCTGGGAAAAGTCTTGAATTTGTTGGGCTAAGTTTCCTTCAAAATCTCCTTCCACTTGTTCAGATGCCGAGACTAATCTCGGTGTCATCGTTGATACAGCGAGGATTACAACTAATAAATATTTACATAATTGAGATACCCTCTTTAATAAATTAAACATATCAAACTCCTTTCATAATTTGTACAGTGTGACTTATTTCAGTATAAAGAAATTTGCATCACAGTCACTGAATATCACTCCTCAGTCATTGGAGTCAGTTCGCCGTCTTCTACTACTAACAACATTGTGCCGCCTTCTGAAATTGATGGAATCATCAATTCAATGCTTGCTTCTCCCGATTCAATTGCCTCCGCAGTATAGGTGAGGTCACTATAATAATCAGTTATTGCTGCATCTTCTGATGATACGGGTAAGTTTATTGTGTGTGAATCTTCAGATAAGTTAAAGATAATATAAACTTGTTCCCCTTCAAGCTCTCTAGTCACGATTGTCCATTGATCTTCTAATGACTGACCATAAACTTCTCTAGAACCACGAGCTAACAATTCAGAATTTGCACGACGGAATTGAAGTAATTTCTTATAGTGCGTTAAGATATCATTGTCTTCCGTTTGGTCCCATGCTAAATCATACCGATTGTCATACACCGGCCAATTATTGGCTCCCGTCTGACCTAATTCTTCCCCGTAGTAAATGACTGGTTGCCCTTTAGCAGTCATTTGTAATGTGACTGCCACTTTATATTTATCTTCATTGCCGTTTATCATATATAAAAAACCGGTCTCATCATGACTACTTAGAAATTGCCCAGTCGGACTCGCACTTGTCATTGCACCATTTCGGCGTTCTAGACGAGAGTTTACACCTCTAAAGTCACCATTAATGAAATCTCTAGCGTAGTTTTTAAATTCGAAATCTAAGACACTATCCATCATTCCGGAATTCAAATACCCTTTCGGACTTGTGGCACTTGCTCCCCATACTTCACCGATTAATTGGAAGTCTGAATCAATTGCTGTGAGTTCATTTCTAAAGTGTTGCCAAGCCTTATTATCAACATGAATCACTGTGTCTACTCTAAAGCTAGAAATCGAGTTACCAGCAGGTGTGGTTGATAAATCTAGCCAAGCTGTCTGCCAATCAACTAGTTGTTCATAGACGTCTTGTTCTTTTGTCGTAAAGTCAGGCAAACCAGATAATTCTTGAGTCAGTGAATCCATACCTGGGGAATCACGCAACATCCCCTCAAACACTTCTCGATCTTCCTCTGTTGGGTAGCCTTCGGGCGCATTATCGACATCACTATCTTTACTGTGCATGCCATAACCTGCATGATTTAAGACAACATCGACCATAATTTTTATATCTTTTTCAGCTGCTGTATCAATTAATTCATGAAACTCTTCCAACGTACCAAAATGCGGATTCAATTCTTCATAGTTTTGTGCCCAATAACCATGGTAGCCATAAAATGCCCCATCATTCGTCCCTGAAGATACATCATAAGCGATATTCGATACAATCGGTGATATCCAAATCGTCGTAATACCTAACTCATCTAAATAATCAATCTGTTCAGTAATCCCTTTAAAATCCCCACCCTGATAAACACCTCGTTGATTATCTGCTTCTTCGTATGCTAAATTCCATGGATTATTATTGGACTCATCGCCATCTTTAAAGCGATCTGTCAGCATAAAGTAAATAATTTCTTCATCCCAATCCAGTTCTCCTTCTTCTTTCTCTCTCGGAAGAATCGTCACGGTTGTTTCAGTTTGATATTCTTGTTCTTCTGAATCCCACCAAGTAATCGGAATCGAATAGTCACCCGGTTCCACATCATGTGTGACTGATAAGGTCACTTTTAATAATTCAGGTGAGATGTTTAATTGGCTAGAGCCTCCTAATTGTGAGACATCCGCAACAATTTGTTCAATTTGTACTCCCTCTTCGACATCCAATTCGAGTATGGCATGTTGGTTATAATGAAAAGGCTGGCTCACATTGGCTGTGACGACATCCGATTCGACACTCGTTTCGACGGCCTCTGCCATGACATATTGAGTGTTACTAACTGTGACTGGTTGATACATTAAACTAAGTAAACTGAGTGCTAGAGCAGCTTTGAATTGTAATTTCATATGTGTCTCCTTTTTATTTAAGCGTTTACAAATAAGTATAGCAATACTTTCATCATTCGCCAATAATATCTATAAAAAAAGGCTGAGTTTTTCACTCAGTTTAAATACTTATACGATTGATTTTTTTGAAAGTTATAAAGAAAAAACTGGTGAAAAAGAATGAGTACAAACCAACTGTCGGCATACACAGTATTCCCCTTTTGAAACCACATATAACTTGGCTACATTAAGATAAGGAATTTACCGATGATCATCCAAGCAATTGGCAGTGGGTACGTTGCTTTCGGTGCGAAAAAGGCTCCCCAAATAATAATGATGAAACCCACAGATACGGTGGTTCCAAGTATTCGTAACCACCTTTGTGAGAAGAAGCTTGCGCCAAAATAGCCGAAACTAATTAAAGCAACAATTTCAATGATTAAAGCCAAAACTGCATGCAGACCTTGTAAAAGCTTCATCTTTTTCGCCTTCTTATTTTTTTATTTTTCTTAGTCAAACTCTTCGTATTCTCTAGGATCTTGCCCTTCAACTAAACCTTCTTTTCCTTTGTCTAATTGATTAATTAATTCCATCTCTTCTTGGGTTAATTCAAAGTCAAAAACATCAATATTCTCAATCTGATGTTCCAGTTGCCCTGATTTTACATTGACTAAGATACCTGTTTGAATATTCCAGCGAATAATTACTTGTGCGATTGATTTGTCGTGTTCTCTAGCAATCTCAGCTAATACTTTATTCTCTAATAAGTCATTTAACTCACGTCCAAGTGGACTCCATGCTTCCGTAAGTATCCCTCGATCTTTATTCGCTTGATGTAAATCTAAATTATTGAAATAGGGATGGCGTTCAATTTGGTTCGTTACTGATGTCACACCAGTGGCTTCAATAATACGGTCTAAGTGTTCTGGTAAGAAGTTAGACACACCTATGGTCTTAATTAAACCAAATTTCTGAGCATCAACTAATGCCTGCCAAGCTTCAACATAATTATCACGTTTTGGTAGTGGCCAATGTATTAAATATTTATCAAAATAATCAATGCCTATCCGATACAATGATTCTTGTATCGCATCAATCGCTTTATCATATTCATGATTAGCTCCTGGTAGTTTAGATGAGACTTGAATGTGCTCTCTAGGAATATTTAATTCACGAATGGCTTTCCCAACAGCCCCTTCATTATTGTAATTCGTCGATGTGTCGATTAACTCATAACCATTTCTGAGTGCTGTCTTAATCGACTGAACGCCTTTTGCTCCTTTGAGGCCAACTGTTCCTAAAGCAATCTTAGGAAAATTATTTCCGTCATTTACATTATAGAATTCCATTTAAACCTCTCCTTTTCTTATATTTTGATTTGTCAAATTAAGCTAGACAAAACAGCTTCATCTAAGTAACTCAAAAATACTTCCAACGGTGTTTGGTAGTGCAAGGATTTCCGTGGAATCGTGTTCCGTTTGTGTGCAATCGATGACACA
>NZ_VBSP01000049.1 GCF_005864045.1 Ruoffia tabacinasalis | reverse complement strand
CGAAGGTATTAATAATAAAATTAAAGTATTGAAACGAACAGCCTACGGCTATCGAAATTACAGTCATTTTAGAGACCGTATTTTACTTATGACGCGATTATATGTCCCTCAGACAAATAAAAAAGATCAAGCAACAACTTATGCTGCTTGATCTTGATTAAAATGAGTCATCAACCCTATTTGACAAAGAGCCAAAAATTCAAGAACCGAAAAACAAAAAAGACAAGTTCACTTTCGTGAAACTTGTCTCTTAATAGTATGTATTATTCTTTGTCGATTAAAGCTTTACGAGATAGGTTAATACGTCCTTTATCGTCAATTTCTTGAACGCGAACTTTAACTTTATCATTCAATGCTATAACATCTTCAACTTTCCCTACACGGTGATGTTCTAATTCAGAAATGTGAACTAATCCATCTTTACCAGGTAAAATCTCAACAAACGCTCCGAATTTCTCAATACGCTTAACTGTACCTTCATAAATTTCGCCCGCTTTAACTTCATGTGTTAATTGTTCGATAATTTCTTTAGCACGGTTAATCATTGCTTGATCCGTCGAGGCAATACTTACATTACCTTCGTCATCAATATCAATTTTAACGCCTGTTTCATCAATAATCTTGTTGATTGTATCTCCACCACGACCGATAACAACTTTAATCTTGTCTGGTTTAATTTGAATCATTTCAATCTTAGGTGCATATGGACTTAACTCAGTTCTTGGTTCTGAAATTGTCGAAGTTAATTCTTCTAGAATTGCTAGTCGAGCTTGACGTGCTTGTACTAACGCTTCGTCTAAAATTTGCTCCGTAATTCCTTCGATTTTAATATCCATTTGTAAAGCAGTGATCCCTTTTTCAGTTCCCGCTACTTTAAAGTCCATGTCTCCTAAAGCATCTTCTAGACCTTGGATATCAGTAAGGATTGTATAGTTGTCGCCATCCATAACTAATCCCATTGCGATACCCGCTACTGGTGCTTTAATTGGAACACCTGCATCCATTAATGCTAACGTTCCCGCACAGATACTTGCTTGTGAAGATGAACCGTTAGATTCTAATACTTCTGATACTAAACGAATTGTATATGGGAATACATCTTCATCTGGAATAATTTGTGCAAGTGCACGTTCACCTAAGGCACCATGTCCAACTTCACGACGTCCCGCGCTACCCATACGTCCAGTTTCACCAACAGAATATGGTGGGAAGTTATAATGGTGAATAAAGCGTTTAGACTCTTCAACACCTAAGCCATCAATAATTTGATGCTCTCCTAAAGGTGCTAATGTCGCAATTGTTAATGCTTGAGTTTGTCCACGAGTGAATAAACCAGATCCGTGAGTACGTGGTAATAAACCTACGCGAGAAGCTAAAGGACGAATTTGGTCTACTTTACGGCCATCAGGACGGATGCGATCCGCTGTAATTAAATGACGCACGACTTCTTTTTCTAAGGCTTGTAATGCAGCGTTAACAGCTGATAAAACTTCACCTTTTTCTGGGTTTTCCGCGTGTAATTCTTCATAATAAGCGACAGCACCTTGCATAACTAAAGCAATCGCATCTTCACGCGCTTTTTTCTCTTCAGTTTTAATCGCTTCAATCATAGCTTCGCGGTAACGTCCAGAAATTTCTTCCATGATTTCTTCATCATTTTGTACAATCGTTAATTCGAATTTCTCTTTACCGATTTGTTCAATAATATTCGCTTGGAATTCGTTAATTTCTTTAATTGCACGGTGACCAAATAATAATGCTTCAAGCATCTCATCTTCTGGCACTTCTTCCGCACTTGACTCAACCATGTTAATTGCTTGGCTAGTACCTGCAACTGTTAAGTGAATATCTGACTGAGCGCTTTGTTCTGTCGTTGGGTTAAGTACTAACTCTCCCTCAACACGACCAACGTTAACACCTGCAATCGGTCCATTAAACGGAATATCTGATACACCTAGGGCTAATGACGAACCTAGCATTGCTGACATTTCTGGTGAGCAATCTTGATCTACAGATAATACTGTATTAACGATTTGAATTTCGTTACGTACCCCATCTGGGAACATTGGACGAATTGGGCGGTCAATGAGACGTGCAGTTAATGTCGCATTCTCTGACGGGCGACCTTCACGTTTAATAAATCCACCTGGGATTTTACCTACTGAGTATTTTTTCTCTTCGTAGTTCACTGTTAACGGGAAGAAGTTTCCGTCTACAGGTCTACTTGAAGCTACGGTTGTAGATAATACAACGGTATCTCCGTATCTTACTAGGACTGCTCCATTCGCTTGTCGAGCAAATTCGCCAATTTCAACTGACAATGGGCGTCCACCAATAGTTGTTTCAAAAACATGTTTTTCGAACATGGTATCTCTCCTTTGATTGATAAATTGTGTGTTTTGGAGAACTACTAAACAAATATCAACTCATGACGCGTCTCGTCACAAACTCATACTTGTATAGTAGATCTACCAATATTGATAATTACCAAAACACACACTAATTAGTTTAGCATATTCTCTATATAATTGCGCTCATAAAGGGCAATATATTATGAATATCTACAAAAAAAACTTCCATTTCATTACTGAAACGGAAGTTAGTATCATATTAACGACGTAATCCTAAACGTTGGATTAATTCGCGGTAACGAGCTACGTCTTTGTTACGTAGGTACGCTAATAAGTTACGACGGTGACCAATTTTTTTCATTAGTCCACGGTATGAATGGAAATCTTTTTTATGTTCGCGGATATGCTCGTTTAATGAGTTAATATCTGCAGTTAACACAGCGATTTGTACTTCTGGAGAACCAGTGTCCCCTTCGTGAGTAGCAAATTCTGTCATGATTTCTGTTTTACGTTCTTTTGTTAAAGCCATCTCATTTCACCTCTTTCTTTTTTTATCCCTGATGCCAAGAAAAGCGTTGGTGATTCGCTGAACTGAGCATAGGTGCTATATAGTATTCCAAGCACTTTTACAGTGCTAGATTACCACTTGATATAATTTACACTATATGTCATGTAAATGCAAGAATTTTTATTCAATTTCTTCAATTGTTTCCTCTGGTAAATATTCAAACATCGTTTGAGTGACAATCACAGCAAAGTGTTCCATTCCTTCTGGTTTATGATGGACTTCATCTTCTGTATACCAATCTGGATTCCCTTGTTGATAGCTATACCAGTCAACTTCGTAGGCATTTGGATATTTCTCAGCTGTGTCTTTAATTGTGTCATTTACATTTTGAATGTGCATCACTCTTGAGTTTGTATTTACAAAGAAGACATTACGCTCTTCTCCCGCAATGGACATCAATTCATCCATTCCTTCTTGATCCAATCCTGCATTGGTTCCAAGGACAACGACTAAATTCTCTTGAACTTCTCCGTCACGAACCATGTCACGTAGGATGTCATTCGCATCCCATAATTGCAAGCTTCCTTGACCATAGATGTTTCCATTCCAGAAAATTTCATCTACTTTCGGTGTAAAGTGTAAAGCGATAGAGTCTCCAAAGAATGTTACCGGCACTTCTGTGGCAAATAATAATTCTTGTGGCGTTAACTCATCGAATACAATTGGATTTAAATCTTCAAATTCATCAAACACTTCTTGGTTCTCAGCAATAAGTTCTTGAAGTTCCGCTGATAAAGTTTCTTGTTCAAAATAAATATTTTGTAATGTTTCTACAGGATCTTCAACTTCTAGCTCGTTAACGAAGACGGTCTCAAATGTATCATCCACTTGGTCTAAATCTTCTTCAACTTGGATAATCGGTTCACTTAATGGATACGCCGTATTCAGCAAGTTTGGTTTCGTTTGAAAGGCTTGATACTCTAATTCAAATAAAGACACACGTTTATTATCAGCTGAATAGATTAGACCTCGAACAAATAAAACCATCAAAGCAACATAAGCAATAAAGATAAATAACTTAGGCTGGAGGAATTTTCTCTGATCAATCATATGACCGATATCTTCCGCATCTTCTTTAAAGTTGAATGAAGAACCAAACCAAATTCTCACGCCCCCGCTTTCAATAATACGGTAAAAAATCTCCCCAACAATTGCTAATGTAATAATTGATAGAACATTGACAACAGTGATATTCTCTCCTAGTTCACGGTAAAATGCTAAGTAAAAGACAATAATTGGGTAATACCAAAGATAATAAGAGTATGATCTTTTACCAATAAGATGTAATGGCTTTAAGCTTAGCCAACTTGTTACCGTCGGTGCTCCTACAGTAATTGAAAATACGAGTAACATACTCAACACATTAAATACTGACATCCACAGTAGATACGTAGCTTCGTTTTGATCTGATTGTGTGAAAACAATCCAAATCATCCCACCTGCAGATAGTATGGCAATTAAATTATATACGAACAATTTAATTCTTGAATTATAGAATAAATTTAGAATTGTTGGTGTAATGTAAGCTGCTGCGACACCAATCGCAAATGATGCAAAGCGGGTTTCAATGCCATAATACACACGCGTTGGATCTTCGCCTGGTGTATATAAGAATAAGATAGCGACATGGCTTAGTAATACAATAAAAAGCCAAATAATTCCTTTAGATGGAATTGACAGTTTTAATCTTTGTAATAGTAAGATGATACCGGTTGCGATTAGAACTGATTGTAAGTGAATCGCATTATACCACAAGTGAGTAAACGGTGATGCATCTGACATTTGTACAAAATAAGATTGATCCGTCACTATTTGATAAATATTATTTACAAAAAACAACCCAGAAAATATATCACTCTGAATATGTCTTAATTCAGTTGGATATAATATATATAAGCCGACAACGATAAATATTAGGAGCCACAAGAGTGGTATAAAGAGCCTCTCTATCGTATGTAGTAGATACTTTCCGATCGTTTTCCATTGAATTGATGCTTTAACCGGCTGAACTTTCTCAATATTTCTTGCAAAAAAGAACCCTCCAATAACAAGAAATGTATTCACCATGAAAAATCCACCTGGTATTATGGAAGGGAATAAATGATAAGCAACGACAGCCATAATCGCTAAACCTTTTAAGCCATCAAAACTTTGCACTCTCTTCTTTTGTCGCATTATATTACCTCCTCATTAAGAATGACCTCAATAAATTATTATATAGGAAGCATTATTATTATAAAAGGCTAAATCTACTTTTATCTTAATTAATTCAAATTTTATCTAATAAGTAAATTGCCCTTAAAAAGGTTCGAAGCAAAACAAAAGAACGAAACGCTTCAGACTATAATGTAGTCAAAAGAGTTTTGTTCTAAAATAAATTATTTTCGTTTAAAGAAAGTTGCTTTAAGCTCCATAACAATATCTCTTAAATCTGCTGCCGCTTCAAAGTTGAGATCCTTAGCGTATTGACGCATCTCCATCTCAAGTCGTTCAAGCTCTTCTTCACGTTGCAGACGAGAGAGCTGTTTGAATTGGGCTAGGATATTCTCTTCTTGTTCCTCACCTTCAACTTCATGCGTAATTCGAATAAGGTCACGAACTTCTTTCTTAATCGTTTTGGGCGTAATGCCATGTTCTTTATTATAAGCGATTTGAATCTCACGACGACGTTCTGTTTCTTCAATGGCTTTTGTCATTGAGTCCGTCATTTTATCTGCATACATAATTACTTGACCATTCTCGTTACGAGCCGCACGTCCAATCGTTTGAATTAATGCACGCTCACCTCGTAAGAACCCTTCCTTATCCGCATCTAAGATAGCAACAAGCGACACTTCTGGTACGTCAATCCCCTCTCTTAGTAAGTTAATACCGATAAGGACATCAAAGATACCTAACCTTAGATCACGGATAATCTCCGTTCTTTCTAACGTTTTAATATCACTATGTAAGTATTTGACTTTAATATCGACTTCTTTAAGGTAGTCCGTTAAGTCTTCAGACATTTTCTTCGTCAAGGTCGTAATAAACACACGCTCATCGCGTTCAGTTCGTTTCGTAATTTCTTGAATTAAATCATCAATCTGACCTTTAATTGGTCGGACTTCAACCACTGGGTCTAATAAACCAGTTGGACGAATAATTTGTTCAACATATTCGTCATCAGTATGTTCTAATTCATATGGTCCTGGTGTAGCTGAAATATAGATGATTTGGTTCACATGCTTTTCAAACTCTTCTAATCTTAGCGGTCTATTGTCTAAAGCACTAGGTAATCTAAAGCCATAATCAATCAATTGTTGTTTCCGAGCTCGGTCCCCATTATACATCCCTCGAATTTGTGGCATAGTCATATGAGACTCGTCCACTACAATTAAGAAATCATCTGGGAAGAAGTCAATTAATGTATAAGGTTGCTCTCCAGGCGCACGCCCATCCATATGTCTTGAATAGTTCTCAATCCCATTACAGTACCCCATCTCAAGGAGCATTTCTAAATCATAGGTCGTCCGTTGCTCTAAACGTTGTGCTTCTAAGAGTTTATTCTCAGAACGCAATTCTTCTAATCTTTCTTCTAACTCCGCTTTAATGGTATTAACGGCTTGTAACGTTTGATCTTGATCAGCCACGAAGTGAGTTGCAGGATAGATAGGGAAATGATCAACGTCATTTTTAATCTCACCGGTCATTACATCTACTTCGCGAATTCTATCAATTTCGTCACCGAAAAATTCAATACGAATCACTTCACTATCACGCGAAGCTAAGAACACTTCAACAACATCTCCACGAACTCTAAAAGTTCCCCGCTGAAAGTCAATGTCATTTCTAACAAACTGCATATCAATTAGCTGACGCAATACTTCTTCACGCGATACTTCTTGCCCTTTTCTAATTGATAGAACTTGATTACGATACATCTCTGGATCCACTAACCCGTAAATACAAGAAACTGATGCGACAACAATAACATCTCGTCGCTCCAATAATGCGGATGAAGCGGAATGTCGTAATTTATCAATTTCATCGTTGACCATGGCTTCTTTTTCAATATATGAATCCGATGATGGAACATAAGCCTCAGGTTGATAGTAATCATAGTAAGACACAAAGTATTCTATTGAATTCTCTGGGAAAAACTCTAATAATTCACTATACAGTTGCCCTGCTAAAGTTTTATTATGTGCTAAAACTAAAGTAGGTTTATTTACTTCTTTAATTACATTGGCAATCGTAAACGTCTTACCTGTTCCTGTTGCACCTAATAGAACCTGTTCTTTTTCACCGTCATTTAATCCTTTAACTAACTCTTTAATTGCTTGAGGTTGATCACCATTTGGCTCATACTGAGATATTAAATTAAATTTATCCATTTTCTGCCTCCTCATTAACCGAACATTTATTCGCTTAAACCATAATACTCTATAATGCTATAAAATTCTACTTCTTTGTTTCAATATGTTTATATAAATGATTATGTTATTTTTCTAGTATAATTTCAGTTTAAAACAAACAAAAAAAGATTGCATCACTCTTCTATTTTATTGTATAATAATTTTTGTTGACTAAGTTAGCAAATGCTTATATACTAGACAAATGAAATCAGTAAGAAAGAGGTGACACCAATGGCAAACTCTAAATCAGCTATTAAACGTGCTCGTCAATCAAGTGTAAAAGAACAACGTAATACTGCACAAGTTTCGAAAATGCGTTCATTAATCAAAGATTTTCGTAATGCAGTAGAAACTGGTGAAGGTGACGTAAATGAATTATTCGCTAAAGCTTCTAAACAAATTGACCGTACTGCAGGTAAAGGATTAATCCACGCAAACAAAGCAGCACGTAACAAATCTACATTAGCAAACTTAATGAATAAATAATTAAGGTACTTTATCTTAATTACAAAAAAACGAAAATGAACTTTTTACAGTTCATTTTCGTTTTTTTTTATAAAGAAGTTAATTTCGACAATAATATATAAAAGTGAGTCTCTTTATCCCCCACACCTGTCTTCATTCCGAAATCCACTTCTGCCATCTCAACATAAAAGTTAAGTAATTCTGGTAATTGCAAGGATCTTCCTGATGTTAAAGCAAGCTTCACTCGATAGGGATGAATGCCTAACTGCTTAGCAATATCTGCTTGGTTCATACCTTGTCGGCCTAGTATCATTGATTGAACAATCACTCTAAATTGAGAAACCATTAATGCATGTAAAGCAATCGGTTCATGACGCATTAATAATAAATCTTGGTAAATTTGAATCGCTTGAGTAATATTTTTATTCGCAACGGCATTTGTTAATTGGAATACATCCGATTCAAGTGTACGTGGAACGAGTGATCGAACAGAATCGAGTGTAATTCTACCATCAGTTTGTCCAAATATTTCCAGTTTATTCACTTCGGTCATTGCATTAGTTAGTTGATAGTTTACCCTAATTAACAATTCCTCAACAGCTTCACGTGTAAACGAAATATCTAAATTATTAATATATGACTGGACATAACGCGCTACTTGACCTTCATCTAACTCTGATATATCAACCATTTTTGTTTGTTTATTAAAACTCTTAGTGAGTTTCTTTCGCTTGTCTAAGGATGGATTTTCAACATTAAAGATTAAAATACTTGCTTGGTTCGGATTATCTAAATAACCTAGTAATCTTTTTTGTTCTGAATCAGTTAATTTATTCTTACTTTGCGAATTTAAAAAGGTCGCATTCGACACGATGAGCACACGGTAGTCAGAGAAAAAAGAAAACATCTCTGCTTCATCCAAAACGTCATTCATAGTCACTTCTTGTAAGTCAATTCGTGAGATATCTAAAACATCGATCCCACCTAATTGTTGAAATAAGCCTTCCATAAACTGGTTTTTGAGGTAATTCTCAGATCCGACAACCGTATAGATTGGATCAATTTGTTTCTTATTGATTTGTTGCATGACTTGTTGGAACTCCATCTTTTCCCTCCTTCATATAAAATAAAACGAACATCACCAAAGATTAATACATCAAGGTAATATCCGTTTTATTATCATAATCTTTTACTTTTGAATTTTTACTACCCAGTTATTTGCCGTATCTGAAGAATTAAGTAAAGATGGTGTATCTTCTGCTTTCTCATTACGTTCAATAACTTTTCCTTGAATAGGTGATGGTATTTCAATCGCAGCTTTAGAAGCTTCAACATTAATAATTGTATCATCAACATCAATGTTTCCTAATGAAGCGATATTTGCATATGAAATATCTCCTGCTTCATCTTGTAATTCAGGCGTTAAACCAATCGTTACAATATTATCTTCTTCAGTCATCCATAAATTCTTATTTAATAATTCCAATATTAATCACCCTTCTAAATTTAATAACTAAAATCATCTTCCATACCAAACATATAGCTTCGGTGATGATATTTCATTGATAGAACTAAACCAATCCCAATCATGTTTCCTAGTAAAGCCGAACCACCTTGAGAAACAAATGGCAGTGGAACCCCCGTGATTGGTAATAAACCAATCGCCATTCCGATATTCTCTAGAACGTGGAATAAAATCATTGAAATAACACCTGCGGCAATATATGAATAAAACTCATTACGTGTTTTAAAGCAGATTTGTACGATTTGATAAATTAAAATGAAATAAACAAAGAGTAAAACTGAGCTTCCTAAGAATCCGAAGTTTTCAGCGATAGTCGTAAAGATAAAGTCAGATTCACGAACCGGTACGGTAACTTGTGAAACCCCAAAGCCTTTACCACTCAATTGACCCGATCCAACAGCTTTAATACTTTGAGCTAACTGATACCCACTCCCTTGTGTGTTTTCAAAGGGTTGTAACCAGTCTAAGATACGGTTAATTTGATATTCTTGAACAAGATTATTATCTATTAGAAATTCTGGGTAATTCGCAACGACAATTATAATTCCTCCCGCAACAACAATAACGGTTGTCGCAATTGGCGCAAGAATTTTCCAACTGATTCCTGACATGAGAATAATTCCAGCAGTAATCGACATGATAACTAAGTTTGTTCCTAAGTCGTTTTGTAACTGAATTAAAATCATCGGTGGTGCAGCGAACATCAATATTTTTCCTAATTGCATAAAGTCTGTCTTTATCGTACGGTTAGGGTATTTATTATTATGCTCAGTGACAACACGTGCCATAAATACTATATAAGCAGGTTTGAAAAGCTCTGAAGGTTGAACCGATAGCGAACCGATTCTTAACCAACTTCTTGCCCCTGTAACATCTAATTCTCTATCATAGAAGAACAGTACTAATACTAATAGTAGTAAACCGAATCCGTATAAATAAGTGGAAAGCTTCCAATATTGTTCACTATCTAATTGCATCGCCGCAATAACAGCAATCGTACCTACCCCATACCATAAGGCGTGGAATAAAGTTGGAACGAGGTCTCCCCCTTCAATGAGTGTTGTTGTTGAGTATACACTTAACAATCCGATGATTGCTAGGACCATAACATTTAAGATAATGCCGTAATCGATGCGGTTCTCATTATCTCGACGTATTTGTCTAATAGATGTCATTCATTTCACCTTTCTTTATTGCTTGTTTGTAAAATTCTTATATATCTTATTGGTCAATTCAAACTGATTTGAATTAGTTTGTTTAAAGTTATCACTATATGAGACAAATGATTGATACTTACTAGTTTCTTCAACCAATTGCCAATAACTTTTCTCTTTAAAATCATGATAAAAGACATTGATGTAAGCTCCTATGGAAATAACCATCGCATTTAAATATAACCAAATGATCGCAACCATGAATACACCAATCGTTCCCCCACCAACGTTTCCACCAGCAAATCTCATATAAACATTGAATAACTGAGATACTAATGTAAAGCCAAGTAAGGCGAAAACCGTTCCAGGTATTGCATATTTGATTGGCCATTTAACATTTGGCATAAATTGGTAAATACCAATTAATAGAATAAAAACACCTAATAAACCTAATATCCACCCTTGATTCACGAAAAAATCTAATAAGAAAAATTGAATACCAAAGACTTCTTGAATATAATCAATAATTGTCTCGCCGAATACAAGTGCGAATGTAAATGTAACTAACGCAATAACAATCAGCAAAGTAAATACGTAAGCAAATAATCGTGCGATAAAAAAGTTTTTTCTAGGTACGGTTTTATATATTGTATTTAACACACGTTGCATTGTATTAAACACATTCGAAGCTGGCCATAATGAAATGATTAAACTTAGCGAGAACAAACCTGAACTTGTACCTGTTAAGTAAGTCTCCAATAAGGGAATAATCGCTACTTCGACTTCATCTGGTAAGGCTAATTGGATTGTGTCAATTATTTGCGCTTCTGAAAAAGGAAGTATAGCAATAATATTTGATAATGCAAGCATTAACGGCACTAGCGCCCAAATAACATAGAAAGATAATTCGGCAGCATAACTACCAAATGCCAACTGTTGATTATTAATTTGGAACGTCTTCATTAGCTTATTAAATACCGAAGGTTGATCCATCTCTATCAGACCTCTCAATTCATTTTTATAACTACATAAGATTATCACATATTATATCATTTTGCACTTTAAGAATCTGTAATAATCTAGACTTTTTATATTTTCCTTTAATTTCTTAGACACACGTGTTTTCTATAGTATAATGGATTCAGAACAATTAGGAGGTAAGGCATGAGTAAAGGAGTAACATTTTATTTTGTACGCCACGGTGAAACATATTTCAATTTCTATGGTCGAATGCAAGGATGGTCGAATGCATTATTAACCGAAGAAGGAATTAAAAATGTTCATCGCAGTGGTAGAGGTCTAGCCGATATTGAATTTGATGCTGTATATACGAGTGATTTAAAACGAACAATTGATACAGCTTCAATTATTTTAGAAGAAAATCATAATAATGAGCACTTAGAAATCGAACAAATGCCAGAATTTCGTGAAGTTCACTTTGGATCTTTTGAAGGTCTTTCTGCTGCTGAAGTTTGGCCAGAAGTTGAACAAAGGGTAAACATCAAACATGGGTTGCCTGAAGGAACTGAGAATCAAATTCAAGATATTATGAATATGTTCAAAGAAGCGGATCCATATCACTTTGCAGAAAACTATACTGAATTTTGGAATCGTGTAGAATCTGGTTTACTAAAATTACTAAACCGTCACGCTGGAACGGACCAAAATATTTTAGTTGTGTGTCATGGGATGACAATTCGCAATCTATTACATGGATTAGTTGCTGATTTCGATGAAACTGATGCATTACAAAATGCATCCGTATCTATTGTTAAATACCAAAACGGACATTTCGAGATGCTTGCATATAATCAAGTTGAACACTTTAAAGATGTTGCTGATGAAGCAGCGAATGATTAATTAATCTATAATGAACAATTAAAAGCGCAGGACTTGGGAGTTGATTCCCTCGTCCTGCGCTATTTTTATGCCATACTTCCTTGCATTTGATACATTTGCGTATAAGTGCCTCCCAGATCAAGTAGCTCTCTGTGAGTGCCTCTTTCTTGAATATGTCCATTGTCCATGACGATGATTTGATCTGCATCTTTAATGGTTGAAAGACGGTGTGCCACAATAAAGGTAGTGCGTCCTTCTTTTACAACTTTCATCGCATGTTGAATGACTTCCTCGGTCTCCGTATCAATATGAGAGGTTGCTTCATCAAGAATCAAAATCTTCGGATTGTTGGCTAAGGTACGAGCAAAAGATATTAATTGCCGCTCTCCTGAAGAAAAAGCTTGCCCTTTTTCCACAACTTCAGCATGGATTCCTTTTTCTAATTTATTAATTAATGGTTGTGCTCCAACTTTAATGAGCGCCTCAAGTACCATATCATCGGTAATTTCGGGATTGTTCATACTAATATTTGTCGCAATCGTACCAGAAAATAAATATGGTTCTTGCAAGACAATCCCCATTTTTTCTCGAATGCTTTCTCGGTTATATTCTTCAATGTTTTGCCCGTCAATAATTACTTGGCCTGCTTGCGGATCATAAAAGCGAAATAGTAAATTAATGATTGAGCTTTTACCTGAACCTGTATGACCGACTAAGCCAATGGTCTCACCCGCGTTTACATTAAAATTTAACTGATGTAAAACATTATTGCCTTCTTTATAAGCAAAGGTCACATCATTAAATTCAACATTTCCTTGAGTAACTATTAATGACTTGTCAGAATCTTTCTCAACGGGGGTATCCATTAACTCGAACACGCGCATTCCAGCTGATAACGCTTGTTGCAATATCGTAATTAAACGAACAATCATTGTAATGGGGTCAAATAAACGTTCTACATAATTGATGACGATATATAAGGTTCCAATTGATATAGATAAGATACCGCTTGTAAACTGAGTTCCTATATACAACATCACAAGTAAAGTAACAATACTCTTAAAGAGTCCGGACAAATTCCAAGCAAAAAACGCTTCGTACTTTAAGGATTCTTTTCTAGTATTTAGCCAAGTTTGATTGACTTGCTCAAACTCTTCAGCCATATGCTCTTGTTGATTGAACACTTGAACAATCGACACACCTTGAACAATTTCAGCGATTTTACTATTCAGTTCACTGACCGATTCTCTCCATAAAGTATTGATTGGTTGAATTTTTTTAGAGAAAGCCATTTGCCAAACGACGATTATTGGTATGAGTAGTAATAACCAACTTGCTATCGTCGGGCTGACAGCAAACATACCAATATATACACCTAGAATGGTCATTGTATTAATGAGTATTTGAGTCGTAAAATTTGCAAAAAAGTTCTCTCTTAAAACCTCTGTGTCATTGACGATTCGAGCAGATATCTTTCCAGCTGGAATATCATCAAAATAACTAACCGGTAACTTTTGCATATGCTCGTGAGCTTCATCTCGAATTACTTTACTTAGCCGATTCGATCCATTCGCTAAAAGCAAATATCCCACATAACCAAGAATCGCTGAGATAAATGTAATTATAAGATAAAAGCCAAATTGTTCCGTAATAAAGGTAATATTAACAGTCTCTTCGTTCGCAACGGATAGGGACACATAATCAATCATTTTACTTGCAATAATTGGTGTATATATTGAAAGTCCTGTAGAGAAAATCAACAGAATGAACCCTGATAACAAGAGTTTCCATTCATAACGTAAGTAACCAAGTAGTCTAGTGAATGTCTTCATTCTCAGCGCCCCCTTCTGATTGTTGTTTGTTGAATTGTTCGTAATACCAACCTTCGTTCGCTAATAATTCTTTCGGTGAGCCGTATTCAACGATGCGTCCATCGTCTACAACTATAATCATGTCCGCTTGATTTACCGCAGAAAGCCTATGTGTGACAATAATGTTTGTCTTATCCCCACGGATACTTTGAACATTTGTAATGATGGCTCTTTCAGTCTTTGCATCAACCGCTGAAAGTGAATCATCTAATATTAATAACTCTGGTTCTTTAATTAGCGCTCTGGCAATCGATACCCTTTGTTTTTGTCCTCCAGATATCGACACACCTTTTTCTCCAATTAACGTTTTAAGCCCTTCTGACATACGCTCTAAATCTTTTGTAAAGGCCGCATTTTCAATCGCTTGGGACAATTGGTCTTCCTCATTAGCTTCACTATTTCCAAACATTATATTATATTTTACAGTTTGAGAAAAAAGTATGTGTTCCTGTGGCACATAGCCAATCATCGCTTCTAAACTTTCCCGTTGATATTCATGAATATCTCGACCATTGAGTTTGATTATTCCAGATCCGCTAATTGGATACTGTCTTAATAATTGTCGAATAATCGTCGTTTTCCCGCTCCCGGTCTTACCGACAATTCCCAACGTTTCTCCTCGTTGAAGCGTAAAATTGAGATTTTTAATTGTCTCTTTATCATCCTCTTTATATTTAAAGGAATAATCTTGAAACTCAATGCTTTCAATCGAATCAAGCGTCAGATGACCGTCTGCTTCCATGAGATCATTCGCTTTGATTAAATTATTGAGCTTCTCAAATGAAACTTTACCTTGTTGGTAAATAACAACTATTTCTGTCATTCCCCAAATCGTTCCATTTAACATAGCTAAATATAATTGGAAAGAAACTAATTTACCCACTGATAATTGACCTAAATTCACTAAATAACTACAATACATGAGTCCGATGGCGATACTTAACCCACCAAAGGCTTTAGCAATTTGACCAAATAAGCCGTTCACCATCGCCAAATGATTCGCCTTATCGACAACTTTCTGTGTTTTTTCTTGAAATCTCTTTTGTTCCAAATATTTCCGTCCATACGCTCGCATCACACGAACGCCATCAACCACTTCTAACACTTCATTACTCAATTCAGCTACAGAATCTCTAATAGCATCATAACGCTTATCCACTTCTTTACTAAGGAAATAGATAATAACACCAAAGATCAGTAGAGGAATCAAACTAACTAAAGTGACTTGCCAAGAAATCGTAAAAATCATAACTGCAAGGAAACTTAGTAATAACGCTCCGTCTCCCAATACAATCATTAAACCATAACCTAGTAACATTCCTATCGTATCGATATCTGACGTCATTCGTGTCATCAAATCGCCGGAACGAAAAGCTTCATAAAAAGAAGCACGAAAGCCAAGTAAACTTTTAAAACCAGTTTGTCTTAATTCTTTCTGGAATTGATATGACTCTCCGAATAAAACTCTAAACCAAGTCACATCCCCCGCATAAATTAATATCATTAATATAAATAAAAAGAATAAATATCGCACTAAGACAGCTTGAGTTAATTGATTTGTTACAATATCATCGATAAAGAGTTGAATAATATAATTTGGGAAAATATATAATATACTGGTAAGAACTGCTGTCATACCACCAAATATATATTTTCCAGGGTGTTTCTTAATGTAATACCACATTGACTGAAGCATAGTTTCCCAACTTTCCTATTAAAATTTGCACAAAAAAAGATATTTTATCACCACAATTAAGGGCTCATAAAATATCAGCTGTAGAATTACATACTTAGACATAGTTGATCTAATTGTCTAGTTGCAAACCCTAATATTATGAACGATTAAAGGTGATGTCATATTAAATAAATTTGAACTTATTTGAACTGCTAGTTTCATCTGACATCCTCCTTTCGTGTTTTCTAAAAATAAGATTACACGATGTTTAACTAAAAGTAAAGCGATTTCTAATCTGGATTTAATATTTGATTAAAAATGTACGTGATTGTGTCTTTGAGATTTTTTCAAGGACACGAAATCGCAAATAATGTCCCTGAGATTTTCTCAAGGACACGAAAAAGCGAATAATGTCCCTGAGTTTTTCTCAAGGACACGAAAACACGAAAGACGTCCCTGAGTTTTTCTCAAAGACACGAAAACACGAAAGATGTCCCTGTGATTTTTTCAAGGACACGTAATCACAAAATACGGCTCTTTGTCAAATAGGGTTGATGACTCATTTTAATCAAGATCAAGCAGCATAAGTTGTTGCTTGATCTTTTTTATTTGTCTGAGGGACATATAATCGCGTCATAAGTAAAATACGGTCTCTAAAATGACTGTAATTTCGATAGCCGTAGGCTGTTCGTTTCAATACTTTAATTTTATTATTAATACCTTCG
>NZ_VBSP01000048.1 GCF_005864045.1 Ruoffia tabacinasalis | reverse complement strand
AGTTCATCCGTGGTAAGATGGGTGTAGGTCATTTGTGGTCACTCCTTTGTATTCTTTGGTCGGAATTACAAGTTGAGTGTACCACAAATGGCTGTTTTAGTTGTCTAGCTTAATTTTACAATCGGCGATTTAAAGAAAGCGCTTCACTTACTTATGAGAGCAAGTTATAATATAACTGAGGGGTGATGAACGTTGAACGAATTATTGTGGAAAGAGTTTGTCATTAAAAAAGTAATTAATCCTGATGCATTACCGGATAAAATAGCTAATTCATGGGGAGTATGTCGCAAAAAGGATTTAAATCCGTTTCAAATGGTTAGTAATACAGTATTACGTTATGACCAATTATCAATGAAACAGAAGCGTCATAAACTATTAATTGATTTAGTTGAAGAAGAGATTATCAAGATATCTAAAATTTTAAATCAAAGTGAATCATTGTTTATCTTAACCGATGCAGAAGGCTATATTATTTGGAGGCAAGGGAATGCTAGAGCGATTGATCAAGCAAATAATATTGGCTTCTTTGAGGGGAGTCGGTGGAACGAGCTCGATGTGGGAACAAATGCGATATCACTCGCTATATCAAAAAGGATGAGTCAAAAGCTATCTCGTTTTGAGCACTATGCAGTTGCATCGCATGAATGGAGTTGTTTTGCATGTCCCATATTTGATGGGGATCATCTAGTAGGCATATTAGATATTTCCACCTATAAGAATAATCATATTGAACACCAAAGTGTTACACAGTTAATTGCTGAGCGTGTCATGAACCGTTTATTCCAACGTCGAATCTAGCAACAGCAAGCTTTAATGACTTATGTAGTAGGTACTGATAATCATAGCGTGCTTTGCAATGAGCACAAGCAAGTGGTTTACTTTCCTACTGAAATGGAAAGGTATAAGCAACTATCTCTAGGTATTGATATTGAAGCTTTTTGTCATCAATATGACGGTCTGTATAATGTTGAGTCCCTTTTGTATGATCAGGAGCTGATCGGTTATAAGTATCAATTCTATACCAATAATCATACAGAAAGAAAATATTATCCAGGTGTACTATCAGAGAATAAGACTTATCAGAATTTTTTAGAGAAAGCTTATAAGGCGGCTGAGGGTACTGTACCCGTTCATATACGAGGTGAATCAGGTTCTGGTAAGGAGATTATTGCCAAAACGATTCACTATAATAGTCCATATAAGGATGGACCATTAATTAGTCTAAATTGTGGTTCAATTAGTGAAAACTTACTAGAAAGTGAGTTGTTTGGGTATGCGGCTGGGGCATTTACCGGAGCGAGCAAGGAAGGCTATAGCGGTAAGATGCGACAAGCAGAAGGAGGCACACTCTTCTTAGACGAAGTGGACAGTATGTCTTTAAAAATGCAAGCAGCATTACTACGTGCGATTGAAGAAAAACAGGTGACACCGATTGGTAGCAATAAATCTTACACGGTTGATTTTCGAATTGTGACAGCAACTAATCAGGATTTGAAAACTGCCGTTTGTGAAGGTCGCTTTAGAGAAGATTTATACTACCGACTCTATGTCATTCCACTTCAAATACCACCTTTACGTCAACGAACAGAAGATTTACTTCCATTAATTGAATCATTCTGCCAGAAGAAAAAGTGGCAAATTACGTGGAAGAGAGAATTATTCGACATAACGAAACACTATCCTTGGCATGGGAATATTCGAGAGTTTAACAATTTTCTTGAACGGTTGTATATGTTCTATCCTATCGAACAACCTAGCTCGCATGTCATCAAAGAGTTAATTGAAATGACCACCTTTAGTGCTCCACAAGCACCAAGTAACCTTAGGGTGAAAATAGAACAAGAAAAAAATATACAACCTAAAAATGAAGCAGAAAAAATTCTTCAAACACTTGAAGAATATAATTATCATAAGAGTCACGCTGCGAAAGCTTTGAATATGTCACGAACTACCCTCTATCGCAAGATTAAGAAATACCAATTAGATGTAATATAGATAAACTTGAGATAGGATTACCTCTGTGATTGGCCATCTTTTTTCTTACTTCGATGATTGGATAAATAAAAAGCGAGAACCCATGGTTTAAGGGGTTCTCGCTTTTTTGTTTATAAACTGTTTCACCTTGTTCCACATAGGACACAGGATACACCAATTGAAACAAATTGTTGCATCTTGTTACATAAAGTATTTTATTCAATGAGTCAATATAGTTTATATCGCCTTTTCAAAAGTTGGCACGGAAATTGCTATATATTAAGTAGAGACGAAACATCATTAAAGGAGCGATGATAAAGCAAAAATTATACGCAATAATACATTAAGGGAAAGGAGTCTGGACTGAATGAATGAATTTACTAATAATGTAATTCAAGCATTTAGCGATGCGCAGACGCTTGCTAAAGAAAGACAACAGATTCAAGTTGATATCCCTCATCTATGGTCAGTCTGGATGCAACCTAAACATTTTGTGTTTGATTTCTATGAATCACTAGAGATTGATATTAACGAGATGGTACAACTCATTAATCAGGAATTGGATAAGTTACCTGTGAGTCGAGGGAGTGATAGTCAATTCGCTCAACAGCAGACGCCGAGGTACGATCGTTTAATTGAAAGTGTAAAAGAAGAAGCGAATGAATTGCGCGATGAAATCTGTAGTTCTGAGCATTTTATTCTGGCACTGATGAATCAAAACTATAATCCAATCACAGCATTCTTATTAAAAAATGATATAGATCGTGATCTTATATTAGAAAAACTGAATCGGGTTCGTAAGGGGAAACGAGCAACTTCTGAGAACCAAGAGATGGTATATCACGCATTGGATCAGTATTCAACAAACTTAAATGAACGGTACCAACAAGGTAAGCTTGATAAGATTATTGGACGGGAGCAAGAAATTGAAGAAATTATTCGTGTCTTGTCAAGAAAAGCAAAGAATAATGCTATTTTAATCGGGCTGCCTGGTGTAGGTAAGACAGCGATTGTCGAAGGATTGGTACAAAAGATTGAACAAGGACTCGTTCCTAAGAACTTGAAGGATAAAGTCGTTTATAACTTAGACATGAGCTCACTTGTTGCAGGTGCTAAATATCGAGGTGAATTTGAAGAACGGTTAAAAGCTGTTCTAAATGATGTGCGAGATTCAAATGATAAAATTATTTTGTTCATTGATGAAATTCATACGATTGTAGGGGCAGGTAAGACCGAAGGTTCGATGGATGCAGGAAATATTCTCAAGCCAATGTTAGCTCGGGGTGAGCTTCGCTGTATAGGAGCAACAACTCAAGATGAATATCGGGAGAATATTGAAAAAGACAAAGCCTTAGAACGGCGTTTCCAACGAATTCATGTCTCAGAGCCACCTGTTGATGAAGCGATTGATATATTATCAGGCGTGAAGGACAGTTATGAAGTATATCATGGAGTTGAGATTACTGAAGATGCCATCATAGCCGCTGTGAATCTCTCGAATCGTTACATGACCGATCGATTCCTGCCGGATAAGGCCATTGACTTGATGGACGAGGCAAGTGCTGTTCGACATATTCAGATAAAGAGTATGCCGGCACAAATCCAAACATTAAAAGATGAGATCACTCAAGTCAAGATTGAAAAACTAAAACAAGAACAGGGCTTTACAGAAAACGTTGAAGAAGACTTAAGTCGTAACTTAGATCAATTAAACGCTCGGTTAGATCAGAAAATAAAGCATTGGGAAGTTGAACAAAAGATCATTGAACAGTTACAAGAATTGAATGAAGATAAAATCTATCAATTAAAATTAGCTAAAGAAGCTCAGCTAAAAGGTGAATTAGACGAGTACGTACAGATTACTCAACTACTTCTTCCTAATATTAATAGAAAGATAGAAGCCTTAGAAGAACAACGACTAGCAAATATCGATGAATTATATCTCATTCGACATACAGTGGAAGAGTCAGATATTGCAGAAATTGTTGAGAAACTAACAGGGATTAAAGTCCAAGGGGTTATGGAAAATGAACGACAACGGCTATTGCAATTAGATCAAATTATTAAGCAACGTGTTGTTGGCCAAGATCAAGCTGTAGACAAGGTGGCTCAAGCTATCATCCGGTCTAGAGCGGGCGTTCAAGATCCAAACCATCCAATCGGCTCATTCTTATTCTTAGGTCCTACCGGCGTAGGAAAGACTCAACTTGCTAAATCACTGGCAGATGTCTTGTTCGGTAGTGAGCTAGAGATGGTTCGCTTGGATATGTCAGAATTTATGGAGAAGCATGCTGTAGCCAAATTAGTGGGACCACCTCCAGGTTATATAGGCTATGAAGAAGGGGGACAGCTAACAGAAGCAGTAAGGCACCGACTCTATTCCGTAGTCTTATTCGATGAAATAGAAAAAGCTCATCCAGATGTGTTCAATATTCTCTTACAAGTTCTAGATGAAGGGCGATTAACGGATTCACAGGGGAGAACGATTGACTTTAAAAATACAATCCTAATTATGACGAGTAATATCGGATCACTGAAGTTGCTCGAAGGGTTAGAGCGAGATAAGGAAATATCCGAGAAAGTTCAAAATGAAGTCAAAGATGAACTGAAACATCATTTCCGACCCGAGTTTCTAAATCGAATTGATAATATATTATTATTTAATCCACTGACCTTGGGTGATATGCACAGTATAGTTGACTTAATGATTGCTGATTTAGCTCAGCGTTTACATCGTCATCGGATTGATTTAGTTGTATCTGAAGAAGTGAAAGGCTGGATTGCAGAAAATGGTTATGATCCAACACTTGGTGCGAGGCCTCTTCAACGATTTATCGTTGATCAATTGGAAACGCCTCTAGCCAGGGAATTAATAAAACAAGATATTATCTCAGATACTTGGGCATTCGTAAAGCTTAATAACGGTCAATTAAGGTTTAGTTATTTGGAGAAAGAAAATGAATAATTTTGAAAGCGTTTTAAAAAAGGAGGTAAAGTAATTTGAAGCATTATGATGTATTGGTCATTGGTGCGGGTCCAGGTGGTTATGTTGCAGCGGAAGAAGCAGCTCGTTTGGGTAAGAATGTCGCGGTAATTGACCGCCAAGCTATTGGAGGAACATGCTTGAATGTTGGCTGTATCCCGAGTAAAGCTTATTTAGAGCATGCTCACTGGATTGATTCCATAAGTAAAGCACAACAAAATGGTATGCAGGTGGAGTTGAGTGGCGTGGTCTTTACTCAACTATACGAGCGAAAAAATAAAGTTATCGCAAGTTTACAAAAAGGGATTCACTCTACATTTAAATCATTAAACATTGATTTTATTGAAGGGGAGGCAATCTATACCTCAAATAATACATTTGAAGTCAATGGCGAAAAAATCACTTATGAAGATGTGTTGTTAGCAACAGGAAGTCAACCATTTGTACCACCGATACCTGGGTTAAGTTCACAACCGTATCTAACGACAGATACCTTCTTCTCAATGGAAGTATTACCAGAGAAGTTAGTGATTATTGGCGGTGGCGTCATTGCAGTTGAATTGGCCTTTGCAATGGAAGCACTGGGTGTTGAGGTGACCATGCTTGAAGTTGCCAAAGACATTCTACTCACAGAAGACGAAGATGCAAGAAAAATCATTAAGCAGAAGTTAAAGAACCGCATGACAGTCGAAACGGAAGTGGTTATTAAAAACGTTACAAATAACACCGTTGAACTGGAAGGTGATAAGCAATATACCTATGATCGATTACTCATCGCAACCGGGCGTAAACCGAATATAGACTTAGCTCAAGCGATGAATCTTGAATTTGATGAGCAAGGTAAGTTTATAGCAGTGGATGAATATTATCAAACATCGAAACCCCATGTCTACGCTGTTGGTGACGTGATTGGTGGCTATACACTAGCTCATTCAGCCAGTACAGAAGGAATTAAAGCTGTTCGGGCGATGAATAAGATGAAAGAACGTCCGCTCCTCAATTGTCACGTTCCTAGATCACTCTTTACACATCCTGAAGTGGCGACCTTCGGTCTTTCTGAAGAAGAAGCTAAAGTGCAAGGTTATGACGTTGTAATATCTCAATTGCCATTCGGCTTTAATGGTCGTGCAATTGCAGTCGATCAGACAGAGGGTTTTATTAAGTTAATAGTCGAACGTAAATATGGCGAGATTCTTGGAGCAATTATTTGTGGTCCAGAGGCGACAGAAATATTACATCAAGTACTCACACTAGTAGAAGCAGAAGGTACGATCTATGAACTAGCCTCAACGGTTTACTCACATCCAACAGTTTCTGAACTTGTTCAAGATGTTGCTAAAGTGATTGTAAGAGAAATATAAGGAGGAAGAAATAATGGTTAAAGAAAAATCAATTCCACAATTAGAAGGACGTAGCGAAACGGCGTTAAAAGATTTGGTACAACTAGAGATTCGGACATCAACCAAAGCTGCCGCGGAGGCTGTGACTGCAGATAAAGCGAAAGACATGTATCAGACAATGGAAAATATCCGGAATTTTGAAGACAATGTGAGACGATTCTTCGCACAAGGGATAATTCCAGGATTTGTGCACTTATATGCTGGGGAGGAAGCTGTTGCGACGGGTATTTGCGCTCACTTGACAGATGATGATTATATTACTTCTACTCACCGTGGTCATGGTCATTGTATTGCTAAAGGCGGCGATCTCAACGGTATGATGGCAGAAATCTTTGGTAAAGAGACTGGTTTAGGTAAAGGTAAAGGAGGATCAATGCACATTGCCGATGTGGATAAAGGGATTCTAGGTGCTAACGGAATGGTTGGTGCAGGATTCGGTCTGGCAACTGGTGCAGGAATGAAAATCAAATATAAAAAAGAAGACAATGTAGCAGTTTGTTTCTTTGGAGATGGGGCTTCTAACGAAGGGTTATTCCACGAGTGTTTAAACATGGCTTCAATCTGGAATTTACCTATTATCTTTGTTTGTGAGAATAACTTCTTTGCTGAGTCAACACCACAGTGGTATGCATCGGCTTCGGATACGATAGCTGAAAGAGCGGCAGCTTATGATATGCCAGGTGTTCGTGTAGATGGTAAGGACTTAATGGCTGTATATGAAGTAGCAGGAGAATATATTGAACGCGCTCGTAAAGGAGAAGGCCCTGCTTTAATTGAATGTGTTACATTCCGTAATTATGGTCACTTTGAAGGTGATGAACAAAATTATAAAAACAAAGAAGATGGCTTTGAAAAACGATTAGCGGACACGGATCCTCTGGATATATTTAGAGATTATGCAGTGGAACATGGACTGCTCACACTGGAAGAACTTGATGACATTCGGTCGCAATCAGAAGCTGATATCGAAGCTGCTATTAAGTTTGCAGAAGAGAGTCCACAACCAAGACCTGAATCTTTATATGAAGATGTTTTTGCTGAGTAACCCAAACACAGAAAGGAGACAATACAATGACCAGACAAATTAACTTTATGAATGCAATTAACGAGGCTTTAGACCAAGCAATGGAAAAAGATGAGAATGTTATTCTGTTAGGAGAAGATATTCACGGAGGAACCGCAGTCCCTCACTTGGAAGAGCAGAATGAAGATGCTTGGGGAGGGGTATTTGGAGTTACGAAAGGTTTAGGACCAAAATATGGCTTAGATCGAGTGATTGATACCCCGCTATCCGAGATGGGATATATGGGTGCAGCTGTTGGAATGGCAGCAACTGGCTTAAGACCTGTTCCAGAGTTAATGTTTAATGATTTTATTGGTTTTTCTTTTGACTCATTATTAGGACAAGCTTCAAAAATGCGTTATATGTTTGGAGGCAAAGCCACTGTTCCAATGACTGTTCGAACAAACCATGGTGCCGGAGCTTCAGCCGCAGCACAACACTCAGGGTCTTATTATGGAATGATAGGATCGATTCCAGGTATCAAGTGTGTGGTCCCAGCGACAGCCTATGATGCGAAAGGCTTACTCTTAGCTTCGATTGAAGATAACAATACAGTCGTATTCTTTGAAGATAAAACTCTATATGGACTCAAAGGAGAAGTGCCAGAAGAATATTATACTGTTGAGATTGGAAAAGCAAATGTCGTTCGTGAAGGTGAAGACTTAACGATTGTAACCATTGGAAAGATGTTATATGTGGCTTTAAATGTGGCTGAGACTCTCGAAAAAGATGGAGTATCTGTTGAAGTTATTGATTTACGGACAGTAGCACCTTGGGATCAAGAAACGGTCATTGAATCTGTTAAGAAAACAAATCGTTTAATTGTTATTGATGAAGCAAACCCTCATAACAATACAGCTACAGATATTGCATCGGTTGTAGGACAGAAAGCTTTTGATTATCTTGATGGCCCTATCAAAACCATCTGTGCACCAAATACACCTACACCGTTCGCAACAAATCTAGAAGCACTTTATCTACCAGATGCGGAAAAAGTATTAACAGAAGCAGCTGAATTAATCGATGATCTCAAAGCAAGAGCATAAGGGGGGAGTATAAATGGCAAAAAATATTGTAATGCCTACCTTGGGCTTAACGATGACAGAAGGGACCATTGAAACACTGTATTTCAATGAAGGAGATGCAATAAACACAGGAGATGTGATTGCAGAGATAAGTTCTGAAAAATTATCAAGTCCTGTAGAATCACCCGTCAGTGGTACTATATTGAAAATCAATGTACAAGAAGGGGATGTTCTACCCATTAAAGAAGTTATAGCTATTGTAGGTGAAGAAGGTGAAGAAGTAGCATCAGACGAACAGGATAAGGATGTTCCAGAAGAAGCATCTGAAGAAGTTTCAAGTGCTTCAACGAAAGAAGAGACGAGCAGTAAACCACGTAATCAAGGAAGCGATGGTGAGCGAATCTTTGCAACACCTCTTGCTCGTAAGATGGCTGAAGAGAAGGGGATTGATCTCTCGGATGTTAACGGAACGGGTGGCAATCATCGTATTACGCGTCTAGATATTGATAGATATGTACCAAGTGAAAAAGTCGTATCAAGTGTTCAAAGTAAGGATACCGCTACATGGGGTATTGGCTTAAGTGGGATGCGTAAGACGATTGCACAACGAATGATGGAAAGTGTTCAAACAACAGCTCAAGTAACAAACCACAGAAAAGTCGATATAACCAACTTAATGGCTTTCCGCAAAGAGATAAAAGAAAAAGTCTCTCGTCCACTAAATAAAGGTGAATTATCGATTAATACTTTAGTGACAAGAGCGGTGATATTAGCCTTACAAGAAAACAGAGAATTGAATGCTTGGTATCATAATGGAATCCATGAAGTACAAGAAGCTATTCATATTGGTATGGCAACAGACATCGAAGAAGGCCTTGTTGTTCCAGTCATTCGAGAGGCAGATCAAATGACTTTATCTCAACTTGGTTCTACCATCGCAAGCGTTGCTTCACAAGCTCGAAATGGTAGCTTACCAGGAGACTTATATTCAGGATCAACATTCACTATTACGAATCTAGGTGGTGCTAATATTGAGTACTTTACTCCAATCATTAATCTGCCAGAAGTAGCAATACTCGGAGTAGGTACTTTAAGCGATGAACTTGCGTTAGACACTGAAGGAACCGTCACCGTTCATCAAAAATTACCATTAAGCTTAACCTATGATCATCAAATTATTGATGGCGCACCAGCCTCTCGTTTCTTAGAGACAGTATCTGAATACCTTAATGACCCATACAGATTGATGTTATAAAAATAAAAGAGAATAAGCGTAAAGAAAGCAACAGAACTAGCCCAATTTTGTTAGTTCTGTTGCTTTTTGATTGAATGAGGATTGTGAGGTATCCATGGATTTTAATAGTTTTCTCAATGCTTGATAGGGTTTCGATATTGAAGAGGTTTGAGTAATTAGGTACGAAATGACTTACTACTTTAGACAGTTTGGTCCGTGGCGGCGCTTTACGACGCCCCATCTTCTAATTTACAAATATATTAAAGAGGGAGTTATTTCGGATTGTAACGGGAGTAGTGACATGTGGCAATGGATGTATTATAACGGATTTTAATTTAGAGATTGATAGCATAAAAAAATATTATTCGTTTTAGAATTATTAATGAAACCTCTTACAATGAATTATATAAATTTATAGGTGATTATAAATTAACATAGTGAGTTAGGAGCCAAATACTAGCAAGCGCTATCATTTGTGTTATAATAAAAATATATATTATTCTAAGGAGGAATTATTTTATGGCATATCAAACAAAGTATCCCTTTACTAACGAGGTTTTGAAGACATACGAAAATATTTCGGATCAAGAGATTGAGAAACATCTAGAGAATGGTCACAGGTTATACAAACAATGGCGCAAAGAGGGGCAATTAGAAGATAGAAAAGCGGTCTTATATAAAGTAGCTGAAATTTTACGTCGTGATATCGATAAATACGCTGAGATTATGACAAAAGATATGGGTAAATTATTCGAAGAAGCTAAGGGTGAAGTCGAATTATCTGCTTCCATTGCAGAATACTATGCTGATAAGGCTGACGAATTCCTGAAACCAATTCCTTTTGAAACAGATACAGGAGACGCTTATGTCGTGCGCCAAGCAACAGGGGTGATTATGGCAGTGGAGCCATGGAACTTCCCTTACTACCAAATTATGCGCGTATTCGCACCAAACTATGTAGCAGGTAACCCAATGGTTCTTAAGCATGCTTCCATCTGTCCAGGATCTGCTCAAGCTTTTGAAGATTTAGTAAAAGAAGCTGGCGGGCAAGAAGGAGCCTACAAGAACTTATTCGCAGATTATGATCAAGTTGCTAAAGTGATTGCTGATCCGCGTGTTTCAGGTGTTTGTTTAACAGGTTCTGAACGTGGGGGAGCAACGATTGCTGAGATTGCTGGGCGTAACTTGAAGAAATCGACCTTAGAACTTGGTGGTAATGATGCATTTATCGTCTTGGATGATGCGAACTTAGATGGCCTAAAAGAATTACTACCAGGCTTACGTTTGAATAATGCCGGGCAAGTGTGTACTTCTTCTAAACGTTTCATCGTGACAGAGAAAAATTACGATGCATTCTTAAAGATATTAGTTGAAAGCTTCAAAGGAGCTAAATGGGGAGATCCAATGGATCCAGAAACAACCTTAGCCCCACTATCATCAGCAAAAGCGAAAGAAGAGGTCTTAGAACTAATTCAATTAGCAGTTGATAATGGAGCAAAAGTGGTTTATGGTAACGAGCCGATTGACCATCCAGGTAACTTTGTAATGCAAACGATATTGACTGATATTACAAAAGACAACCCAATCTTTAATAAAGAAATCTTTGGTCCCGTAGCTATCGTTCATAAAGTTAAAGATGAAGATGAGGCGGTAGAGTTAGCCAACGATTCTAGTTATGGGCTTGGTGGTTCAGTTTATGGTGAGGATTTAGACCATGCTCGCAAAGTTGCCGAAAAAGTGGAGACAGGGATGTCTTTTATGAACTCCGGTTGGACCTCACTGCCAGAATTGCCATTCGGTGGCGTTAAAAACTCAGGTTATGGTCGCGAATTAAGTGAATTAGGCTTTACTGCTTTCTTAAATGAACATTTAATTTATACACCTAAACAATAAAATACTTTTAAATATAAGAAATAGGGCTTGTGTATCAGGTCCTATCCCTACTTTTAATCAAGTACTATTTAGAGAGACATCAGTAGAATAATAGGCATACCAAATAATTCTTCAAAAGCCTACTTTTTGTAGAAATTTGGTACAATTTAATTAATCATATCGTTTCCCATGTAGTACTAAATAGTGAATAGATCTTAGAAATCAGTCCTTACATCCAATCAGAACGACCTTATGCTTTTTAGTGTGAGGTTGTTTTTTTGGTTTTATATTTTTTAGTGTTGGTGAGAAATCACCCGCACTATTTTTGTATACACAAAAAGCCAGTGATTCCCGCTATGATGTAAGTACGACCAAACACATAAGAAAGGAAATCAACATGGCTTACTTACATTCTACCGCCATCGGCTCAATCGACGTCCCTGGATGTGAAGGTGACCCATCGAAAAGACCTCACGGTGACGGGGATCTCGATCATCTGCCTCAAGCCTGTTCTCACTGTGGCTGTCTAAATCAAAGTAGTCATGATATCATACGAAACGGTACGATGAATTCCGTCGTTTTATTGGGACAATACAACTTTCAGCCTGTCTATTAAAAGTTAAGGAAACAACGCTATTTGTGTAAACATTGCCGTGGGACCACAGTAGCTGTCACTTCCTTAACTCGTCGGCATTGTTTTATTTCTAATGCGGTGAAGTATGTCATCTTTGAAGAATTAGCTCAGATGCAGTCCATGACCTTCATCGCCCAACACCTGAATGTTTCAACCACGACGGTCATCCGTCAATTAAAAACCTATGGGGACAACCTAAATCCTAAATCCAGTTGCTTACCGTCCCACTTGACGATCGATGAATTTAAATCGGCTAAAAATGTTCCTGGGGCAATGTCGTGTCTGATAATGAATAACGCGACACATCAAATGGTGGATATCCTTGAAGGCCGAACTCAAGGGTATTTAAGGGCTTATTTCTTACGGTTCTCAATGGAAGAACGACGGCAGGTAAAAACCATCACCATGGATAGGTATTCCCACACAAGATGAGAACAGCGTTTCGAACCTTAACTTCCTACGCGTTAGATATTAAAAACAGCTTAACTTATACACTCTCGAATAGCGTTGTGGAAGGCACCGTAAATAAAATCAAGATAATCAAACGATCTGACTAAGGTTATCGCAATTACGGTCACTTAAGATGTCGTATTTTAATCTCAACCCAGCTTCAACAACGTAATACTGGACCTGTACGCCCATTGTATTTTTGTGACGAAGAGGCCCTATAAAAGAATATCCTCTAATCCAACAGATCGCGAAATAACTTACATCAAAAAATAAGACGATAGAACTAAATCTATCGCCTTAAATATTCACCAACACTATTTGTCAAAGAACCAAAGTAAGACTAAAATCTAACCTTTGGGGGTATCAATATATCAAAATTTAATCTACTAACAAAATCGCCTACACTCTCTAAACCCTACTCACTATAATACTTCTGCAATCTCTCAATCGCTATTGCAGTTTTAGCGCGGGTATTGAAGGCGGTCAGTCTAAAGTATCCTTCACCGCTTGGTCCAAATCCTACTCCTGGGGTTCCCACTACTTGAACTTTTTCCAATAACTGATCGAAGAATTCCCAGGATGAGACACCAACTGGCGTTTTAAGCCAAATATAAGGTGCATTGTCGCCACCATAAACGGTTGCACCTACTTCTTTCAAACCTTCCTTGATCATTCGAGCATTTTCCATATAATAGCTAATATTTTCCTCGATTTGTGTCCTGGCAGGTTCTTGGTAACAAGCCCAACCGGCTCTTTGGATGATGTAAGGGGCGCCATTGAATTTGGTCGATTGACGGCGGTGCCACATTTGGTTCAAATTCATATTTAGGAAAGTCAGTGCTTTTGGAATGACGGAGTATCCCAAACGTAAGCCAGTAAAACCGGCTTTCTTAGAGAAACTACGGACCTCAATCGCACAACGCTCGGCACCTTCACATTCATAGATGGAATGAGGAATACCGTCTTCTTGAATATAAGCTTCATAAGCTGCATCGAAGAGGATTAAACTTTCATTTTCTAAGGCAAAATCGACCCATTGTTGCAGTTCATCTTTCGTTAGAGTCATCCCTGTCGGGTTATTGGGGTAGCATAAGTAGATGACATCAACTTTCTCAGTAGGGAGGGCAGGTCGGAAGTGATTTTCCGCATGACTTTCTAAATAGACAAGCTCACTCCATTGACCAAGCTCTTCATTCCATTCGCCCAAGCGACCTGTGAGTACATTGCTGTCGATGTAGACAGGGTAGATAGGGTCTCCCATGGCGATGATGCTATCGAGTGCGAATAATTCTTGCAAGTTGGCGATATCACTTTTGGCGCCGTCTGATATAAAGACTTCACTGCTATCCATTGACAGGCCAACTTCTTGATAATCATGTTGGGCTATTGCCTCTCTCAGAAAGTCATAACCGCCTTCAGGGCCATATCCACGAAAAGTATCAGTAGAAGCTTGTTCATCCACCGCTTGATGGAGGGCTTGAATGATTCCTGGAACAAGGGGTTGGGTCACATCCCCGATACCTAAACGAATAATCTCTTTGTCAGGGTTTAGTTGAGTGTAAGTGTCAATTTTTTGAGCAATGGTTGAGAATAAGTAACTGTCAGAAATCCTTGAATAATTATGATTTGCTTGCATGATAAATCCTCCTAATGTACTTGTGGAAAGTAGTGACCAGTGAATGAAGTGCGGGCAGGGCCTTCCATATAAACATGCCCTGTGTCGCTCCGATCCCACGTGATTGTGAGTGTTCCCCCTAAGAGGTTCACCTTAATCGTCTCTTCAGTAAGACCATTCAACACCCCGGCGACCGCAACCGCACAGGCGCCGGTTCCGCAAGCCAAAGTCTCGCCACTCCCACGTTCCCACACGCGCATGCTAATTTCTTGCCGGTTGTGAACGTGGGCAAATTCGGTATTGATTTGTTCAGGAAAGCGCGTGTCATATTCAAAGCGAGGTCCAAGTGTTTGTAAGTCCAAGTCTTTGATATTTTCTTGAAAGATAACGAGATGAGGGTTCCCCATCGATACACCAGTCACTTGATAAGCTTGCCCGGCGATTGTAATGGCCTGATTAATCCATTGGTCTTCCTCTACCGTAATTGGAATCAAGGCCGTGTCGATAATTGCTTGGCCCATATTGACCCGAGCTCCTGTGACTTCACCTTGATCATTGAAAATGAGCTGGACGGTTTTGACGCCACTTAGTGTCTCAATCTCAATCGATTCTTGATCCCAAAGGCCATTATCGTAGATAAATTTGGCTAAACAACGGATGCCATTGCCGCACATCCGACCTTCGCTGCCATCTAGGTTGAACATCCGCATCTGGAAATCTGCCTTATTAGATGGGCGAAGCACGATTAGACCATCACTACCAATGCCAAAGTGTCGTTCACTTACTTGAATTGCTAATTCTGCTAGATCTTCAATCTCTTCCTTTAAGTCATTAATATAAACATAGTCATTGCCAATTCCTTCCATTTTTGTAAAGGGAATGGCCTTTTTATTTGTTAATTTTGTCATAACACTCTCTCCTTAATTTAGTGAATAAAAAATAGGACCACGAACAAAAGTCCATGATCCTTCCAGTAGAAGAGTGGTATACTTTTGCCCGGTAATTGCTTGCACAATCAGCTTAACTGGCAGTTAAGTTGAACAGTTAGCCACCTATTATGATGACTAACCAACGATAATTCGTTTCGGCGATATCCCCTCAGACCCATAAGTCCTCATGTCAACCGCGCCTCGCACAATACCTTTTTATAGAGTAACATTGATACTAATTGACGTCAACTAATTACTAATCATGTTTTAATAATTAGTAAAATATTGTTCAATTTCCCATGGTGAGACATATTTGGCATATTCCTCGTACTCTTTTGTTTTGGCTTTAATAAAGCTAGTAGAGATATGCGGCCCTAAAGCATCCAAGATTGGGTCTGAAGCTTTCAATTCATGTATGGCTTCTTGTAATGAACCCGGCAAGCTTGTAATCCCTTGGTCAAGACGCTCGCGAGCGGTCATACTGTAGATGTTGCAATCAACCGGAGCCGGTGCTTCGAGTTCTTCTCTAATACCTTTTAATCCAGCGCTAAGAATCGTCGCTAGAGCAAGATAAGGATTGGCCGATGGATCGACACTCCTTAATTCAACACGGGTTGAGTTGCCACGAGCTGCTGGAATACGAATTAATGGGGAGCGGTTTTTCTCGCTCCAAGCCACATAGACTGGGGCCTCGTAGCCAGGGACCAGTCGTTTATAGGAGTTCACGGTTGGGTTGCAGACGGCAGTAAAGGCCGGTGCGTACTCCATCAGACCTGCAATAAAATGCTTGGCTGTCTTAGATAAGCCAGACCGCGTACTTTCATCGTAGAAAGAATTACCACTTTCAGTAAAGAGTGACATATTAAAGTGCATACCAGAACCATTGATGCCAAAAAGCGGTTTCGGCATAAACGTAGCATGAAGATTATGTCGTCGAGCTACGGTCTTAACAATGAGCTTGAAAGTTTGAATATTATCGCAAGCCATCACCGCATCAGCGTATTTCCAGTCGATCTCATGTTGCCCATCGGCCACTTCGTGATGACTAGCTTCAATCTCGAAGCCAAGAGCTTCTAGTTCTAGAACAATATCACGGCGACAGTTCTCCGCCAAATCTGTCGGCGCTAAGTCAAAGTAACCACCGTGATCATTCAATGTCATCGTTGGATTCCCTTCTTCATCTAACTTGAATAAGAAAAACTCTGCTTCGGGGCCTAAGTAAAAGTCAGAGAAGCCGAGTTCTTTCATCTCTTCCAGAACACGTTTCAAATTGCTTCTAGGGTCCCCTAAGAATAGCTCACGAGATGATGTCTCAACGTCACAGATCAGACGGGCAATGCGCTTGGTATCATCGCTTGCAATATTCCAATCAAAAATCAGCCAAGTTTGTAAGTCAGGTACCAAGTACATATCACTCTCTTCGATTCGTACAAAGCCTTCTATTGATGAACCATCAAAGGTCATATTGTTGTCTAAAGCTTTACTTAATTGAGACAGAGGAATTTCTACGTTTTTTATCGTACCTAAGATGTCGGTAAACATTAAGCGGATAAATTTTACATTATTTTCTTTCGCATCTGCCATAATTCGTTCTTTTGTCCAAGTCGTCGTCATATAAAACCCTCCAATAAAATATTAATAATATTATTTAGTATTGTTAGATTATATTCGCCGATTGTAAAATTAAGCTAGACAACTAAAACAGCCATTTGTGGTACACTCAACTTGTAATTCCGACCAAAGAATACAAAGGAGTGACCACAAATGACCTACACCCATCTTACCACGGATGAACT
>NZ_VBSP01000047.1 GCF_005864045.1 Ruoffia tabacinasalis | reverse complement strand
TCTTTTAATTGAAAGGTTTTTTGGATAAAATGGTTCATGCGTAGATATTCTCCTTATGTTATTTGGTGGTACTTTTAATATAACGAATATCTGCGTCTTTTAGAAGACACAAAGATAGGGTTGATGATATTTTAATTTTTGTCATCAACCCTATTTATTGTAGAACCAAATTAAAATATTCTCCTTTGTGTTGATTTGACAAGGCATAAGGCAATTTTGTTTCAACCTAAATTAGTTAATTAGAAATAAATGAGATAAAAAAGTTGTTTTCTAATTAATCATCATTTATACTAGTTACAAATAAAGCGAAGGAGCCTACTCATGAATAATCTAAACTCATTACAATTAAATAGCTTATTATTAGACGCAGCATTATTACTCAGGTTCTATGTGGTGTGCTAATTAAGCATGTAGCCGCATAGGACGAAAATCTTATGCGGGAATAATAAGTTTAGATAACATGGGACGCTGTGTTGTATCTTTGAACCTGCTAAGATTTTCGTCATTCTTAGCAGGTTTTTTGTTTTTATAAATTTTAGGAGGATACAACATATGAAACATATTAAAAAAATTATTGTGATGATGATTGTCGCAGTAATTGGATTTCAAGTTTACAATCAATTTACCTCAAATGTTACAGGAGAAGCCCAGGAAGATAAAGTTTTGAACTTATCCGTTGCTTCAGAGCCAGTTATGGATCCAGCTTTTGTAACAGATTCTTATTCCATGCCAATGATTAAGAACATTTTGGAAGGTTTGACTCGTCCAACGAATGACGGTGAGATCGTACCGGCAATGGCAGAATCATGGGATGTGAGTGAAGACGGTAAGACGTATACATTCCATCTTCGTGAAGGGATTCAGTGGAATAATGGCGATCCTGTAACGGCAAATGACTTTGAATATGCGTGGAAACGAATCATTAATCCTGAGACGGCAGCAGCGAATGCGTCTAAGATGTTCATTATCGAAGGGGCAGAAGCTTACTTTATGGGTGAAGGGTCCGAAGAAGATGTGAAGGTCAATGCCGTGGATGAGGAGACATTTGAAGTGACATTGACTGAACCTGCACCATACTTTATTGAATTAACGGCGCGTCAAACAACGATGATGCCGGTACATCAAGCGACCGTTGAAGAAAACCCTTCTTGGGCAACGGAAGCTGGTGAGGAGTTTGTATCGAATGGGCCATTTAACTTTGTTGAGTGGAATCATAACGGGGACTATACACTAGAGAAGAACGAAGGCTATTGGGATGTTGATAATGTTGACTTAGATGGGGTTTATGTACGTATTATTGAAGATTCAATGACAGCGAACATGAGTTTTGAAAGTGGTGAATTGGACTTTATTGGTATTCCGTTCAATACCATTCCTGCTGATGCGATTGATAGTTATCGTGCGAATGGTGACTTGGATGTGACTGAGATCGGTGCAACCTATATGTACAAGATGAATACAACGGATGAGATTATGTCGAATGTCAATATTCGTCGTGCCTTGTCACTAGCGATTAACCGTCAAGAATTGATTGATAATGTCGTAAAAGGAGAGCAAACGCCAGCTAAAGGTGGCATTGCACCAACCGTTGCTGGCTTTGAAGAAGACCGTGGATACTTTGAAGATGCAGATTATGATACAGCGCGTGACTACTTAGCTCAAGGTATGGAAGAGTTGGGTTATGATGATACGGCCGCTATGCCAATTGTTATTCAAACGAACGATAATGATTCACATATGGCAGTAGCGCAATTTATACAAAGTGAGTGGGAACGTGAACTAGGTGTTCAAGCAACGATTGAAACAGCTGAGATTAATGTTCATTTTGAAAGTATGAATCAATTGAATTACCAAATCGGACGCATCGGACCAACCGTTGACTTTAACTCAGCTTATGCTTTCCTAGAACATTACTATTCAGCAGATACAGGCCAGAACAGAACGGGTTGGGAGAATACCGAGTATCAAGAAATCCTCGATAAAGTATTGTTTGAAGAAGATGAAGCTGTGCAACATGAGATGTATATAGAAGCAGAACGCATTCTAATGGATGAGATGCCATTTATTCCAATCTACTACTACAGTAACCCGCAAGTTAAGAGTGAGCGTATGAATAACTTGTTCGTAGATGGTATGGTTGATGTACAATTGAAGGAAGTTACAATAACTGAATAGTCAAGACATATAGAAAGGTGAGTAATAATTATGACAGTAGATTATAAAGCAATCGCAAAAGATTACGCAGACAAATATATGGAGGACTTATTTACGTACTTGCGCTATGAGACCGTCTCAGCGCAAGGTCGTGAAATTCCTGAGACTGCCAATTTTGTTAGAGATACTATTATTGAAGCTGGTGGTGAGAGTGAAATTCTAGGAGATCTAGGGGGGCATCCTGTCGTTTACGGCTATTTCAAAGCCGGCGCTAATGGCAATAGTGACAAGACATTACTATTCTACAACCATTACGACGTTCAACCAGAAGATCCAATTGATGAATGGAAGACAAATCCTTTTGAACCAACGGTTGTTGATGGCAAAATTGTTGCTCGTGGTGTGTCTGACAATAAGGCGAACTTTATGTCGCGGATTGTCGCGGTTAAGGCCATTCAAGATACTGAAGGCGGCTTACCTTGTAATGTGAAGTTCTTTGTTGAAGGTGAGGAAGAGATTGGAAGTCCTAATATTGATAAGTATCTAGAGAATTATGCAGATAAGTTCAGCGCAGATGCCTGTATTTGGGAATCGGGCAGTAAAGATAGCGAAGAGCGAATGGTAATTAGTGCCGGTGTTAAAGGGATTGCCTACTTTGAAGCATCCGTTGTCAGTGCGGATATTGATATTCACTCTTCACAAGCAGCGGTGATTGATAATGGGGCTTGGCGTTTAGTCCATGCTTTAGCAACTTTGCGTGATGTGGATAATAATATTACGGTTGATGGGTTCAAAGAAATGCGCACAGAACCAACCGACGTTGAGAAAGCGAGTGTTGCAGCATTTCCTTATAATGAAGCTGCAACGATAGATACTTATGGATTAAAGCATCCTTTAATTACGGATGGCTTAGATTATTCTGCCCAAGAGGCATTAATTCTTTATCCAACGATGACAATTAGTGGCTTGTTATCAGGTTATACGGGTCAAGGGACGAAGACGGTCCTACCACGTAAAGCGATGGCGAAAATTGATGTGCGACTTGTTCCAGGCTATGAACCTAAAACGGTTTATGATGTGTTGCGCAAGCACTTTGATAATCATGGCTTTAAAGATGTTGACTTGGAGTTATTAACTGGAGTGAAGCCATTTAGAACGGATATATCCGATCCATTCACAGAACAAGTGATAAACTCTGCCAAAGAAGTTTACGGAGAAGAGAATGTCATCTTAGAATTAAATTCTGCAGGAACAGGCCCGATGTATGGGTTCGGAAAATACCTAAATGTACCTATCTTAGGTGCTGGAACAGGTTGGGTCGAGTCTGGCGCACATGCACCAAATGAGAATATTCGGGTTGAAGATTACTATCAAGGTGTTGAACATATTATTCAGTTGTTACATACATTTGGTGGGGAATAATATGGGGGACTTGGATTCGCCAGCTCGTTTGCTTGAACTGGCGAATCCAGACCAACTTCGCTAGCTCACACTCTTGAACTGGCGAATCCAGACCAACTTCGCTAGCTTACACTCTTGAACTGACGAATCCAGACCAACTTCGCTAGCTTACACTCTTGAACTGGCGAATCCAGACCAACTTCGCTAGCTCACACTCTTGAACTGGTGAATCCACATACCACCACCCCCAAAAACACGAAGTCCTCCATAACTTCGTGTTTTTTCGTGTCCCCACTCGCCTACACCTGCCCGCCTCCTTCTTGAGTCCAATGTTTACACATTAAGATTTGTGGTATTATTTGTATAAGAAACTCAGAACAAGTTAACACTGGCAAAGTTTATCAAATGCCGATTTATATAGAAAGAGGTGGAGACAATTGAAGGTTATGATTATTGAGGATGATTTAACAATTGCGCGCGAGTTGGGCAAGGTTTTAGAACGCTGGCAATTCGAGGTGGATATTGTTGAGGATTTTGAACATATAATAGAAGCTTTTAGAAAAAGTCAACCTCACTTAATCCTCCTAGACGTGAATCTACCCTATTATAACGGCTATTATTGGTGTGGCGAAATACGTAAAGAATCAGACGTGCCAATTATTTTCATCTCGTCTGTATCAGATCGCATGGATATGATTATGGCAATGCAGATGGGCGCCGACGATTACATTCCCAAACCCATCGACACCCAATTTACCGTCAGCAAAATTCAAGCACTCTTACGTCGCACCTATGATTTCTCTGTCCAGTCCGATGCTTTCGAATACGAAGGTGCCATTCTAGATGTGGCTAAATCACGCATCACCTACAAGAACGCCGAGGCAAGCTTAACCTTTACAGAATTACAAATACTGACAGCTTTATTCCAGCACAAGGGCGAGTATGTAAGCCGGGAAGCAATTCTAGATTACTGCTGGCAGAATAATCAATTCATCGATGACAACACTTTAGCAGTAAACATGACCCGTATCCGGAAGAAACTGCGAGCCATCCAATTAGATTCGTTCATTGAGACCAAGAAAAATTACGGCTACCGATTAAATGCAGAAGGTGAGTCCTTATGATGCGACGCTTTCTTAATCGGAATTGGGGCCTGCTATCAGTGTTTATATTACTGCATCTTGTCATTTGGTTTGTATTTCTACTCTTCTCGCTTCCCATGGATGTATTTTGGGTATTATTTTGGAATTTAACAATTATCATGTCAGTATTTTTAGGCTATCAAATCCTCTCATTTAGAGAAGAAGTGCGCCTCGAAACTAAAGTAGAGCAACTTCAAGAGGAACTCATTGACCTGCAAGACGCCAGTGTTATGAGACAAAACGAATTAGAAGAATACTTTATTATGTGGGTGCACCAAATGAAGACGCCGATTACGGCTAGCCAATTAATCCTTAAAAATCCTGACGACGAAGCCATCCGGAATTTAAGACAGGAAATGGTCTCCATTGAAAATTACACAAATATGGCGTTAAATTATTTAAAACTCTCAAACCCAGCGACAGATATGGTTTTCTCTGAGCGAAAACTGGATGACATTATTAACCCACTCATTAGAAAATACAGTCTGCAATTCATTCAACATGGGATTCGACTGCATTACCAGCCAATTGAAGCTGAGGTCGTCACTGAAGCAAATTTAACCAGTCTAATGATTGAACAAATTTTAAATAATGCACTAAAATACGCGAAACAAAAGGAAATCTGGATTTCTTATGATTCCCAAAACGCCACCTTAACAATTAAAGATAGTGGTAGAGGAATAAAAGCAGAGGATCTGCCAAAGATTTTTGATAAGGGGTATTCAGGCTTTAATGGACAGTTGAATCAAAAGTCGAGTGGCTTAGGCTTGTACTTAGTTGAGCTCGTTGCCAGACGCTTGAATCAACCAGTTTCCGTGGAGTCGACATTTGGTCAGGAGACACAATTTACGATCCAATTTAATCAAACGTCCTAATCTTTCAAAAGTGTAAGGTTAGGCTCCTTTTTTGTAATGTTAGTTAAAGGCTAGATGTCACGCGGTCGCATATACTTATAACAGAGATTAGCGAATAGACAAAATAATGGAGGAAAATCATGTTATTAGATGTAAAAAATGTAAAAAAAGTATATAAGACACGAGGCAACCAAACGACAGCCTTGCAACAAATTGATTTTGGTGTAAACGAAGGTGAGTTTGTGGCAATTATGGGTGAATCAGGTTCAGGGAAATCAACTTTACTGAATATTATCGCCACTTTTGATAAACCATCTCAAGGAACCGTTCATTTAAAAGGGACAAATATTGCGAATATTAAGAAAAATAAAGTGGCTGAATTTAGACGTGAGCAGCTAGGCTTCGTCTTTCAAGACTTTAACGTATTAGATACTTTCTCAAATAAAGACAATATATTACTACCGATGGTGTTATCAAATGCCAATATTAATGAAATGGAGCGCCGCCTCGCTGAGATTGCGCCAATATTAGGAATTCAAGATTTATTAGAAAAATACCCCTACGAAATCTCAGGAGGACAACGCCAACGCGTTGCTATTGCAAGAGCAATTATTACTAATCCGCCTTTATTACTGGCAGATGAGCCTACAGGAGCGCTTGATTCAAAATCGTCTGAGCAAATATTAGGCTTATTCAATGAGTTAAATCGCTTAGGAAATACGATTTTAATGGTGACGCACTCAATACAAGCAGCGTCTTACGCCAATCGCGTTCTATTTATTAAAGATGGGGTCGTATATCACGAGTTATACCGCGGACAGGAAACGAATCAAAACTTTAATGAGCGTATTTCACAAAGTTTAACCATGCTTGCGGATCGAGGTGTGTAAGATGCCACTTTCATTATTAACTAAATTGACTGTTCAAGGAATAGTCAAACGCCGGACCGTTTACTTTCCATATTTTCTTGCGTTAGTCTTAATAATGTCCTTAGAATTTATTATGATTTCTTTGATTACCAATGAGTATGTGCAGTCGCGACATGCCACATTGCCAACAATCATCATTATGGGTGTGTTCTTTACGTCCTTACTGGCAGTCATTTTCATTCTGTATGCCAATAATTTTATTCAAAGACAACGCCGAATGGAGTTTGCCTTATATACCGTTTTAGGGCTAGAGGATAAGCATATCCGAAGCGTCATCTTCTTTGAACAACTATTAACCTGGATGATTGGTAGCCTTGCATCCATTGGGGTGGGTTATGCTTTAGGAAATGTGATGTTCATCGTCTTAAACAGATTAATTCAAGATACTGGTGCTGGCTTAATGGATTATCCATTTAGTCCTTTAGCGGCGATTGGAACTATCATTATTATTGGTGGTATCACATTTATTATCTTCTTAATTAATAGTATCCGCTTGGCGAGATTGAACCCATCGGAATTATTAAGCCAAACGCATGCGGGAGAAGCTGAACCGAAATCTCGTTGGTTCATCCTTTTGATTGGTTTAATCACTTTAGTCGCCGGTTATTATGTAGCACTGACAACGACAGATGTTTTAGACGCGCTGTTAAAAGTGTTCATAGCGATCTTCCTAGTGATTATCGGAACTTACGCGCTCTTAACAAGTTTAAGTATTATTTTCTTAAAACGAATGAAAGGAAATAAAAAATATTATTACCAACCGACACATTTTCTATCAATATCAGGGATGTTATACCGTATGAAAGCGAACGCGACAAGCTTAGCGGGGATTGCGGTCTTATGTACAGGGATTGTGTTAACTCTCGGAACGACTTTAACTCTTTATATAGGTATGGAAGATCAAGTGGAGCAAATGTCGACACATGATATTGAATTGCGGTACATGCAATACGCCGATGGCGCGAGTCCGGAAAATGCGGAAGCAGCTTTAACAAATATCATGGAAGAATTACAAACGCACGGTGATATTAAAGATGTGAGTCTATCTCGAAGTGCCTTTGTCACGGCTATTTATCAAAACAAATCTTTCCAACCGATGCCAGCTCCAAGTGAAACAACTGAGAGTGAGGAACTCTTACCAACTGATTTTGCCTACATCATCGGCGTTCCTTTAGAGGATTTTAATCAGCTCAATGGAGAAGATATTCACTTAGAGCCAGATGAAGTGTTATTTACAACGACAACTGCAAATATTCAACAAGAACAAGATGATACACTACAATTTGCTGACAAGGAATATCAGGTTCAACAAATCAGTTCTAGTTACATGCCTTTAAACTATATCGGACAAATTGCTTATGTCGTGTTTCCAACCATAGAAGAGGTCGAAAGTTTACTATCAACCTTCCCGAATTATATCAGTACGGGAGAGCGTTCTGAAGCACTATTAGAACAGACGATGGTGTTCAATGCCGTTGATGATTCTGCTCGTGAAAGTATTGAAGCAGCAATTCCAACCGATACAATCTTTGATCAAGGGGACTTGGGTGTAGTTCGAGTCGTAACAAGAACAACAACCTCGCAAGAATTATATACGATGAACGGGGGCTTATTATTCTTAGGAATTATCGTCGGAACAGTTCTAATTATTGGAACGGTCTTAATGTTATACTTTAAACAAGTATCTGAAGGTTACCAAGACCAAGGTAAATTCCAAATTATGCGAAAAGTTGGCTTGCCTGATCATTTAATTAAACAAACGATTCGATCACAAATCTTTTGGATTTTTGCACTGCCAATTATGATTGCAGTCATTCATTCGCTCTTTGCATCAAAAATAATGTTTAATTTACTAGGGCTATTAGCCGTCAATAACATAACAACCTTTATGATCGGTTACGGTTCAGTTTTAGGCGTCTTTGTTGTCGTTTACTTACTGTTCTACCTCATTACTTCACAAGTCTATTACCGAATTATACATCAATAAAATGACACCCAAACCTAAGTATTCTGCTTAGCGTTTGGGTGTTTATTTGATACAATCATTTTGAAAGTGAGGCGAGCGCGCACATGAAGACAATTGATCAATATGAATTATTTAAGCTTTTACTCAATGACATGGGTGAAACAGGTTGGTGGCCAGCCGATTCAAAAGTTGAGATTATCATTGGAGCAATCATGATACAAAATACCAATGCAGCAAACGCAAAACGTGCGGTTAACAATATCGGAAGCGCCACAAAATTCAATCCACAAGCCATCTTAAATTTACCTTTAGAAACATTAGAAGACTTAGTTCGACCCGCCGGCTTCTTTAAAAATAAAAGTAAAGCGGTCCATTCGGTATTAAATTGGTTTCAAGAGCACGATAACAATCTAGAAGCAATTACGGAAAAATATGAAATTAATTTGCGCCAGGAGTTATTAAAATTACATGGAGTTGGCGATGAGACAGCAGATGTCCTTTTACTTTATGTCTTTGAACAACCGGTCTTTGTCTCAGATAAATATGCTCAGAAACTATACACAGAATTAGGTGTGACAGGTATGGATAACTACAAGGCGATGCGAAAGAAAGTCTCTTTAGATGAGCAGTTTACAACTTGGGAAGCTAAAGAGTTTCATGGGTTAATTGATGAGTTTGGAAAAATATACTTACGTGGAAAGGGAAATTTTGAAGCGAGCTTTTTAGCTGGCTATCAGTTAAAAATCGAAGAATAAAAACCCCGGCCTCAATCTAGCTTGAAGCGGGAGTTTCTTGTTAAGCATTCTTAAGCGCGCCATCGTATGCTTTCTTAGTATCTGAATCAAATAGCACCCAAATAATTAAATCAAACGCATCAGGATGTTCGTTCATGACATCTTTAACTGTCGAAATTGCAATTTCTGCGGCTAGATTCACAGGGAAGTGATAAACACCCGTTGAAATTGAAGGAAAAGCGACTTTGCGAATACCGTGTTCCATGGCTAGCAGTAAAGATTGTCGGTAACAACTTTCTAACAAATCTGCTTCGTTAGAGTAACCACCATTCCAGACAGGGCCAACGGTGTGAATAATATGTTCGACGGGGAGATGATAAGCTTGAGAAATTTTTGCTTCGCCTGTTTGACAACCGCCAAGTGTTCGAGTTTCTTCTAAAAGTTTTGGACCGGCCGCGCGATGAATCGCACCATCGACACCACCTCCACCCAGAAGACTATGATTGGCGGCATTGACAATCGCATCTACTTGATCGACTTGAGTAATATCACCGAGCATCGTTTCAATCATTATACTCACCTCTTTTCTATAGTATAACATGGATTTGATGGCTTTAAACTATCATTTAATCGCACCAATATTATGTCTTGTAAGGGTATATATTGTTTCAATATTCAATAAGTTGAATAAATAGAATCATTGAAACCAAGCCGTTATAATTGACCTTGTCATCTAAATGTAATAAGATTATTTATGTAATAATTAATTATTTAGGAGTGAAAAGATGAAGAAATATATATTAGATGGAATTAATGAGAAAGCGGGAAATAACATGTCATGGCGTGCGATTTTCGCTGGTGTTGTAACGTTCGTGGCGATTAGTATTTTATTCTCCCTAATTGGAGCAGCGGTTGGCTTTGGCGTACCTGATTTTACAAGCCAAAATCCATTAGATGGTGTCGGGACTAGTTTAGTTATTTGGACAATTATCGCATTAATCGTATCGCTAGCAGCCGCTGGTTATGTAACAGGGATTACAGCTAATCGAGCTGGTTTTATCCATGGTTTCTTAACTTGGGCAGTAAGTGTCATTGTGATGTTTGCTTTAATGACATCCGCAGTTGGTATGGCATTTAATTCTTTAGGAACAGTTTTAGGCTATACAGGACAAGTTGCAGGAGATGCAATCTCAGGAACAGCTGATACTGTTGGATCATTATCTCAAGAAGCATTTGATTCAATCGCTCAAGAAATCAATGTTGATTCACAAGATTTAGAACAAACTGTGACAGATGTATTAGAAGATACTGAAATTGAACAATTACAACCTGATTACTTAGATAATCAAGTTCAAGCGACAATTGATGATGTGTCAACAGCTGGATACAATATTGTTGTTAATGGACAAGATCCACAACAAGAGATTGAGAACGTCACTAGCAATATCCAAGGTCGTATTGACGAAATCGGTCAAGAATTAGATGAAGATGCTTTAACTGAAGCAATCTCAAATAATACTGATTTATCTGAACAAGAAGCAGAGGAAGCCGTAACGAATATCCAAGAAGCTTATGGACAAGCAAGTCAAGAAGCTGAACAAGCATTGAATGATGCACAAACAGCAGTTGAAGACTTACAAGTACAAGCTGAACAAGCTTTTGCTGAAAGTGCACAAGTTGCTGAAGAAGTTGCAAATAAAACATCTCAATACTCATTATATGTATTCTTAGGCTTATTAGCTGCAATGTTTATTACTTCATTCGCTGGTTTTGCTGGTGCTAAAACAGCAAGCGAAACACATAATAATGCTGTCTAATAAAGACTAGAAACAATAAACAAATTTAATTGACTACACCTCTCTCTTAGCCTATTCTATAACTAAGAGAGAGGTGTTTTTTTGAATCATTTTAAACTTGATAAGCAATTTATAGCAAAGGTATTATTTATTGCGGTTATTATTTTAATTATTTTCAATTGGTCACAAGTAGCAAGTGCCTTTGGAGTTGTTTGGCAAGTTGCTTTCCCAGTTGTCTTAGGGGGAATGATGGCTTACGTTTTGAACTTACTCATGAACCAGTTTGAGAAAAGATTGTATCCCAATACGGATAAAAAATGGTTGCAACACACTCGCCGTCCGCTGGCGATTGTACTTTCAATTTTAGTCATTACTTTAGTCGTTGCGGGAATCATTGGTTTAGTTGTTCCGCAACTAATTACAGCAATATCAACATTAGTTGAAGCGGTGCCGACCGTGACAAATTCTGTGCAAACTTGGGTTGAAGAGCAACAACATCTTATCCCGATGTTTAATGACTTAATGGAGCAAGTGGACTTTAATTGGAGTAGTGTGATGTCTAGTTTTGCAGAGATTGGAAACCGACTGCTTCGAGGTGTAGCGGAGTCTTCTGTATCACTTTTATCTAGTTCAGCTTCAGCTGTGACAACCTTTGTATTGTCAGTGATGTTTGCCCTTTATATTTTAGTGTCGAAAGAAAAGCTGGGTAAAAATTTCAATGATATCCTGATTTCATATTTGAGTGATGAGCAAGTAAGAATTGTTAAGAACATCTTGAATGTGACTGACGATGTCTTTTCCAACTATATTACAGGAACGGTCATTGAGGCTTTTATTCTAGGCTTCATCGTATCGCTTGGACTTTGGGCCATCCAAATGCCATATGCAGCCATGCTCGGAGCCTTGCAAGGTGCGTTAGCGTTTATTCCTTTAGTCGGTGCCTTTTTAGCCGGCTTTGTAGGTGTGATTATTCAATTTGCCGTATCGCCAATTAATGCATTAATCTATCTCATTTTCGTTATTGTTGTTCAACAACTCGAAGGAGATTTGATCTATCCGCGTGTGGTCGGTGATTCAATCGGCCTCCCAGGTATGTGGGTCTTAGCAGCGGTAACTGTCGGTGGCGGCTTGTTCGGAATTTCAGGGATTTTACTTGGGGTACCGGTCTTTGCAACAATCTATAAACTATTCAGTTTAGATATAAGCTATCGTAAACAGATTCGGGAAGAAGCCAAAGAACGTTCTCTAATGAATGAATACGAAGAAGAAGGGTTAAAATTAAAGCCATTTGAAGCCCTCCGTCATAAAATATTGACACCTGAAGATATTCAAGATATTTAAACAAAATGGAGCCCTGATGTCTATCTAAGATAGATTTAGGGCTCTTTTTCAATTCAAAATGTTGATTTTTTCAATGGATATGCTATAATGGTCAAAGAAGGTCAGAAGGCACGCAATCACTTCATTAAAGTTCTCTTTCCTTAAACTGAATAGTTGTCGAGAAAGTTTTTTTATTATATAATAGTCAAAGATAGTCAATGTTAGTGGAAGGGGGATCATAGTGGCACAAAGAAATATGTCGGATATTATTGAAGCTTATTTAAAAAGCTTTTTGAAAAATAGTGAAAGAATTGAAATCAAACGAAGTGATATTGCAGAACAATTTGATTGTGTACCTTCACAGATTAACTATGTTATTAATACACGCTTTACTCAAGAACATGGCTATATGGTAGAAAGTAAACGAGGTGGTGGGGGTTATATACGGATTCTAAAAGTTGAGTTAGTTGATGAAATCGACGCCCTTGACGATATGATACAAATGATAGGAACGCGTATAAATCACCGCAGTGCAAACAATATTATTGAAACATTAGTCAACCATAGTATAATGACAGAACGAGAAGGCGCATTAATACTATCGGTGATTGATAAAGCATTACTACAAACAATCTCGTTACATGAACAAGAAGCAAGAGCTTTGATTCTGTCGAAGTTTTTAGAACAATTACGAATTACATATAAATAAAGAGGTGAAAGTATGTTTGAAGAATTATTTACTGAAAGTGCTCGCCAAGTAATGATTTTTGCTGCTGAGCAAGCGTATTACTTAAGACATCAGGCTGTAGGCACAGAACATATCTTATTAGGTCTAGCTCGTGAAGAGTCAGGTATTGCTGGAAAAGCTTTACGTGGCATGGGTGCAGATTACCAAACGTTACTAACTGAATTAGAAATTATTCACGGTAAAGTGAATGCTCCACGTATGCAAGGGGATATTGTTATTCCATACTCACCACGTGCGAAGAAAATTATTATGAATGCATCGAATGATGCGAAACGTTTAGGTGTGCCAAAAGTTGGAACAGAGCATTTATTACTAGGCATGTTAAAAGAAGAAATTTTAGCAACAGTTCTATTAAAGAACTTAGGTATCGACTTAAATGAATTAAGAAAAACAATCTACGAAATGGTTGGTGTGAACGATTCAACAGGACGCGTTCAAAATAGCCGTCGTGGACGTCAAAAACAACAACAGCAACAAAATGGAGCGACAAGTTCGACAACACCAACTTTAGATTCACTTGCACGTGACTTAACACAATTAGCGCGTGACGGGAAGTTAGATCCAGTGGTTGGACGTGCGAATGAAATCCGTCGTATCATACAAATTGTTAGTCGCCGTTCAAAAAATAACCCCGTATTAGTTGGGGAGCCTGGTGTTGGTAAAACGGCAATCGCCGAAGGTCTAGCAGAACGTATTGTATCTGGTGGAGTGGCTGAAAACATTGCTAACAAACGTTTAATGATGTTAGATATGGGTTCACTTGTTGCGGGAACAAAGTACCGTGGTGAATTCGAAGAACGTATGAAGAAAATCATTGAAGAAATTACTGAAGATGGTAATACAATTCTCTTCATTGATGAGTTACATACATTAATTGGGGCAGGATCAGCCGAAGGTGCTGTTGACGCAGCAAACATCCTGAAACCAGCATTAGCTCGTGGAGAAATTCAAATCATTGGTGCAACTACTTTAGATGAATATCAAAAACACATTGAAAAAGATGCAGCCTTAGAACGTCGTTTCTCTAAAGTTCAAATCGATGAGCCAACTCAACAAGAGTCTGTTCAAATTATTCATGGACTTAAAGAACGTTACGAAAAACACCACAATGTAGAAATTACTGATGAAGCGGTCGAAGCAGCGGTTAAATTAAGTACACGTTACTTAACTGAACGTCGCTTACCAGATAAAGCCGTTGATTTAATTGATGAGGCCTCAGCTAAAGTACGTATTGATGCAACGACGCACAGTACAAACTTAAGCGACCTTGAGAAAAAATTAGGCGAATTATCCGATAAAAAAGAAAAAGCTATCTTAGCCCGTGATTTTGACACTGCAGCCAAAATCCGTGAAGAAGAACAAAAAGTTGAAACTCAAATCGAAGCAGCTGCGAAAGCAGAAAGCAAAGATAAGGGTGAAGGTGAAGCAATTCTTAAAGTGAGTCCTGAAGATATCGCAGAAGTAATTACTATTTCAACAGGTATCCCAGTAAAACAATTAGATGCTGCCGAATCAAAACGTCTTGTTCACTTAGAAGAAGAGTTGCATGAACGTGTTATCGGTCAAGATGATGCTGTTGTATCAGTATCTAAAGCGATCCGCCGCGCATACAGTGGCTTGAAGAGTCCTAAACGACCAATTGGGTCATTTATGTTCTTAGGCCCAACTGGGGTAGGTAAGACAGAATTAGCGAAAGCTTTAGCTTCATCTATCTTTGGTAGCGAGGACAATATGATCCGTGTGGATATGTCTGAATACATGGAAAAACACAGTGTGTCTCGTTTAGTAGGTTCACCTCCAGGATACGTTGGTTATGATGAAGCAGGTCAATTGACTGAGCAAGTTCGTCAAAAACCTTACAGTGTGATTCTCTTAGATGAGGTTGAAAAAGCCCATCCAGATGTATTTAACATGTTATTACAAGTATTTGATGATGGTCATATGACAGATGGTAAAGGGCGTCGTGTCGACTTCCGTAACACAATTATCATCATGACTTCGAACATGGGAGCAACAGCTCTTCGTGATGACAAATCAGTCGGATTCGGTGCTGTGGACTATACAGATGACTTCAAGGCAATGGAAGCACGCGTTATGGAAGAAGTAAAACGTGGATTCCGTCCAGAATTCATTAACCGTATTGACGAAATTATTGTCTTCCACCCATTATCTAAAGATCAAATTAAAGAGATTGTTAAATTACAAGCGCAAGATATCATCAACCGTCTACATGATCTTGAGATTGAAGCCCGTGTAACAGAGACAGCTCTAGAAATTATTGCTGACGCTGGCTTCGATCCAGAATATGGAGCAAGACCAATCCGTCGCGCAATTCAAAAACAAATAGAAGACGAGTTAAGTGAAATGATGCTAAGTGGAGATATCAAATTAGGTGATAACATCACCATTGGTGGTCGCCAAGGAGCAATCAATATCAATAACCGTTCTAAATAATACAGATGAATCGTGTCGGTGAGAGGAATCTCGCTGACACGATTTTTTTCTGTGACAAGAGCCAAACGGCGAATCCATTTGTCTTGAGTTAGCTGAACTAAAGACAAACCGCAAGTCCATTTGTCTTGAGTTAGCTCAACTAAAGGCAAACGGGGAATCCATTTGTCTTGAGTTAGCTCAACTAAAGACGAACGGCGAATCCATTTGTCTTGAGTTAGCTCAACTAAAGCCAAACGGCGAGTCCATTTGTCTTGAGTTAGCTCAACTAAAGACGAACCGCAAGTCCATTTGTCTTAAGATCCAAAAAGCATAAAAAACACCAAACTTCAGAAAAGTCTGGTGTTTCCTTGATAGCCCATCGTATTAGAAATAAGCTAAATTCTTTAAAATCATAATAAACACAACAAGCGAGAACATTGAAGCGACCGTTGTGAAGACAACAATTTGGTTTGCTAAATCGCCATCACCGCCGGCGACAACTGCTTGAGCATAACTAGATACAGCCGTTGGTCCAGCCGTCGCGATTAAGACTGATATTAAGTCAGCTCCACGAAAGTCTAATAAACCACCTGCAATAAATAAAGCAATCGTAGGAATAATTACTAATCGTGCAAGAACAGTTCCGTAAAGAGACCAGTCAGCATCCTTTAGTTTACCAAAGTTAAACGTCCCACCCATAACAATGAGTGCAAGCGGCGGCGTCATACGTGTTAAATTTCCCATCGTCGTTTCAATCACATTAGGGAACTTGAATCCTAATACTGCAACAATTACCCCTGCGCAAGTAAAGATAACCATTGGGTTAGTCAATACTTGTTTAATTGTTCGTTTCAATGAGAATTTCTCATCAGTATAAATTGAAAAAGCAATTACAGAGAAGATATTATTTAAAGGCACAATGGTTGCTAGAACAATCGTTACCATCCCTAAATTTTCTTGACCGAGTAAAGCTATTCCCATTGGTAAACCGAATAAAATCGCGTTTGAACGAATCGAACCTTGAAGAATGACCCCTCGTTTTGCATTTGATTTTTCGAAAATAGGTACAATAAAAGCCAAAATAATAAATGCAACAATAGCAAAAATAATGTTAAAAGATAAAGTTAACCCATTAAAATCCGTCGCAATATTCGTATTATAAACATTTGAGAATAAATTCAATGGCAGTAAAAAAGAAAAGATCGCTTTATTAAACTGAGCATAAGCGTCTTGTTTAATGAAACCTGCGCGTGTAAAAAACTGACCTAAAGACATGTATAGCATCATTGGTATGACTGCATTGAATCCGATCATAAAACTTTCCAATCAATTAACTCCTTCGTCTAAAAATTTGCAATCAAAAAATGCGAATATAAAGATTATAATACTCAATTCATCATTTGACCAATCATTTTTACTGACAATTAACTTGCATTGTCCTTCATTAATAATTATTATAAAGAGACCTGAATAATTCATACTTTTAAATATTGAGTTATTCTAGTCGTTATTTTTCAATTTTGGATCACTTTATCGAAATTAAAATATTTTAATCGATTTTCTAAGCTAAAGAAAAACTTTTTAGTCTCATC
>NZ_VBSP01000046.1 GCF_005864045.1 Ruoffia tabacinasalis | reverse complement strand
GGCTTAGTTCCACTAAGCGAATTGGTAGAGTCTGCTTACGCAAGGTATTGAACCGCCGTGTACGGAACCGTACGCACGGTGGTGTGAGAGGTCGACTAGTCAAATAATGGCTAGTCTCCTACTCGATTTTTCGGCCATTTAATACATACATAGTTAATGTTTCTTTGTTACAATTCGTAATGATTAAAATACAACCAAGTCATTTGAAGGAGATAGATATGAAAACTGCGTATATAATAGATAGTTCATCGAGTATTAATGAAACTCTAGGAAACCGTTCTGATGTTTATGTGCAAAATCTTGAAGTCACTTGGGGAGACGCTGCATATACGGATACAACGGATTTATGTTTGATGAAAGAATTTTATCAACGCTTAGAATCAACGGAAGAGTTACCGAAGACTTCGCAACCTAGACAAGGGAAATTAAGTGAATCCTTTGAAGATATTGTTCAAAAAGGGTACGATTCAGTAATTATCATTACACTAGCGTCAGCAATTAGTGGGACATATAATACTTTCCGTATGATTAGTGAGCATTATCAAAAGTCTTTAGATATTCGAATAATTGATTCCAAGGGAACGTCATATGTTGAAGAGCGACTGTTAGAATATGCGATTGAATTAAATAAAGCTGGTTTTGATTTGGATACGATCGAAGAAAAATTAAACTGGTTCTCTGAACAAGCAAAGATTTATGTTGTCATTGAAGACTTGAATGCGATTGTTAAAGGTGGTCGATTAAGTTCGTTCGGTGCCTTTCTAGGAAGCACCTTAAAAATCCGTCCGATTTTACATTTTGATGATGAGGGGAAAGTCGAAGTGTTTGAAAAAGTTAGAACAACTAAAAAAGTTTATCAAAGGTACCTAACTCTAGTGGATGAAGCTGTGGCTAAATATCCAGATGGTATTGATTTGGCCTTAGCACATGGGGACTGTGAAGACAGTGCTTTAGAAGTGAAAGAGTTAATATTGGAAAAATATCCGGAGATGTCTTTTAGAGTAGGCTACTTAACCCCCGTTCTTGGAACGCATGGGGGTAAAAACTCATTAGGAATCGGAATTTTACCAAAGTTACCAAAATAAAAAAGACTAGCATTAAGTGAATTAATGCTAGTCTCTAATTGCTTTAGTCAGGTTGTGTAGATGTTACTGGAACATCAACGGTTTGTTCTCCGATTTCAGTCCATTCAATTTGCCCGTTGAATAGGTCGATTAATTCTTGATGGACCGGCTCAATGTCACCTAGATACAAAGCTAAGGTTAGAGACACTTTATCTGTATACTGAGTGTCAAGAACTGTAATAGGCGTACTCGTTTGTTCCAAGTAGTAGTTAAAGTTATCCACTTGATTATATTCTAATGTTAATTCAATCACCATTTGCGTTGCATTCGCAATCAATTTAGCGTGGTTTAGCGTTTCGCTGACCGACGTACTATAAGCGCGAATTAAGCCACCCGCACCCAGTTTTGTTCCTCCAAAGTATCTTACGGTCACGGCCATAATATAGGTTAGATTGTTTCGCTTTAAAACTTCTAACATCGGAACACCTGCGGTTCCACTCGGTTCACCATCATCACTCATACGTTGAATCGATGAATCTTCGTTTAAGATAAAGGCTTGGCAATGATGCGTCGCTTTATAATGTTTTTTGCGGATCGCAGCAAGTTGTTCATTGAATTCTTCTTCTGTTTGAATGGGAATTAGATACGTAATAAAGCGAGATTTCTTAATATCAATCTCATGAATAATCGGTTCTCTGATACTATAATAATTAACCAAAGTGATGCTCCTTGTCTATGTAATTGTCTTATGACTATATTATCATGCTTAAAGTACTAGCTCAAATAAGTAAAAAGAACATTGAAGCTTTAGTATAAGGAAAAATGGTAGTATCACTAGTTGACATAAACCTATGAATTCCATAATATAGTCTAATCGAGATGAATAAAATCATCTTAGAATCTTATAGAAAGGTGACCAGAATGAAACCAGCAATTATTACTGATAGTACAGCATATTTATCAGAAGAATTGAGACAACTTCCAAATGTTTATCAAGTAAACTTAAATGTTATTTTTGAAGATGGTTCGATTGCCCATGACACCAATGATCCAAAAGAGCAAGAAGCATTCTTCAAACAGTTAGAAACTCAATCCTCACTACCAACAACGTCACAACCGTCTGTTGGACATTATTATGACACAGTAGCTCAAATTATTGAAGATGGTTACGATACTATCTTTGCTATTCATCTATCTAGTGGGATTAGTGGTACATTCCAAAGCGGGAAAATGGTTTTAGATGAATATAAACACCTGATTGACAGCTACTGTATTGACTCTTTAGCAGCGTCTGTTGCGATGGAGGCCATCATCGAGAACATCATTACTTGGTGTCAAGAAGGTGTTGACGCTGAAGAGATTTATCGACGTGCCACTTGGCAAGCAACGCATTTGGATATATATTTAATGGTCGAGAACTTAGACAATTTAGCTAAAGGCGGTCGTTTAAGTACGACAAGTGCCGTCTTGGGAAATTTATTAAAAATACGTCCACTATTATACTTTAACGAAGAAGGTAAAATCGTATTATTTGAGAAATTACGTACAAACCGTAGAGTGTATCAAAGATGGCATGAACTTGTTCAAAAAGCATCCGAAGAATACCCTGATGGGATTGAAGTGCGATTTGCACATGCTTTAGACCAAGAAGAAGTTGAGATAATCGCTCAAGGCATGGAAGCAAAATTCCCAAATATAAACATACGTATAAATGGTTTAGGAACGGTTATTTCAACACACACTGGTAAAGGAGCAAAAGGGATGTTAATCCTCCCTCTAATAAATTAATTGCAATTATAATATATTAAATATTAACAAGCCGTTCTTGGCTTGTTTTTTTTAGCGAATTTTATCAAGAATGGTCAAAGATGGTTTATACTATAAGAGAAACGTAGTAAAATGAATATATAAATATGACGAAAGTGAGGATGACATGTCTAAATCGAGTTTGATTCACAGTCCTAATCCTAAGATTGATACATCGAATGGAATAGAATTTGGACTTTACTCATTAGGAGATCATTTACCAAATCCACATACTAAAAAGCGTATTTCAGCCAAGGAACGGATTCAAGAAATTATTGAATTAGCAAAGCTTGCTGAAGATGCTGGTTTCGATATTTTCCAATTAGGCGAGTCTCATCAGGAATATTTCGTATCACAATCACACTTACTTATTCTGACAGCAATTTCAAAAGCGACGAAAAATATCCGATTGTCATCGGCAGTTACAACGATTGGCGTATTAGACCCAGTACGAGTTTATGAAGATGCAGCGACCTTAGATTTAATATCGAATGGCCGAATGGAATTAATTGCAGGACGTGCATCAAGGTTTGGTTCCTTTGATTTATTAGGTTATAATAGTGTTGATTATAGGGAATTATTTGAAGAAAAATTTGAGTTATTATTGAAACTAAATGAAAGTGAAAGAGTCACTTGGGAAGGTGAGTTTAGAGCACCTTTAAATGATGCGTTAATATTGCCGCGTCCTTTAAAGAATCATCTACCTATTTGGCGAGGCTTAGGGAATACAATGACTTCAGCCATTCGTGCAGGTGAATTAGGCGTGCCTGTGTTTCAAGCGACATTAGCAGGAGCGGTCATGACCTATGCGAACCGCATTAATAATTTTAGAACCGCTGCCAAAGAAGCAGAGCATGATATTGATAATATTCCTGTCGGGACGGGTGGTTGGGTCTTTATTCGTGAAAGTACGAAAGAAGCCTACCGTCAAGTTTATCCGCATATCAATGAAGGTTTTAAATTAACGAATGGAGAGTCTTTTCCCAAACGTGCATTAGCTCAAGGACAAAGTATTAAAAGCGTTGTAACTATTGGAGAACCATCACTCATCATTGAGAAGATTTTGTACCAACACGAAGCGTTTAAACAACAGCGATTTAGTGCTGAAATTGACTTTGCTGGGATGGAGTTTGACGAAGTGAAAAAGACGCTCTACTTATTAGCTGATAAAGTTATGCCCACTGTAAAAAAATATACGAAGTCATAGAAAGGAAATTACTATGAAATCTCAAAAAAATACATTACCACAAATTGATACGTCAAACGGAATTGAATTTGGTCTTTACACATTAGGAGATATTGTGACCAATCCACATACAGGTGTTCGAATGTCTGAGAAAGAGCGTATTGACCAAATCATTGAGATGGCTTTACTTGCTGAACAAGCAGGAATGGATGTGTTCCAAGTAGGGGAATCACATCAAGAACATTTTGTGTCACAAGCACACATGATTATTCTATCTGCGATCGCTCAAGCAACCAAAGATATCAAACTAACTTCTGGTGCAACCATTATCAGTACATCTGATCCAGTCCGCGTTTATGAAGATGCGGCAACCATTGACTTAATTTCAGACGGAAGATTCGAAATAGTCGCAGGGCGTGCTTCTCGTGTCGGAATCTTTGATTTATTAGGTTACAAATTAGATGACTATGAAGCTTTATTTGAAGAAAAGCTAGATTTATTACTTAAAATTAACCGAAGCAAACGTGTCACATGGGAAGGGGAATTCCGTGCACCTCTAAATGATGCGCAAGTTCTTCCAAGACCGGATAATGAATCGGGTAGCTTGCCAATTTGGCGTGCGGTTGGTGGTTCTTTAAATTCTGCTAGAAACGCTGCGATTGCAGGTATTCCGCTTTACTTAGCTTACTTAGGTGGCCCTGCTGAAGCCTTTAGACACTTAACGGATGCTTACCGTGAAACTGCGGTTCACGAAGGTTATGACGTAAACACTTTGCCAGTCGCAACAGCGAGTTATTTATATGTTCGTGAAGACGCTCAAAAAGCATTCCAAGAGTATTACCCACATGTAAACTCAGGAATGGTTCACTCGAATGGACAGTCATTCCCTAAACAGCAGTTTGCTCAAGGACTAGATTCAAGAAGCATCATTAATGTTGGAGATCCAAGTTTAGTTATTGAAAAGTTACTATATCAACACGAAGTCTTTGGAATGGATCGCTATGTTGGGCAAATCGATTTAGGTGGTGTTTCAACCGATGACATCAAACGTACGATTGATTTATTAGCAACAAAAGTCATTCCAGAAGTTAAAAAACATACTAAGAAATAGCTAGGAGTAATCGATTGAAAATTTTAATATTATCCGCTTCAACCGGTGGAACTAAAACTAAGAGAATAACGACGACTTTTTATAATTTGATGAAAGAGTCCTACAAAACTGAACATGATATTCGCTATTTAAATATTCAAGATAAGAAAATTCAATTCAGTGATGGACGCAATTATTTAGATTATTCGGGTGATACATTAGAAGTAGCGTCAGCAATTATGGAAAGTGATGTCATTATGTTTGGCGCACCAATCTTCCAAGCATCGATTCCAGCTGCTTTAAAAAATCTGTTTGATTTATTACCCGTTCGAGCCTTTGACCGAAAAGTGATCGGACTAATTATTACTGGAGGATCACTACGCCATTACTTAGTTCCAGAAACTCAAATTAAACCAATTATCCATTATATGCATGGAGTTATTATTCCAAAATATGTTTATGCTATTGACACGGACTTTAATACGGATGGCACAGTCAATGATGAAATCGAATTGAGATTACAAACTTTACTGGATGATACGATTTCAATCTCAGAAACTTACAAGGAAGTTTGGAATAAACAAGACGACATGTTTGGTTTTTAGAGGACGCGACTATGGAAATCGAATTTATTCACAATTCTGTCTGCTCGTATTGTTATATCCAATCCAGACGTTTGCAAGAGATTTTAAAGAAATTTCCAGAAGCGACAGTAAAACAACGGTCATTTCCTTTGAACCTGCACAGTGAAGAACTGCGATTTTAACCGCGAAGATCTTTTGACATCAATTATATTCCTGCCTTAGTGATGAATGGAGAAATAGTTATCAAAGGAGCCCTTCGCCCACAACTGGTTCAAGAAAAACTTAATAGTATTCGTCTATCATAAGCAATGACCGTTTTTCAGTGAAAACTGAGGAACGGTTTTTTTGTTGTCTGGAATCACAGTACGGCGTCTTAGGCCAAATGAGATTGTGGTTTGTCTTTAATTACTTCAACTCAAGTCAAATGGGAATGCGGATCGTCTTTAGTGTCATCAAAAGCAAATTTTTATAAAAACTTAATAATGGAAACACCTTAAAAATACGTATTTATATATAGAACGGTAAGCGTTCAAAAAATACGAAAGGCTGGAAGAAATAGTGATTCCAATCCAACAAGAAGATTACCTAAAAAATCTGCGGGGACGACTTTTGACTAGTGCAGAAGTAGAACTGCAATTAAGTGACTTAGATGAAACACCACAACTCAATGAAGTATTAGACCAAATGGAGCAACAACCAGCAATTGAAATAACTCAAGATGGTTATTGCTGTCGGCGTTGTCGTAATCAACAATCTAAATTATTCACCGCCTTACCCACTCAAGCCGTCTTCAATTTAACAGATGAGCGCGTGTATTGTTTAAATTGTCTACAGATGGGGCGAGTTCTTCAAGGCGATTCGCTTTATTACTTACAAGACCAACAAAGTTATCTAACAACACCAACACAGAGTAAACTCACTTGGCAGGGAACTTTATCACCTGAACAAGCACGCGCTTCAAAAGATTTAATTGAAAGTCTAGAGGACAGTGACCGGACCCATATGGTGCATGCGGTGACAGGAGCAGGCAAGACAGAGATGATTTTTCCAGTGATTGATCACATTATACGACGCAACGGTCGAGTCTGTGTAGCGTCGCCTCGTATCGATGTTTGTATGGAATTGAAACCCCGACTTCAAGCAGCTTTTGAAAGTGTCGATGTCACTCTCCTTTATGGTGGAAGTGAGGAAGGGTATCGTTATTCTCCGATGGTAGTGTCTACGACTCACCAGTTATTAAGATTTCAAGACGCTTTTGATTTATTAATTGTTGATGAAGTCGATGCTTTTCCCTACGTCAATGATGTCAGTTTACATTTTGCGACGCAAAGAGCAGTGAGAAAGCTCAATGGGAAGTTGGTTTATTTAACTGCAACGCCTGATCAACATTTAACGCAAGAAGTAGCTAATAAAAATATGACATCCACCATTCTTCCCGCAAGGTATCACCGGAATCCGCTTCCCGAGCCGCAATTTTTTTGGATAGGTGATTGGCGCCAACAAATTGAAAAACGCAGAAAAAGACGACTGTACTCATTGCTCAATTGGTTTCTAAATCTAGAGGGAGTGAAATTAGTCTTTATGCCAAATATTCGCTTGGCGGAGAATCTGTTTGCATGGTTGAGTAAAGCTTGGCCAGAATTGAAGATTGCGGTAGTTCATGCAAAAGATTCCCAGAGAAAAGAGAAAGTGCAAGCATTGCGTGATGGTAATTATGACGCGCTGATATCAACGACCATCCTTGAAAGAGGAGTTACTTTCACCAATTGTCATGTATGTATTGTGGGATCAGAGAGTCAACTATATTCAACATCAGCTTTAGTTCAAATGAGCGGGCGTGTCGGTCGTAAACCTAATTTTCCCACCGGAGAATTAATTTATGCCCATGGAGGTAAGAATCTTGCAATGCTAGAAGCACGTAAGCAAATTAAGGAAATGAATCAATTGGCTAATGAAAGGGGATTAATCGATGACTATAGCTCAAAGTGATATCTGCATAATTTGTAGTGAACACCTCAATCATTACTTATCTATTAAGCAATTATTTACTTTTAAACCATTAGCGTTTCCAATTCTTTGTCGAACATGTCAAAGTAAATTTAATTTACTAATCCCGCATACTGATGACTGCAAAGGTTGTGGGCGGCCTTTAGAGGTTAGCTCTAAAAATGTTTTTTTAAAACCTATAGTCATATCTCAGCAGGCGTATTGTTTCGATTGTGCGAATTGGCATAAAAATACACCGAGTCAACTAATCAGTCACCAAGCCTTATTTGACTATAATGAAGCGATGCAAGAGTGGATTGTAAATTACAAATACCATGGTGACGTTCGTATGGCTGCCATTCTATCCCCATATTTAAAAGAGGTTTATGAAAAATACAAGGAGTACCAATGGGTAGTATTACCAAGTTCCCCGAAAAGTTTAAAAATCCGACAATTCCACCCTACTGCTTATTTACTTGATGTAGCAGACATACCCTATCAAGTTCCTTTTGACTATATCGGTGACGGCGTAAAGCAAGCAAAAAAATCAAAAAAAGAAAGATTAAATCTAAATAACACCTTTAAAATTAAAGAAGAGGCACTAGACTTGTCAAAAGAAAACTGGTTAATTTTTGATGATATTTATACGACTGGAGCCACGCTTATTCATGCTAAAAAAATCTTGTATCAATTTTATGAAGAACGTGATAGAATAATCCGGTTAATAAGCGTTAGTGTTGCTAGAGACCAATTGAGCGAGTAATAACAAGGCTTTTAATTGTGTTTTAAATAAGGGTGTGCTAGCATAAGATCATTATAAAAAGAAGATGGTGAATACAGATTGAATAAGCGAATGCTTGTTGCTTTTGTTATAATAAGCACGGCAATTTTATGCATGTTTGAATGGTCATATGGCTTAGGTTGGTTATATGGTTGGTTCTTTATTTTCATACGAAGAACATTCATGTATAAGTATTTAAATTATGTATCTGATAAAAAATCATTCAATATGGGACTGTACATTCTTTATACTGTCCTATCATTTGCTATTGTTATTGGAACAATCTACTTAGCGATTCAAATGAAAGAATGGATTCACCCGGTTTCAGTCTTTGTAGCCTATATCATTGACTACATGTTTTGGATGATCAAAAGTATGAGTCAAAGCAAAAAGGAGTAAGTTGTAAGAAAAAATGAAAAATCGAATCATAGATAAATTAACCATCCCGCAAATTGTTGTATGTATATATTTGTCACTAATTTTAAGTGGTGCATTTCTACTCATGTTACCAGTGTCTTCACAAGCAGGCACTTGGACGAATTTTGTAGATGCGATATTTACAGCAACATCTGCTATTTGTGTGACTGGTCAAGTCACTTTGAATACAGCAGAACATTGGAGTGCCTTTGGCCAAACCATTATTATTACCTTAATTCAAATTGGTGGGCTTGGATTCTTAACGATTTGGATGCTGTTTTTCACTATACGCGGTGCAAAGGTTAATCTTAAACAACGGAATCTAGTCTTAGAAACACTAAATTTATCTTCAAGTTACGGGATGCAAGATATTGTAAAAAACATTGTGAAAGTGTCTTTATCCATTCAAGCACTGGGAGCCTTAGCGCTAAGTCTTGTTTTAATTCCAAGACTCGGTTTAAGTACCGGATTCTTTTATTCAATCTTTCATAGTATTTCAGCCTTTAATAATGCTGGTTTTGATTTATTTGGAGATAGTTTAATTGGCTTTCAGGATAATTCTTATATACTTTTAACGATCGCAAGTTTAGTGTTTTCTGGTGGTTTAGGTTTTATTGTTTGGATGGACATTATCTCTTTTCCGAAAAATAAAAAACTAACTCGTTATTCAAAATTCACCCTTATCTTGACGGGGATTATTCTGACAATCAGTATAATATTTATTGGTTTATCAGAATGGCGCTATGGGACATTCAATCACCTTTCTCTTGGCGATCAATTAGCCAACATTATCTTCATGGCGGTGACACCAAGAACAGCAGGGTATGCGAATGTCGATTATATGGACGTTTCTCATGCTGGCTTATTTATGACCTTCATATTAATGTTTATCGGTGGATCATCTGGCTCAACGGCTGGGGGAGTGAAAGTGTCAACAATCGGGCTCGTTGTTATGTTTATGTACCGAATGTTTAAAGGGGAAGAAATTAATGTCTTCTCAAGACATATCTCTTATGACAATGTTAAACGCGCATTCTTCATTATCTTTGTGGGTATTATTATGATTATTTCGAGTTCGATGATTCTCTTTATTACTGAAGAGATCCCTCACGGTTTTGGAATGGAGTACATTCTAATGGAAGTCATGTCGTGTTTTGGAACGGTTGGCTTATCACTTGGTTTGACACCTGATTTAACAGTTATAGGCAAAGTTGTCTTGATGTTATTAATGTTTGTTGGACGTGTCGGGTTAATGACATTCTTTTGGTCATTAGGTGGGCCAAAGAAAGAATCTAAAGTGCATTATCCAGAAATGAATATTATGGTAGGATAAAAGGAGAAATTATGAGAAGAAAAACAATTGCCGTGTTAGGCTTAGGTTTATTTGGAACATCACTAGCACGTACGTTAACTAAAGAAAATGTGGATGTTATCGGGATGGACAAAAATATGGATCATGTTGAAGAGATTATTGATGAAGTCGCTCAATGCCTTCAAGGTGATTTTACAAAGATTGATCAACTGAAAGATGCCGGTGTTGGTGACTGTGATATCGCAGTTGTTGCAACATCACAAAGATTAGAAGACACTATCCTAGCTATTCTCCATCTACAAAAATTAGGCATCGAAAAAATTATCGTCAAATCTAAAAATGCGGATTATCGAGATGTCTTACTAAAAGTTGGTGCGGACGGTGTCATATTACCAGAAGTAGAGATGGGTGTTCGAATTGCACGTGAATTAAGTAACCCAACGGTCCATGAATTAATTGAACTTGATAACCGTAACAATATCAGTATTTTCCCAGTAAAAGACAAGTGGATTGGTAAGAAAATAAACCAAATGAATTTCCGTGAAAAATACGGTACGAATATTATCGCCATTCGCAAAGAAAATACGGAGCAGTTTCACGTGGAGTTCACTGGGGATTATATCATTCAAGAAAATGATGAATTTCTTGGGATTTCGACCGGTGATACTTTAAGACAACAGTTTCGTAATTAATATGAAATCTAGAGAGTGTTTACGTTTTCAATATAATGGATCTATGATATAATAAATAAAAGTGGTAGATAACTACTTTTTTCCTAATCACTATTTATTCTTTAGAATCAAATGTTAAGTGAGAGGTAAAGTTGAGTAAATAATTGAGACTTGCATTTATTCCATATTAACTTTGAGTTTAATTAATTCATAGTATTAGAAAATATTGGAAAAGAGGGATTAGTATGTTTGACTATAATGTACGTGGAGAAAATATCGAGGTTACACAAGCGATTCGTGATTATGCAGAGAAAAAAGTTCAAAAATTAGAACGTTTCTTTACAGACGTTCCAGACGCAACTGCTTATGTAAATTTAAAAGTATACTCTGATAAAACAGCGAAAGCCGAAGTAACAATTCCATTATCATTCTTAGTTCTTCGTGCAGAAGAAACAAGTGAAGATTTATATAAAAGTATTGACTTTGTCGTTGATAAATTAGAACGACAAGTAAGAAAATACAAAACAAAAATTAACCGTAAGTCAAGAGAGCGTGGTTTCGAAGGGCTAAACCCAGATACGTCTGCGCCAGAGGAGCCAGTTTCTGAAGATCCAGAATTAGAAATCGTTCGTTCTAAACGGGTAGATTTAAAACCGATGGATAGCGAAGAAGCCGTTCTACAAATGAACATGTTAGGACATGACTTCTTTATCTATACAGATGCTGAAACAATGGATATTTCAATTGTTTACCGTCGTAAAGATGGTCGTTATGGCTTACTAGAAACGTCATCACTCTAATGACATCATTATAAAGATATTAAAAGGCAAGGGACAATGTATCCTTTGCCTTTTTTGCTGATAATTTTAAGAAATGACAAAGAATTAAAATTTACTTTAAAGACAATGAGAAAAACCCCTGAAATTATTGATGAGAGTGCTTACGAATGCTATTTGATATTTTCATTTTTCAATATTCATGTTAGAATAGGGAAGTGTGTTTAACTATTGGCCGGTTCAGACTGAATCAAGGTCTTACATGACATAGATAATGAATAAAAGGAGCAGTATTGATGGCTAATTTTCTTAAAAATTTAATTGAAAATGATAAAGGCGAATTACGCAGAACAAGTAAAATCGCTGACGAAGTTATGGCTATGGAGCCTACTTACCGTGAAATGACTGATGAACAACTCCGTAACATGACTACTGAATTTAAAAACCGTCTCGCTAGTAAAGAGACATTAGAGGACATTTTACCTGAAGCATTCGCTGTTGTAAGAGAAGCGGCTCGCCGTGTTCTTGGATTATTCCCATATAAAGTTCAAATCCAAGGTGGAATTATTCTCCATGAAGGTAATATTGCTGAAATGAAGACTGGTGAAGGTAAGACGTTAACAGAAACAATGCCAGTTTACTTAAATGCGTTAGCTGGTAAAGGTGTTCACGTTGTAACAGTGAACGATTACTTAGCAACTCGTGACTCGAAAGAAATGGGAGAAGTGTACCGCTTCTTAGGTCTAACAGTTGGCTTGAACTTAAACTCAATGAACCCAAGTGAAAAACGTGAAGCTTATAACTCAGATGTTACTTATAGTACAAATAACGAACTAGGCTTTGACTACTTACGTGATAATATGGTTGTTTACAAACACCAAATGGTTCAAAGACCACTTTATTACGCGATTGTCGATGAGGTTGACTCAATCTTAATTGATGAGGCAAGAACACCTTTAATTATCTCTGGGCAAGCTGGTAAATCAACAGCTTTATATACGCGTGCCGATTACTTTGTTAAAGGGTTAAAAGAAGATGAAGATTATACAATTGATCTAACATCAAAATCAATCAACTTAACAGACGGCGGAGTGGATAAAGCAGAGAAAGTATTCCGTTTAGAAAACTTATATAATGTAGATAATACTGCACTTGTTCACCATATTGACCAAGCCTTACGTGCGAACTACATTATGTTAGTCGATATTGACTATGTAGTTGACGAAGGAAAAGTAAAAATCGTTGACGGCTTTACAGGACGTATCATGGAAGGACGTCGTTACTCAGATGGACTACACCAAGCGATTGAAGCAAAAGAAGGCGTAGACATTGAAGATGAGTCTAAGACTATGGCGACAGTAACGTTCCAAAACTACTTCCGTATGTACAACAAATTAGCTGGGATGACTGGTACAGCTAAGACGGAAGAAGATGAGTTCCGTGAAATTTATGCGATGAATGTTATTCAAATCCCAACAAACCGGCCAGTGATCCGTGATGACGCAGCGGATTTACTATTCCCGAATTTACGTTCAAAATTTAACGCTGTAGCAGATGAAATTATTCGCCGTCACGAAAAAGGCCAACCAATTCTAGTTGGTACGGTTGCGGTAGAAACATCTGAATACTTATCACAACTTTTAACTAGAAAAGGTGTACCGCATGAAGTATTAAATGCGAAAAACCACTTTAAAGAAGCAGAAATTATTATGCAAGCTGGTCAACGTGGTGCAGTTACAATTGCAACGAACATGGCTGGTCGTGGTACCGATATTAAACTAGGTAGCGGAGTGAAGGAGTTAGGTGGTTTATGTGTAATCGGTACAGAACGTCATGAGTCACGTCGTATCGATGATCAATTACGTGGTCGTTCGGGTCGTCAAGGTGACCCAGGTGCATCACAATTCTACTTATCATTAGAAGATGATTTAATGCGTCGTTTCGGTTCAGACCGTATTAAAGGACTCTGGGAGAAACTAAACGAAGACGAAGATGAGAACGATGTAGCAATTCAAAGCCGCATGTTAACTCGTCAAGTTGAATCAGCTCAAAAACGTGTAGAAGGTAATAACTATGATACACGTAAAAATGTTCTTGAATATGACGAAGTTATGCGTGAACAACGTGAAGTTATCTATGGACAACGTCACGAAGTGATTGATGCAGGTGAACCATTAACAGATTATGTCAAAGCAATGATCAAACGTACCATAGAACGCCAAGTTGCTTATGCAACCGAAGGTGAGAAAAAAGATTGGAAATTAGAATCTTTATTAGACTTCGCACATTCAGCGATTGTAAATCCAGAAACTTTAGAGTTATCAGACTTACAAGGTAAAAATAAAAAAGAATTAGTAAACTTCTTATATGAAAAAGCTGAAGAAGTATATAGTGAAAAAATCTCTCAACTTAATGGACCAGAACAAATTGCTGAGTTTGAGAAAGTAATTATCTTACGTGTTGTTGACTCTAAATGGACAGATCATATTGATATGATGGATCATTTACGTCAAGGTGTAGGACTAAGAGCTTATGCTCAAACAAATCCATTAACTGAATACCAAACAGAAGGATTTGACCGCTTTGAAGAAATGGTTGCCGCGATTGAATATGATGTCACTCGCTTTATTATGAAAGCTCAAGTAAGGCAAAATGTTGAACGTGAGCAAGTGAATAAACCAGGTGGAACAAACTAATTTTTGAATAAGTTAGCCGGCAGGGGAATTATCACTGCCGGTTTTTCTTTTACGAAAGATTATTATGGTGCTATACTACAAAGGAATTTAATTAGATGGAGTGAATAGAACGATGGAACTTTATGAAATGACACAATTTGTCGAAATTGCTCAAGAAAAGATGGATAGCTTTAGGGGGTCTCTTTGACTTAGACGCATTAGAAGCGGATATTGCAGATTATGAATATCAAATGAGTCAACCAGATTTTTGGGATGATAATGAGGTAGCTCAAGAAGTCATCCAAGAGTTAAACAGTAGTAAAGAAACATACCAAACCATTAGCTCACTTGAAGACCAAGTTGAAGAGTTGACGATGGCACTTGAATTATATAATGAAACGAAAGATGAAGAGATGTATCAAGAAGCTGGGGAATTAACTGAAGCTCTTTCTAAAGCCATAGATAGTTATGAAATAATGCTACTACTCTCTGGTGAATATGATAAAAATGACGCTATTCTTGAAATTCATCCCGGTGCTGGAGGAACTGAGTCCCAGGATTGGGGAAGTATGCTCCTTCGTATGTACCAAAGATATGCAGATCATAAAGGTTTCAGCGTTGAAGTCTTAGATTATCAAGCTGGAGACGAAGCGGGTATAAAAAGTGTCGTCTTAGAGATTAAAGGACATAATGCTTATGGCTTACTTAAATCAGAAAAAGGAGTCCACCGTTTAGTTCGTATCTCGCCTTTTGATTCAAATGCACGTCGTCATACTTCTTTTGCTTCTATAGAGGTAACGCCTTTGATTGACCAATCAGTTGAAATAAATATCAATCCAGATGATATTCGAATTGATACATATCGTGCAAGTGGTGCCGGTGGACAACATGTTAACAAGACGGATTCTGCTGTACGTATTACTCATATTCCAACTGGAGTGGTGACTCAAAGTCAGGCTCAAAGATCACAACTTCAAAACCGTGAACAAGCGATGAAACTATTAAAGTCGAAACTGCACCAACTTGAAGTTGAACAAAAAGCAAAAGAACTAGCTGAAATTAAAGGGGATCAAAAAGAGATTGGCTGGGGCTCACAAATTAGATCATACGTCTTCCATCCCTACTCAATGGTTAAAGACCACCGTACAAATTATGAAGTTGGAAATACCGATAAAGTCATGGACGGGGATTTAGATGATTTTATTGATGCCTATCTAAAATGGTCCATTGAATAATCTAATAGTTAGCAGTTTGTTATCACTGTGATACATATTTCATATACAATGGGACAGAATATTTTGAAAGTGAGGATAAGGACATGATTCAATTAACAAACGTATCGAAACGATATGAGAATGGTGTTGTTGCATTGAACGACATTAATCTACGAATCGAACAAGGCGAGTTTGCCTACCTCGTTGGACCGAGTGGGTCCGGTAAATCGACATTAATGAAAATTCTTTACCGTGAAGAAATACAAACGCAAGGAAAAGTCGTCGTAGGAAAATATCACTTAAATAGATTAAAACCAAAAGATGTCCCTATGTTAAGAAGACAAGTCGGGGTCATCTTCCAAGACTTTAAACTCCTTCCATCCCTAACGGCGTATGAAAATGTCGCCTATGCGATGGAAGTAACAGGGAAAAGTCGTAAAGAAATTAAAAAGCGAGTTAAAGAAGCTATAGAACTCGTTGGGTTAAGAACAAAAGTAAACCAATATCCAAAAGAGTTATCAGGTGGGGAGCAACAGCGAGTATCGATTGCACGTGCGATTGTTAATCACCCACGTATTCTCGTTGCCGATGAGCCAACCGGAAACTTGGACCCTGAGAATGCAATTGAGATATTTAGATTACTCGAACGCATTAACCAGAATGGAACCACTGTTCTCATGGGAACACATAATGACCATTTGGTTAATGAATTTAAGCACCGTTTAATTCGTTTAGAAAAAGGCAATCTCGTTCGTGATGAGTATGAGGGGGAATATAATGAAAAGCATTAGAAATTTCTTCAGACAACTCCGTAATGGTTTCCGTAATTTATTTCGTAATGGTTGGATGACTGCTGCCTCTATCTTAACAATGACAGTCACACTCTTAATGGTGGGTGGATTAATTATGCTCTTGAGTAACGTTGATAATATAACTCAAGATATCGAAGAAGGCGTTCAAATTCGAGCTCACATCGACTTAGCTGCTGATGAACAAGATGAAGCGGACTTACGCCAAGCCATCGAAGAGATAGAGTATGTGTCTGATATAACGTATCGAACAAGAGAAGAAGAACTAGAGGACTTAATTGACCGGGTCGGGGAAGAGTTTGCTCTATTTAGTGATGATGCGAACCCATTATTTAATGTGTTTATTGTATCTGTTGAAGATACAGAATATTTAGACGCTGTCACAGAGCAAATTAGTGAATTACCTTACGCCGTGGATGTCACTTATGGTGAAATTGATACGCAAAACTTATTGAGCACCCTTGAAATTGTCAGAGTTGTGTTTGCATTAATTGCAGCCGTTCTCGTTGTAATTGCAGTAGCGCTAATATCGAATACAATCAAGTTAACCATCTACGCACGGCAAACTGAAATTGAAATTATGCGCTTAGTTGGGGCACAAAACAGCTATATCCGCGCACCATTTGCTTATGAAGGAGCCTTTATAGGTTTAATTAGTTCGATCTTTGCCAGTGTCTTACTTTACGGAGCTTATGAAGGGATGCAAAGTGCCACCGTTGAGATTACAGGAGTAGAAGTCATTGCCTTTACACCAACCACACCATTTATTTATTATGTTGCGGGCGGTTTAGTCATTATAGGAATTTTATTAGGTGTTATCGGAGCAAGGCGGTCGATTAAACGATTTTTAAAATTTTAAATAGCCATATGAAAACTCAAAGATTATGGTTCATGAATTTTTGATGTTGGTGGACCGAGGAGCCAGGTGACGCAGTCACCTTGGCTCTTTTTTTATGTGCGCCCGGCATGGGCGATAACTTGGTGGTGAAAGTCCACTACAGACTTGGCAGTAGGAACTGTTAGCTAAAGGCAAGGGTGTCCACCGTGAGGTGGAATCTGAAGGAAGCCGGAGGCAAACAC
>NZ_VBSP01000045.1 GCF_005864045.1 Ruoffia tabacinasalis | reverse complement strand
AGTTCATCCGTGGTAAGATGGGTGTAGGTCATTTGTGGTCACTCCTTTGTATTCTTTGGTCGGAATTACAAGTTGAGTGTACCACAAATGGCTGTTTTAGTTGTCTAGCTTAATTTTACAATCGGCGAAGTAAAAAAAAAACTGAACCTCTAACTTATTTTTTAATATCATCTATTAAGCAGCAAATCAAATGTTTTTTCTATGTGAAAGATTGTGAGATTAACTTCGAAAAAAATATAAAAACTCATACCAGTTTCGTGTAAAATGTTAATATCGACAAAAACACTAGCACGGAGGACTGTTATGAGCTATACACTTTTTACCATAGAAGAACGATCAAAAAATAGAGGTACCTTTATCTAGAAGGATATAAACCCTCTATAATCGCAAATACTGCTAAAAGCCATCGTCAAAATAAGGGAAGAAAACTAAAGTATACGTCAGATTTAATTGATGATATTAAGAAAAAACTAGAGGAAACTTGGTCCCATGAACTAATTGGTGGACGTGATATTAAAGGGAAATTATCTCTTAAAACCATCTATCATTGGATTTGCAAGGGGATTATCAACGTTTCTTTAAAAGTACTTTGTTAAAAAGGTAAGCGTCGCTTGCCAAAAGAAACACGTGGCAAATTTTACATTGGGACTTCTATTTCCCTATGACCTAAATCAGTTAAACTCCGGTAAGTGTTTGACCATTGGAAATTAGATACCTTCGTTTCCTCTAGAAATAAAAGCAAAGGTTGTCTCGCTACTTTTACAGAAAGAAAAAGCCGAATTTATGTCGCCTGATTAATGCCTGATCGTTCAAAAAAAGCAATGAAGATGGAGATATAATAACTCACCAACACTTTACCGCAAGCTGCTTTCAAAACCTTTCAGATAGAGGTAAAGAATTCGCTTGCTATGATGATGTTGAAGACCAAAGCATCGATTTTTTATTTCGCAGATGCCTATAGCGCTCGGCCAGAGGCTTTTTTCGCTAACCCTATTGGCAATCCAATAACGAATAATAGCTCGATCTGATTAAAAACTGTCCAACCGCCCGATTCAATAATCGACCAAATATTTCGCCATAATGTTCCTTCTGCTGCTAGAGAACCAATAATCATTTCATTTTGAAATAAAATAGCCAACGAAAGAATAATTCCGGCGAATGAAAATATTAATACAGGAACGAACATCGCTCCACCGAATCGCTGTACCTTTTACATCAACTTTACTCACTCCTCTTTAATAATTTATATTAATAGTACGAGAGAATTAACTTATTAGCAACCGTTTACAACAACCTTGGGACGAGTTCCTGATAGAGTTTATAGTTCCAGTGTGTGGAAATTGTTGCAGGGTCAGTATGAAAAAAGACAATTAATTTCACTCACTTCTTTAGCAATTTTTGTATATTTCTTTTATCTTTACAACGAATCACTTAGAATTTTGATTATACTATGCCACTTTGCAATTGCTTCGTGCTATTATATGAGGATCTTTTTGTAACGCGATTTGACTACTAATAAAAGTTTGCAAATATTATCGATGAATAACAAAAATGCCATATCTACACTGGTGATAAAGTGAAGATATGACATTTTAATTATCTTGCTTATATTTTCTATACAGATTTTTTATGCGCTTCAGCTTCTTCTCCCGGAACCTTTAAAATAGCTCCCGTTGCACTTCGTTTAAAGAGGTATATGTTTTAAACTTTCCTTCTATCCCATCTAGGCTTGTCTCTCCCTCCGGCACAAAACAAACCGTTAGTCCGGCTGCTAAAGCTGACTGTAAGCCCGAAGAAGAATCTTCAACAGCCATACTTCTATTGACACTTACACCAGCTTGTTCTAATACTTTTTTATAAATTTCTGGATGAGGTTTAGCATGATTTACTTCATCTCCAAACACCATATAGTCAAAATATTTTGCTAAGTCAAAACGCTTCAATGTTGCCAGACCGCGCTTTTTATATGACGAGGTAGCTACACCTATCTTTAAGCCGTTGTGATAAGCGGCAAGAATCATCTCACGCGCTCCGTTTTTAGGGCGACTGTATCTTTTTCTAAAGCATCATAGTAATATGCTTCACGTAAATCTCTAGCTTCTTGCACTAATTGATCGCTGCCTAAGTAATTTTTTATAATCTGATTATTATGTTTAGTGCTTTGTCCACGCATCACTTCAAAAACAGATTCATCCACCTCATGTCCGTAACCTTTAAGGACTTCAACCCAACCTCGACGATAGACTTGTTCACTATCAACTAAGGTTCCATCTAAATCAAATATAATTAATTCTAGCTGCTTGATATTCATCTTAATCCCACCACAGCTTAACAATTGCTTGTGTTCCTTCATCTGCATGACCTATTTCTGCTAATTGTGTATACAATTTATGTGCCAATTGTGTCATCGGCAAGTCTAAAGACATCTTCTCTGCTTCATCGCCAAATACTTGATAGGTGAAATACTTTAAAAGACCGAATTGATCTAAGGTCGCCTTTCCTCTATCTCGATAAGAAGACGTTGCGACGGCTAAGGTAATCCCTTGTACAAGCGCTTCCTCGATTAATTCTAAGGCCCCTGGCATAAGCTGAACCTCGTTGTTGTTTAAAGCGTTGAAGTAATATTCTTCACGTAAGTTTCTTGCTTCTTGGACGAGGATATCGGTCCCTAAGTAAGATTTGATATATTGATTATTATGGTGTCTACCTTTACCGCGCATGAGTTCAAAATCTGCTACTTCTACGTTATGTCCAAAATCTTTAAGAACAGTCGCCCAACCCATTTGGTACACGGACTCACTATCAACTAAAGTTCCATCCAAATCAAATATAATTAACTCTGTCTTAGCTATTGAATTCTCCGTCCCACCATAACTTCACAATAGCTTGAGTTCCTTCATCTGAATGCCCTGCCTCAGCAAGTTGCGTGTATAATTTATGCGCTAATTCAGTCATGGGTAACTCCAGTTCCATTTTCTTAGATTCATCTAAAGCGATTTTTAGATCTTTAACAAAATGTTTGACGAAAAAGCCGGGTGAGTAGTCATCTTGAATAATTCTTGGCCCATAGTTATCTAAAGAACGGTTACTTGCCGCACCAGAACCAATGGTTTTCACTATTTTATCTAGTGGTAATTCGGCTGTTTTTGCGTAAGTCATCATCTCTGCTAGACCTAACATCGTTCCCGCAACCATAATTTGATTGACCGCTTTTGCGTGTTGGCCCGCTCCATGCTCACCAAAATGCGTCACATTCGTAGCAAAGGTATCAATCACTGTTTTTGCTTTTTCAAGGTCTGCTTCATGACCACCAACTAATACAGCTAGACGACCTTCGCGGGCCCCAACATCTCCACCTGTCACAGGTGCATCTAAGACACCAACATTCAACTCTTTCCCTTTGTCTGCCAATTGAACAGCGAGAGATGGTGTACTTGTTGTCATATCAATGAATAAACTCCCTGAATGTGCTCCCGCAAACAACCCAGTCTCACCATAATAAACTTCTTCAATGTCTTTTGGATAACCAACAATTGTAATAACAAGCTCAGCAGCTTCCGCTACTTCTTTTGGTGTGTCTAACCATGTTGCTCCTTGTTCAACTAAATTATTGGCTTTTGACTTTGTTCGATTAAAGACAAATAATTCATGACCTGCTTCTAGAATATGTCCAGCCATACTTTGCCCCATGACACCTAAACCGATAAATCCAACTTTCATGTTATGCCTCCTTGTGATGTATAAAGCGCTTTAGGGGTATTATAACATAGCTTCCATTCCCCTTGTATTTATCCAATTGCAAATTGGATAACTTATTTTAAGATGAATTTCATTACAAAAAGAGATATTTCTAAAAGAGCTGAATACTTTTAAAAATATCTCTATTATTTCTGATTCTATCCTAGCTATAAATAATATACAACACTGATTTATTCTAATTAAATTGAAAATTCTAACAAATTATTATTTTATGCTAATAAAATTTCTTGAATAGCATTTAAAATACTATCACTTGCTTCAAAACTACCAATCTCAGATAAGACATGTTTCAATTTTTTATTCGACTTACATATTTTTAAGAGTGATTCTTTATCTAAATTAGACATTTGTGCTTGTTGTAAGAAACACATAATTTTATCCAATCTAAAATTATAACTATCTACTGAATGTATTTCTTTAAATGCTATGCTGATTTCCTTCTCAGGGGCATATTCAGGTATTTCTATATCTGTTGAGTTTAACTTAGAATTATATATACCGTTAACCTCGATTTTTTTATCATCAACTTTAATTTCAGCTCTATCAATCTTGGCTCCATAAATTTTCAATTTCCATGAACGCGTTCTTGGTATCGCTTTTAAGTTTCCTTTAGTTGGATTAATAATTACTCTTTTATCACTTTGATTAAAATTAATCTTTGTTAGGGCTCCTTTTTCTACTTTTTCTTTCCCAGTGAAATCTTCTCTAAGAATAAATTCTCCTGACGAACCATATCCAATAATCAAATCAACCTTTTTAGGATTATCTATAGAGTTTGTAAAATTATCCAAATTTGCTAAAGGAATAATCGATCCCTCTTTAATAAATAGTCCCATATTTTCTATTGATCGATAAATATTCATTAATCTATCTCCGTCATATCTTAGACCTGATTGTAAGTCGTACCATTTCCCTTCGGGCAGCCACATCTTAAAATGACCTTTTAGCGATTCTTTATCCACTTTCTGTGTAATTGGACAAACAATTAATTCTGACCCAAAATAATACTGATTAGGGACTTCAAAACTATTATCATCGTCCGAATGTTTATAATACATCGGTTGAATTAATGGTAAACTACTTTCATTTGAAAGAACATTCATGCTATAGATGTATGGAATTAATTTATGTCTCAATCTTAAATATTCACTCATTAGTTCGCTATAAGGGGCACTATAATTCCATGGTTCTTTTACTAAAAATTCTGAATTAGCACTATGTAATCGATTAATTGGCGAAAACACTCCAAACTGAATCCACCGTAACATTAATTCATCATCACGAACTCCATGACGATGCCCACCAATATCATGGCTCCACCATCCATATCCAATATTAGATGCAGTAGCTGTAAAATAAGGCTGAAAATCAAGAGAATCCCAGCTAATTACTGTATCTCCTGAAAAACCTATTGGATACCGATGACTTCCTGGCCCAGAATATCTCGAAAAAGTAATTCCTAAGTTTTCATTTTTCTGATTGTCTCCAAAATGATAATGATTTAATATCCAAAGTGGATCTTCTGCATCGTTTATATTTTGAGGACCTTGTTGCCAATCTATCCACCAAAAATCAACTCCTATTTTTTCATTTGGGTGGTAAATATATTTAAAACTAGCATCCATAAACTTCTTAGAATAAGGCATAAAATCTATATATTCATCATGTTCCCAATCAACATCTAGATCTCGAGCCATCTCACTATACATCTTTTCAAAAGGTCTTATACCCGCAGCAGGATGAATATTCAAAGTTGTCGCGAAGTTGCGATTTTTTAAAGCTGTTAAAAACCTTTCAGGATTAGGAAAAAGTTTTCTATTCCAAGTGAAACCAGTCCATTTACTACCATAATTTGATGGGATATCAACTAAATGCCAATCCATATCTATAACTGCAACTGAAAAAGGTATCCTTTCTTCATAGAAGCTATCTAATAAATTTAAATATGACTCCTCCGAATACTGATAATACCTACTCCACCAATTACCCAATGCATATCTCGGCAGTTTTGGTTGAGGGCCTGTTAATAAATAATAATCATTTAATGCTTCTAAGTAATCCGTTTTATATCCAAATACATATATGTCTTCTTGATTAGATTCTCTTTCTTTAAACCATCCATCTTCTAATAGAATCGGAGTATTAGTATCGTTTATTACACTAATTCCATATTTTGACATTAATCCTGGTTCTAATTCGGTCTTCCCATCAATAAAATCTAAAGTACGAGCAGTTCCCCCAAGATTCTTTGTCTCGTCTCCATAATGCCAAACACCTCTATATGGATGATTTACTTCGCCATTCAGCTCCACACTAAGTCCGTATGGAGAGAATTCCTTTTTATTATATTTAATAATTAAATCTTTTGTAACGATTTTCAGATGATTTTCTGACTCAAAAACATCAAATTCTGGGGTTTTAAACTTTCTATTTAATACCATCTTAGTTTGTGCGTCTTCAAAGATATTATTCTCAGAATACTCAATACGCACGAGTTTTGATGTTAAAATAGTAAATCTATAATTCTCTCCCTGTACAATCGAGTCTTCATAAGCTACCGGATCAAATTGACTATATTTAGTTTTATGCATAATTTTTCCTCCCTTATTAAATTCTCTATTGAATTTATAAAAAAGAATGCAGTTAACTGCATTCTTTTTCTTAACATATTGGCAATTAATCTCGAATAAATGAGTTTAATTAATCTTTTACTCATCTTCGTCATCAATTTGTTGATCTTTAATAAAATCATTAACATATACTATTTGTTTTTGAGCTTCTTCTATACTACCTCGAATAGTTTCTTTTGTTAATTCTCTATCGTTAAATGCTAATACAATTGTCATAATAAGTGGTAAATTCACTCCAGAAATTAATTCTATATTATACTTCGAAATTTTCTTTGCAAATTCTTGATTAACAGAACCACCTAATAAATCAGTAAAAACGAATATTTGTTCGTCATCATTAAACTTATTTAGTTCTTCAGTAATTTGATCTTCAACTGAGATATTATCAATATAAGCATTAATATCTATTACTTCTACTGTATTTGGAACTATATATTCTAAAGTACTTTTAAATCCTTCAGCTAATTTATGATGTGTAGCTATAATAATTTTTTTCAATATTGTCTCTCCTAACTTTTTTTACTACGGGGCTACTCCTAATATTCCAAAATACGAACCAATTAAAGAGAGAACAATAATTGCAAAAATTATTTTTAAGAACCCCCATTTTTTCTTTTCCATCAACCAATACACTAATCCTGTAAGCAACACAGGTAACAATGCTGGAAGTATTTGATTAAAAACCTCTTCTTGTAAACCCAAAGTAACTTCTCCGAATGTAAATTCTAAAGGTGTATGAACTTTTACTACTGTAGCAATCAAACTTCCTACTACCGTAAGACCCATTACAGAAGCAGCCTCGGTAATAGCTGTTAATTGATCAGCCATATCAGTAATTAGTCGAGCCCCTGAATCATAGCCTAGATCGAATAATTTCAGTCGCATCCAAACAAGCCCAATATTTAAAATCATCCAAACAATTGCCCCAAGCGGATTTCCATCTAAAGCCATATATCCACTGATTGAACCCATTATTGTAGGAAAAAGAACCCATAACAATGAATCCCCAATACCTGATAATGGACCCATTAAAGACGTTTTAATTGATCTTACAGCATCTAATGACTCTGTTCCCTGTTGCTCTTGCATAGCAATATCTGCACCAACTACAAGAGGACCCATGTACGGTGTAATATTAAAATATTCATACTCTACTTTCATTGCTTCTACATACTCATCATCATTAGGATATACTTTTCGTAATGTGTTTGCGACAGCCCAAGCATAACCTGTTCCTTGAAGTGTACCGTAATTGACATTATTACTTCCAATTAATGACCAACGCCATGCTGCACTTCTTCGTTCTTTTTTCGATAATTTATTGGTATTATTTCTTGTCATTTCTTCTTTACTACTCATCAAAATCATCTCCTTCATCAAAACTGTTATTACTTTCTGTTGAAACAGCAACTTTTTGATTTTTCATTCTATTGTAAGTATAAATCGCTAATGCAAATCCAATAATTGAGATAGCTAGAATTGGTAGTTGGAGATAAGCAGCCATTACAAACCCGATTAATAACGCCCATATATAGCGTCCAGTCGGCATATAACGCATTAACATTGCTACCCCTACTACAGGTAACATTCCACCGGCAATATTTAAACCATTTGTAACCCATTCTGGAATCCATTCGATTATTGTTTCAACAGTAGTAGGTCCAAATACGACTAAGATAATCATAGGTATAAATGCCTGCATAGCAACAAAGAAAACACTAATCAGATTAATGTGTTGCATTTTTTTGAATTCTCTTCGTTCTAAGTACATTTTTGATCTCTCAGTGATAAATGAATTTAAAGTACGACTTAAAACATCTAAATTAATTGCAAGTATTCCAACCGGCAAGCCAATTGCAATTGATGCACCTACGTCTATACCGGTACGTGCATTTAGATAAATCGCTACTACAGTTGCCAATGCATAATCTGGGACTGATGAACCACCTAATGCTGCTACTCCAAGACTCATTAATTGAAATGTTCCAGCGATCGCTAATGCTGTTGGAAGATTCCCCATTATTAGTCCTGCAAAAAGTCCAACTGTAACTGGCCAGTGATTCATGATTGTAATTCCTCGATTATCAATCAATGCATACATCGGAAGTAATATTATTAGTATATTTTGTAATAATTCTGGCATGTTATTTTCCTCATTTCTTTAAGTTAAATCATATATATTTTGATAATGGCTCTTCTTTATCTGATGGAGTAAATTGATAGGAAACTGGTATTCCTAAATCTGATAATTTTTTTAAGTTTTCAAGTTCTTCATCAGTTGCGGCAAAATTCTTCTCATATTTTTTTCTTTCATCACTATCTAGCATTATACCTATATTTATTTTTGGTATTTTCACCCCATTATTTACTAATTCTAGTAATACCTCTACATTGTTTACAACGAGTAATACATTATGACTATCATATTTTCCATTGTTAAAATTTGTAATAGCAGTTTCTTTTTCAATTAGCGACATTCCAGTGCCTGCCGGCTTACTTAAGCGCATAGCTGCTTTTCTCGGCTCATCATTAGCAACTTCATCATCAACAACCATAATTCTTTTTGCTTTTACTGAACTAGCCCATTGAGTGACAACAATACCATGTACTAACCTTTGATCTATTCTTGCGAGTACTACTCCCATTTAAAACTACTCCTTTATATTTAAAATATTTTGTTTATTTCTCTTTCCAATTTGCTTCCTTTTTTACAAAACACTGGAATATTATCAAGTGCCACTTTAATATTATATATATTTCCGCCTTTATATTCTTTTCCAGAAAAAACCTCAATCCAATTATTATCTTTTGGTAAGTATACATTTATTTCATTTACTGCTACTTCTACTACTGGAGCGATTAACAATGAACTTCCGAACATATAGTTCGTGGTTTCTTCCCAGGTTTGTGAATCATTTGGAAATTCAAAAAACAAACTTCTTATAATTGGATAACCATATTCCGAGCTTTGCATAAATAATTCTTTTATATAGCTTTTCAGATTTTCCCTTATTCGAATATAATTTATTAAAATACTCTCCACATCTTTACCAAAAGACCAAATTTCATTTGGTGCACCACTTGTTCTTAAACCTCCACCGCTGTCTCCTATCCTTTGAGTGTGAGGTTGTCTATCTCCATGCATCCGCAGTATTGGAGTAAATACGGAATACTGAAACCATCTAATCATCAGTTCTTTAAAATATGGCGTATTGCTATCTCCGCTATGAAATCCTGCTATATCACTTGTCCACCAAGATATTCCACTGATGCCCATGCTAATGCCAATTTGAATTTGTCTTCTCAAAGATTCAAACGAACTATCTATATCGCCTGACCATGCAAGCGCTCCGTATTTTTGAGAGTTGAACCAAGCTGATCTAATTAAGATTGGATTTGCGTTTATTTCACTTCCATCTTGTATTGTGTTGATATAATGATAAGGGTATCTGTTTCCGACTTTTTCTAAATTACCCTCATAAACTAAATATTCATCATGGTTGTAATTTGCCATTTCTGGCTCTGCCTGGTCAGCCCAAAATAATTTAATACCTAAATCCCGATAATTTTTATTCAAAAGCTTTCTAACATGTTTTACAGTGAGCGGATTTGAAAAATCTAGTATTTCTTTACCATCAAAAATATCATCTTTATTATTAACCGCTTTTATAATCATTTGTAGATTATGGTACAAATTATAATATTTACTCTCTTTTGTGACAGTTGGCCAAAGCGATACCATTAAACTAGTATTCGTACCTTTTAGTTTTTCTGCAAAAGAATCAATTCCATCCCAGTATCTCATGTCAAATTCGAAATCTCCATCTGCAGTCCAATGAAAATAATCTATTACTAAAACCGAAAGAGATATACCTCGTTCCAAATATTTACGATACACCTCAGTTATTTCGTCAATAGTCTGATACCTTAATTTACTTTGCCATAGACCCAATAGTTTATCGTTAATTTTTGGAGTTCTGCCTGTCATTTCTGTAAAGTTATTGATTATATCTTTGGGGGTTTCACCCGAAGTAACAATATAATCTATTACTTCGGTATTAAAACCTTTCCATATTTTTTGATTTTTATTAAAGCTTACTTCTCCAATTGATGCATTATTCCAGATAAAACCATAATTTTTATCAGAAATATAAAATGGAATAGATGTTTGAGAATTTCGATGCATCAATTCGTAAGTTCCATTACTTTTATTTAAACTTTCTTCTTGATATCCGCCCAACCCAAAAATTTTCTCTTGAGAATCTCCTTCAAATCGAAGTGTTGCTGAATATGAACTTTCATGTTTAAATTTGAACTCTCTGGGTGTAATATTTAATGACGAAGATGGTGAACTTTCAATAGGTATGTGACTATCTATTCCAATAGTCCTTCTTACATCACTTTGTTTTCTGGAATATTCTTCTAGAATTATTTTCTCTTTATAATAAAATGTTAATTTATTATTTATATATATGACTTTTAAGTCTCCAGTTTTAAGTGATAGAATTCCTTTTTCATTTTTTATTCGTACATTTCCATCTTTATTTTTCTTTAGTTCTTCAATTCCATGTTTATTATCTCTTTCAAAACTATGATTCGGTGAAGAAATAATTCGTACTGAATTGTTTCCCCATTCCTCTACTATTAATATTTGTGTTCTATCTTTAATTACAAAAGAGTTCTCGTTAATTTCTATTGTTCCATCAGAATTAAACATATTCTCCTCCTTTTTAACAAAAATTAATTGAATGATTCATTTACGAATTTAAGTAATTCCTTAAATTTATGAACAGACGACTTCTTAATAAACACTGGAATTTCTTGGAGTGGTGCTTCTACTTTATATGTTCTACCCCCCTCATATTCAGTGTTAGTATAGATATTCACCCAAACTTGATCACCTGGTAAGTAAACATCCCTTTCTCTATGTTGATAATTCATAATTGGTGCAACTAACATATCTTCACCAAATAAGTATGTATTTTCAACTTCCCAAGCCTTTTTATCATCTGGGAACTCATAGAATAGTGTTCTCATAAGCGGTAGCCCATCTTTGTGTGCTTCTTCCATTAACTTATAGATATAATCTTTGATTTTTTCTCTAACATGTAAATATTTAACAAGTATTTCTTCTACTTCTTTTCCAAAAGACCAAATTTCATTCGGTGCTCCAGTAGGCATTGATCCCCCACCGCTATTTGAAAGCGGAGCACTATGAGGCAATCTATCGCCGTGCATTCTCAAAATCGGAGAGAAAACTGAATATTGGAACCATCTAATAATTAATTCTCTAAACTCTGGATCTTTAGGATTACCTCCATGAAATCCTCCTATATCAGTAGTCCACCAAGGTAATCCTGCTATCCCGACGTTTAAACCAGTATTGACTTGATTATTGAATGCTTCGAAACTAGAATCAATATCACCCGACCAGCCTAATGCTCCGTACTTTTGTGCGCCAGCCCATGCCCCTCTTACTAGAGTGACAACAGAATGATCCTTTTCATTCATTCCATCGTAAACCATTTTTAAAAATCCATTTGGATATAAATTTGCTGTTTCTAATGCTTGTCCACTATCGTAGCGATAATTATCAAAATCATAAACAGCATATCCCGGCTCTGCTACATCAACCCAATAATAATCAATACCAATTTTTTTATAATTATCTTTAATCCTATTCCAAACATATTCTCTAGCTTCTGGATTTGTGGTATCTAAAAATACAGTTGTACCTTGGATTAACATTGTCAATCTTACACCTCTATTTACATTGATTAAATATCCACCTTCAAGATAATCATTGTAATTCTCAGCATCTGACTGAACTGTTGGCCAAATAGAAATAATTGGCTCAACATCATATTTTTCTTTTAATTCACTGATTAATTTTTCTGGTTCAGGCCAAAAATCATTATCAAAACGATATTCACCTTGTTTAGGCCAGTGAAAATAATCTATTGCTATTGTAGAAAGTTGAATTCCTTTTTCATCGTATTCCTTCACAACTTCTAAAACTTCTTCTGGTGTTCTATATCTTAGTTTGCTTTGCCATAAACCTAACAACTTCTTAGGCATCAATGGTACTTTTCCAGTTACATCAGCATAATTTTTAGATATTTCTTTTAAATTGTCACCGGTTGTAATCCAATAATCAATGGACTTAGTTGATTTCATATACCATTCAGTAATATTTTTTGCGAAAGTGACTTCTCCAATTCCAGGGTTATTCCATAAGAAACCATAATTTAAACTTGACATATAGAATGGAATTGACATTTGTGAGTTTCTTTGTGCTAGTTCTAATTTGGTATTTTTCAAATTTAAAAACTCATGTTGATATTGCCCCATACCAAATATTTTTTCATTAGGATCCGACTCGAAACGTGTCGTTGTTTCAAAAGCACCACCATAATTCGCCTTAAATTCACGCGACTTTAACTTCAATGTTGAATTAAAGTCTTTCGTAAACTCAACTGTTCCCACATCTTCAGCGCCATCATCGTGTTTCACTGCTCGTAAACGAATATATTCTCTTAATAAGATCTTTCCTTCATTATCATAGAAAGTTATTCTATCTCGATGATCAATAACTGCTTTTATTTTTCCATTTCTAATAGTAATTTCTTCACCACTTTGATTTAAAACTTCAATTTTATTTTTGCTATTTTCTTCTCTATCTAATAATGCAAAATTATTATCATGGAATTTTCTATCAGCAAAAGACCGAACTCTAAACGAATCCTTTCCCCAAGCATCAATTCTTAATAACTCATTATCATATTTTTTTTCAATATAGTTATCATAAATATTTATCATTGTTATCCTCCTGATTTACAAGCTATGCATTATTTTCTTTGTTGATGGATATATCTCTTTATACTTATGGTAAATTTTTTCATACAACTCTACATTCTCTACTATAGGATGAACTACATCGTTGTACTTCACAAAAGCTTCTGTAGCTTCCTCAAAATTCTCGTACCACCCTGCTCCGACAGCAGCTAACATTGCTGCTCCTAGTCCAGGACCTTCATCAATTTCTAATGTCAGGATGTTTGCATTAAAAATATCCGCTTGAATCTGTAACCAAACATCACTTTTTGATCCCCCACCTATAGAAACTACAGAATTAATCGTTTTGTCAGCATAATTAACTAATATATCTTGTGACTCTTTCAAAGAAAAAGTAATTCCTTCTAAAACTGATTTAACAAAATGATTAAATGTATGGTTCGCATCTATCCCAATAAATGACCCTCTAATTTCACTATCAAAATATGGCGATCTTTCGCCTGTAATATATGGTGTAAAGAATAATCCTTCACTTCCAGGACCTACATTTTCGGTGCCTGTCAATAAATCATCGAAGTTAACATCTTTAGCAAAGGTTTTTTTAAACCAATCTAAACTATATCCAGCGGCTAATGTAACTCCCATCGAGTAATAACGATTTTGAATAGCATGGTTAAAGTAATGTAATTTTCCTTTGTACTGTTTGTCAGTTTCATCTTCAAATGAAAGGAAAACTCCTGAAGTTCCAATACTCACCATTGCGGTTTCATCGTTAATTATTCCAGCTCCTATTGCTCCGCAAGCGTTATCAGCTCCTCCGGCGAAGATTTGGATTTCTTTTTTTAATTTGAATTTTTTCATTATTGAGTCTTTTATTTTCCCTACATACTGAGTAGATTCTTTTAACTCAGGTAAAAAATTTAAAGGAACATTAAATTTATCGCAAATTGCTTTTGACCACTTCTTTTCCCCTATATCTAAAAGTAGTGTTCCTGCAGCATCAGAATAGTCAGTATAAGTATTCCCAGTTAAGTATAAACCTAAATAATCTTTTGGTAACAAGATCTTATCTACTTGTTCCCAAACATTTGGTTCATTTTCTTGAATCCAAAGAATCTTAGGTAATGTAAACCCCTCTAATGCTACATTTTTTGTGATTGTTAGTAATTCTTCTCCATACTCATCCATTATTCTATTACATTGCTTTGTAGTACGTACATCGTTCCACAGAATTGCATTTCTTAAAACTTCTTTGTTCTTGTCAATTAAAACTAAACTATGCATTTGACCAGAAAAACTTATTGCTTCCAATTTTTCTTGCATATCTTCAACTTTTGAAATTAATTGTTCAAAAACTGAATTTAATGCTTTAATCCAATCCTTCGGATTTTGTTCACTAAATCCCTTTTCTTGACTGATAATTGAATATTTACTTGAAGCAGTGTCAATTAATAGACCACTATTATCAAATAATGAGCCTTTTAAAGAACCTGTCCCTAAATCGATTCCTAAAACGTACGACATTCATTACACCCCTTAAGTTAAATAATCGTTAAATACAGATTTAATATGTTCAATATGACTTGATTCCAATTTGATTTCTTTTAAATTTAATGCATACTCGGAAAGTGATTCCAATGTTTCCTTCCCATCTACGATATTCTGTCCGATTCCGTGTGTAAAACTTTTATATTTTTCATCTAAAACGTTAGATATAAACTTATCGTCTTTAATCTTCGCAGCAGCTTTTAATCCTCGTGCAAAAGTATCCATACCCGCAATATGCGCTAAAACTAAGTCATTCATTTCAAATGATGTACGTCGAACTTTAGCATCAAAATTAATTCCACCAGGTTCAATACCGCCATTTTCTAAAATTTCATACATTGTTAAAGTAGTATCATAGATATTTGTTGGGAATTCATCTGTGTCCCAACCAAGCATCTTTTCAGCATGGTTTGCATCAATTGATCCTAGTGCATTATAAGTACGAGCAACACGTAATTCATGTTCAAAAGTATGTCCTGCTAGAGTTGCATGATTTCCTTCTAAGTTTAATTTAAAATCATCTGTTAAATCATATTTCTGTAGAAATGCCATAGCTGTAGCTGCATCATAATCATATTGGTGTGTCATTGGCTCTTTTGGTTTTGGTTCAATTAAAAATTGAATATCATGATTAATAGAATTTGCATAATCCACTGCCATTTTAAACATTTTAGCCATATTATCTAACTCTAACGACATATCTGTATTAAGGAGTGTTTCGTAACCTTCTCGTCCTCCCCAGAAAACAACATTTTTCCCTCCAAGTTTTTTACTAATATCAATTGTTTTTTTAATTTGAGCCGCAGAATATGCATAAACATCAGCGTTATTTGATGTTGAAGCACCATTTAGGAATCTTGGATGCGAGAACATATTTTGAGTATTCCACAATAAATTTACATTATGTTCTTCCATTTTTTCTTTAATATAATCAGTAATAATATCTAAATTATTGAAAAACTCTTCTAAACTTTCCCCTTGTGGAGCTATATCAACGTCATGGAAACAAAAATACTCCATATTTAATTTTGTTAATAATTCAAAGAAAGCATCGACTCGGTTTTTCGCTGTTTCAATAGGGTCCTTCTCATCCCAATTACGTTGGTAAGTTCCTACCCCAAATGGATCGCTTCCATCTTCAGTAATTGTATGCCAAAAAGCTAAAGAAAATCTCAAGTGTTCTTTCATCGGTTTACCTAATACTAACTCATCAGGGTTATAGTGACGAAAAGCGTACATATTTTTTGTTTCTACACCTTCATATTTAATTTTATCTACATTTGGAAAATAGCTCATTAATAATTCCTCCATTTTATACTTGATTTAAGTTAGTTAGTTAGGTAAACTAACTTACAACAAGAGTATAAAACAACGCTTACATAATGTCAATAGGATCTCTGTGTTTTTTTGGAAACACTTTCACCTCCTTGTTTTGTTACTAAAACAAATTATAATTTAATTGAGCTGTTTCCTAATTTTAAAAAATGATTTGTAGCAGTGTTTAAATGGAATTAGTGAGATTCTTGAAATTAAGTTAAGCCGAAAACATCTACTAATTAGTGTGCTTTATGAATGGAGTAAAAATATGGTGTCTGATAAATTTAATATAAGAAAACAGAATGAATCTATGCTACTTAAGAAAATAATTGATGAACAAAACATTTCTAGAGCTGATTTATCTAAATTAACAGGCTTGAATAAAGCTTCAGTATCTACTATTACAAAAGATTTAATTGAGAATAATTTTGTCTTTGAGATAGGAACTGGCAATTCTAGCTCGGTTGGTGGAAGAAAACCAGTCCTTCTTGAATTTAATCCCAAAGTAGCTACGGTTATTGCCATTGATGTTGGCATTAATTATATTTACGGTATACATTCATATTTAAATGGAGAAGAAATTTCATGGTTTGAGGAAACTGATATTACTATATCTAAGGAAAATGTACTTAATCTGATAAATAAAGCTATTGAAGTATTAACAAAAAAAACAGATTTAGAAGTTGTTAGTTTAGCAATTGGGGTGCATGGAGTTGTAAATAATAACGACATCTATTTTACTCCATACTACGATCTAACTGATTTAAATCTTATTGAAGAGCTTACCAAGTTATATGATTATCCTATCTTTATTGAAAACGAAGCTAATTTGGTTGCATTAGGTGCTTACTGTTTTGGTTTAGAAGCACACAGTTTAGTTGGTCTTAGTATACATAGCGGTATAGGCGCTGGTATAGTTAATGATGGCTTACTTCAAAAGGGACAATACGGGGAAGCCGGAGAAGTTGGTCATACTATTCTGTTTCCTGGAGGAGAAAAATGCCCATGTGGAAATCTTGGATGTTTCGAACAATATGCATCAACTGAAATTTTATTTAATAAAATTAAAGGGATATTAAACTTAAATTATATTAATAGCTTATTAGTAAAAAAAGAATATTACAATAATAACAAGGAAGTTGTAAAGACATTAGAAGAAAATGCTTATTTATTAAGTATTGGGATTAATAATATATCTAGCTTTCTGAATCCTCAAACTATAATAATTAACAGTCCAATTTACAATATTATTCCTGAATTGATTGATCAAGTTAAATCAAATTTATCTGGACAGTTTTCTAATAAAATTAATATAAAACCAAGTGCTTTAGGAAAAAAATCAATAGTATATGGTGGTGTTGCATTAGCTAGTCAAAATTTTCTTAATATAAATAAACTAAAATTCATTTAAACTTCGAATTTATTTATCTGCCTAGTTCTTTATAAGTCAGATAATCTTTTAGTTTTAATGAAATAAACTTTGTAAATTGATTACTTGTTTCACTGTTTCATTCGATTACCAGAATATACTTACTTGATGGAGAAGATAGCAAATATCAATTTAGAAACCTATTACCTGAATAATTCATACTTTTAAATATTGAGTTATTCTAGTCGTTATTTTTCAATTTTGGATCACTTTATCGAAATTAAAATATTTTAATCGATTTTCTAAGCTAAAGAAAAACTTTTTAGTCTCATC
>NZ_VBSP01000044.1 GCF_005864045.1 Ruoffia tabacinasalis | reverse complement strand
ACTTAAATCACAGTGGTTATGGGATATTTCTTTAGTGGTACATTAAGCTGGCAAAAGGTGGTACATTCTTTGGCAAACAGTGGTAAGAAAGTTGGCATCAGTGGTACAAATGTGTGGCAGTAGTCAGACGACGAAGGACAGCCTTCGGCTGACGGGATAGATAATTTGGCCATTGAGTTATTTAAACAAACTTTGAGAGAATACAAATAAACTATTATCTTGTTTAAGATCAAGAACAGAGCTCATGATGTGTTCTGTTCTTTTGATTTTATGGCTTCTTCGATAAATTAATAGGATGGACGATACTTTCCGCACTCAGTGGACGATTACTCCGCATTTACCGGACGAAAGTTCCGCACTAGTGGACGAAACCCATCGCCGTACTCACCTTACAGTGAAAAAGCGTAAGAAGCGACCGCTGTTATTTGAAGACGAGAAAGCAACTAAGCAAAAAGAAACGTTAAGACACAAAGCAGCTTAATTAAGTGGACTAAATTAGAGTATGAAAAAAGCCAGTATGATTTCTCATACTGACCTATATTTAGCCACCAACATCAAAAATCGAAGAGCCAAAATAATGTATAGTTGATAGACCGAATCGCTCATAGTGCCTATCATATCCTAACTGTTGGGGAAAATTCAATTCGTGAGCGCATGGGTATTAAATAAGTCTGATGAAACTCCCAAAGCCCTTTATGGGCTTTGGGAGTTTCATATAATGAGTGGAGCCAAAGTTGGCAAAGGGTGGGTCTCACATTGGCAGGGGCGAAGCTATTTCTTGGCAATACTCAATCGGATCTCGATGCCCAAAAATAACTTTTTCATACTTCATCTATATTACGTAAAATCCCAATCTTCTGGATTTTTTTTTATATTTAATATTGTTGTATAAGTGTCACTAAGAGTAAAAATTGTAATTATAGCCAATAATAGAATTAACCAGAAAATATCATTGTATTCTAACATAATTAACAAAGATGCTATAAACATTAATAGCATTGCAACTACTTGTCTCTTTTGCTTGATATAAAAGCCCGTTTTTCTTGAAAAGTAAGTAATTATAACATAATATGCAAAAGCCGTAACTGAAATTGTGAGCGAAGCTCCTTTGTAACCAATAATGGGTGTCAAAGTAAGATTAAGTCCTATACTTATTATAAACATTAATATGGCAACAACTACACTAAGATATGTTTTTCTATTAAACACAATTCCTAATGAAGTGGTTTCCGCTGTTAAAAAGAAAATATGTTGTAAAGACAAAATTGGTATAATGTATATAACAACTTCATAATCTTCACCTATTACCATTCTGATTAATGGCAAAAAAAGTATCATTAAATAAAAAACAACTGAGCACCCAAAAACCACAACTTTATTGATAAATTCATAGTGCTTTAAAGTCTTTTTCTCCGATTTCCATTTATAGGCTGTAGGTAACCAGAAAGTAGTAAAAGCGGTGCGTAAAACGCCTATTAAACTTATTATTGTGATTCCTAAATTATAAATCCCTAGTTCAAACGTTGTAGTATAATTATTTATAAATAGATTCCCAGTCGTATTAGTAAATGAAGTAAGAGTAAGTGCTATCATTTGCGGAAAGCCAAAAATCAGCATTTGCTTAACTAAAGTTGGATCAAAATCATTAAATGAAAACCTTAAATATTTTCTATATTTTATTATTAACACTACATCTGGTACTATATTTCCAAATAAAAGACCAATAACAATAACTGTAAAATTCCTAATACCCAAATATACCATGATCATTGTAATTATAAATGTAACTACTTTTATAAGTAGTGTATAAAAGGAATATTGTTTGGCCATATCTTCCATTCTAAATGATAATAAAATAAATCTTTCAAAAATTATTAATATCAACCATACTGTACTTATTTTAACAATATAATCATACTGTGGTGAATTAAACAGCCATATAGAAAGCTCTTCAGAATAAAAATACAATAGTACACTTAACATCATACTTAATATGAGAGGTAAAATAATAGAATTACTTAGTAAGTATGTCCTGTTATCTTTATTGCGATATTCTCTACTAAAAGCATGATCAATCCCTAAGTATAAAAATGGAGGTACTTGAATTATTAAATTTCTAAACAATCCCGCTTGTCCATAATCTTCTGGTAATAAGAAATATGTTAATATTGGAATTTGAATTCCAGAAAGTAGTGTTGCTAATATTGTACCTAAACTAAATTGCGCTAATCTTTTTATAAGTTGTTTCATTTTCTGACTCCTACTAATAATATTAAATTATTAAAATTCTATTTAGTATTAATTAATGTTCTTTAATATTTTTATTCCCCTTACTATTACTACTATTCATTAATAACATTAACAATATTAAAAATAGGGGTGACATCTTTTGTCTATGACGCATTGCTGTACCAGCATTACTTACCCCTGTACCAAATACGAAAGCCCCTCCTAAAATTATAATAAATAGGACGACAATCAGTGGCTTATTTGTTTTTAATTGTTTATATTCTTTAAAAAATAACACTATCGAAATTAAATATAAACATGAATCAGTTAAAAAAGTTATTATATCCGTAAACCCTCGCCAATTCCATGGAAGAGGGGAAAATAAAAAATATATACTTTTTATGGGACTATAAATTAAAAAATCTAGTAAACTATTTACTTCTACTCCTACCAAATAAGCAGAATCTCCTCGTCCATAAGGTGTGGCAACTTTATATATGTCTTCAATATTTTCAACATTTTGAAATTTTATAAAGAGTGAATCACCAAACAAATTAATTAAAACAATTAAAAAAGCTGAAATAAAGGCAAAAGTTGTAATAGTAGTTACGCTAAATTTAAATTTATTAATTTTCCTTTCATAAAATAGAAAAGCGAACATATATCCAACTATTGATCCTATAATTCCTGAATGAAAAGCACTAGAAAATCCTAAGAAAATAAATGAAAAAAACATATCCATTTTACTTCCTTCTTTAAACCATTTAATAAAAAAGTAAATCGACGACGAAAAAAAAAGAGTTGGAAAAATTTCTCTCAGAAAAATACTCGACATAATAATGGATGTTGGAAATATTGCTAGTAATATTAGAGTTAGTTGCTTAATTCTTTTTTTATCTACTATCAAATCAGCTATTTTCTTAATAATAAATAGAACAGATAATCCAGCTAATACATTAATATATTGACCCACTATTCGGTTGGGTCCGATAAAATAATATATAACTCCCAGAATATCCGAATAAAGCCCTCCATTTGTTTCACCAAGTAAAATAATATTTTTTGAAATCAATTCCGCATTTTTATAATACATTTCACTATCTGAGCCACTATTTGGTAATATAAAAATATTTCGTCCATATAAATCAAAAAACATAACTATAACCCGAAGTATATACGAAAGAATAAAAATTAATTTATATTCTTTTCTTAAAGCGTTTAAAATCAAAAGAGTCACTACCATATGAATTAAAATTATACTTAACCCGATTACTTCTGGATTGTTAAATAATGGTTTGCAAATAGATAAAAAAAGTAATTCTACTATAAATGTTAACCAAATAAAAAACATTTTCCACCCCTTATTTCTTCCAATTTTGTCTAAGGTAATATCACGATAAAATTTTCTCCTTACATATTAAATTAAGCTAATACTTCTTTTATTTCATTTTTATTTAATACTTTAACTACTTTGGCAGGAACTCCAACTGCTACTCCATTTTCTGGAACATCCTTAGTAACAACAGCACCTGCACCGATTTGAGCATTATCTCCTACTACAATAGGACCAAGTAATATTGCTCCTGCAGAAATCAAAACATTTTTTCCAATATATGGCGCAGTGATTTTCTTACCGTCTACTACTCTAAATTTTCCCATGTTTGCACCAATAGTAACATGTTGCATTATTAAAGTATTTTCATCAATTTTTGCATTTTTATTAATTACCAACCCCATTCCATTGTGACCAAACATTACAGAGTTTTTTATATCAGTATTGTAAGGTATATCACATGAAAATATAATTCGATTTAATTGTTTTAAAAATTTTGGGATTATCGGGATTTTTAATAAGTGCATTGTGCGGGAAAGTTGAAAAATCTTTCCAGAAACATTCAATTCTCTTAACATATAAATAATCTCCTCACTCAGTAAATTTATAAGGGAAATTTGTATTAGTAATCTTAGAATAGCTCTGCTATCAACTAAAATAATATACATTCTTATAATTAGTCGTGACACATAATGATATTATTTCACCATTATTTATATTCCAAATTTGAACTTGCGTTTTCTTCGGTGGTACATAGTTTTCTATACAAATCTTCTTTAATTTGAAGCACTTCACTTATATCATAACCGCTTTTTAGCACTTTTTTGTAATAATTCTCTCTTTGAATCTGTTTTTTTAGTTTTATATTTTCTGACCACTCCATTGGTGTACATTCAATAGAATAATAATTTATTAAATCCGTAACTTGAGTTGCCATTGGTAATGTGTCAGCTGCAAGTATTTCCAAACCAGAAGCTTGAGCTTCAATTACAACATTTCCGAAACCTTCATATTTGGAAGGAAATAAGAAATAATCCATAGATTGAAAGTAGTCTTGTGGGTTTTCAACTGGTCCAGTAAAAATCACTTTGTTTTCTAAGTTCATTTGCTTTATTTTTTTCATTATGTTTTCCTGAAGAGGCCCATCTCCTACAAGTAATAATTTAGTATTTGGTTGTTTTTTAATAAACTCATTAAATATTTCAATTAAAAACAAATGGTTTTTAGCTTCTGTAAATCTTCCCATATGACCAATTACCAATTCATCACCTAATTTTAGTTTTAATCTAATTTCATTACGCTTATCTATATTGAATTTAAACTTCTCTATATCAAGTCCATTATTTAGAATTTCAAACTGCTTCTTATTAAAAAAGAACTCACCTGCTTTTCTTGAATTAGCTAATAATTTAGTGGCTAATAAAGTAGCAATATATATATTTATTCTAAGAAAGATTTTTTTTATTATATTTCCATCAATCTTATTAGTTCTAGCATGAAAGATTCTATGCTTTATTTTTCTTGTTTTCGCAACAATGAAAAAGATAGGTGATCTAGTAATATTATAAGAGTGAATTACATCATAATTTTCATTACTCAAAATACCATTAACTTTTCTTATATAAGTGAATAAGTTTGTATATTTCAGACGGGGGATCGTATGAACATTAATCCCTTGTTCTTTTAGTTTAGCTATTTTTTTATAATTTGCTATCTCTTCTACCAATAAATCTATTTGGATTTCTTTTGATTGAATTTTAGTTACGGAGTATTGAAAAACACTTTCTATTCCTCCGAAATTATATCCTGGGATAATCTCCAATACTTTAATCATTAATATACCACCTAAAAGTTAGTTTTATTATTATTCAATAATTTTATATATATATTTTGCAATTGATGAACTGCTTCACCAATATCATACCCGCTATTTATGATTTCTACAACTCTATCTGATGTTTTAATATTATCTACATAGTTTAAAATACTATCCGCCCAAAATTCAGCTTTTTCTTTTAGACTAACTGACTCTATCAAATCAGTTAAAAATGCTTCTTTTGGAATTTCATCTGATACAATTATCGGTACGCCAGCTGTTTGTGCTTCAACTGCTACAATTCCAAACCCTTCAAAAAGAGAAGGGAAAACAAACACGTCAAATGCCTGTAATAAGTTAGGTATATCTGAGCGAATTCCTGTTAAAATCACCTTATCTTTAAGACCGAACTCAGTAATTTTTTTTAATATTGAAGGCCTTTCTTCGCCGTCACCGACTAATAGCAGTATAGAATCGGCATTTTTCTGTTGGACTATATTAAATATTTCTATTAGAAATAAGTGATTTTTGGGTCCCTTAAAACTTCCAATATGTCCAATAACAAATTGATCTTGAATATCCAAATTATTTCTATACTCATTTCGAATTTTATTATTTAATGAATATCGTTTAGCTTCTATAGAGTTTTTTAAAATAAAAAAGTTATCCCGTTCTACAATTGTTTTTCCAAATAACCAAATTCCAGCATCTTTTGACGCTGCGAGATAACAATCCGCTATAACTCTAATAGGTAACTGAAGGAGATTTTTAAAAATAGATGATATATTCTTTCCATTAGAAGTACTATGACTATGTGAAATCGTTAGTATTTTATTTTTTTTTGCAATACTTAGATAAATGCTGGCAGTGCTTCTTACATGTCCGTGGATAATATGATAATGTTTATTTTTTAAAAAATTGTTCCATCTTTTTATGTATTGAAAATGATTTTTTCCATTGTATCTAGGGACTCTATAAATTTTGCCACCTAGTTTTTTAATCTCTTCATCGTAAGCTCCGGCCTTTTCTGTATGAACAATAAAGTCAAATTGAAAAAGACTTTTATCTATTTTCCGGAAAATTTCCATAATCATCGTTTCTGCACCCCCTCTATCCATCACAGAGAAAACATGCAATATTCTGATCTTATTATTCATTATATTCGTTCCTATACCACTCTATTGCTTCTTCAATTCCTTTTTCAAAGCTATAGTCAGGATCATATCCTAACATCTTATTTGCCTTGCTAATATCAGCATTACTATGTTTAATGTCTCCTGCTCTATCGGAACCAAAAATTGGTTCAATATCTTTACCCAAAGCTTTAGTTAAAGAATGATAGACATCAATGAGAAACTCTCTGCCACCATAAGCAATATTAAACGCATTTCCTGCAACTTCACTTGATGCAGCACAAGCTTTTAAGTTTGCTTCAATCACATTCTCAATGTAAGTGAAATCTCGACTTTGCTTACCATCACCATTAATAGTTGGTTGTTCATCATCTAGTAATTGTTTAATGAACTTTGGTAACACTGCTGCATAAGCTCCGTCTGGATCTTGACGTCTACCGTACACATTAAAATATCTCAAACCATATGTATCCAAACCATATAACTTAGTATATAACTTGGCATATTCTTCATTTGTTGCTTTGGTTAAAGCGTAAGGTGAGAGTAAGTTTCCTTCTCTTCCCTCTTTCTTTGGTAATGTCGGTTCATCACCATATACCGACGAGCTTGATGCATAGACGAATTTCTTTACTCCATTTTGTCGAGATGCCTCAAGCATATTAAGAGTTCCTCTAATATTAATTTCTTCATACAGTAACGGCATCTCAATGCTACGTGGGACACTCCCCCAGGCAGCTTGGTGTAATACAAAATCGACACCTTTAGTAGCGCTTAAGCATCTATCTATATCGCGGATATCCCCTTTGATAAATGTATAATTCACATTATCTAAAAACATGTCAACATTTGATTGTTTACCTTGTGATAAGTCATCTAATACACGCACAGTATGACCTTTTTTAAGTAAAGCCTCTACAAGGTTAGATCCGATAAATCCGGCTCCCCCTGTGACTAGAAACACTGCATCTTCAGCAAACTTTACATTTTCATATCCCATTAGTATTTCTCCTTTTTACAGTCTCCAATAAACATACCCTGCATCTTCGTATTCTTTACGGTTCAATGACCCTTTAATATCAATTAATACTTTGTTTTCATTATCTCCGTAGAACGCGTTTATCTCTTCTTGTGTAAGAGAACTGAATTCATCATGAGATACGGCCAGTATTAATGCATCAGCATTCTTAATATCTGACATTTCTTGGAATGTTAATCCATACTCATGTTTAGCTTCTTCCTTGTCAGCAACTGGATCAACTATCATTGGAGTAATACCATATTCTTTTAATTCTTCTACAATATCAATGACACGTGTATTTCTAGTATCAGGTGTATTCTCTTTAAAAGTAAATCCTAATATTGCAACATTCGCATCTTTAACATTTACTCCAGATGTAATTAATTTCTTAATTGTGCTTTCTACCACATATTTCCCCATGTTATCGTTAATACGGCGGCCTGAAAGTATGATTTGTGAATGGTAACCAAATTGTTCAGCTTTGTAAGTTAAATAGTATGGATCCACACCAATACAGTGTCCTCCTACTAAACCAGGTGTAAAGTTTAAGAAGTTCCATTTAGTTCCAGCTGCTTCTAATACTTCTTTTGTATCAATCCCCATCTCATTAAAGATGATTGATAATTCGTTCATGAATGCAATGTTAATATCACGTTGTGAATTTTCAATTACTTTGGCTGCTTCAGCAACTTTAATTGTTGACGCTTTATATACACCCGCATCTACAACTAATTCATATACTTTAGCAATGATATCCAGTGATTCTTCATCCATTCCTGACACTACTTTTACAATCGTTTCAAGTCGGTGAACTTTATCTCCTGGATTAATACGTTCTGGAGAGTATCCAACTTTGAAATCCACACCGGACTTCAATCCAGACTCTTCTTCAAGTATTGGCACACAAATTTCTTCAGTCACTCCGGGAAATACAGTCGATTCATAAACAACGATAGATCCTTTCGTCAAGTTTTGTCCCAGTGTTTTCGAAGCCCCTTTAATAGGATTCAGGTTAGGTGTTTTATCATCGTTAATAGGTGTGGGAACAGAAACGATATGGAATTTAGCTTCTTTTAATCGACCAGCATCAGATGTAAAATCAACTGTTGTTTCTTTAATCACTTCATTACCAACTTCTCGAGTTGGATCAATTCCCTGTTTATACAATTCAATTTTTTCTTCGTTTATATCAAATCCTAGGACATTAACTTTCTTAGCGAAAGCTACTGCAATTGGCATTCCAACATATCCTAATCCTATTAAGGAAATCTGTTCTTCTTTATCGACGATTTTTTCATATAAGTTCATTTATATACCTCTTTCGATTAATTAATATTGAAAATTTGTTCCATATATTCTTGGACTACAATACCTCTTGAAAACTCTCTAATCATTTTCTGCCTTCCAAGCTTCCCCATCAATGTTCGACGTTCAATGGGAATATTAATAAACTCCTCTAATGCATTGATTAAGCTCTCTATATTCTTGGGTTCAAACAAGATACCTGTTTGATTATTCTCAATTATTTCTTTACAACCAGGTATATTAGATGCAATTACTGGGCGACCTGTAGAGGCTGCTTCTAATAACACGTTCGACATTCCTTCATGATGTGACGGCTGAACAACTACATCAGAATCAATTATGTACTTATTAATATCAGTTTGATACCCATGGTAGATAATAACATTTTCATTGTGCATTTTTTCTATTATCTTAGTCAATTTTTCATCTTCAGAAAAACCAACCAGATGAAATTTCACATTATTGTATTTTTCTGTCACACTTTTAGCCGCTTTTAAAAGTTCATAAGTGCCCTTTTCTTCCATTAATCTTCCAAAGTAATAAATATTTACGTCTTTATTCTTAGGATATTCAGCATAAGCAAACCTCTCAGTATTAACTCCAGATCCTGGTAACAATTTACTTTGTTCAGCAGATATTTGCAGCTTATCAAACATTTCACTGTTCTCTTTATTCTGAAAGAATATGCATTTTGATTTTTTCAAGGAGATTTTATATAGAAACTTCAGTATTCCTTTCAGAATAGGACTTGAGCTCGGTGTGAAGCTACTCCCTAATCCAGTTATATTAGTTAGATATGGTATTTTTTGAATCCGCGATACCAATCCGCCGTATATATTAGGTTTTATCGTATAAGTTAAGACCACTCTAGGTTTAATTTTTTTTACAAGTGTAAAATATTCTTTAATTATATTTATATCTTTAAAAATATTAGTTCCTCTTCTATCCATATCAATCTCGTGATAGATGCAGCCTAGTTCTATTAATCTATCAATCTTTTCACCTTTTGGTGACGAAATGTGAACTTCAAATCCTTCATTAATTAAGTACTCCACTAATTCCAATCTAAAATTATAGATGACAACATCATGATTAACTAAAAAAAGCACTTTTTTATTATCCAATCAAGTCGCCTCTTTCTGTTTTATCAATTGATTGTCTTAAGTCATTTACAATATAATTCTTATGATAAGTGCTAATTTCTTTATCGTAAATATAGTTTCCAAACATTTTTTTAACTACCCCTATATTTAAAAGGGGTGTTATAAATTGTTTTGGAAAACTTAACATGAATATATTTTTACCTCTTACATCAGATATTTCTCTTACTAATTCACTTGTGCAAACATATTCTGTATTTTGTGGATGGAAGTAGCCTTTTGCTTTATCGTCGATTAATACCTTTAAAAACTCAGTTAAATTCTCAATATGTATCATACTTCGATTATTTTTAAAATCAGGAAAAACTGGCGTTTGAACGGCTAACTTTGCTAACCTTGGATAATTTCCCTTTGAACCATTCCCGTATACCATTGGTGGTCGTACAATAACTACATCGAATTTTTCTTCTTGCATTTCTTTGATACCTAATTCACCTTGTAACTTACTGTCCCCATAGAAATTATCTGGATTAGGTTGTGTATTACTATCAATAACTTCTACTTTTGTCCCAAAAACTATGATACTACTCATATATATAAATTGAGACACACCTTCTCTTTTTGCTTTTTTTGCTACTTCTACAGTTAAATCTCTATTGACTTTGTAATATAACTCTTCTAGCTTCGTATCTGACGAATTATGTGCAATCCCAGCAACATGCAATACAACGTCAAACTTTGTCCAATCCATAGCTTTCCAATCATCATTTCTCATACTGATTTTCGAAACATTATATTGATCCGGCCATTGTTTTACCCATTCGTCAAATTTATTACCTATATAACTATTTACACCTGTAATCAGAATATTTTTCATCACTTATTCTCCTTCAGGTCTTTTTTAGCTTTTTCAATAACACCCGTTCCACCTTCAACAACGCCGTCACTTTTGACTACGCTTAAAACAGTTCCAATAATACATTTTATATCGAAGATAAAACTCATATTATTGACATAATCACCATCAAGGCGTGCCTTAATTGGTATTGGTAACTCATCTCTACCATTAATTTGAGCCCACCCTGAAAGACCTGGCAACACATCATTGGCTCCATACTTATCTCGTTCATCTGCTAAGTCATCTTGATTCCATAATGCTGGACGTGGTCCAATAATCGCCATCTCACCTTTTAATATATTAATTAATTGAGGCAATTCATCCAGGCTTATTTTACGAAGAAAGTTGCCTGATTTTGTAATGAATGATGCTGGATCATTTAATAGATGAGTTGGTGTATCTTTAGGTGTATCTGAATGCATCGTTCTAAACTTATAAATTTGAAAAAATGTACGATTTTTCCCAATACGTTTTTGCTTAAAGAATACGGGGCCTGGAGAATCCATTTTGATCCATATCGCTAACACTAAAAAGATTGGACTTAGTATGATAATTGCTATTAATGATAAGATAAAATCAATAACTCTCTTTATGATAGTGTACATCGCTTACTCCTTATTCTAGAATAACCCAAACCACTTCTTACGAGGTTTCTTTGGTTGGATTTGTTTCTTTATATTCACTCGATCTCCATTAAAGATATCTCGGGCATTGTCTTTAAAGTATTGGACAGTTTCTTGCCCATATTCTTTCTCTAACCGCTCAAATGCAGACTGTATATTCATTGGTCGGTGCTTGATATGATGAACATCTGAAGCTAATATGTGAGCTAGATTATGTTGAATCATTTGTTGACTGTTCGCGATGAGTGTCTCACTATAATAACCCGAATAACTTGATGTTGTAATTTGTGATGGCGGATTTTATAATGAAGTTAACCACTTCAAAAAATCCAATTAAATAAAAAACGCCACGTTAATTTCATGTTATTATTGAAGTTACCACACTCTCAATAGATAAGGATGAAATCACATGACGCACACTAATTTTAGCACACCATCAAATAAAGGAAAACACCTTTCCTATGAAGAACGTTGTCAAATTTCAATTCTACTCCAAGAAGACTATTCAAACCGTAAAATCGCTAAAACATTGGGTCGAGCTCCACAAACAATTAACAATGAGATAAAACGTGGGACAATCCGCCAAATCCGCCGCCAAAAACAACAGCGTAAAACCTACATAAACGTATTATGTTTACGACCCAAAAGTCGCTCAAGGGCGTTATGAGGACTTACGTAAGAACTCTGGTAGACGTCCAAAATGGGTGAATTCTTCTGACTTCATTGATTGGGCTAATCAAAAGATGTTAGAAGATGGCGGGTCACCTGATACCGTTGTTGGTTTTGCCAAACGTCACAACCTATTCGCAAAAGAATTAATTCCTTGTACAACTATCTTATACCATTGGATTGATAGTGGTATTATGCGTACTAAAAATATTGACTTATTAGAGAAACTTTCTCGTAAGATTACAAATCCTAGTCAGAAAGCACGTCGTAATAAACGTGTGTTAGGCACATCGATTGAAGAACGCCCTCCATCAATTGGTGATAGAGGGACATTTGGTCATTAGGAAATTGATACTGTAATAGGAAATAAAACAAAATCAGAACCAGTATTACTCACTCTCGTTGAAAGACAAACACGCTTTGAAGTCAACTTAAAAATTGACGGAAAAGATGTTGAATCAGTAGATAAAGCGATAGCTAATCTGAAACAACAAGTAGGTGATCAGTTTAAGACTATTTTTAAGAGCATCACTTCTGATAATGGCTCTGAATTTACAGAACTCCATGAGGCATTATCCGATGCATTAGATATTTATTTTACACATCCCTATGCCTCTTGGGAAAGAGGAACGAGTGAGAATCAACATAAGTTCATTCGTCGTTTCATTCCAAAAGGAAAGACTATGAGTCATTTGGTCCAAAAATATTGCCTCAGAATTCAACAATGGATGAATGATTATCCTAGAAAACTATTAAGCTATCAAACGCCACATGAAGTTTTTGTCAAAGCTTTTAAAAAAGCAAGACAAGAGGAGTAACTCGCCAGTGCTTGACAACGAGCCTCCTTTGGCATGACTGAAAATCTGGGAAGCTGGTTGAGGCCAGCCTTGGAATTACCCTATCATGCCTCAGCTCATTATCAAGCACTGACTAGATAGACCAATGAAGTAAGTTAGCGGGTAACACACTATTTACTAAAAGTGACTAACTTAAACTTGAAATTTCCGAAGATAGCATCATATTAAATTGTAAATTTAAGTATGATTTGATATATTTATTCTGAATTATTATTGCTTTTTAACGACTTAATTCTTACGGCTTGAATATCAAGTTCCTTCCTAATCCTCAGTCTCATAATATCCATAACCTTCATTTCCCTCAATTGGAGCATTATTTAAAACACTTCCTATGACATTGGCATTTACTTTCTCTAATGCGATTTTTGCTTTATATACATCATCTTTACGAGAAAAGTTCTGTCGTACCACCAAGATTACTCCGTCCACGCGAGTAGATAATATTTGAGCATCTGTTACTGAGTTTACTGGTGGCGTATCATAAATAACCAGATCAAAATTATTTTTTAATTCTTCCATTAAAACCAACATCTGAGGTGATCTAATTAATTCAGCTGGATTTGGTAATTTAGGTCCCGACGGTAAAAAGTAAAGATCCAAATCTGTCGACCTTTGAACGACTTCGTTAAATTTCAGGCCCTGTTTAGTTAAAAGTGTAGTGAGGCCTTGCTCATTATTCAACTTAAATGTACGGTGTAAAGTAGGTTTACGTAAATCTGCATCGACAATTAATATATTCAATCCTGTCTGTCCCATAGTATAGGCCAAATTAGCAGAGGTCGTCGATTTTCCTTCCAATGGTACTGATGAGGTAATAGCAATTGATTTGAGATCGTGTCCCATTTGAGTAAATTCTAAGTATGTTCGTAAGTTTCGATATTGTTCAGAGTTTACTGACTCTGGTTCATAATAGGTTATTAATGGTGCTCCTAGACGTTGATTTTTTTTTAAGTCTCTATTCTTATCCTTGAAAAACTTAACCATCCTTATACCCTCTTTCTCTTACTAATATTATCTGCTTCTACTCGGAGACGATTATTTCGTATTTGTGTATCTGTTAATTCGTTAAGTTCAGTAAGATGAATTAAACCCATATTTGTTAAATCTTCAACTGATTTAATTCGGGTATCCAATAACTCCTGAACTAGGGCTATTCCTACAATTAACATAAAGCCTATCATACCACCTATTAAAGCATATCGAAAAACATTTGGGGATACTTGCCTAGGGTTATATGAAGCTTGTGACATCACATAAATACTTGAAACATCTTCACCATAAACATCCAATAAAGTATCCTCGAATACTGTAATTACATTGTTCACAACATTTTGCGCATCTGTAGGTGATTCCATAATGGCACTGATATAAAATGCCTGTGAATTTGCCGATTGCTCTACAGAGATAGCTCCTCTAAGTTGGCTAACTGTAAAGACATTACCAAGATTCGCATTAACCTGTTCAAGTACCGCATTACCACTAATAATATCTTTATAAGTATTGACTAGATTGACATTAGTTTGTATATCATTATATTGAATTGCTGTTTCTGATGCATTACTTTGGTTTACTAGGAGTTGTGCCTCTGATTTATATTGACGGTCCACAAACAACATCATGAAGATGACTGATAATATCACCCCAATAACTGTTCCCCCAACGATTCGCATAGTATACTTACGAACGAGTATCAATAAGTCTGAAAAACTAGGTTCTTGTTCCATTACTTCCTCCAATAACTCTTACTGTGTATTTTTTATAAAATCAATAAAATATTCCAATATTTTCTAATAATCATAATTATGATTAGCTCTGTGTGAAATAAACAAAGTATCCTGCCAATTATTAAATAGATACTATTGTATTCAAAAAAGTATTTTTTAATCTATAAGATTAATTAACATTTGGTACAATATATCAATTATTTATTTTCACGGAATACCTTTGAAGTAAACTTCATTTATTATTGAAAACGTGACTAATATTTCTTTAATCTCATTCAAACTTGAATCTTACTACCAAAAAATAATTGTGATTTATAAGATATATTCTAAGTCCAAGTGTATTTATACTCTCACTAACTAAAAACAATCACTTATTATTCTGAAAAAATAAAAATGAGGCGTAAACACTTCATTTTTTTAATTATACCTATAAAGAGTATTTATTTAAAGTCGAAAAAGCGTTATCATTGGTATTTTGGTTTTTTCTTTCATTTTTTCTAAATTTTAAACTTTTATCAGTTAAGATTTACGTTTTTTCAACTTCTGAATAACAGTGAACTACAAAATTACACATAAATTATTAGTGGCTGTGTCATAAGTTGACATAACTCCTCAAATTCAAACCCGACAAAAACATTGTTTTAACAGTGTTTGTGGCAGTTTTGTGGTATAATTAAAGTAAAAAAAGAGGAGCAGTTTACCGCTACTGATTATTTCGTGCTCCCGAGTCCGCCAATATCCAATTCGAGTCCACCTATTTGCCAATCAAGCCCACCCCTATTTTTGAACCAAATACGCCCTTCAAGACAACCAATTCGCGCTTCGAGTCCACTTAATAGTCTCTTTTGTGTATAGTTAGTTTAGAAGTTGGATACTTCTAAAAAAATACACAAAGGAGGTTATTTTTATGGCTAGAAAAATACCAGTGAAATTAATGATGCAATATCGAGACCAGGGATTTTCTCGAAACATGATTGCTAAGACACAGAAAGTTGGGCGCAGTTCCGTGAGCGAAGTTTTCAAATGGGCAGATAAGTTAAAGTTGACCTACGAAGATATTGAAGAGCTTTCAGACAATGAAGTCTATCGGAAGTTCTTCCCTGAACGCCCTCAATCAGAAGTGTTATACACACTCCCTGATTACGAAAAGATCCATAAGGAGCTACAAGGAGTCGGAGTGACCCTCAAGCTTCCATGGCAAGAGTATGTTGATCTCTGTAAGGATACCAACGGTATCCCGGTTGGATACACTAAATTCTGCGAAGATTATCAAAGACATATTGATCAATATCGCTTGACGAATCATTTAAAACATAAACCCGGCGTATCGATGCAAGTCGATTGGAGCGGCTCAACCATGGATTTGCTCGATACTGACACCGGTGAATTAATAACTGTTTATCTCTTTGTAGGAACCCTGCCTTACAGTCAATACACCTATGTAGAACCCACACTTGATATGAAAAGCGACACTTGGCTTCGTTGCCACATGAACATGTTTGAATATTTTGGCGGAACGACTATCCGGCTTATATGTGACAACTTAAAGACAGGTGTGCTCAGCCATCCAAAAGAAGGAGATATTGTCTTAAATGAGCAGTATGAATCTTTAGCCAATCATTACATAATGGCTGTCATGCCTGCTCAAGTACGTAAACCAAAACAGAAAGCAGCTGTAGAAGGCGCAGTTGGTAAAATAGCCATGGCCGTGATTGCTCCACTGCGAAATGAAATCTATACGACTATGGGCGAGTTAAAGGCAGCTATTCGTGAAAAACTGGAGTTCTATAATGCCAAACCTTTTCAGAAACGTGAAGGAAGCCGACGGCTGATATTCACAGAGTCAGAATAGGAAAAACTCCGACCGCTGTCATCAATCCCTTATGAAATTGATGAGTGGGTTTACGGAAGAACCGTTAAACTCGATTGCCATATTACCTTTCAAAAAAACAACTACTCCTGCCCCTACCAATATGCAAAAAAGAAAGTGGATTTAAAAGTAACCGCTCATTTTCTTGAAATCTATTATCAAAATGAACGAATTGCTACTCACAAACGATTTCCCACCTATAAAGAATATACCTTTTCAACCTTACCAGAACACCTGCCAGATCAATTCAATCAACTGGAATGGAATGAACAGAGACTGCTAAATTGGGCAGAAAAGATTGGTCCGTTTACTCATAAAGTAATTCAACGTATTTTTGAGAGATTACAACTCAAAGAACAAGGGTATCAGTCTTGTTTGTCTGTTTTAAATCTATCAAAGAAACACTCCAATGAAGCCTTAGAGAAAGCATGTCAAATTGCTTTAGAACGACTTCACTCGCCAAGGTATCGTCAGTTAAACACCATTTTAAACAACCCCAATAATAAAGAGATTTTAGAAGAAGCAGAAAGTGCCCAAAAAGAAACCCTAGGTTTTGTAAGAGGCCCAGAATACTATGGAAGAGATATCAATGATTGACAACGAAACAGTACGCAAATTAAGACAATTAGACTTAAGTGAATTTGTAGATACATTAGAGATGCAAGAAATGGATCAGGATACCAGACACTTGCTTTTTGACGAACGCCTACAGCTATCCATCGATTACCTTTACCAAGAAAAATACAATAAACGAGTAAGTGGATTAATTAAACGATCCCAGTTCCGAATACAAAACGCAGATGTTGCTTCAATCCACTATGAAAAACGCGAGATTGACCGTCATACCCTTCAAGAACTGGCAACCTGCAATTACATCAATCACCGTCAGAATGTTATTTTCCAAGGGTTTACAGATTCAGGAAAAACATACTTAGCTTCTGCTTTAGGTAAAGAAGCCTGTAAACAAGAAATTCGAACGCGCTATGTCCGCCTCCCTGATCTATTAATCGAGCGAGATGAAGCGACCCTCAAACCTAAAGGCGTAACGAATCTCATCAAAAAGTTTTCCAATTATGGTTTGCTTATTATAGACGAATGGTTATTGGATGACTTATTGGAAGAAGATTTAAAATTTCTCTTTGAGATCATTGAGCGTCGTTACGATTCCGGCTCCACTATTTATTGTACACAATTCAGAAAATCGGATTGGCATCAAAGACTAGGTGGCGGCGTCCATGCGGACGCGATAATGGACAGAATCGTTCATAATGCGGTTTGGTATGACACGGGTCAACTAAACATGCGCGAACACAAAGCAATCAATTAAAAACTGTAGAAATAGTCGTGCTGAAATTGGCATGGCTATTTTACTGGACTCGATCTGCGTACCAGTGGACTCCAATTGGATATTGAAAGACTCGATAGGACGAATAGGTGGGCCTGAAGGCGCGTAATAATCAAATACCCCTAACACCTTCAAAAACCCGACATACTTTCTTTTCTCTCCATACACCATCATTCCTCTCTTATTGGCTTTTAACTACACAGCAAATTTGTAAAGCGATTTCTCAGAGTAATTATAAATGTTCGAAGTTTTATTTCAAGTCATGTACTTTTATTATGAAATAAAGTTTACAAAAATCAAAAAGAGTTCTTCAATTTATGATGTTGAAGAGTAAAACTCACTGGTATCATAAATCGTAGAACCATAAAATAACAAAATTTCTTCAGAATGGAAACAATACAGTATTATGGGAGCAAAGTATAAGGGTATTTAGAGTGAATACATGAGTATTGCGGACGTTTTTTACCAGTAGTGCGGTTCTTTTTACCACTCTTTGCGGGAAGATTTACCAATGTCTGCGGAATAGTTTACCAGTAATAATTAAATGACCCCATTTCTACTCAACTTTTGAGTAGAAATGGGGTCAAC
>NZ_VBSP01000043.1 GCF_005864045.1 Ruoffia tabacinasalis | reverse complement strand
TCTTTTAATTGAAAGGTTTTTTGGATAAAATGGTTCATGCGTAGATATTCTCCTTATGTTATTTGGTGGTACTTTTAATATAACGAATATCTGCGTCTTTTAGAAGACACAAAGATAGGGTTGATGATATTTTAATTTTTGTCATCAACCCTATTTATTGTAGAACCTAAATAAAGTATTTATCAGTGGTTTTCTTTTTGTGTCATCACCTATTAATGCTACAATGACGGTGAAAAATCTAAGGAGGTTACAGTCATGAAAGTGTATTTTGCAGCATCTATTCGTGGAGGTAGGGCGGATATTTCTATTTACAAGCAATTGATTGATTATTTGTCTAATAACCACGAAGTGTTAACTGAACATATTGGTGATGATAGTTTAACTTCTTTTGGAGAAGTTGAAACAAGAGATAAAGCCATTCGTGACCGCGATATTCAGTGGATTGAAGAGTGTGATGTTATGGTGGCTGAGACGACTAACCCAAGTTTAGGAGTCGGATATGAGTTGGCTTACGCTGAACATATTGGCAAACCAGTCATTATTTTACATCGAACAAATCAGAGTCAATTATCTGCCATGATTGCTGGGACAGATTATTTTGATAATGTTTGTTATTACAAAGAGATTGAAGATGCTATTGGAATTCTTGAAGCACAATTTGGGAAGGATGAATAACAATGCTAGAAAAAATTGCACGTGACTTTTCAGTAGGTGAATTTGAGTCAGCTTATACCTTTCTTTCTGAAGACATAAAGTGGCATGTCGTTGGAGAAAGTACAACGCAAGGTAGAGAAGATGTCATGGAACGTTGTCAGCAGAGTCGGGATTATTTCGATTCAATTGAGACAGATTTTACCGTGTTTAAGCTCATTGAGAGTGGGAATCAAGTGATTATAACAGGATCAGGTATCTTTGATAATAATGGTGTTGTGTCGCGAATTGATGCATGTGATATTTACACATTTAATGAAGAGCATCAATTGATTGAGATAGAATCATATTGTGTGCCGGTTTAAGAAAAGGATTGATAACAAAGCTATATTGTTATCAATCCTTTTTTATTTGGAATTTAAAATATATGATTAATAACACTCTAATTATATTTTGAATATCCATATGTACTAAATATGAATATGTGATAAAATTAATTTATAAACATACTTGTTTTATAATTTGAAAAGAGGTGCACGGATGAAAAAAATGTTTCTCGTCTTAAGTAGCATGTTGGTGTTATCAAATGTTGTTGGTGTATATGCACAAGAGGATATTGAAAGTGAAATTGCTCAGAAAGAAGCAGAGTTAGAAGAATTACGTAATCAACTTGAAGAAACACAGAATGATGGCGAAGGTGATCCGGTAGAAGGAACAAATGTAGCGCAACTGGAGAAAAGAGTTGCTGTAGGTAATTCAAATTCAGATGAGCAGATTAGTCAGCTATTAGCACTCTTTGGAATGGAGAGCAATGATCAATCTAACTTAATAAAAATTGATGGTGTTACTTTAAATGAACTTATCAGTGACGGTTCAAATGAATCAACAGATGTTTACTCAAGTGTAATGGTCGATATGCCAGAAAGTGGTTCGGGAGTTAATGTTGAAATACTAACTCCAGAAAATATCACCGTGGTGTCTGAATCAGCTTATCAAAATGCTGCAATTACGGCAGGAGCAACGAATGCAGATATAAAAATTGCATCTGTTATCGCAGTAACAGGTGAAGGTGCTTTAGGTGGTGTATATGAAATATTTGATCAAGCTGGTTATAGTTTAGATGCAGAAGATATTCAAACCGCTGAGAACCTTATCCAAATAGAAGAAGTATTATTAAGTGAAACAAATATGTCGGAAAGAGAAGTGTCCCAGTTAGTTACTCGCTACAATTTGGCTATTGTTCATGCAGTAGAAGGTAAGGAAGCATTAACTTTACAAGAAGTTAATGAAATACTTAGCGAAATTCTAGCTGATTACAATTATCAATATAGCGAAAATGTACAATCTTTACTACTAGATCACGGTGTTGCTTTTTCTAAATCATCAGTATCTAAAAACCCTGACACAAGGGCAGCCCTAGAAGAAGCAATGAGACAATACGAATCAATTAACCAAGTTTATAATCATGGTGAAATTCAAGTCGAAATTACCGATATGTATTTAACGGACGAAAGAGTAGATTATGTCACTGAAAATTATGATAATGTATTTACAGTTCATTATTCAGTGACAAATACTGGAGAGACTGAAACTTCCGCGGGATATGATTTTGCGTTATATGTTAACGGTCAAAAAGCAGATGATTACTTTTTAAACGATGATTTTCAGACGATGGTTTCATCCAATCGCCAAGCTGATGTTAAACAGAGCTTTGGATTTAATGGGACAGCAAATTTAGAGGATATGGAGCTAGAACTAATGGACATGAGATCCTATGGGAAACCACCAGTCGTGATACCGCTAGATGGAAGTGAGCCTTCAACCCCAGAAAATCAAACTGCTGATGTTAAAAACGGTGTATCGAGTGAATTTGCAGAAAGCGTGGAGAATGAAGAACTTGTAGAAATTCTTCAAGCATTTTATGATGCGGGTCTTAATGTTATGGAACCTAAGATTATGACGCGTAATGATTATGGAATTGCGCCATTACTAGCTGAAGAAGCTGTTAGTTTTGGAGCACAATTTGCTGAGTTTGTTTTTGAGAACGAAGATGGAAGCATTGAACAATTCAATTACGGAAGATTATTTTTAGTGAGAGATGAAAATGATCTTCAAACTATAAAGGCTGTGTATGATGATCTAGGGAAGGAAGCAGCTATGCTATATTCTCATACTTATTCAAAAGGAGATATATTACTTCAAATGGGTGGCGATGTTTCAGATGAAGACTTCGCTTTATATACTGCAGTGATTGATGAGGTAGTGGAATAAAGCAATTAGAGCATCTAACTTTAATTATGATATATAAAACTATCCCGCTAAATTCATGTTACGTGAATTTAGCGGGATGGTTTTAATTTTATACGATATTAAACCTTCAAATCACTGATACACCCAATGATTAGGCTCTGTCTCAATTAATTGATTCTCAGGATTATAGAACGCTTCATCTGGTTTATAAATAATTCGATGACGTTCTTTTTCATAATCTGGATCTGGTAATGGGATGGCTGATAGCAAACTTTGTGTATAAGGATGCTTCGGATGATCATACAAAGTATCAGCGTCCGCGACTTCAACAATTTTTCCTTGGTACATCATACCGATTCGGTCACTAAAGTACTTTACCATTGATAAATCATGGGCAATGAATAAGTAAGTTAAGTTATGTTTGACTTGTAACTCCTCTAGCAAGTTAATAATTTGTGCTTGGATTGAAACGTCTAAAGCAGAAATCGGTTCATCACAGACGATGAAGGTTGGTTCAACGGCTAAGGCCCGAGCAATACCAATTCTTTGACGCTGTCCGCCAGAGAACTCATAAGGATATCGCGTAGCATGGTCTTTGTTTAAACCTACGGCCTCAAGTAATTCATAGACACGTTCAGCCCGTTCCTTCTTGTTTCCTACTAGATTGTGTACATCCAAGCCTTCCGCAATAATATCGTTAACCTTCATACGCGGGTTAAGTGATGCGTAAGGGTCTTGGAAGATCATCTGAACTTCTTTATTGAAGGCTAATTTACTTTGAGTGGATTGTCTTTCGGTCCATGACTTACCGTCAAAGATAATATCCCCATCAGTTGGTTGATATAAATTAACGATGGCACGCCCAATTGTTGATTTACCACTGCCTGATTCACCAACTAAACCAAATGTTTCACCGCGGTAGATATCAAAGCTGACACCGTCGACCGCTTTGACTTCATTACGAGTACCTTCATTATAGTATTGTTTTAACTGTTTAATCTGAACAAGAGGTTGTTTCTTTATTGGCTTGTCTGTCATTGAATCTCCCCTCTCTTTAGTTTCAATTCAAAGTGTTCATGGCGTTTTTGAATGGGCTCTGGCACTGTAATTGCTGGCGCCTTTGGATGTAAGAGCCAAGTTGCAGCGTAATGTCCCTGTCTTACTTCGAATAAGGGTGGTTGTTTAACAAAATCAATGGCCAATGAGTATTCATTCCGAAAGGCAAAAGCATCTCCTTCAGGTGGATTTAATAAGTCCGGAGGTGTTCCAGGTATTGCATACAAGCTTCCCTTCGAATCCGGGGTTGGCATTGAGCTTAATAAGCCCCAAGTATAAGGGTGCTGCGGATGATAGTAAATATCATCGACCGATCCAATTTCAACAATCTTACCTGCATACATTACGGCAACTCGGTCAGCCACATTGGCGACGACACCTAAGTCATGTGTAATAAAGATAATAGTCATTTGTTTCTCTTTTTGAATCTTTTTAAGTAGTTCAATAATTTGAGCTTGAATGGTTACATCGAGTGCTGTGGTGGGTTCATCTGCGATTAATATCTCAGGGTCTCCCGCAAGGGCAATCGCAATAACGATTCTTTGTCTTTGTCCTCCAGAAAACTCATGTGGATATTGCTTCATTCGTTCTTTAGGATTGACTAAACCACATAAATCTAAGAGATTGATTGCTTCATCCACCGCATCTTTACGGCTCATCTTTCTTTTCTTCTCAAGCACTTCTGTAATTTGTCTTCCGATTGAAAGTGTTGGATTCAAAGCGGTCATAGGATCTTGGAAAATCATCGCAATTTGATTTCCACGAATCGCTTCCATTTGCTTGTTTGTATACTTTAATAAGTCATTATTTTTGAAGATAACCTGGCCACTTTCAATCATCGAATTTTTGCTTAATAGTCCTATAATTGAGCGAGCCGTTACAGTCTTACCTGATCCCGATTCACCAACAATGGCTAAGGTTTCTCCTTGATAAAGATTAAAAGACAAGCCTCTGATTGCTTGTAATTTCCCAGAAAAAGTTTGGAAACTAATGGCTAAGTCTTTTACTGTTAATACTTCTTCCTTCAAAATATCACCTATTCTTTCATTTTCGGATCGAATGCATCTCTTAAACCATCAGCTAAAAGGTTAAATGAAAGCATAATAATCGAAATCACTGCTGCTGGATACCACATGAGATGAGGTAAGAATCGGAATGTCTTGTAACCGTCATTAATAAGAGTTCCAAGGGATGCGTTAGGCGCTGGAATTCCGATACCAATGAAGCTTAAAAAGGCTTCAAAGAATATTGCTGACGGTAAGGCAAACATGACTTGTACGATAATCAAGCCCATCATATTTGGTAAGATATGTTTGAACATAATCTTAATAGTGGGTTGACCTAACACTTGTGCAGCTAAGACATATTCCTGTTGCTTGAGTCGAATTGTTTGAGCTCGCACAACCCGAGACATCGTAATCCAACTGGTTAAAGCAATGGTAATAATAATCGAAACCAAACCGGGATTCATAACTAAAAGCATGAGTACGACAATAACTAAGTTAGGAACACCTGATAGAATTTCAAGCACTCGTTGCATGAGGTTATCCACGCGTCCGCCCATCCATCCAGAAATCATACCGTATGCAATTCCGAATATTAAGTTTATTAGCGCTGCTGCGAAGGCAACGATTAAGGAAATCCGCGTCCCAAAGATGATGCGAGACAATAGGTCTCGACCTAAACTGTCAGTTCCAAGATAATAATAAACTCCTTCAGGTACACCAGATTGGTCATAACTATCAATTAATGCACCCCCACGGTTTACAGACGTTCCATTGAACCAACTAAACCCTTCTAAACCAGGAATTTTTGGTGGTAGATTTGACCATGCAGGGTTTTGCGCATTTGGATCATGTGGCGCAAAGAAGGGTGCAAACACAGCGATAATGATAATCAAAGAAATAACAAAGAATGATATCATCGCGCCTTTATTCTTTTTGAGACGACGCCAAGAATCTTGGAGGAAGTTTAGTGTAGGAGCGACAATTTCCTCATTTCGATCAGATTCTAATTGAACTTTTGTTGTAAATAGTGAGTCGTCTATATCTTTTGTGTGTTCTACAATTTTTTGATTATAGTTTGTATTAGGAATCTCTGAATGTGACATTTACTTACCTCCTTGTGTAACACGCATCTTAGGATCGATCAATCCGTAAAGAATATCTACAATGAGGATAATGACAACAAGAATAACTGAATACATGATTGTCACACCCATAATAGTTGGATAATCGTTCACTAGAATCGATTTTGTGAACTGTTCTCCAATTCCAGGAATGGAGAAGATATTCTCAATAACGAGTGATCCAGTCATTAAACTAGCAGTTACCGGTCCTAAGATAGTTAATAAAGGAATAATTGCATTTCTTAACGCGTGTTTACTGATAATATATATTCTTGAAAAACCTTTGGCTTTGGCGAGTTCAATATAATCACTATTAAGCACTTCAATCATCTCCGTACGAATGAACCGGGCAGCTTCAGCCGTCGGTGAGATTGCTAAAGCAATCGTCGGCAGGATGCTCGATAAGAAGCCATCTCGCCAAAAAGCAATCGGTAGCCATTCTAAGACAACAGCAAAGATGAATTGAAGTAATACAGCAAAGACAAAGTTTGGCACAGATCGTCCACCAATAGCAACCGTTGAAGTTAATGTATCAATCCAAGTGTTTTGTTTAACTGCCGCGATAATACCCAGAATGGTTCCCACAGTTGTTCCAAGCACCATCGCTTGGAGTCCTAACTGAATCGAAGGTCCGGCTCTATCTGCAAGAATTTGTGTCACAGGGATATTATTGAACTGGAAGGAAACACCGAAGTCTCCTTTGAGTACATTCCTTATATAATTAAAGTATTGAATATGAATGGGTTCGTTTAATCCATACTTTTCATATAATAAGGCAAGTTGAGTCTCAGTTAATAATTCTTCGTTGGCAAAAGGTGAACCTGGTAAAAATTGCACCAATAAAAAAGTTACAGAAATAATAATAAATAATGTAACTGCCATTAATGCAACTCTTCGTAAAATATAACGAAAATATTGTGTCATTCTAAACCTCTTTCTATTATATAACTGTGTCATGAATCGGTATACGATCATGATACAATTTGACAATTGACTACACTAGCAACATCTTAAGAACTAGCGACGTAATTCCGTTGAACTACTGAGCAGAAATATATATACTTGACGTAAATCATAACTTCGACCCAAAGGTAACACTCTCAAGCCTTTTACTTCTGGAGTAAGCCAGAAAGGATTGGCTCTTTGGTAAATCGGAGCTACAGCTGCTTCTTCTTTAATACTTAGTGTTTCAGCTTCAATTAAAGTTTCCCAACGGCCATCTAAGTCATTTACGATGTCATATTTAGCTGAACGAATAAGTTCTTCTCGACAGGTCATCATCAGAGACAAGTAGTTCTAAGTCTATTGTATCAAATTCTAGTTCTTCTTTGGCAGTATTCCAATCCGATTAATTATAAAGTTCTTTATCGAAGACTTGAGAAATCGCACGTCTTAAAGCAATGTTGCCCGTGTTTTCACGAGTTGTATTGAAACCTAAGTAACCAATCTTTGCTTTTGGAAGGGTATGAAGAATATCAATTCCTGTTCACTAGCTTCGAATCAATCAATCCCAGTTCCGATTTCTTTTATCACAGATATGTGAGCTACATCAAGGTATACATTTTCAGCGTCCCAATAATTATCATTTTTGACAAAAGCCCATTCCAAGTTTACACCGATCCAACCTCTTCACAGGCAAGAAGCGAGTCGCTAAAAGTAACTTTAGAAAGTAATCAGCCTGGTACTCAAGAATAATTTCAAGTGTCTTTTCATCCAAAGCCATCACCTCTTTCGATGAAAAAAGTCCCTTCTGTCAGAAATGATCTAACAGAAGGGACGAATTTATCGTGTTACCACCCAGGTTCCGAATTACTTTCACAAGTAATCGCTCAATAAGTATCAATGAATACTTTGCGCGTTATCGGGCGCAGCCGTCGATTTAATTTGAATCATTCGAATGCTCCAAGTTCATCTTCATTCACTTTTAACTATCTGTTTTCACCAGCCAGACTCTCTAATAAAGTTAATTAAGTAAATTACTCTTCTCTTCGTCGCATTTCCTCATGGAATATTAATGATATAGTACTAATTATAAAAGCGTTAGTCAATAGTTCTGCTTTTGTTTTTAATTTTATTCAGTTATTTTTAATAAAAGTTGCAATATATATTTGTTCTTTTATAATACATCTTAATTATATTACGAAAAGAAAGAAGGACTATGATGTACTCAACAATACTTGAACGATTTATCCGATACGCTCGGTTTAATACACGAAGTAACCCAGCCAATAAACATATGATCCCTTCATCACCAGAACAAGTCGAATTTGCTTTGAAGCTTGAGAACGAATTGAATTTATTAGGGCTAGAGGAGGTATTCTATGATGAACGTGATGGTTTCGTCACAGCTAAAGTATCTAGCAACCAACCAGACGAAGATATTCCAGCAATTGGTTTTATGGCTCACATAGATACAGCTGACTTCCCATCTGAGAATGTAAACCCACAAGTTCATTACAATTATGATGGGAAAGATGTTGTCTTAAACAAAGAGTTAGATATTGTGATGACCGTCAAAGAATTTCCTAATTTAAAAGATTATGTTGGCGAAACATTAGTGACAACGGATGGGACAACTTTATTAGGAGCTGATTGTAAAGCAGGGATGGCATCAATTGTTGAGGTGATGAAACATCTTATCGAGAATCCTGAGATTCCTCATGGAGATATTTGGGTAGCATTTGGACCGGATGAGGAGATTGGGATTGGTGCAAGTCGCTTCATTGCAGAAAAATGGCCCGTTGAATTTGCTTATACCATTGATGGAGGACGAACTGGACAACTCGATTATGAAACATTTAATGCGGCGCAAGCGGTTTTAACTTTTACTGGTACGAGTGTTCACCCAGGAGCAGCTAAAGATGTCATGGTAAATCCATTAGCGGAAGCAGCGAAGTTTTACCAAAAAATCCCAGCGAATGAAACTCCTGAAACTACTAGTGGTTATGAAGGATACTATATGTTAGGAGGCCAAACTGGGGACTTAAACTCAGTGACTGCGATTTATAATATTCGCGATCATGACTTTGATAAGTTCGAAGAGCGAAAAGCACAAATCAAGAAATGGGTCGATGAACAAAACGCTACTTATGCTTATCCAAGAATTTCATGTGTGATTACAAATCAATATGCAAATATGGGAAATATAATAAAAAATGATTCAAGATCATTTGATTTAGCGAAGCAAGCTTACTCAGCAGTTGGTGTGACACCGAGAATTAACCCTATGCGTGGTGGAACAGACGGGAGTCATCTCGCTTTTAAAGGCACTGCGACACCTAATTTATTTAAAGGGTCTGAGAATTCTCATGGGCAATACGAATTTGTTACCGTGGAAAGAATGAAATTAGCGAGTGATGTCATACTATCTATAATTGAACTCGTCCAAGATCAACCAGTGGTTTATCACATCTAAACAAGAAAAAAGGTCGAACAAAGAGCGCTAAGCTCCTTGTTCGACCTTTTATTGTGGCATGTTATTCAGTGACATAAGTTGTACGTAAGTTAATTGTACGACCAAATGGATAGACTTCAAAGTTTTGAACACGTGGATCTAGTAAGTAAGACGATGAAGCTTGGTAAATTGGTGCAGTAACTGCATCTTCTGCAATACCAATGCGTTCAGCTTCTAGCAATGCTTCACGACGTTGTTGAGGATCAGTTGCGTATTCAACCTGTGCTGCTTCTACGAGAGCATCGTACTCTTCATTTGAATATTCAGCAAAGTTGATTCCGCCATCCGTGCGATATTGTTCAATAAAGTTAATTGCATCTTGGTAATCAGGTGCCCACGTTCCATAGAAGATATCAAATTCTAGATTTCTTTGGAATTCAATACGGTTTTGTAATGGGAGACTACGAATTGTTAATGTTAAACCAGGTAAGTTTTCTTGTAATTGAGCTTGTAAATATTCAGCCGTACGACCTGATAGGTCAACATCTGATGTTAATAATTCAAGTTCTAATGAATCCACACCTAACTCATCAAGTCCCGCTTGCCAATCTGCTTGAGCTTGTTCGACATCATAAACTAAGATATCTCCTTGCTCATCACGGAAATCAACCCCGTCTTCACTCACATCAAATCCGACAGGTACTAAACCATTTAATGGTGTTGAACCATCTTGAATAACCGATTCTGCATATAATTCTTTATCGAATGCTTGTGACAAAGCACGACGGATATTCGCGTTACCAGTAGCTTCTCTAGTTGTATTATAACTTAGATATCCAACAGTAGATTTAGGTACGGAGTAGAAAAAGTCACTTCCAGCATATTGTTGTACAAAGTCATCTGTTAAGACAGCATAGTCGAGTTGTTGCGCATCGAATAAATCAGCTCCCGTACCTGTTTCTTTCACTACTTGAACAAGAACATCTTCTAAGTAAACATTATCAGCATCCCAGTAGTTAGGATTTTTCACTAGATTCCATTCGAGGTTTGAACCGTTCCAGTTTTCTAATGTGAAGGGTCCATTACTTACAAGGTTTTCTGACGAAGTAGCATAGCTACTACCCACTTCTTCTACGAAAGCTTTGCTAACTGGTAAGAATCGACTTCCTGTTAGCAGCTTTGGTAAGTAAGGCGCTGGATATTCAAGTGTAATTTCTAGTGTTAAATCATCTAAGGCTACGACGCCCAATTCATCCAGTTCCATGTCACCGTTTCGGATACTTGCAGCATTTTTAAAGATTTCAACCGTCGTTGAAGCAACTGAACCTGAATTAGGATCAACCAAACGTTGGTAACTATACACAAAGTCATGCGCTGTGACAGGATCTCCATTACTCCAGGTTAATCCATCTCTTAGTGTGAATGTATAAATGAGACCATCATCACTAACATCAACATCCTCAGCTTGACCTAATTCAACTTCACTCCCCGTTGTTACGCGGTACAGCCCTTCATTGATTTGACCGATCATATCTGATGTAGGGACATCATTGTATAATGCACTATCTAAAGTCGATAATTCTCCATTAGTTGCGATACTTAATGTTTGTTCAACAGAAGGATCCACCTCTGGTGCATCTTGAGCAGAAACAGGAACACTCGAAAACACGCTACCTAAGGCCAAAGCACTAACAAAAAGAGATACAACTTTCCTTTTTAATTTCATTCTCAACACTCATCCTTTTCTAAATAATATTTCTTTCAATTTAGCACTTTCTAATAATAAGTCAATGATAAAGATTACAATTAATAAATAATTAGAAGAATGATAAATAAATAAGTTTGAGGGATTTTTAACATTTTCCTAAAATAGGGGTGACACTTTTTCTAAAAAATACGTTTATAGGGGTGTAAGTAGTTTTACTTACAAACAAAAACGAGGAGGGGTACGATGAACAAAGAATTCCTATCAGCAAGCTTAAAACTTACTGCGATTAATCCGGTGACGGAGAAGAAGACAACGGTGACGTTGAATGATTTAACTCAGGATGCGCCAGTAGAGGATGTTGAGGCTGTTCGCAATGCACTGCAAAGTGTGATTGAAGAGCCAATCGCAACGGTAGAAGCGGTTCACACATTCGCGTTTGCGTAAATAGTGTCAGATAAAGATGCTTAAGTGAAAAGAAGGGTGGTATACACAATGGAAGAAACAAATAATTTAGAATTGTTATTCAAAGACGAAGCAGGATCAAACAAAAAGGTCACACTTCGTAACCCTAAGTTGGGCCTAACAGCACAAGAGGCTCAAGCAGCATTGGACGCAATTGCTGGCGCTGAAATCTTTGTTAATGAGAATGGTGATGCTTACGCGCAAGCAGTAGGAGCTCGCTACGTTCGTCGTACGGTTGAAGACATTTACGCTGCTTAATCGCAGCGCACCCCTAACGCCTCGCTATAGTTATTAGCGGGGCTTATTTTTTTGCGAAAAAGGAGGAAAAGGCATGTCTGTGATTGAATTAGGTAGTTTGGCTGGGGCAATGATTACGGTAATAACGCTCATCTCCAAGATGATTCGTTTAATTACTTCGATTCAAAATCTAATTAACCGCCTAGATACGATGCAAACAGAGCTGGAAGCGAATAAACATGGTTTAAGTGATTTAACCCAACGGGTCAATAACCATGATATGAAGCTTCATACCTTAGAGATGGAACAGATATCGTTGTCGAATCAAGTAAAGGAGCTGACCTCTTATGCGTTTAACTAATCGAACGTATGATTTACTGAAGTGGTTTGTCTTAGTGGTTTTACCAGCTGTGGCGGTACTTTTCCAAGGTTTGGGAGAGTTGTATAGCTATGCGGATGTGGAAATACTCGTTTCGACCATTAACTTATTCGCCGTTTTTCTCGGGACGATCTTACAAATTTCAAGTAAATATTACAATGGAGGTGACGGGAATGGCCACAGTGCAGTCGTTGCTTAAAGTCGCACAAAGTTATATTGGTGTGAGTGAGGGGACGAACACCTTCAATAATTTAATTGCAGCCTATAATTCAATACGCCCCATCCCGATGGGGTATCAGGTCAAGTTGACTGATGATTGGTGTGACGTGTTTGTAACGGTTGTTTCCGATCAGGCTGGGATGAGTGATTTGATTGGGCGAGAGTGTGGTGTCCAACGTCATATCAACATCTTCAAAGCGAAAGGGATTTGGTTAGGAAGACAGTTTCCTAAAGCGGGTGACATTATTACTTTTGATTGGGATGGGAATGGTTGGGCTGATCACATTGGGTTTGTGGAGTCGGTTGAGAACAACCAGGTCACGACTATCGAGGGTAATAGCCAAGCCAAAGTGAAGCGGAATACTTTTCAATGGAATGATAAGCGCATTATGGGCTACGCTAGACCGAAGTATCAAGTGGTCGGTGAAGTGAAGAAGACCATTGATGAGTTGGTTCAAGAAGTTATCGCAGGAAAATGGGGTGTTGGCCAAGCAAGAATGGCTCAACTTGCTGCTACTGGTTATGACTATAACCTTGTGCAAAGTAAGGTCAATCAAGTCTTAGTTAATAAAAGTCAGACGCCGACTGTAGTTGTGTCAGAATCTGCTCTAATATATCAAGGTGCTCAGTTATCGAAGGCACATCTAGATAAGTTACTCGCCTTATCAAAGCAGTATCAAATTTTACCAAGTTTGCTTATTGTTATGTTGCATTTTGAAGGGGTTTGGGGTCAGTCCAATGTCGCAAAATTAGATCATAATTGGGGCGGGATGACCTGGTCAGTCAACTATATTGGCAATCCTGATATTAAGAAAGCAAAAGGCAGTCCACGTCCTAAGAGCGAAGGTGGTTACTATCTTCGCTATGCATCGGAGGAGGATTTCTTTGAAGACTGGGTATATTTACTGCGACCCGGTGGGATATATAAAGTGAGTGGCCAAAGGAACTTCAAGGAGGCAGTCAAAGGCTTATTTCAGGTTGGTGGATCTAAGTACGACTATGCTGCTTTAGGCTACACGAAGTACTTAGAACGCATGAAAGCAAGAAGAGTTGGGATAGATAAAGCCAATCCGGGCGGCTTGAAGAAGTTAGATGCAAACTGGTTTGCTGGAAGTGAAGGAAATGAGAAAGTGATTGTATCGACCGATGCGACCACTTGGCAGACCGGTGAGCGGATAGCGACTTGGGTCAAAGGCAAGGCTTTTGATGTATTCGAAACGAAAGAAGTAATGCAAAAAGCTTTTCTATTAGCGGATAATGGGACCGTGTTAGGTTGGCTATTAGAGTCAGATGTGTTGAGTGCTTAATTGAAATAGGAAGAACTTCTCGCGATTGCGGGAAGTTTTTTTATTTAAGATAATTTCGCATTTAAATGAAATTCAATTGATGGGACAAGGATCGTTTTTTACCTGTGAGTGTCTTATTTCTATGAATCATGAGAATATTGGGACAATAAAATTGTAAGCGGTTTGATAAAGCATATAATGAGTTTAGAGAATCATTTCAATGATTTCAAGCAGTCACAAGTTTTAAGGAATTTGACGATTAAAGAGGGGGCGGAGTAGATGGGTATATCACATAAGCTACTAAGAAAAGCATTGATGCCGATGGATTTAGTAATGATGGATCAGACAAGCCAGAAAGTATTCATAGTAGCCTCTGTCTTTAGGGTGGGGACAAATATATCTGCACCCGCAGATAATTTCCGTCGTCATGGCTTAAGTGTAGCCGTTGACCCGATAACGGGTCTGCTAGGTGGGGGTGCTATGACTCCAACCGATGGTACAGTGACTTGGCATGGGGGCCCATCCTGATAACGGGGTTCAAAAAAAGGGAATAAGTTATGTAGGCTGGGATGTTTTTCTAACAGATCAAGGCATGAGTCTTTTGGAAGGGAGCAGGTGGCTTGGCGTTAGCCTTCACCAAGTTCATCACGCGCTCTTAGCGGATTCAAAAGTAAGAAAGATCTATCAAGACTTTAATGTAGTGAGGTTGATTTACTTGCTTGAATATTATGATAGAGCACTTCCCAATTTTTGTGGAGAGTGTTTTTATATATGTTGTATAGATCGCCGCTTGACTTATGTTGGAATGGGTGATAAGATCTAATCAATCACTCATGTGATTATCATATTTTTAATATATATTTTACATTGAAGAGAAGAGTAGCTGATGAAATCAGGTCAAGAGAGCCCGGCTGGTGAGAAAGGGTCCATGATAGAGGCAGTGAAGATGAGCTCTGAGTTTTTGAATGGTTCACGCTATTCGAACGGGAAGCAACCGATATCTTGCCAGATTTCAGCAGAAAAGCGGAATTGTTGAGGTGTTTGTTGTGAGACAGGCATAAACAAGGGTGGTAACACGGAAGTATCCGTCCCTTTATTTATCAAAGTATTGATAGATAAAGGGATGGGTATTTTTTTTTAGAAATTCTTAAAAAATTACTTAATAAAATGTTTTGGCCAGAATTTTACTTGAGTACCATCAGAGTGGAATATTTTGACGAAAAGGATAGGAGAATGTACAAATGGAAAAAATCGCAAGTTTTACAGTGGATCACTTAAATTTGAAACCTGGATTATATTTATCAAGAGAAGATCAGGTGGGGGACCGAGGGTTAAAGTCCTATGACTTACGCTTTACGGCACCTAACTTTGAACCGGTGATGAATACGGCAGAAATTCATACGATTGAGCACTTGGGAGCGACTTATTTACGTAATGACCCAACGTTTAAAGATGAAGTCATTTATTTCGGACCGATGGGATGCCGGACGGGCTTTTACTTAATCTTAACGGATGCCGTTGGACCACAAGAGGTTCTTTCTTTACTACAAGAGACCTTTAAATTTATCTCGGAATTTGAGGATGAGATTCCTGGAGCCACAGCACGCGATTGCGGTAATTTCTTAGACCAAAACTTACCGATGGCTCGTTATTATAGTCAAAAATATTATCAAGTATTAACTGAAATTACTGACTTATCATTCGCTTATTAATCGGAAAGAGGGAAAAATTATGAAGAAAATAATAAAAAAAGTATTGTTCTTACTTGTCGTATTCGCTGCCTTATTACCGTCTTTAACACAAGCACAGACAATTGTGAAAGTAGCCGTTGTTGGAGATTCGAATGACCCAATTTGGGAAATTGTTCAAGAAAATCTAGGTGATGAAATCCAAATTGAATTAGTTAGCTTTTCGGATGGAGTTTATGCTAATAGAGCTTTATCAGATGGGGATTTAGACTTAACAGCTTTTCAACATAATGCATTCTTAGAACAAGAAACTGCTGATAAAGGGTATGAGTTTGAAGTAATCGCGGATACTTATTTAAGTCCGATGAACGTTTTTTCAGAAAATATTTCTGATTTGTCAGAATTACAAGATGGGGATACAATTTTAATTCCGAACAACGTAACCAACCGCGGACGAGCTTTAAAAGTGCTTGAGAGTGCGGGTGTGATTAAATTGGATCCAGACAAAGGGCACTTACCCGAAGTCATTGATATTATTGAAAACCCATTAAATTTAGATATTGTTGAAACGGATCCAGCCATCATTCCACAAGCTTTACCTGATGCTGCTGCTGGGATTACTAACAGTGATTTAGCCATTGATTTCGGGATTGATCCTGTTCAAGATGCGATCTTCGCTATAGAAATTGATCCAGAAGAGGAAGCACTGCAACCGTATATTAACATTATTGTGGCAAGAGCTGAGGATAAAGATAATGAAGTTTATCAACAAATTGTCGAAGCATACCAACAACCCAATGTGGCGGACTATATCTCAGAGCACTTTGGAAATTCAATTATCCCGGTGTTTGAGGGAGCATCTGCAGAAGGTTAAGCCGTGTTGAATGTAGGAAAGGATAGGTGATTCATGGCGAAAGGATTAGTGCTAGTTACAGGTGGGAATTCTGGGATAGGGCAGGCGTGTGTGAAGCGCTTCTTAGAAAAAGGACACAAAGTAATTAATGTGGACCGAGTTCATACCGGGGAAGCAGACAATGCGAATGAGATTAAAGAAGTCTTTGATTTAACTGATCTAGATCAGCTAAAAACTTGGAGCGATGAACTGGTTGAGAAATACGGTGTCCCAAAAATTATCGTCAATAGTGCAGGAATCTCCAGAATGGATTACTTAATCGACAGTCAATTACAAGATTGGCGCGATATGTTTGAGTTAAATGTGTTTGCCATATACGAAGTTTCAAAAGTCTTTGCGAATCATTTAGTTGCGGGTAATCAAAGCGGGCGGATTATTAATATTTCGTCACAAGCTGGAAAGAACGGGTACCGTGGTTTAAGTGGTTATGTTGCTTCTAAACATGCGGTAATCGGTTTAACAAAATCTGCTGCTATTGAATTTGCTCCGAAAAATATCTTGGTGAATGCAGTCTGCCCGGGGATTGTAGAGACAAGCATGAAACACCGTGAGCGCGTGGATGGCGGGAAGATTCGAGGTATGACCGCAGAAGAAATCTACAAAGAAGATTGTTCGCAAGTGCCATTGGGTCGTACAGCGCAACCAGAAGAGGTAGCGGGAGTCGTTGCGTTTCTGGCGTCAGATGAAGCGTCTTATATGACTGGGCAAGCGATTAATGTGACTGGTGGCATGACGATGCATTGATGAAAGAGTAAGTTATAAATACCTAAAAAATAGTCCTGTCTTCAGTCGAAGCCAGGGCTGTTTTTCTATTCAATGATCTATTTCATACTATTCGTAAGTTAATCTAAATCCTGCTTCGTAGTAATTACCATCACCATTTTGGTAAGCGTAACTTTCTCCTGAGACTTCAGATAGAAAGTCTTCATCTTGATCCATCGTTAGTTTTGATAAGATATCTTTAATACGTTCAGCTGTATTCAATCGCCAGTCTTCATAAGAGTCTAATACTTGATTGTTATTCTATCTTTAAAGAATAGACCATCAGAAGATTCTAGAACTCCAACGGTTGTAACTCCGATACGAGGACCATCTTCAATATCATAAAATAGTAATTGCACAAACTCTCGTAAATCGAAACATCCTCGATGACTTGTTGACGGTATTTTTCATCGGCATCATTTGATCCTCTATCTCTTCCCCAGATACGAAAGAGCGGTGCATATAAGGCTTTGGTTGTGCCTAGAAAGGATTCAATTTCCTGGAAATAGCTAAATGTGTAATAACTTCCTTAGGATATCGTTTTTAAACCAGCGGCATTCATCATCTGGGCGACTTCTTGCGCGTATTTTATATTGGTTTCGGGCTCATGAGTATCTCTTCCCATTCAATAGCGTCTAATTGCGCTTCTTTTGCTAAGGCGAATGCTTCTTCAACTTTTCTATCGAGAAATGTAACTGAACATAGGCCAATCATACTATTCCTCATCTAATTTAGAGCGCTCACTCTAACTCTATTTCAGAAATAATATGGAGAGAATACAAATTTATTATCTTGTGTTTGCTTCCTCAAATTTAGCGAGGAGCATTTTGAAAAGTAAATCTGTTGTGAAATGATCCCAGACCCTTTAAGATAAAATTATATAGAGTGAGACACATTTAAAAAAGGGGGATTTGTGATGAAAAAAATATTACTTGCACCAGATTCCTATAAGGGAAGTTTGACAGCGTTAGAAGTGTGCCAAGCGATGGAAGCTGGGATTCGGCGGGTCTTGCCGGAAATTGAGTTGGTTCAATTACCTATGGCAGATGGTGGTGAAGGGACTGTACAATCTTTAGTTGATGCGACCAAGGGCAAACTATTAAAGGCAGAAGTGACAGGACCTTTAGGTAAAGCGGTTGAGGCTCACTACGGCATACTGGGTGATGGTGTAACCGGCGTCATAGAGATGGCGGAAGCGAGCGGTTTGAACCATGTAAATTCAGTAACTCAAAACCCCCTTGTGACAACGACTTACGGAACGGGCGAATTGATAAAATTATTAATTGAAGCGGGAATTACTAAGATCATCTTAGGATTAGGTGGATCAGCTACAAATGATGGTGGTGCTGGGATGGCACAAGCGTTAGGGTACGAACTGATTGACTTCAACGGATCGGACATTGGCTTTGGTGGAGGCGCCTTGGACAAACTTGATAATATTTCGACTGAAAAGGTTCATCCTAAATTAAAGGACGTTTCCTTTATCGTTGCTTCTGATGTGACGAATCCATTATGTGGACCCAATGGGGCTACCAGCGTATTCGGTCCACAAAAAGGGGCATCTTTGGAAGAAGTGGATATTTTAGAGGCGAATTTGAAACATTATTCACGAGTCATCGAGCGAAGTCTCGGACATGAAGTGATGGATATACCTGGATCCGGTGCAGCGGGTGGCTTGGGAGCAGGGCTCTTGGCTTTTACCCAAGCAGAGATGAAACGTGGCATTGACATTGTACTCGAATATTCAGGCTTTAAAGAGAAGGCCAAGGGAGTAGATGTGTGCTTTACAGGCGAAGGTGCGATGGACTTTCAAACGAAATTTGGTAAGACACCTCACGGCGTTGCGAAAGCGATGAAAGAAATTAATCCAGATGCAAAAGTGATTGCTGTCGTTGGTAAAGTTGGTGAAGATATTGAGGAGCTTTACCCTGAAGGGATTGATGCTGTGTTTCCAACGGCGCCTGGGGCGAATACTTTGGAAGAGCTGATTGATAAGGCTTCGGAGAATGTCAGCCGGACGGTGGAGAATATTGTGAGGGTGATGGGGTAGAGGTGGTAAGGCTAAGTCATTTAATTATGATTTAGCTTTTTTATTACCCGCCGATTGTAAAATTAAGCTAGACAACTAAAACAGCCATTTGTGGTACACTCAACTTGTAATTCCGACCAAAGAATACAAAGGAGTGACCACAAATGACCTACACCCATCTTACCACGGATGAACT
>NZ_VBSP01000042.1 GCF_005864045.1 Ruoffia tabacinasalis | reverse complement strand
TTAAAGATGAGAACACAACACAAACTATCGTTGCATAGAGAGACACTTAAACATAGGAATAAAAAAAGAGCCAAGGTGACTGCGTCACCTGGCTCCTCGGTCCACCAACATCAAAAATTCATGAACCAAGAAATCGATTATCCATTTTGGGTAGTCGGTTTTTTTGTTTTTTCAATTTTGAAATTTATATATTTGAAGATTGATATGAAAGGATTTCTAAAGGATTAAACTGTTAAATTTACGAGTTAAATGCATATAAAAATTTATAATAAGCAATAAAACACTAGACAAATCGATTATCTTTAGTAGAATGAAGGTAACAAAAAATGGTAGCGTTTACAAATTTAAAGTCTAAGGAGAATAAGACAATGAATTTGGATTGGATAAAAACGCGTGCGGTAGACACACCTGACAAGGTGGCTGTAATTGACCCTATTAAACAAACGGAATTTACTTATGAACAACTAAATCAACGTGCTGAAATGTTAGCACGACATTTAGTGGAGAATGAAGGAATTAAACGAGGAGACCGAATCGGTACCTTTGTCCCAAATGATATTGCCATTATTGATTTTCTGTTGGCTGCTATAAAAATTGGGGCTGTTTTTGTTCCGCTTAATTGGAGATTAAAGCCAATCGAAATTGGTAAAGTAGTTAAAGATGCTGGTTTAGAATATATCGTTTACGCAACTAACCATCTTGAACGACTCACCGAAGTTCCGCAAGAGTTTATTAAATATAATGTAGATGGACCAGAATATAATGAAATCGTGAATCTTGAGAATTATACACCTTTTGAAAGTGTTAATTTAGACTTACAAGACATCGCCATGTTAATTTATACGAGTGGATCAACGGGTAGACCGAAAGGTGTTATACACACGCATGAAAGTTACTTAAATAATGGCTTTAATCAAAACTTATCTTGGAATATGACGAGTGATTGGAAAACAATTGCGAGTGCGCCTATGTTCCATATCTTAGGTTTTATTGATATTGTCATTCCGATGTTAATGGTTGGAGGAACAATCGTATTAGAAAGATACTTCAATCATGAAACCATTAATGATTGGATCGTGAAGTATGAACCGACTGTTCTAGTTTTAATCCCAACGATGTACTATGCCATTATCGCCCATCCGGAATTTAAACCTGAGAATGTTATGAATATTGAACTACTTGTTTCTGGGGGTTCACCTCCTTTACCAGCAGTTCAAAAAGTGTTCCAACAAATGGGTAAAATTATTATTAATGCCTATGGTTTAACTGAAGCACCATTATTAACCTATAATAAATACGAATATGCAGTGAACAATCCACAATCAATTGGACAAGCGCTGATGTTTGTTGAAGCGAAAATTGTTAATGAAGATTTAGAAGAAGTCCCAGTGGGAGACATCGGAGAATTACTCGTTAAAGGTAAAAATGTCACACCAGGCTACTGGAATTTACCAGAAGAAAATGAAAAAGCCTTCCATGATGGCTTCTTTAGAACAGGAGACATGGGCTTTATTAATGAATTAGGTGAGATTACTATAGTTAACCGCCTGAAAGAATTAATTATTACAGGTGGAGAAAACGTGTTGCCATCAGAAGTCGAAGCGATTCTAAGTCAACATCCTCTAATTCGCTCGGCAATTGTCTTAGGATATGAACATCCTAAATTTGGTGAATCCGTATCTGCTGCCATCATGTTGAATAAAGAAGCACTTGGTTCAGAAAATTATAGAGAAGTCCTAGATGAATACTGCTTGAAAAACCTTGCAGGTTATAAAGTGCCGAAACTATACTTAGAGATTGATGAAATACCAGTTAACTCTGTTGGAAAACCTGATCGTCTAGAACTAGAGAAGATGATGAATGACTATGCGAAGTCAACAATCACAGATGAATTGAATATTTAATGTTAAAGTCCCGGCTAAATAGTCGGGCTTTTTTGTGTTGTCTATTAAGTTTTCGTAATAGAGGCTCTTTGTCAAATAGGGTTGATGACATTTTAATTTTTGTCATCAACCCTATTTATTGTAGAACCGTAATAGATAACTGAAATATTCCGCTCAAGATAGCTGTTTCTCTATGTTATTCTTATTCAACTTATTAGTTCAGTTAATAACCAGGCCGTTTAAATGAGTGGAAATCAAAATAAAACCCTTTATTAAGCTCCCTAATGTATAAGATAAGGCTCCGTTATTTCACGGGGTCTAATTAACAGCGTATTATATGAATTGTAAACGTTATCATTTTTGTGTAAGCAATACATGTTATTGAAAATTTTAGGAGGCAAATGAAAATGGACAACAGAAAAGAAGTATTAAAACAATTATTCCCTGAGGATATTTTAAACATTAGCGAAGGTTTAACAGATGGAGAAGTTGAGTTTTTAAGACAATTAGTGGAGCTGCTAGAAACAAAGTATCGTCCCGTAGTTAATCAAGCTTGGGTTGATGCAGAAGTGCCAAAAGGATTTTTTGAAGATATCGGTAAATTAGGATACTATACAAACCCTTTATTATTCGAAGGGCGAGAAGGTAAGAAACAAACGAGTCAATTATTCCAATTTTTCTTCGCCTTTGCTATGTCGAGATTCGACGTATCATTAAATACTTTAATTGGAGTTCACTCAGGCTTAGGGTTTAATTCATTCTTATTTGGAGGTAGTCCAGAACAAGTTCAAAAATATGTCCCTAAATTAGCGAGCCATGAATTACGTACTTGCTTCGCTTTAACAGAACCTGATCATGGATCTGACGTTGCGTGGGGCTTAGATACGACAGCACGTCGTGAAGGTGACAAATGGATTCTTAATGGAGCTAAACGCTGGATTGGTGGCGCATCAGTTGCTGACTTAATTCCAGTTTATGCAAGAGACGAAGAAACAAACAAACCAAAATGCTTTATCGTCAAAGCAGGCCAAGAAGGATTAGACATTGACATTATTGAAAATAAAATTGCACTTCGTATTGTACCAAACGCAAATATTCACTTAAAAGATGTCGTAGTAGATGAAAGTGATCGTCTACAAAACATCAATAGTTTTAAAGATATTGCTAAAGTTCTTTACTCAACTCGTGCAGGCGTAGCTTTCATGGCGACAGGAGCGATGGCAGGTGCACTTCAAGCAACCCTTAAATATGTAACTGAACGTAAACAATTTGGAAAAGACATCTCAAATTACCAATTAGTTCAAGAGAAATTAGCGATGATGCAAGCAAACGTAACATCTGCAATGGCCCTTTGTTCACAAATTGCTCGCCAACAAGAGAATGGTGACTACAATGAAATCGTTACTTCAGTAGGTAAGATGATTAATGCTCTTCGCTTACGTGAGACTGTAGCAATGGGTCGTGGAATTTGTGGGGGGAACGGAATTGTTGTCGATTACGATATCGCAAGATTCTTCTCAGATGCAGAAGCTGTTTATACATATGAGGGTACACACGAAATTAATGCCTTAGTAATTGGACGAGCAATGACTGGACAATCAGCATTTAACTAATATTTATCAAGTGACAGTCATTTCCAAACAAATTTGGAAATGGCTGAGTCACTTTTAAAGTAAAACGATATATTTTGGAGGGAAATAATAATGACAATTAGAAAAGCAACCGTATTAGGTGCAGGTGTCATGGGAAGTCAAATTGCAGCCCTACTTGTAAATGCAGGGATTAAAGTGCAATTATTAGACGTTGTAATTGACGAAGAAGATCGTAATAAACTATCTAAAGCGGGTTATGACAGAATTACAAACAAAAAGAAATCGATGTTATATGATTTAAATTTCGAAGGGAACTTATCTTATGGAAATTTTGCTGATGATTTAGTGGAACCATCAGATTCAGATATCTTTATTGAAGCTGTTAAAGAAGATATTAAAATCAAGCACGATATTTGGACAAAGATTAAACAGGTCGCTAAAGAAGAAGCAATTCTAGCAACAAATACATCTGGAATCCCAATTGAAGCAATTGCTAAAGTGTTCGAAAGCGGCGAACAAGAACGTTTCTTAGGGATGCATTTCTTCAATCCACCGCGCTATATGAAATTATTAGAAATTATTCCAACGAAGAATACATCTGAAGAAACGGTAGAAGTAGTTAAACAATTCTCAGAAGATGTCTTAGGAAAGGGTGTTGTGATTGCTAATGATGTCCCAGCCTTTATCGCCAATAGAACAGGAACACATGCGATGGCAGACATTATGTACCGTGCAAAGCGTGACGGCTTATCAATTGTTGAGGTGGATGCTTTAACAGGTAAAGCAATTGGAAGACCTCGAACAGGAACTTATGGTTTATCAGACTTAGTCGGAAATGATATTGCTGCCTTTGTTGTAGGTGGATTAATGAAAGATCCTAGTGAGCAACCTTACTTCAACAATTCATCGCTTTTACCAAAACTATTAGAAAAAGGAGCTTTGGGAAATAAAGCAGGTTATGGATTCTACAAAAAAGAAGGACGTAAACGTCTAGTATTAGATCCCGAAACTATGGAGTACGTCGAGCCAAGCAAACCTCAATTAGAAATATTATCTCATTTTGGACGTGACTTAAAAGAAAACTTAGATGTTATCTTTAATGCAGAAGACAAAGCGGGTAAATTCTTATGGGAAACTTTGAGAAGCACATTTTTCTATGCGGCAAATAATGTTCCTAAAGCGGCAAAAGATTATAAAGACATTGATCGTGCAATGGTTTGGGGCTTTAACTGGAAAGTCGGACCTTTCCAACTGTGGGATTTAATGGGCTTTGACCGTGTGAAAGAAAGAATCCAAGCAGAAGTAGGGGAATTACCTGAATGGGTAGCAAATAGAACAGAAAGCTTCTATAAGGAAGGCGAAGTACTTGAAAATATTACACCGATTGAAGATCGTATAGAGAAAGAAATTTGGAAAGATGACGATACAACATTAAGTGTAATAAACACGGATCAATTATTATTCAAGTTCCATACACCAAACAACACCATTGATGAAGGATTAACAAAAGGGCTGATAAAAGCTGTAGACGAGTTAGAGTCAGGTCATTATTCTGGAATGGTTATTTACTCGGATGGACCACATTTTAGTCCGGGAGCTAACTTGAATATGATGAAGAAAGCTATAGAACTCGAGGAAGTCGATACTTTAATAGGTAAAACAATAAGCGAGTTACATGAAGCAGTGAACCGCGTTCGCTACAGTAGTAAACCGATTGTTACAGCAGTTAGAGGACGCGCTTTAGGTGGTGGAGCCGAACTAATGTTAGCCTCTCCTTATGTTGTAGCAGCGGCAGAAAGTTATATCGGTTTAGTTGAAGTCAGTGTAGGACTTATTCCTGGTGGCGGCGGCCTAGCAGAATTAACAGAACGCGTGATGACTCGAGACGAGCAAAAAGCAAGTAAGATGAAGACTTTAGGTGCAGTTATTACACGTATTGCATCTGGAGATGTTTCAATGAGTGCTTATGAAGCCCGTCGTAAATATTACTTAAGAGGGTCAGATGACATTATTATGAATGCGGATAAAGTTGTGGACGTAGCCATTGAGAAATTAACTTATTTAACTAAAGTAAATTACATTCAAAGATCAAAAGTTAACTTCCCAGCCTTAGGAACAAACTTTAAAGCAGTGGTCGAAGGGCAATTAGATTCAATGCGCCTAGGACACTTTATTAGTGATTATGACATGGAGTTAGGACTTGCGATTGCAGATGTAATGACAGGTGGAGAGCTCCCAGAAGGAACCTATGTTAATCAAGAATGGTTACAACATCTTGAGAAACAACATTTCCTAAAATTAAGTAAAAATCAAAAGACATTCGAACGAATTTCGCATATGTTACAAACGCGTAAACCGTTAAGAAATTAATACGGAAACTTGAAAGGAATGAATTAATTATGCAAGATGCTTATATCGTTGCTTATGGACGTTCGGCTATTGGAAAAGGAAAAGCGAATGGAGCCCTTGCCAACGACCGTCCAGATGATATTGCAGCTGAAGTATTAAAGGGTGTCATCGATCGTGTTGATGGCGACTTTGATCCAGCGCTTATCGAAGATGTGATTGTTGGTTGTGCCTTCCCAGAAGGAATTCAAGGTATGAATTTTGCTCGTACGATTGCTTTAAGAGCAGGATTACCTTACTCTGTTGCAGGACAGACAGTGAACCGTTACTGCTCATCAGGATTACAAACGATTGCCATTGCTGCAAATGCCATTATGGCTGGTCAATCAGAAGTATTGGTAGCAGGTGGAGTTGAGTTCATGAGTTCAGTCCCAATGGGAGGCAATGAAGTAACAAACAACCCTACACTACAAGCAGAAGATTCAGGTGTTTCGTATCCAATGGGACTCACTGCTGAAAATGTCGCAACTAAATATAATGTCACTCGAGAAGATCAGGATGAATTTGGAGTGCAAAGTCATCAACGTGCACATGGTGCACAAACAGAAGGACGCTTTGATGATGAAATCATCCCCGTAACAACACATAAAGTTGAATACACAAAAAATGGACCTCAAGTTAAAGAGGTAAAATTCGATAAAGATGAAGGAATTCGTCCAGAATCAACAACTGAAACTTTAGGGAAACTAAGAACAATCTTTAAAGCAGACGGATCTGTCACTGCAGGAACATCATCGCAAGTAAGTGACGGCGCAAGTTTTGTTGTCATCATGTCAGGCGAAAAGGTAAAAGAATTAGGCGTGAAGCCAATCGCCCGCTTTGTTGGCTATAAAGCTGTAGGAGTCGATCCGAAATATATGGGGATCGGACCAGCCTATGCTATTCCAGAAGTTTTAGAATTAACGGGCTTAAAACTAGAAGATTTGGACTTAATCGAATTAAACGAAGCCTTTGCTTCTCAAGCGCTAGCTTCAATTCGTGAATTAGGAATAAACACAAATATTACAAACGTTAACGGAGGAGCAATTGCTTTAGGACATCCACTGGGTGCAACCGGAGCCGTGCTGACATCACGCTTATTAGCCGAGATGGGTAAACGTAAAGGTTCGAAATATGGAATGGTATCAATGTGTATCGGAGCCGGTATGGGTGCTGCAGGTATTTTTGAATATATTCATTAGTACTAAACCTTAATCAATGAAAGTAAGGAGATAAGTAATGTATCAAACGATTCTATACACAATAGAGAACCAAGTCGCGACCGTTACAATTAATCGAGAAGAGTATGGAAATGCTTTTTCAGAAACGACGTATCAAGAAATTATTGATGTAATGGCAGATATCGATCAAAATCCAGAAGTAAAGGCGGTTATCTTAACAGGTGCAGGAAAGTATTTCTGTGCAGGAGGAGATGTTAAATACTTCCAACACCTCATTGATACCGGACAAGGAATACCAGAAGACGGTGTCCTTAAAACAGGAGAAATGGTTCGAAGTATCCGACAAAATTCAAAACCCGTGATTGCAGCCATTAATGGTGTGGCTGCAGGAGCAGGCTTAGGACTCGCATTATCATGTGATTTCATTGTGATGGGGACTCAGAGTCGCTTACTTACGGCGTTTATTAATATGGCTTTCCCGGGAGATACTGGTTTGATGTACAATTTACAACAAGCTTTAGGATCATACCGAACGATGAAACATATTATGTTGAATGAACCGATTGATGCGGAATTGGCAGTCGAATATGGCCTCGCTTATAGTAAAGTTGCAGATGAAGATTTACTTGATGAAGCCCAAGCATTAGCTCAAAAGCTAGCTCATGGGCCGACTCAAACAATAGCGCACCAAAAAGCATTATTAGCGAGTATCTTATATCCTCAAATGGATGATACGAACCTTTTAGAAGCGAAGTATATGAGGGCTAGTTCGTTAAGTGATGATCATTCTGAAGCGGTTGCAGCATTTTTAAGTAAAAGGCAACCAAAATTCAAAGGAAATTAGTATTGCTGTGATACACTGTAAGCATACAATACTATCCAGATATATTAAGAATTTGAGGTGCTTAGAATGATGGAAATTAGTCAAATGCAATATTTTGTAGAAATTGTTCAATCAGATTGTAACCTGACTGTCGCGGCTGAGAATTTATATGTTTCTCAGTCAGCGTTGAGTCAGTTTATTAAAAACTTTGAACATCAACAGGGAGTTTCTTTATTCAATCGAAAAAATGGGCGAATTGTGAATGTTTCTGATTCTGGAATGCATGTGTATCAATCAGCATTAAAAGTATTAAATCAATATAATGGACTTGAACATGTCATTGAAAGAGAATCTTTATTCCAAAAAGGGACGATAAAAATTGGGATTCACCCAACGTATTTACGTTTTTTCTTTAATAAATTTATACCTCGCTTTCTGATAGAGAATCCAGATGCACATATCGAAATTGTTGAAGCAGGCACGAATGAATTACAACAGATGCTAGAAGATAATGTCATTCATATCGCAGTTCTAGCACCGCCGAAAGATTTTAATACGTCAAAATATGAAGTACATCCCTTAGTTCGAACTGAAGTGGTCGCCTTTATGGGACCAGATCATCCACTCGTTACAAAACGTTTACTAAAATGGAACCACTTAGACAGCTATCATTATGTAACCTATAACAAAAAAGATGCCGTCTATTATTTTGTAGAAGACAAATTAAAAGAAAATAACAGTACAGCAAAGCAATTATTTACCTCAAGTTCTTGGGATTATATGATAGAAACAGTGATCTACAACGAATTAATCGCTCTTTTACCGACAGTTTACTTTAGTATGTTTATTTCAAGACTAAACCAAATGGGGGTAGTAGAAAAGCGTTTTGAGGATCCAATTCCGTATATCCCGACGTTAATGCGAGAGAAGAAGAAGCATTATTCTAAAGTGGAAGATTTTGTTTTTCAATCTATATATAATAATTTTCACTTTGAAAATAATACATTAAAATACGATTTTTTATTAGATGATTAGATATGAGCTAGGAACGGGTAACAAAACTTCATAGGAAATAGTTTGTTATTTGTTTAAAATCATCGCTCTATCATCATCGAAATTTGAAGGAGAGATGATTCGATGCAAACAAGAGTCACGGAACTATTAAATATTAAGTACCCAATTATTCAAGGGGCCATGCAATATATGTCGCTAGCGGAATTAGCTTCAGCGGTATCTAATGCAGGTGGATTAGGAATTGTTCCAGCGATGGCTTTTCCAGATGTTGATGCCTTGCGAGAAGAAATTCGAAAAGTGCGCAGTTTAACTGATAAGCCTTTTGCCTTTAATATTTCTTTAGTGCCAGAAGTTGTGATGCCAGCAGTAATTAATGATTATATTCAAGTGTTAATTGAAGAAAAGGTACCGGTTGTTGAAACTTCAGGACAAAGACCGGACAAATTCATTCAACCACTGAAAGATGCAGGTATTATTGTCATTCATAAAGTAACGTCAATTCGACACGCTTTAGCGGCTCAATCTGATGGTGCGGATATTATTACAATGGTCGGAGCAGAAGGTGGTGGGCATCCGGGCTTAGATCAAGTCAGTGGTCAAATCCTTTGGGCAAAAGCAGCTGAAGAATTGGATGTACCTGTTCTTGCAGCGGGAGGGATTGTTGATGGTAAGAGTATGTATGCTGCCATGGCATTAGGAGTGGACGGTGTGTTAATGTCTACTCGGTTCCTAGCGACGCCTGAAGTGAATGCATCTGATGCTTATCGCCAAGCCTTATTATCTGTTCCAGAGTATGGGACGGTCTTAACAATGAAGTCACTTCGCAATGCGATGCGTGTCGCTAATAATAAGGTGGCTCAAGATATTCTTAAAGCAGAAGCGAATGGAGCGACTTTAGAAGAGTTGATGCCGTTAATTTCAGGTAGACGCTCCTATGAAGCGATGAAAAATGGAGATATCGATGGTTCACAATTAAGTATGGGACAAGGGATTGGTCGAATCCATGAGATTAAACCGGTATCAGATATCTTCACTGAAATGCTCGAAGACTTTAATCAAGTGCACACACGTATGACACAATTAAATTCAAATTAAGCGAATTAAAGGTCAACTAAATAAAATTCATTGAGTAGACTGAGTGGCAAACACTGAGTCTACTTTTTTATCAACAAATTAAGAGGTGTATAGATGGATACAAAAGAAATCTCAGTAAAAGATGTCATGCAATATGTTCCAGATCATGCTCAGATTGCGACAACGACATATGGTTTAGGGGGTATGCCAGAAGAGTTATTAAAAGAACTGGGTGCCTACTACAAAGAACATCAACATCCAAAAGATGTTACTTTAATGGCTGTGGCTGGAATGAGTCGCGGCGAAGGAACAGGTATGGATTACTTGCTTGAACCCGGTTTGTTAAAGCGTTTTATCGGAACGCACATGAGTGGGGCGCCTTTATCAGCAAAAGCAGCTCTAGCAAATCAGTATGAATTGTATATGCTCCCACAAGGAATCATTGGTAAACTCTACCGAGATGCAGCAGCCAAAGGACCGGGTGTGTGGAGTAAAGTTGGTATTGGAACGTTTGTAGACCCTCGCCAAGAGGGTGGACGCATTAATGATCGGGCAAAAGCAGCCGAAGAATTGGTAGAAGTTACTAAAGTGAATGGGGAAGAATGGTTGTATTTTAAACCTTTACCCATCAATGTGTCTTTTATCAAAGCGACCTATGCAGATCCTAAAGGAAACTTATCATTTATTCATGAGCCTTTGAAACTCGAAGCACTCACACTTGCGATGGCAGCGAAGAACGCAGGTGGAATTGTCATTGCTCAAGTTGAGGACGTCGTAGCAACTGGAACGCTTCCAGCTAAAGAAGTTGATGTTCCGGGTGTACTCGTTGATTATGTTGTAAAAGCTAAGCCAGAATACCATCAACAAACCTTTATGACCCAGTACAGTCCGCTCTTATCCAATGAAATTAGAACACCAAAAGTGAAGAGTCGGGAGTTACCCTTGGATAACAAAACAGTGATCGCAAGACGGGCGGTGCGAGAGTTAAAGCCAAATAGTTTTATCAATATTGGCGTTGGAATGGCAGATAAAGTGTCACGGTTAATTAATGAAGCCGATCTATTAGATCAGTTCACTTTGAACACAGACTTAGGTGCAATCGGTGGAATGACAGCTTCAGATTATAATTATGGTACGAATTACAATGCAGATGCGATTATCAATACTTTAGATATGTTTGATTATTATCACGGGGGTGGCGTAGATACAACTGTGTTGGGCTTTGGTCAGATGGATGCTAATGGGAACATGAACACTACACAAATCGGAGAGATGCTCATTGGTCCAGGTGGTATGATCGATATTTCAGCAAGTGCTTCAAAAATAATCTTTATTGGCACCTTTACAGTTAAAGGGGAAACTAGCGTAGAGAATGGACAACTCGTCATTAATCACGCAGGTGTCGATAAGAAGTTTAAATCAGACTTGTCGTATATTACTTTCTCAAGTAAAGAAGCCATTGCTAATGGCAAAGAAATCATCATTGTAACGGACAGAGCTGTATTTGAAATTAATAAAGATTCAAAACTTGTGCTAATAGAAATTGCTCAAGGACTAGACTTAGAAAAAGATATCTTAGATTGGATGGAGTTTGAACCACTGATTTCAGACAAACTAAAAGAGATTGACTCAAGTTACTACAGTGAATCATGGAATTTAAGAGACTATATAAAAAATTAAATAAAACAAAGCTCTTACAGGTGAAAACTTGGAGAGCTTTTTTATATTCTGTGTGTATTTTCACTGACTTGGTGGTAAGATATGTGAAAGTGAGAAAAGACCTTTTGATGATGATTTCACTAAAGAATGTGTGGTATTATATGTTAGTTGAAAATAAAAAGGTAATACATTACAATGCAACATGGAATTTTCATGGAGGAATGAACATATGACTGATAAATTATTACGTGCGCTTGCCTTTGATGGGCAAGTTAAAGTGTATGTGATTGATGCGAAAAATACAGTTGAAGAAGCAAGAAGACATCACGATACTTGGCGCACTGCGACAGCTGCATTAGGGAGAACTTTAATTGGGACAGCCTTACTCGCTGCGAATTTAAAAGGGAATGACCAAATAACTGCAGATATCACAGGGGAAGGACCTTTAGGTCGAATTCTAGCGACAAGTGATGCAAAAATGAACTTGAGAGGTTTTGTAAATAACCCACAAGTTGCTTTAGATTCAAATGAAGAAGGCAAAATTGATGTCAAAGGTGCCGTAGGCTTACCAGGGTTCTTAAAAGTCAGTAAACAAATTGAAAACTACGAACCTTACACTGGCCAAGTGCCATTAATCAGTGGGGAGCTCGCAGAAGACTTTACCTATTATATGGCAGTGTCAGAACAAACGCCTTCATCGATTGGACTAAGCGTTTTAGTTGATAAAGGTGATATTGTGGCACAAGCCGGTGGCTTTATGATTCAAGTCATGCCAGGGGCAACTGAAGAAACTATCTCTGCTTTAGAAGATAAAATTAATAACTTAGGTAGAGTATCTGATTTGTTAAATAGTGGTTTAACCGTAGAACAGCTATTAGATAGATTAGTTGGCGAAGGTAATTCTAAGATTTTAGATTATTTAGATGTCCGCTTTAACTGTCATTGTTCGAAGGAACGTTTCTCTGATGGAATTAAATTATTAGGCAAAGACGATATTCAAGCAATGATTGACGAGGATCATGGCGCAGAAGTAGTTTGTCATTACTGTAATGAAGCCTATCAGTTTAGTGAAGAGGAATTGACTGCATTAGTAGAAGAAGCCTAATATAGATAATAAAGACAAGCATTGTATTTGTTTGTTAGATGTGCTTTAATTTTTAAGAGAAGTAATAAAGTAAATGAGGAGTGAATAACGTGAGTGATAATCAAGAGCAAACACATGAAGAGTTAAATGACCAACTATTAGTTCGTCGTGAAAAAATGACTTCAATGTTAGAATCAGATAGCGTCAACCCATTTGATGCTGGTTTTACAAGAACACACTATTCAGTAGATATCGTAAGTGAATTTGATCACCTTACTAAAGAAGAATTATCAGAAGCTGAAAAAATTAACGTAAAAGTTGCAGGACGTATGGTGTCTAAGCGCGGTAAAGGTAAAGCTGGATTTGCCCATATCCAAGACATGAAAGGCCGTATTCAACTTTATGTACGTAAAGATATGATTGGTGAAGAAAGTTATGATTGGTACAAACAAGCTGACTTAGGAGATATTGTTGGTGTTGAGGGGTATTTATTCAAGACAAATACGGGTGAATTATCCGTTCGTGCAACGTCTTTTACTCCATTAACTAAAGCTTTACGTCCATTGCCTGATAAATATCATGGTTTAGCGAATATAGAACAACGCTACCGTCAACGATACTTAGACTTAATTAGTAATGATGAGAGTCGTGAACGTTTTGTGAATCGATCTAAAATCATCTCAGAAATCCGTCGTTATTTAGATGACAATGATTATATGGAAGTTGAAACACCGGTTTTACATAATATCGCAGGTGGAGCAAATGCCAGACCATTTATTACACACCATAACGCCTTAGAAATGGAATTATATTTACGAATCGCTTTAGAATTACATCTAAAACGTCTTGTAGTTGGTGGATTTGAGAAAGTTTACGAAATTGGTCGTGTATTCCGTAATGAAGGTGTGGATACAACACATAACCCTGAATTTACTATGTTAGAAGTATATACTGCATACAGTATTTTTACGGATGTCATGGATTTAACAGAATCATTAATTAAACATGTGGCTAATAAAGTATTAGGCTCTGGTGTATTGGAATATGACGATCAAACGATTGATTTAGAGTCAGAATGGCGTCGTGTTCATATGGTAGATATTATTAAAGAAACGACTGGCGTTGATTTCTGGCAAGAAATGTCTTATGAAGAAGCAAAAGCTTTAGCTAAAGAACATCATGTGACTGTCAACGACCATGACACAACCGTTGGACATATTATTAATAATTTCTTTGAAGATAAATGTGAAGATACTATTGTTCAACCAACGTTTGTATTTGGACATCCAGTAGAAATTTCACCTTTGGCGCGTAAAAACCAAGAAAATCCAAGATTTACAGATCGTTTTGAATTATTTATCGCCGGCCATGAATATGGCAATGCCTTTACTGAGTTAACAGACCCAGTTGACCAACGTGAGCGTTTTGAAGCTCAAATGGAAGAGAAAGATCAAGGAAACGACGAAGCGCATCCAGTGGATGAAGATTTCTTAGAGTCATTAGAATACGGTATGCCACCAACAGGTGGGTTAGGAATCGGAATTGACCGTCTAGTTATGCTATTAACAAACGTGCAATCTATTCGTGATGTATTATTATTCCCAACTTTACGTAACAACTAATAGCTTCTAGACTTTTCGTTCAAGCATTAAATTTAATTAAATCATCTATCCATGGTAAACTATGTATATAGACGTCAAGGAGGCGATTTAATGGAGTTTAAAAGAGAAGGTAACGCAATTGTATATCGTGACGAAACAGATAAGCTATTAGCGGAAATTACGTTTCCACCAAGCTCATCAAACGACCAAGTGGTAGTCGCTGATCATACTTTTACAGACCCCGTATTAAGAGGACAAGGAATTGCAGGTAAACTTTTAGATGAATTAGTATCAGAAATGGACAAAGAAGGTAAGAAAATCAAAGCGACTTGTCCATATGTTGTGAGAAAATTCAAAGAAGAACCTGAAAAGTATGACTTTATCAACGCTGATAAATAACATATTTCCGACTATTTGTTTAAAATTAACAAATAGTCGGTTTTTTTTGAAAAAAATGCTCAAGACTATTGACGAAAGTAAATCCTCATGATACTATACCTAAGGTGTTTTAATGACAGATTCCTGGTCATCAGTCGTGCTGACTGCTTTAAAACTCTTATCTTAAGCAACTGAAAAGTTGTTTATTGAATTTTACTATAAAATGACACACTTGGATGTGTGGACTAAGAAAAGAAGACGGGAGGAGGACAATTCATGCCTACAATTAATCAATTAGTTAATAAACCACGTAAGTCTAAAACGACTAAATCGAACTCTCCAGCTTTAAACGTTGGATATAACAGTTATAAACGTACTTCAACAACTACTATGTCACCACAAAAACGTGGTGTATGTACTCGTGTTGGTACTATGACACCTAAAAAACCTAACTCGGCGTTACGTAAATACGCGCGTGTTCGTTTATCTAACCTAATGGAAGTTACAGCATACATTCCAGGAGAAGGGCACAACTTACAAGAACATAGTGTTGTGTTAATCCGTGGAGGACGTGTAAAAGACTTACCAGGGGTACGTTACCACATCGTTCGTGGAGCGTTAGATACAGCTGGTGTTTCTGAACGTCGTCAAAGCCGTTCTAAATACGGAACAAAAAAACCTAAATAAATATAAAAAATAAAATTAATTCCTTATGAAAGGAGGAGTTTGAATGCCTCGTAAAGGTAATGTAGCAAAACGTGAAGTTTTAGCAGATCCAATTTACAATTCAAAATTAGTTACACGTACAATTAACCGTATCATGGTTGATGGTAAACGTGGAAAAGCTTCTAAAATCTTATACTCAGCTTTCGATATTATTCGTGAAGAAACAGGTCAAGAGCCATTAGAAGTCTTCGAACAAGCAATCGAAAATATTATGCCATTGTTAGAAGTTAAAGCTCGTCGTGTCGGAGGTTCTAACTATCAAGTTCCTATTGAAGTTCGTCCAGAACGTCGTTATACTTTAGCTATCCGTTGGCTAACTCAATACTCACGTTTACGTGGGGAGAAAACAATGGAAACACGGCTTGCACGTGAATTAATGGACGCAGCTAATAATACAGGTGCTTCTGTTAAGAAACGTGAAGACATGCACAAAATGGCTGAAGCCAATAAAGCCTTCGCGCACTTCCGCTGGTAGAAATTGGTTGGCTGTTTTATGCAAGAATTTGCATAGGCGATTGACAATTACTCATTATATATTTGAAAGAGGGGTAAAATAGTATGGCAAAGAGAGAATTTTCTCTTGATAAAACGCGTAACATCGGAATCATGGCCCATATTGATGCAGGGAAAACGACAACTACTGAGCGTATCCTTTACTATACAGGACGTATTCACAAAATTGGTGAAACTCATGATGGTGGATCACAAATGGACTGGATGGAGCAAGAACAAGAGCGTGGTATTACAATTACATCTGCAGCTACAACTGCACAATGGAATGACCACCGCGTAAACATTATTGATACTCCAGGTCACGTGGACTTTACCGTAGAGGTAGAACGTTCATTACGTGTACTTGATGGTGCAGTAACTGTATTAGATGCTCAATCAGGTGTAGAACCTCAAACTGAAACAGTTTGGCGTCAAGCTACAACTTACGGTGTTCCTCGTATTGTATATATCAATAAGATGGATAAACTTGGTGCTGATTTCTTAAACGCGACTGAAACACTTCACGACCGTTTAGATGCAAATGCTCACCCTGTTCAATTACCAATTGGTGCAGAAGATGACTTTGACGGGATTATCGACTTAATTGACATGAAAGCATACCACTATCATGATGATTTAGGTGAAAACGTTGAAGAAATTGAAATCCCTGAAGACATGAAAGAATTAGCTGACACATGGCGTACAAACTTAATTGAAGCTATCGCTGATTTAGATGAAGACATTATGATGTCTTACCTAGAAGGTGAAGAAATCGATGTTGCAACTCTTAAAGCGGCAATCCGTAAAGCGACAGTTGCGGTTGAGTTCTACCCAGTTTATGTTGGTTCTTCATTCAAGAACAAAGGGGTACAATTATTACTAGACGGTGTTGTTGATTTCTTACCATCACCACTAGAAGTACCACCAATTATCGGTACTATTCCAGGAACAGAAGATACTTTAGAACATCATGCTGATGATTCAGAAGACTTTGCTGCTTTAGCATTCAAAGTTATGACTGACCCATTCGTAGGACGTCTAACATTCTTCCGTGTATATTCTGGTACATTAGCTGCCGGTTCATACGTTCTAAATGCGACTAAAGATAACCGTGAACGTGTTGGTCGTATCTTACAAATGCACGCTAACTCACGTGAAGAAATCCCAGAAGTATTCTCAGGAGATATCGCAGCTGCGGTAGGTCTTAAAAATACAACAACTGGTGATACTTTATGTGCTGAGAACGCGCCAGTGATTCTTGAATCAATGGAATTCCCAGAGCCAGTTATTAACGTTGCAATTGAACCAGATTCAAAAGCTGACCAAGACAAAATGTCTGCAGCTCTTGCTAAATTAGCTGAAGAAGATCCAACTTTCCGTGCGACAACTGATCACGAAACTGGACAAACAATCATCGCTGGTATGGGTGAGTTACACTTAGATATCATCGTTGACCGTCTAAAACGTGAATTTAAAGTTTCAGCAAGTGTTGGTGCACCACAAGTTTCATACCGTGAAACTTTCCGTGCTGCTACTAAAGCAGAAGGTAAATTCGTTCGTCAATCAGGTGGTAAAGGACAATTCGGACACGTTTGGATTGAATTCTCACCTAACGAAGAAGGTGCCGGATACGAATTTGAGGATGCAATTGTTGGTGGGGTAGTTCCTCGTGAATACATCCCAGCAGTAGATGCAGGACTTAAAGACGCAATGGAAAACGGTGTATTAGCAGGATTCGAATTAATCGACGTTAAAGCTAAGCTTTACGATGGTTCATACCATGATGTCGATTCATCTGAGACTGCCTTCAAAGTTGCGGCTTCATTAGCATTACGTGAAGCTGCTAAGAAAGCTGATCCAGCAATCCTAGAACCAATGATGTTAGTTGAAGTTACAGTTCCTGAAGAATACTTAGGAGATGTAATGGGACACGTGAACTCAAGACGTGGACGCATCGAAGGTACAACTGCTCGTGGTAACGCACAAATCGTTCGAGGATTCATTCCTTTAGCAGAAATGTTCGGTTACGCGACAACTTTACGTTCAGCTACACAAGGTCGTGGTACATTTACAATGCAATTCGACCACTATGAAGCTGTTCCAAAATCAATTCAAGAAGAAATCATCGAGAAACATAGCGGTAGATAATCTGCTTTATAACTAAGCAGAAAGCTTGCTATAAACGTGAATATGTGGAGGTAAATGGTTGAATTTACCTTCCTTTCACGGTATAATCATTTCGATAGGTTAAAAAATAATCTATAATAGGTTACATATATTTTAGGAGGATTAAATAATGGGAAAAGAAAAATTTGAACGTACGAAACCCCATGTTAATATTGGGACTTTAGGTCACGTTGACCACGGTAAAACAACTACTTCTGCTGCAATCGCAACAGTTTTAGCTAAAAATGGTTTTGGTGAAGCTCAAGACTACGCTTCAATCGATAACGCACCTGAAGAAAAAGAACGTGGAATCACAATCAATACTTCACATATTGAGTATGAAACTGCTAACCGTCACTACGCACATATCGATGCGCCAGGACACGCGGACTACGTTAAAAACATGATCACTGGTGCTGCTCAAATGGACGGTGCTATCTTAGTAGTATCTGCTGCTGATGGACCAATGCCACAAACTCGTGAGCATATCTTATTATCACGTCAAGTTGGTGTGCCATACTTCGTAGTATACTTAAACAAAGCTGATATGGTTGATGATGAAGAGTTATTAGAACTTGTTGAATTAGAAGTTCGTGACTTATTATCAGAATACGATTACCCAGGAGACGATGTTCCTGTAATCGTTGGCTCTTCATTAAAAGCTTTAGAAGGCGACGCTGATTACGAAGCTAAAATCTTAGAATTAATGGAAGCTGTAGATTCATACATTCCAGAACCAGCTCGTGAAATCGACAAACCATTCATGATGCCAGTTGAGGACGTATTCTCAATTACTGGTCGTGGTACAGTTGCAACTGGTCGTGTAGAACGTGGACAAGTTTCAGTTGGTGACGAAGTTGAAATCGTTGGTATCAAAGATACTCAAAAAACAACTGTAACTGGTGTTGAAATGTTCCGTAAAATGTTAGATTACGCTGAAGCGGGAGATAACATTGGTGCATTATTACGTGGTGTTACACGTGATGACATCGAACGTGGACAAGTTTTAGCTCAACCAGGTTCAATCACACCTCATACTAAATTCTCTGCTGAGATTTATGTATTATCTAAAGAAGAGGGTGGACGTCATACTCCATTCTTCGATAACTACCGCCCACAATTCTACTTTACTACAACTGACGTTACAGGAATCATCGAATTACCAGAAGGAACTGAAATGGTAATGCCTGGTGACAACGTAACTATCTCTGTAGAATTAATTCACCCAATCGCTATGGAAGATGGAACTCGTTTCTCTATCCGTGAAGGTGGACGTACTGTTGGTGCCGGAACTGTTACTTCAATCGAACAATAATTCCAAACCACAATTAAACACCCCTTATGGGGTGTTTTTTTATGCAGATTTTTAAATTCATTAGATTTCAATTAAAATTATTAGGTGTGTTGTAAGATGAAACGCAACACTAAAAAAAGACATGAAGATTCGTTATACTTAAGTCACCACAACATAGTATAAGGAGAGAATCTTCATGTCACACACTCATTTTAACACAAAGAAATCTAA
>NZ_VBSP01000041.1 GCF_005864045.1 Ruoffia tabacinasalis | reverse complement strand
ACCAATGTCTATCCTTTAGCAGATATTTATTCAACACCTGCATTACCGCACATCAGAACGATTGAAATTGAAGAGTAGCTGCACTCAAAATGTGGCTCAAATAGTCCTTGACTATAGGACCAGTTCATGTCATTTGGCTTGAGTTGAGCGATTTCTTGCCACACGCATTCGCGATTGTGCTCTAGTCGCCAACCAAATCCATTCCAATACAAAAAGGAAGGGCTTTATGCCCTTCCCCTAAAAATTTAGTAATGTCATTCCGTTTGGTACTATATATCTGAATAAACGAGTGTGTTGCGTGTCGTTTTTCTGTGTGTTAATTTATACTTTTCTTGCATCGGAACCACATTACTTTCTGCGTATTGGTCACTACCTGTTGAAATGCAAATTTCTTCACACTTGCACATCTAAACTTAAATACACACCACTGTCATTTATATACATCTACTAGACTTCGTTATTTCTTTACACAGTTACCTCTAGCATTATGGTAAACAACAGATAGTCCTGATACGCTGAGTAGCACTTTCTCTGCTACTCCGAACCTTTAAGACGGTTCTGTCGTAAAGAGTGAAACACCAATCTTTACTTACAGTTGCATCTCTCTCTTTACTAACTACATAGTACCATGTAAGCGTTTACTTGTCAAGCCTTTTATTCATCTTTTTTCACTTTTTCTTTATAAATTATTGATTCAATCTCTTCGTCCAAAAGAACCTGTCGAATCAGGTTAAATGCACTCCAAACAGAGTATTCACGGTTCTGATTACGCTTGTATCCAAAGTGGAATTTCTTCGCAAAAGTAGACTTCTCTTTAACCGCCACACCAATCCAGACAGTTCCCGGTATCTCACCCTCTAGTGAACTTGGCCCTGCCGCTCCCGTTAAGGACACAGCGAGATCTGCCCCAAACGCTTCAAGTGCCTTTTCAGCCATCTCAAATGCACACTCTGCACTCACTACGCCATGCGTTTCAATGACTTCCTCATCTACACCGAGAACTTCTTTTTTAATGGATTCATCATACGTAACCATCCCTCCATCAAAAAATAGGCCGGCTTCAAATAAGCTCGACAATTCACTTAAAAATGCGCCCCCTGTTAAACTCTCAGCCCCAGTTATTTTAAGCTCCTTCTCTTTTAGTAGCTTTCTTACAATATTAGGTAAATTTTGATCACCGTGACCAATAATATAAGGAGCAACACTTTTTTCAATCTCACTCTCAGCTTTAGCAATGAGTTGATGAATCTCATCGGCGTCAAAACCTCTCGCAGTAATCTGAACTTCAATCTCTAAACCCGCTGGAAAAATCTCAATAAACGTCGTGTCGTCAGATACCAAAATATCACCGAGATTTCTCTGCGCTTGAGCCATTGTTAAACCAAACAGTCGGATAAGCTTTGTTGAGACGACTTGTCCATTCAAAAGATGCTCAATAATAAGTGGCCAAGCTTTCTCAGTAAACATGGGTTTTAATTCATCAGTTGGTCCTGGTAGTAAGATATACGTATGGGTATCAGACTGATAAAACATTCCCAAAGCGAGACCTGTGACATTCACTAACGGAATCGAATCAAGTAAAGTTAGCGCTTGAAGTTGGTTATTTTTTGGCATGATTAAGTCTGAATTTTTATGGTAAGTAATAATTCGGTTTTGTGTGTCATCATCTAAGACCAGTGGTTTATCGAGATGCTCTGATAGTGTTGTTTTGACGATATCGTCATCATCAGGACCTAATCCACCTGTAAACACGAGTACATCTGATTGTTGCTCTGCTTTCTCAATGGTTTCCAATAGCTTTTCTTTAGAATTATCAATCATAACTGCTTGAGTCACATTAATACCTACAGAGGTCAACTCGCGAGCAATAAAAGCTGCATTTTTATTCTCAACTAAGCCTTTTAACAAACTTGAACCGACTGATATAATCTCTGCTTTCATTCAATCAACCTCCCAGATTTTTTTACTTTTATTATCTTTCAGTTTATCACAACTGTTTAGTGGATAGAAAAACTGTATGACTGTATTTCGCGATAATGGTCGCTTAAGTAAATGGGTATCATTTGCAGATAAAGCGTATACATAGTAAGCTTATTGTACAATAATAATAAAGATAATAGAAAAATAAGGAGGAAAAATTATGGTTCAAGCAAAAGAGAATTTATTCGAAAAAGTAATTGCATGCCAAAAAGCCTGCGAGCACTGTTTTGATAGATGCTTACAAGAAGAAGACGTAAAAATGATGGCGGAATGTATTCGGACAGACCGAGATTGTGCTGATATATGTGGTATGGTTGTATCTTTTTCACATCGTCAAAGTCCCTTGTTAGATGAATTGATTGCGTTGTGTATTAAAGCTTGTGATACTTGTGCAAGTGAATGTGAACAACATGATCACGATCACTGTAAAGAATGCGCTAAAGCGTGTCGTGAATGCGAAGCAGCATGTAAAGAATATTTAGCAGTATAATTTATTAGAAGACGAGTATAAGTTCCTAAGGGAGGCTTATACTCATTTTTTGTCTCAACTTTAAAAACAGAATCGTTTCATTTTGTCTTATCTATATTGCTCCGTTATACTTACGGTACAAACATCTAAGGAGACTATCGCCATGAAAAAACTCAATTACAAACACATAAATAATCAACAACTCATCGATGTCCGTGGACAACTGGACTATCAAGCTGGACATGGTCCAAAGACGCTAAATCTTAATCCAAGTAATTTCAAAAAGTACGCCTCATCATTTATCGCATCGGATCAAGCTATCATTTTTATTATTAATGAAGAATCAAAAGATTTCATTGATGAGCTTGAATTATTGAGCCAAGAAGTCGGATTTATTGATGTTCAAGGAGATATTTTAGCACACGATATTCCGATAGAAAGCAGACAACAAATCAAATCCATCAACGTACATGATTTTCTTGCAGTAGAAGATGACTATATTTTACTTGATCTCAGACATCCTGATGAGATAACACGTCTTGCCCCTGAAGAGAATTTAATTAATATTCCACTTGAAGACTTACCTTCCACTTACCAAAAGTTAGATAAAGACCAGAAGATTTATACACTATGTGGCTCAGGTAATCGCGCAACTGCAGCTGCTTCTTTTCTAGCTAATAAAGGCTATAAACCTGTCGTCATTGAAGGTGGGATGAAAGCCGTTCAAGAGGCAGTTTATTAACTTTTTGCAATGTTAGTAAAGTCGGTATATCCAAAGTTAGTATTTATAGATATAATAGATTACATAACAATACACTTTATTAACAAATAAAAAAAGGAGAAAGCGATGTTAACACCCATCATTTTACTTATTGTCTTTACTCTGTTAAATGGTTTTTTCTCTGGTTCAGAGATGGCATTTATAACTGCAAATAAAGACAAATTAGAGAAAGAAGCCGAATCTGGGAGCAAAAAGGCTCAACTCGCATTAAAGCTATATTACAATCAAGATCGCGTTTTAGCGGTTGTCCAAGTGGCGATTACTTTAATCGGAACGTTAAACTCATCTTTTGCAACGAGTGGGTTATCACAATTCATTTCACCTTATCTAGGTGCACAAGGTGCGGCGATCGTTATTTCGCTCATCGTAACTGTATTAACTTTAATTTTCGGGGAATTATTACCTAAATCAATTGGGCAAGCCATTCCTGAAAAATATTCAAAGGCATCGGCACGTATTTTAAATCTGATTTACACGATTTTTAAACCGGTCGTTTGGTTTTTAACTGTCACGTTAAACTTCTTTCAATCGCTTCTTCCGATTGACTTTTCCAATGAAGATGAGAAATTAACTTTCTCAAATATCCGTGAAATTGTGATTCGAGGTGGTGAAGAAGGAGCGCTTGAATCGGATGAAGTTGGCATGATGCAAGGTGTTCTGAAACTGAACCGGAAAAATGTTCGTGAGGTGATGGTGCCTCGTAATCAATCATTGATGATTGATATTAATAAAGAACGCGAAGTGAATCACGAAATCATCGTCAATTCGACATTTTCAAGACTGCCTGTTTATCAAGATGACAAAGATAATATTTTAGGTGTAGTTTTAGTGAAGGACTACTTGCGTGCGAGTGTCCTGGTCGGCGATTACACCCAAGTCGATTTAAAAGATTTAGCTCATGATCCTTTAAATGTTCCTGAAACTTTACTATTAGATGATTTATTCTCGCAAATTCAACAAACGAGCAATCATATTGCGGTTGTAAAAGACGAATACGGTCAAACCGTTGGACTCGTTACTTTAGAAGATATTATCGAGGAAATTGTTGGAGAGATTTATGATGAATATGATACGGTCGAAGAAGATGCTCTAGTGCAAAAACTAGACGAATCATCATGGCTAGTCAACGGTATTATGAATATCAATGACTTCAATGAATACTTTGGTACCATTGTGACAAGCAACGAAGTGGACACAATTGGTGGCTACTTCACATATAAATCCGAAATTATTCCAAGCGAAGATAAGATTGGCACATGCCTTGAAATTGAAATGCTGATGCTTGAATTAATGCAAGTCAATGAAGCAACTGCAACTCAATTAAAAGTTACTCGCATTAAAGAATAGCATAAATAAAGGCTCAAGAATGGTGATGAATTTATCACGGTTCTTGAGCCTTTTTAAATTATTTAGTTGTTGTCGCTAAGTCCCAATAAGTGACTTTTCCGGTTCCATTTCCAGTTATTTGTATCTTATCTTGGTTCGCATCGGGATAGACGCGTGAAGTAAAGACGGCTTCACCATCATTGACAAAGATTTCTAATGAGGACGTATCAGAGAAAATGTGTAATTGCGATAGTGATTCAAGTGGAAGCGTGCGCTTACGACGACCGTAGCCACTTTCTCCATGTCTTAATGTTAGTTCCCCGTCTTGATAAGTTACCGAAGTATCTTGTCGCAGTTGTAGTTCAAAATCTTTCGGTCGTTCATCAAAATCAATCAATAGTTCGTAGACTTCACCTCTTAGTGTGTCAGCAGACAATTCAGTCAGTGAATATGACTGTTCTTGGCCACGCAGAGTTTGATATTCCACTAAGGGGCATTGTTTTAACATGCCGTCTTCAAAGTTTAACTCACGCGGTAAAGCCATCGCATGTTGCCACCCTCTCGCAATCGTTGGGTTATTGTATTCCGGCTGAGTATCGCCAATGCCCATCCAAACCCACATAATGCGGCGACCTTGGTCGTCTTCAAACGTTTGAGGTGCATAGAAATCAAATCCATGGTCCAACTCTCTAAAATCTTCTTCCACTTGGAACTTTAACTCATCCCAGTTCACTTGCCCGGTTAAGTAAGTGGCCGCATGTGGGTTATGATAGTTGTATGTTGTTGGCAGGATTCCTTGTGGTGAAAAAACTAAGATATCTTTACCTGACACATTAAAGTAATCCGGACATTCCCACATGTACCCTTGCTCTTCATCCCCTTCTAGAAATACACCTTCATATTCCCAGTCATATAAATTAGTTGAGCTATAAATCAAGATGCTTCCCACATTAGTACGACGTCTCGCACCTAAAATCAAGTAATATTTTCCATTTAATTCAAATACTTTTGGATCGCGAATATGATCCGTAAAACCTTCTGGGTATGCTGAGTGTGGAATGATCACTTCTCTTGATTCAATTGTAAAACCATCAGGTGAAACTACATGGACAGTATTTTGTTCGCGTCCACTAAATGTATAATCATGGTCACCCTCATTTTTAACGTTACCTGTATAGAAGAAATGAATCTTATCGTCTAATACAATGGCACTGCCTGAATATACACCATCTTGGTCAAACGCTTGATCAGGTGACATAAAGATCTCTTCATCTTTAAAATGCACCATATCTGTCGACGTCTTGTGTCCCCAATGAGTTGCGCCACCTTTAGGGTCTTGGGGAACATATTGATGATATAAATGATAGACACCATCAAATTGCACCGCCCCGTTTGGGTCATTCAACCAGCCTGTTTCAGGCATTTGGTGATAACTAAGTCGCCATGGATCTGCCTCTACACTTGCCTTTAATTTTGCTTGAGCTGCTTGAATTTGTTTCCAGTTAATATATGCTTTTTTACTCATCAATTCGTCTCCTTTACATCACTTTTAAACTTCTTCACGAATGGCTTTTCCTTGTAAACGAACTAAGATGAAACCTACTAGGAATGCTGCTAAGCTCACGATAATGTATTGTGTTAAAGCTGTTAAGCTACTTGTATAAAGTAATAATCCAGGAATAAAAGTAATTCCCATACCTGTTGCTGCTAAGTCGAAGAGGTAAATTAAAAATCCTCCAACTGCACCTGCAACAATCCCTGAACCAAATATACGCAGTGATCTCATGTTAACACCGAATAATAAGGGTTCTGTAATTCCAAATAAAGTAGGCACCGCTGAACTGATCATGTTTGTACGTTTCACTTGGTCCTTCATTAAAAAGGCTGCTCCAATTGCAGCACCAAATTGTCCTGCCATACTCACTGTAGTTAAAGGCTGAATCACATTCAATCCCGTATCACTCAGCAACGTTATTTCGATTAAACCAATTGAATGGTGTAAACCAGTAATAACAATTAATTGTTGAAGTGCTCCAAAGACTATGTAGCCAATACCTAAAGGCGCATTGATTAAAGTGACGATACCATCAATGACAAAGCTTTCAATTACTTGAATGATTGGACCTAACAGAAATAATATAACACCAATTGTAATCGTAATCGTTAAGAACGGCGTCACAATCAGATCCATCACTTTAGGCACCCATGTACGTAACCATTTGTCTAATTTACTAATCATCCAACCCGCAAGAATCGCCGGGAAAATCGAACCTTGATAGCCATAAATATCAATCCCGAAAATATTCATCGGACTCGCACTGCCGCCTCGAACGTCATAGGCATTCGGTAATTGTGGTGCTACCATCATCAACCCAACAACAATACCCAACAACGGATTGCCACCAAATTTACGCGTTGCACTGTAGGCAATTAACACTGGTAAGAATGCAAAAGCCGTATCTGTTAACATCGCAAAGAGTCCTGCAACATCTTCAGTCATCTCTAGACCAAGTTCAACTAGTAAACCACGCAGACCCATTAATAGCCCTGTCGTTACTAGCGCTGGAATTAAAGGCACTAAAATATCTGCTAAAATTCGAACAACTTTTTGAACAGGATTTAAGTTTGCATAAATATCATCTTTCATCGACCCATCATCATCTGAACTTGATTTTCCTAAATATTCATCTAATTCTTTAGTGACTTCATTGACTTTTCCTGTACCAAAAATAAACTGATGTTGCCCTGTTGAGAAGAAATAACCTTTACTCTCTTCAATATTATCTGCTTTCTCTTTATCTAACTTACTATCGTCTTTAAGCACAACACGCAAGCGCGTAGCACAGTGCTCATAGTTTTTTATATTCTCTTTACCACCAATGACATCCAACAACTGTTCAATTGATTTATCATATTTCCCCATGTTTATCCCTCCAGATAATTACAAAACTTAAAAACGGAACCGGTTCCATTAAATAGTAAAGCAATCGTTTGCAAATTACAAGTGTTTTTTTGCTATTTTATTTTTTTAGTGGATTGTTTTACATTTAATTGATTGGGCATCGTCTCCAGTAAGCTAACTGGATCCTCTTGCATCATTTGTTCGATCCGATTCAACGCTTTAATCCCTAAGTCATAAAATGGGTAATCGATGGTTGTAATACTTGGAAATGTATAATCAGATTCGCTATATCCCCCAAAACCGGATAAAGAAAAATCATCTGGAACAGATAGATTTAATTCGTTGGCTGCATTCAATATTCCGATCGCTATATGATCCGTTGCAGCCGCGATATAAGTTGCCTCAGTCGTTGGTAAATAGTCTAAAGCTTGTTGATAAGCTTCTTTTCTTGAGAAACTCGTCTCATGGAATGCTGCTTCAAAACCCGCTTCTTTTACTGTATCCATAAACCCATTTCGTCTCAAAACCCCCACCGCATTGTCCTCTTCTGTGACGCCGACGTATAATATTTTTGTATGCCCTAATTCCAAGGCATGTTCAGCAATCAATCTGCCCGCTTCATAATCTTGATGGACAAGACTTGGAACACCCTCAATTTTTTGGCCTAAAATGAGGGTAGGAATGCTTAATTGAGTTACTTGTTTCTTTAAGTCCTCATCCATCTTACTCGCGATGAGAATGATGCCGCCGACTTTTTGTCTTTTTAATAAAGAGATATTCTCTTTCTCACGTTCAATACTCAAGTTGGAATTGGTTAACATTAACTGATAGCTTTTTTCATGCGCAACGTCATCGATTCCTTTTAACACTTGATTTGTCGATGGGGAATCGAATCTTGGCAGAACCACACCAATTATATTTGAGTGCTGGGCTTTTAAACTTTGGGCAAATTGATTCGGCACATAACCTGTTTCTTCGATGATTGCTTGAATTTTTTCACGTGTCTTATCACTCACAGATCCATTATTTAAATACCGGGATACCGTGCTTTTTGCCACACCCGCACGCTTCGCTATGTCATTTAATGTCGTCAATTCCTTCACCTCTTCATCTATTTAACATTATATTACCATATCGGACCAATGAACTCATTGTCCAAATTCAAATCCTAACATTCCTTTAAAATAATTCGCCACAGTTCGGTTATAACTATCAAATCAGGTGAAATTTTAGTATATTAGAGATACTTAATTAATCATTGGAGGTCATTACTATCAAATTCGAACATAAAATGCGTGGAAATGTGTCATTTGGTATTAACCCAATTGGGTGTAAACAAGAAGTGAATAATCAAATTGACTTTGTTAAAGAACAAGATTCATATGAAGGGCCTAAAAAAGTTTTAATTATTGGTGCTTCATCAAGTTATGGTTTAGCCACTCGAATCAGTCTTGCTTTCGGAGCAAACGCAGATACAATTGGTGTATCTTTTGAAAAGGGACCTAAATCTGAAAAAAACCTAGGAACTGCAGGTTGGTATAACAATATCTACTTTAAACAAGCCGCAGAAGCCGAAGATTTAATCGCGAAAAACTTCGTCCAAGATGCTTTCAGTCACGAAACGAAGCAAGATGTTATTAAATACATCAAAGAAGAATTTGGGGGTAAAGTTGATCTGGTTGTATACAGTCTTGCGTCAAGTGTCCGCACAGATCCTGATACCGGCGAACGCTTTAATTCAGTGATTAAATCGATTGACCAAACAGTTGTCGGACCGAATGTAAATATTCAAAAACAAGAGTTCTTTGAGCACGTCTTAGAACCTGCGACAGAAGAAGAAATTGCCGATACAGTCAAAGTGATGGGGGGCGAAGATTGGCAATTATGGATGGAAGCTTTAAAAGAAGCAGGTGTCCTAGAAGAAGATGTTTTAACAGTAAATTACTCATACTTAGGTTCTGATCTAAACCGTCCTTACTATGGTGACGGAACGTTAGGTCAAGCGAAAGCAGACTGTGAAGTCAAAGCAGATAATATTAATGAATTATTAACTGATATTAATGGAAAAGCGACGATTGTAGTTGCGACGGCTGTAACAACCAAAGCCAGTTCTGTGATACCATTCTTCCCAGTGTATTGCATGGGGCTTTATCGCATCATGGCTGATAACGGAACGCATGAAACGCCAATTATGCACCAAGACCGTATTTACCGTGATATGTTATATGGTAATAATGCAGAGTATGATGACAAAGGACGCCTACGTCCAGATAGTTGGGAGTTAGATCCAGAAGTTCAAAAAGAAGCTGAAACATTAATTCACACGATTAATGAAGATAATTTCACTTCGGACAAAACTGGTTATAGTATCTTTATGAAAGAATATTTAAACTTAGCTGGCTTTGACGTTGACGGTTATAACGAAGCCGAAGGCGAAGAAACAACTCTAGATGATTTACTTGCTTTAGAATTCTAAAAATTCAAACAAAAAACAGTTCGCCTGTCCAACGCGAACTATTTTTTGCTGTCTGAGGCCTTTCATTTGGCTTTTATTCACTATATACTTAAGATTAATTAAAGGATGATATTAATTCATTATAATATTATATTTAAGAAAGGATGAGGAGAATGAAAGCTGCCATTATTGTGGATAGTACTGCAGGCTTAACTGAAGAAACAGCGATGCTCTCGAATATTTACCAAGTATATCTTAGTACCATATTTGAAGATGGGACTGTGTATATTGACTCGCCCGATGAGTCTTTAACGAAAGATTTTTACGATAGAATGGACACTGAGAAAAAACTGCCCAAAACTTCTCAACCCGATACGAAACAAATTTATGATTTATTTGAGCAACTCGTTCAAGATGGTTATGACACGGTCTTTGGTGTTTTACTCTCTGAGAAAATAAGTGGAACCTTTCAATCAATTCAAGCGACTTCCAGAGAATTCAGCGATCAATTAGACATTCATTTAATTGACGCACAGTTGACTTCTTTTGTGATGGAGGCGATGGTACTTAATTTAGTTGAACTCATTCAACGTCAATTTGAACCAAATGACATTGTTACTCGTATCAAGCATTTGCTTGAACAATCAGCCTTTTACTTCACTCCAGCAAAACTGGATAACTTAGTGAAAGGTGGTCGCGTTAGCTCATTAAGTGGGTTTCTTGGCAATGCCCTCAATATTAAGCCCATCATTACAATGGGTGCAGAACACGATGGGCAAGTATATGTTCCGGAAGAAATCCGGACGAAGAAAAAGGCTCATGACCGCTTGTGTGAAATTGCGGATACACACATCCAACAATATCCAAAACACGCATATGTCGCGGTTGGCCATACTGGGGCTGAAGAAGATGCCCAAGTCATGCGCGACCGCATTCAATCCGCTTACCCTGATTTACCCATTCGAATTGGCTTTATTACGCCCGTTCTAGGAACTCATGGCGGGAGTGGTGCCATTTCAATCAACGTGGCCCCATTATTAAATCCTTCCGCAAACTCCAATTAAATACGCGCATTTGCTAGCCATTCAGCAATCAATTTGACCGTCAGGTCAGGTTGATCTGCATAGAGATTGTGGCTAGCTTTTTGTATAACTTTATAATCGACATAAGGGTTTTGTCTCTCTTCCAGTCTTTGCATTTTAATCGGTAACTCCTCTTCGGAATCACTTAAGAGCAATAAGGTCGGAGTTTTGTAATCCGGTCGGATAATCGTTAATTTCATCGCATCATTTAATTTCATTAGTTCCAACAAGCCTTCCTCAGATAACTCGTCGCCACCTATTTGACTTAGTACTTCTTTAGTTTCTTCCATAGATTCAGCCAGCGTTTTACCAACATCTTCATTCGTCAAGATTCCCCCATCCAACATAATCACTCGTTCAATTTGTGTTAGGCGGGTAGATAAGTAAGCAGCGATTTCGGCCCCGATAGAATGCCCCATCAAGATGATCTCTTCATCTGGAAAATACCCTTCAAAATAAGCTAGTAACTCTTCAAAATCATCAATCGTGACATCTTTCGCACCGAACTGTCCCGGTAAATCTAGATAAGTAAATTCATAGCCTTTTTCTTCCAATGAATCTCGTAACTCCAATGAATCTTCTCGACCGCCTCCGAAACCATTAATAAAAAATATTTTCTTGCTCATCTTTATGACCTCTTTTCTATAATGACTCTTCACCAGATAGGTTGCGTTAGTATAACACATCGCCTTTAAAAAACATCCTTAAAGACTTTTACTTAATTTAACACTGAGCGAATGGCTTGAGTCCATTGTTCCATGCGTTCTTTCTCACGGCCGTTATTCAAACCACTTGTAGATAAGGCGCTGACAACGTCATAGGATTGAAAGACTGGTTGTTTAATAATTTCTTTATAGGCTGTTTTCCCATTCGCAATAATGAGTTTGATTGGTATACCCTTTAACACGGTTTCAAAATCATTTAAGGTCGGATTCTTTATCTTATGATCTAAACTCCCCTCTCTTTGCGCCGTCACATACACATCCCAAAGACCGATGTCGTGGGCTTGTAAGGTTTCTAAGCGTTCTTGGTAATCAACTGGGTCTGGAACTTCTAAGGCGTTAAATACTACCCGCCAAAAGGCATTCCCGGCGTTACCGTAGTATTGCTGCTTTCGTAAAGACGGCACACCCGGGTGGCTACCCAAAATGAGGATGCGCGTTGCTTGATTGACGACTGGTCCAAAACTATGCGTCTCTTCCATATCACATTCTCCTTATGCATATTTTTGTTGCAAAAAGCTCCTTCTAAAGAAGCCAAAGCTTGTACTTCAGAAAGAGCAACTAATTACTTATTAACTTAGTCTTTGATTGGTTTGTATTCGACTTCTAAACCTTTCTTCACAGCTGGACGCTCTGCAATGCGGCGAGCCCATTCTAATACCTTTGGATATGATTGGATGTCTAAGAATTCTGCTGAACCTTCGTATAAATCCCCTAGAGCAAGGCGGCCATACCACGACCAGTTTACGATATCCGCAATGGTATATTCGTCTCCTGCAATATATGGTCGTTTCCCTAAAGTCTTATTTAATAAGTCTAATTGGCGCTTTGTTTCCATTGTGAAGCGATCAATCGGGTATTTCATTGGTTCTGGTGCATAGGCAAAGAAGTGTCCAAATCCTCCACCAACATAAGGTCCTGCACCAATTTGCCAGAATAGCCAGTTCATCGTCTCAGTGCGCCCATGAATATCTGTTGGAATTAATTTATTAAATTTCTCTGCTAAGTAAAGTAAAATCGAACCTGATTCAAAGATTTCTAATCGTGGCTCTTGGCTTTGATCAACCAGTGCCGGAATCTTAGAGTTTGGATTGATTTCGACGAAATCTGAACCAAATTGGTCACCGTCGCCGATATTTATTAGATATACATCATAATCAACATCCACACCTAATTCTTTTAACTCTTCAAACATAATGGTTGCTTTAATTCCATTTGGTGTTCCTAGTGAATAGAGTTGGAATGGCGCTTCTCCTACAGGCAATGTTTGTTCGAAACGACTCCCTGCAGTTGGGCGATTACCCCCTAAATTCGAATTTTCGTCTTCCCATTTCCACACTTTTGGTAATTCATATGACGTCATCGTAACACTCCTTATATAGTTTATTCGTAGCTTCATCATACTACTTTTACTGAGCTTTTCCCAAGTATTCGCTTAGAAACTATTCCCGCTAATTTTATAGGTAATTTCACTAAGGTCTCTACCTAACTGTGCTATAATAGTCTTAAGCAATAATAATAAGGAGAGATTACAATTTATATATTAATCATTTCACTTGTGCTTATCATGGCCTTGATTGCTATGCGCATTTCAAGTGATTTAAAGATACCACAATTACTTCTGTTCATGCTCTTAGGTGTTTCCTTTAATTTTTTTGGCGCAGATTTTACGAATTATAATTTTTCCAATCAAGTATCTTCCATCGCTCTGATGTTCATTATTTTCTATGGAGGATTTGGTACAAAATGGAAGATGTCAAAGCCAGTTGCAAAAGAAGCTATTACTTTAAGTTTCCTCGGAACGGTTCTAACCGCTTTGATCACCGGACTCTTCGTTTATTTAGTCTTTGATTTTTCTTTACTTGAGGCTATGTTACTCGGTTCCATTATTGGTTCGACCGATTATGCCAGTGTATCGGACGTTCTCGTCTCTCGACGCTTAAAATTAAGATACAATACAGACTCATTACTAGAGTTAGAATCAGGATCGAATGACCCGACGGCTTATACGATGGTCGTACTATTCTCGACGCTACTTCAAGGAAAAAACGTCAATGTTCCTGTCTTAATTATCTTACAAGTTGGGATTGGTTTATTACTCGGCTTTGCTTTAGGGTGGGTATTCATCCGTATTCTCGACTACTTAAATACTCGAGAAAATATGGAAGTCATTCTGTTAGCTGCCGCTGCTTTATTCACTTATGAATTTACAAACCAAATTGGTGGTAACGGCTACTTAGCGGTTTATATCTTTGGTATTTATATTGGTAATAAAGAATTCGTTGGTAAGCGTGAAGTTGTCTTCTTTTTTGATAGCTTTACAAACTTAGCGCAAATTGGCCTATTCTTCTTACTTGGTCTTTTATCTGATCCAAGTTCGATTATTGCGATGTTGCCGATTGCCTTAGTGATTATGTTATTTATGACATTTATTTCGCGTCCTGCCTCGGTTTATGGTTTAATGGCGCCCTTTAAGTTGAATAAAAACCAACTGCCTGTTATTGCCTTTGCCGGACTACGAGGAGCTGCGGCAATTGCGTTCGCCATTAGTGTGGTCAATTCTGACACACCATTCTTGAACGACCTCTATCATATTGTCTTTGATATTTGTCTGTTATCATCTCTCATTCAAGGAGGTTATTTACCAACCTTATCTAAGAAAATGGATATGGTTGATCCTGAAGATGCGTCTTTACGTAACTTCAACTCGTTACAAGATAAGAGTGACGTCGGCTTTTTAGCTACTAAGATAAAAGCAGACAGTGACTTAGTGAATACTTATATTCGAGATATCACACTGGCTTTTGATTTTATTATCGCAAAAGTCCTTCGTCACGGCGAAACAATTGTCCCGAACGGAGATGTGCAACTTAAAGTTGGCGATGTCATTGTCTTAGCTGGACGTTCTTACTTCGATGTGGTCGGAACGGACTTACTAGAATTTCGAATCAACAGCCACCACAATTGGGTTAATAAACAGATTAAAAATATTCGCTTAGAACGTGACTCCTTGATCGTCTTAGTTTTAAGAGGCGATAATGAGTTGATTGTTCCAAATGGGGATACAACTATTCTTGATCAGGATACCGTCTTAGTTTTAGAAGCATCTAATGCGAAGTAAATAGTTAAAGAGCGAGGCACATATGCCTCGCTCTTTTTTGTAGACGTTAACTTGAGTCAAACCGATCTTGCATTTAGATCAAGACCCTTTGACGTCATTAAACTACTCCTTCAAGTTTGTTATTCACTTACAATATACCATTCACTCCATCCTAAACTAAACATTATAATTTCAATATTATATTGATCACTTACTTTGTTTTATAATTAATAAATTATCGTCTCAAGTAGATATTATGGAAGTGAGAATGAAGTTAAATATCGCTTTTACAAATCGCGTTTATTTGATTCAATCATAATAAATTCTGGTAAATAATTCGGCGTACACCCTTTCGAAACTTTCTCATCTTTGTACAGGCCTGTATCTTCACCAATTATAACGCAATGTTTACGGTACTATTCCTCATAAACCCCAATCCAGCCTGCTGTAAAGTTCATAGCCCACTGAACTTCTGGTTGCTCTTGACTAATTTTAGCTTCAATTGCAGTTACCAAGTCTGATGTATTATTTGGTGGTGTTTTCCCAGTCCATCTTAATCGTCCTTGATGATACCAGTAAGTCCGCCTTTGAAGTGCGTATGGACTATCCTCCCACGACTCCATGAGTGTCGTTAATTTCTTATTCTTTGTTAGCTGATTAGCTAACAACCAATCCATTAGATTGTTACTTTCATCATATGTATGAATTTGCATATCATCAACAAGTTCATCTAATACTTCTTCTGAAAGTAGTTTTTTGTCCATAATTAAGATTGATAAAAGCCTTGGTAAAAACTTACCCCTCGACCAAAGTTCCATCGCCAGTTCATGATCAACTTTTATTTCTTTTGCAATTTTTCGTAAGTCACCTAATTTTGTATTATCATCAATCTGTCGAAATATTGTTTCCGCTTTTTCAGAGGTCTGTATTACTTTGTTTTGATTCATCGAAATACTCCTTTAATTAAATCCGTGAGCTTTTAAATAATTATAGCTTTCTTCTAAACAATCGAAAGGATCTCCTTGGGATGTTTCTTGTTCAGCAAAAGTATATTGGATCCCTGTTTCTTTAGTTGACTGCCTCCTTGATGAATAGATTGCATCCAATATACAGAAAAAGAGCACATCTACAGAATAGTAAAACTATTCCATAAATATACTCTCACAATCAACGACCAAATAAAGAAAGCTTTGCTACCTGATCAGTTGACATAGTTTATCGCTCTTTTTTACTTACTCTCCCCAGAATCGGTAAGCAATGGCTTGACCTTGCTTGATTTTATCCCATTGCTGTTCCTGAGATAATTCATTCCCTCCATCACATGACGCGAAGCCACATTGATGAGATAAGTACAGATTATCTTTTGAAACATACTGAGTAGCTTTTTCTAATTGTTCATACACTGCAGCTTCATCATCTAATTTTGCCGACTTACTTGATAAGAATCCTAAGACTACTTCTGTGTCAGGCTTGTTTTTAAAGACGCTTAACGCACTTAAGTCTCCGGCACGCTCATCATCCCACTCTAAGTAGAAACGGTCATAGTTTTGTTTTTCTAAGAATAAATGCGCGATTTTCTCGTAACTTCCACCACCCATATTACGTGAATCATAGTTACCACGGCAATTATGCGTATAGACTTTTAGACCCAGTGAATGAGCATAGGCAATGACATCATTATTCAAATCAATGAATTCTTGGGCTAGGCCTAAGATTGATGAGTGATCAAAGTCAGTACCACTAAAAGGACTATGTGGGTTATCTTCAGCAAATAACTCCCATAAGCAGTCATCAAATTGGATAATCGTTCCACCTGCTTCAGCGAATTCCTTTAAGAAATCTTTGTAAGCTTGACTTAAATCCTTTTTGAATTCTTCTGCCGTCTGATAAACTTTCCCTCCGATTTTCTCTGACAAGCTAAGTTCTCCAAAAATATGTGACGGAGATGGAATACATTGCTTTAACGTTGCACCTTGGGGTGATACTTCTTTTAAGCGATTAAAATGGTCGATGAATGTATGATTATGACCATGTAAAGGCGATTCAATTGTGATGCCGATATCCTTACGAGTTTCATAATTGCTCTCTTGATCCAGATCACGGAAGAAGTACCCATTATCCGCAATGTAGCGTTTAATACCATTTAAACCCCACACAAAATCAAGGTGCCACAAAGATTTTGAATATTCGCCATCAGTCACTTCAGGTAAATCATGCTCGATTTGTTGATTAACAATTGTTTCCACAGCTTGATCTTCTTCTTCCTTGTAACCTTCAAATTCATCGTAGAATGGATACGCAATATCATCGCGATGTTCTATTTTTGTCTTATAATCTAATAATGACTCAGGTCTTAATAATGAACCTACGGTTAAAAAGCGTTTAGTTTTTTGTGTCATTCATAATACCCCTTTTTAATTTGTTTCTAATAGTATAGAATACATGATGAGATATTAGTATTATCTATTTTAGTGTGCTTAGCATAGTATTTAACTATGACCAAAAAAAAAAGGGGTGTTTCAATGAATCTAAAGCAAATAGATTATTTCTTGAAGGTTGTGGAGACGGCTTCAATTACTAAAGCAGCCGATGAATTATATCTTTCCCAACCGTCCTTATCACATGCGATTAAAGAGTTGGAAAAGGAAATGAATATCACGCTGTTCCACCGTAGTTCCAAAGGTGTGACTCTTACGAGTGAAGGCGAAGAATTCCTATTATATGCAAGGCAAATTAGCGAGCAAATTAATTTGATGAACCGCCGTTATAAAGACGATGAAGCACCGCAACAAATTTTTAGCGTGGCAGGGCAGCATTATGCTTTTGTAGTTGATGCATTCGTCCGTCTGCTGAAACAATACGAAGACCATGACTATCAAGCGACATTGAAAGAACTTCGAACCTATGAAGTCATTGAAGACGTAGCTAATTTGAAAAGTGAAATTGGTATTATCTATCGCAGTCATTATAACCGTCAAGTCATCAACGCTGAACTAGAAAAAAAACACATTCATTTCACACCACTTATCTCTGTTAAACCACATGTATTTATTTATAAAGATCATCCCTTAGCCGATTATGAAAAGATAGCTCTCTCTGATTTAGATACTTATCCAAAATTAAGTTACGATCAAGGGCAGCACAATTCCTTTTATTTTTGGGAGGAAGTATTGGCCGACTTTGCTTCACGTAAAACAATTATAGTGAGTGACCGAGCAACTTTGTTTAATCTAGCTATTGGCCTAAATGGCTACACAATTAGCTCAGGTATTATCAATGCTGATTTGAACGGGAGCGATATTATTGCAAGGCCACTCGTCTCTTCCGAAACGATTGAAATCGGCTATATTACTAATAACATGCACACATTAAAACCAATCGCTCACACATTTCTTGAGATCTTGACGGAACGACTAGAAGTGGCTGTTGGGAGTAACTGATAATTTTTACTTTATTCATCGATAGACCATAAAACATAGACACACCTTAATTTACTCCACTTTTTTGTATTTATGTATTTAAATAGCATCATCAACTATAAAATCAATCGCAATGCTGTTAATACAGTTACGATAATAATAAACCGGCGGTACCATACATCATTGATACGCTTAATGAGCCAAATTCCGACTAAAGCACCGACAACAATGAATGGAATTGAAAACACCGTAAACTTGACTGTATCGCTGTTAATCGTACCACAAAGAAAAATATGAAATGGCAATTTAATCAGATTAACTAGAAAAAAGAACCAAGCCACTGTACCAATCATTGATTCCTTCTTAAGCTGTTGAGTTAAAATATACACATTAAAGATGGGACCCGCTGCATTTCCAATCATTGAAGAAAAGCCACTCAAAGTACCGACAGCACCTTTTATAAGGGGATTGTCTGGCAAAACTATTGCTTCTTGTTGATATTCTCGAACGATTAAAAGAATAATACAGAGGATAACAATGATGCCGATAAGGAATTTGAATTGTGCATCATTGATCCAGTTCCCAACAATGGCACCCGCAACTACACCCACGATACTGGCTGGAATTAATTTAAGTACATCCGCTATGTTTCCTTTCTTACCATACTTAAAGATTGCTATAAGATCGCCTACAATCACCATTGGCAATATAATACCTGACGAATTTTTACCCCCAAAAATTAATGCCATCATGGCGACAGCTGGTATTATTGCCCCTTGAATTCCAGCCTTTGAGAAACCAACGATGAGCGCACTTGTAGCTAGCATTATTATTTCGAATACATCCAGTTCAAACATTCGCCCCTTCATCCGTGTTAAGCTCATTATAGAATATATAGTAAGCGTCTTCCAAACTTAGTTATTCAGTAGGTTGAATCAAATGCCTATATATCCTTTTCATGTTAGAATGAAAGTAAGAAACTATTGGAGGATGATATTATTATGAACCAAGAACTCGTTGAGATTTGCCTACGTGTTAGAAATATTGACGCTACTTTAGATTTTTATACGAATCTATTTAACTTTGAAGTGGCTAGTCGCAGAGAATTCCCTGAGAATAAGTTTGATTTAATCTACTTAAATTCTCCTGGATCATCTGTACAAATTGAACTGACTTATAATTATGATGCAGAACCATATAATGTTGGGGACGGCTTCAGTCATTTAGGTGTGACTGTCAGCGACTTAGAAAAAATGCATGAAGTATGTAAAGCATCTACTTATGATACTGGTGACTTAAGAGGTCTTACAGGTGGCACGCCAACTTACTTCTTCGTAACAGATCCAGATGGATATCGTATTGAAGTAAAACGTGCAAAATAAGTCATAAAAAAATGTCAGTGTATTGGAAAAATAACCAATGCACTGACATTTTTTGCCTTTATTTCGTTAAGCTGTCTTAGCTTTATCTCGACCAGACTCAGCTCGGTAAGCTTTATAATGTTCTGGGTCTTTTTTGTAGAAATCTTGGTGATATTCTTCTGCTTCATAGAACACATCTGCGGGTGTGATTTCTGTAACGATTGGTTTATCATAAGCGCCGCTTTGTTCTAATGCCTCTTTAGACGCTTCTGCCTTTAATTTTTGTTCTTCTGTTAAGTAGAAGATACCAGGTCGATAGGATGAACCACGGTCAATAAACTGTCCACCCGCATCAGTTGGGTCACTAATATTCCAATAAATATCTAAGATTTTCTCATAAGAAATGATACTTGGATCAAACTCAATTTGAACTGCTTCAGTGTGTCCCGTTTCTCCACTTTTAACAGCTTCATATGTTGGATTCACAACATGCCCGCCTGTATAACCTGAAGTTACTGAATGAACGCCATCCCATTGATCGAATGGTTGAATCATACACCAGAAGCATCCGCCTGCTAAAATTGCTGTTTCGTGTTGTTTTGTCATATTAATCCCCTTCTCTTCTATATATTCTAGTTCTTAGTTTTCTACTTCTGGTAAGGGCACATCGAACATTGGATATGTCTCACCGTTATATACTTCATGTATTTTCTCTTCAACATCATCTGTTTGGTAAATTTCTGCTATTTTTAAGTATAATGGGTTATCTTTATTCTCTTCTAAAGTTGTAATTGTGTTGATGTACATTGGATTAACTTTATCCACATCTTCAGCATCATTGAAGATCGCGTCATTAATTGATAAACCAACATCATTGGCAAAATTTGTATTAATTAAAGCTGCATCTACGTCTGGTAAAGACAATGCCGCAAAGTTTGGTTCAACAAGCACCATTTCGCCGATTGTAAAATTAAGCTAGACAACTAAAACAGCCATTTGTGGTACACTCAACTTGTAATTCCGACCAAAGAATACAAAGGAGTGACCACAAATGACCTACACCCATCTTACCACGGATGAACT
>NZ_VBSP01000040.1 GCF_005864045.1 Ruoffia tabacinasalis | reverse complement strand
TTCGATATTAATTGATTTCCACGAAAATTGGGAAAATAACGCTCGGACATTCTTACAAGTGTAATGTGCATGATGACCAGATGATATAACTACATTGAGACTTTTACACAAGATTATGGACTTGACAGCGGTTTGTCCTGAGTTACCCCAACTCAAGCCAAATGGCCGATCGGTTTGTCCTGAGTTACCCTAACTCAAGCCACATGACCGAGCGGTTTGTCCTGAGTTACCCCAACTCAAGCCAAATGAACCATTGGTTTGTCTCCAGTTCCATCCGAAAAAATCCGCTTACAAATACAGAACAAATGTTTGGTTTAAGCCTTGTGTTATGCTATAATCGGGGCGTATAGTTTTTAAAAGGGAGTGTATTTAATGGCGGTGAAAGTTAGACGTAAAGACGCAGATAATATTATTAAAGCTTTGGAGGCAGGTGTCGTTCCAACAAGAGGGATTGAGCATCTATTAGTGGGCCGACGTAACGAAGTGGAAGAAGTTATTCGTATCTTAGAATCTGTTTCAGAAGGAAATAGTGATTTGCGAATTTGGGTTGGAGATTTTGGTAGCGGGAAAAGTTTCATGCTACAAACCATTCAAAATTTAGCTCAACAAAAAAACTTTGTGAGTTCAACGGTTGATTTAACACCGAACCGTCGATTATATGCGAGTGATGGTAGTGCCGTCGCCTTATATAAAGAAATTATGAATAATTTAGTTACTAAAACAGCGCAATCCGGTAATGTTTTAAACACAATTATCGAGGAGTGGCTGATGACTGTTTTTCAAAAGGTTGGAGTAGGGAAAGGCATCAGTCAAGCTGATATGATGGATCCGAAGTATGCGACTGATGTTGAAAATACCATTCTGGATATTACTACCTCTTTCAAATCTGTCGGCTTATCTTACGAATTAGGCCAAGCTTTAATCAAATACTATCACGGCCTAATTAACAATCAACGCCAGCTAACGGTTCAAGCAATACGCTGGTTACGAGGAGATATTCGCACAGTCACTGAAAGTAAAAAAGAGCTTGGGATTAACCAAATTATTAAAGATGATAATTGGTATGACGCTCTGAAAACAATGGCTGAGTTATTCTTAGATATTGGTTACAGTGGCTTTGTGGTGAATTTCGATGAAGCGGTTAATTTATATAAATTAGCGAATGGAATTTCTAGAGAACGCAATTACGAGCGTGTGTTAAATATATATAATGAGTGTAAATCAGATGTGGCACGGGGATTATTTGTAAACTTCGGAGCGACTCGTAAGACGGTTTACGACCAACGCCGTGGAATGGCGAGTTACGGAGCTCTTCAAGGAAGACTCGGATTAGAAGAAAGTTTAGATTCTGAATATATCAATACAGACCGAACAGCTTTGGCTTTGAAACCTCTAACGAATGAGGAAATATATACGTTATTAGCAAACTTACTCAATGTGTATCAAGTGAATTACGGTATAGAAATAGATTTTCCTGAAGCAGAAATTATTCGTTATATGGAGGCCCAATTAAACCGACCAGGTGCTGCAGAATTTTTAACACCGCGGGCTGTCATCAAAGATTTTATGGAAATACTCGCGATCATGCGTCAAAACCCAGGAGTGAAAGCTTCAGAGGCGCTTGAGAGTAAATTTGGTGAGTTAAGCGCACCAGTAGAAAAAGATGAAGACGATCATGACGATATCATCGAGGTAATTTAATATGGATGCTTTCTCACGTTTGAACCGCTCACTAAGAGAGTATATTTATCAAAGTGGCTGGCAAGAATTGCGACCTATTCAGAAAAAAGCGATTACCTTTGCCCAAGAAAGTCCAAATAACTTTGTGATTGCTGCACCGACGGCTTCAGGAAAGACTGAAGCGGCCTTCTTACCTGCGATGAATAGTATTGAAGATTGGGATACGGGCGTTCGAATAGTGTATATCTCACCTCTCATAGCTCTAATTAACGACCAATTCAAACGCTTGATGTCTTTGTGTAGTGAGATGGGTATTACCGTTACGAGTTGGCATGGCGAAGCCAATTCGTCCAAGAAGAAGAAATTACTGAAGAAACCGAATGGTATCGTGTTAATTACGCCGGAGTCCATTGAAGCAATGCTCGTTGGACGACCACATGAGGCTCGGACATTATTCTCCGAAACAGATTGGATTATTATTGATGAAATCCATAGCTTTTTAGGTGAGAACCGAGGCATCCAATTGCAATCTTTATTAAATCGTTTAGCAACTTATACACAAAGAGAACCACGTTGTATAGGTCTTTCTGCCACACTTAATCAAGATGATTACATTAATTTGAAGAGCTTTTTTCAAAATCAACGCGAGACGAGTATCATTGTTGATAGAGGTGCGAATGAAAAGGAGCACCAAGTGTTTTATTTTCCGAAAGCAAAAGGGGATATGCATTCTTTCAAACAAGAGATGGATGTGATTTATCAAGCTTCTTTGAAGGAGTCGATGTTAGTTTTCCCAAATAGTCGTAATAAAGTTGAGAAGATCGGGTCTAATTTAAATCAAAGAGCAGAGACGGATATGCAGAATTTTAGTTCGTATTTTGTTCATCATGCCTCTTTACCTAAACAAACGCGATTATTCGCTGAAGAATTCGCAAAAGAAAGTCGCGGACGTAAATTTACAATCACTTGTACATCTACTTTAGAATTGGGAATTGATATTGGTTCCGTTGATAGTGTGGTTCAATACGGGGCGCCACCCAATGTGTCCACCCTTTCTCAAAGAATTGGGCGAAGTGGACGGCGAACGGGTGTGAATAAACTGCGCTTTATAGCCAATGAACCTTGGAGTTTACTTCAAGGCTTAGCGACAATTGAATTGTTAGAGGAAGGGCAACTGGATAACACACCTGCCGTGAATAAACCTTATGACGTCTTAGCACATCAAATTATTTCTCTAGTCATTGAACATAATGGGCTAACGCGACCTAATTTATTGACCGAATTAAGACGTGGGAAAGTTTGGGAAAAGATTACGGAAGAGGAAATCAATGAATTAATTGACAGTATGCTGTCCAAAGAATATTTAGAGTTGCTCGATAACTTTGAATTGATTTCTGGGTATGAAGCGCAGCCTCTACTTCGAATGGCTGAGTTTTATACGCAATTCTTTACAGAACCTGAACTAAGAGTCTATCACCAGTTGCAACATATTGGAACGATTGCCATAGAACCAGGCTTAAGACCTGGGGACAATATTTTATTAAGTGGGAAAGTCTGGCGAATTTTGGGCATTGAATTTGAACAGAAACAAGTTCATGTCATGCCTGCGAAAGTCGGGGAAGCTTACTTTGAATCACGGGATCGGCAAGATGTGTCCAATATCGTGAGACAAAGAATGCGAGAGATACTTTACCGGGACGACCAATCTCGTTACAGCGGTGAAATCCGTTCGACGTTAAACCATCTTGCAGATAAGATCGTCTACCGAGATGGTTTTTATTATCAATTAACGGATCAAGGAGACCCGTGGTTAGTCACTTTTCTAGGTTCGAAAGCAAACCGGACGCTGGCTTACATGATTGAATTGTTTACCGGCCAGCGCGTTCGAATAAACGACCTACATGCGACCACGTTAATGGGGAAAGATTTGGACCGGACAATGCAAGAAATTCGCGATACACTTGTGACTTATCAGCAATTTTATGATTTCTTTGACCGTGAAGATTCCTTACTCTTAGGTGAAACAAATCATTTAAAATACCAACAGCTAGTCCCACGTTCTTTAATGATCGATTATGTGATTGAAAACCAACTGGACTTGATGACTGTTTTTGCTTATCTTAGTGAGATAGAATAATTTTGAAAGGAGGGTGTTCGATGAAATTCATTCGTTATGACGCCATTAAAAATTGGAAGAGTAATAATGTTGAAGATATTATTGATGTAACTGATGAGATCCCGGAGAAAATCCAATTTGCGAAACCAATTGATAAAGGGATTGATTGGCTAGAATTTGTTGAAGTCGACCGTTATTATGATGAGTTAGTTTATTCGAGTGAGTTTCAAGACCTTGTGACTTCTTTATATTTGGAAGTCATGAAAGCGTTAGAACACTGCTTTGTTAAGAGACGAAAAAACTTAAGGAAATTTATGCGACGGTCAACGACCTATGCCTTTGATAACAATTACCTGTTCCAAGCCTTGTTTAAGTATTTACGCACACATATTATTTATCATTACCTACCTAGTTATGACACCTATTCAAGTTACGATACTTATTTACTTGAACAAGCCTTTGAGCCATCGGATTTAAATGTCATCGGTGCTGTCATGGAGCAATTTTTAATAGACTTACCACCTGCAAGTCCTGAATTTCGACAGTTGTTTGGATTGACTGAATACGGGACAGAAGAAGTGTGGTGGGACATGGACGGGAAGTACCGTGAGGAAAACGACATGACCCAAGTGCAATTAAATATTATGCAATCAACCACACCAAGGGCAACAAAACCTTGGCTAGGTGAGGATAAAGATGAGATTGTTTCCCTCTATTTATACTATTGGGAAATTATTACTTCTGACAAATGGGAAGAGGGACCTACGCGCAGTGATAAACGCAATCGGTTTATTTACCGTATTGTGAAGCGTCCTTTAAACCCATCTGCTGAGAATAAATATCATCGCTTCATGTCATCCTTATTAAAAATAGCAGAAAATACGATTCGGAAAAAACATAAAATGCGTCAGATTAAAGTTGAGGCCGATGAGGACAATCTTAGCCGTCGCTTCCGTAAGGCGGTATTTGAAGCAATTATGGCTCACAATGCTTCACTAATCGAAGTCGCAACGAAGAAACAACCTAAAGTTATCCGATTAAATCCAACAAAAATATCCGATTCACAAAAAGACTTATCTACAGTCGTGAACATGATTAGTGATTTTGTTGGAGAAGATGACTTCGAAGAAGAGCAAGTTGAAGTCGAAGTGAGTGAAGTGACTGAAGCTAAGGACCAACCTGTAGATGGAAATCAAACTTACAAAGAATTTGTGAAACGACTTGTAAAGGAAACATCACTCAGCGTGACTGAAGTGACAGAAACTTGTCGAGAAAATGGGACGTTACTCAATGCCTTTATTCATGCCGTGAATCAATTTTTATATGATGCTTTTGAAGATCAGGTAGTTGTAGTTGAAGGTGACGCGATTGTTGTCGATGAATTTTATATTGATGAATTAAATGAACTTGTTGAGAATGATTTTTTTGAATTAGACTAATAAAACCCACTCGGCTGAGTGGGTTTTGTTTTCGTAATTATTCTCTTTCAATTCCTAGAAGACCAATCGCACCAGGTCCACCATGACTTGAGATAACTGCTCCAGTGTCAAACCATTGATCTGTATTCGCATTGTGTTGGCTTAACAGACTGTACACTAAATCCTTATTTTCATCAGTCACACCCGGTGAGCCACAGACCATCACTGTTTCTGGATCAATGTTATAAATGTTAAAGAAATCAGCGATCATTTTTTTAATGCAACGGTCAAAGTTACCGCGGTATTTTTTTCCTGACACTAAGTAACCATCTTCGATGACAATGGTTGGGTGAATATTAAGAAGTGCAGCACCATGAAAAGCTAAGTTTGATACGCGTCCACCGGCTTTTAGATATAACAATGTATTTGGTAAAAATATAAAACGCGTACGTTCGCGAATATTTTCAACAAAGGCAATGACATCTTCAGGACTTGCGTCTGGATGATGTTCAATATATTCAGCAGTTGCTTTGATAATGGCAGTTTGGCCAATCGTCACATTTTTGCTGTCAACGAGATGAATATTTTCAAAGTCTTCCGCAGCAATTTTAGCTGCGTTAAATGAGACGGTTGTTACTGCAGAATATGCAATATGAATAATATGTGCATCAGGATATTCCTCAAAAATTTGACGGAAGCATTTTGCATTGTCGTCAGGAGTACTTCCAGCAGTCTTAGGCAGTGTGCCAGTCTTTTCATAGAAATCAAAGACTTCTTCAACTGGGAAAGTTCCATCCGGGCGTGTCTCATCTCCCATTGTGACGTGCATAGGAATGATGCGTACACCGTAGCGTTCAACTAGCTCTTTCGGCAGATCAGATCCGCTTTCAGCCGTAATAATAAATTTTGTCATAATACCCTCCATAGGTTATTGAGTTGATAAGTAAACTTTAATTCATAATACCACACAGTTACCGCTAAAGGAATTCTATAAATGACGAGTATTATAGTATTTCAATGATTTGTTTTATACGGTGGTCAATCAATTTGTAGTAAATTCTTGTTCCTTCTCGGCGTGTTGATACAGCATTTACTTGTTTTAATTTCATTAATTGTTGTGAGACAGTCGATTGCGGTAAGTCTAAGACCTTTTGAATCGAGCCAACACTCATTTCTTCACAGTCAGATAACACCTTCACGAGTGAAAGCCTGATTGGATGACTGATTGATTTAAGTAAATTCGCGCATGCGTCATGATCCATACTCATACTATATCCTCCTTAGTTAAAATTTGTTAATTATAATTAAATTGCAATAAGTTAAATTTTAAATAAATTAACAGATGATAAATATAACAAAATTAATATCGTTGGCAATTTCTTCCGTGGCTCTGTCTTTAATTTCTTCATTCACTAAGCCGCCAGTATCTTCTAATTTAACTTAAAGTTTACCTGAAAATGTGATTGTTATTTTAGCATTTTTCACAAAAAAACATCCAAGTTACAATTTTTTAATATAATTATATAATACTCTAGTGACTCAGATATTGCTATAAAATTATTATATTTATAGGATATTTTTTTAACATTATTATTAGGTTTTTAAAGGCTGCTTTTTAAGTGGCTTATTTTATTTAACTTTTTTAAAAAAATAAAAATGGAATTCAGTGTTTTTTACGTATCTATATATGGAGGTGAAAATTTTAAATGAGTAAAAAGTTGGAACAGTTATTAATTTGTGGAACTCGTGAAGCACTTTTAAGTAAAGAGATGGAGAAAGAGTTTTATAATTTAGAGCAGGGCTTTCGAGGAGAGAATGAGCAAATGGAGTGGTTCAAAAAGTACGGTAGTGAGCATTGGCATTATGTTTCGAATTATTGGTTTAATCACGGCAAGCTCATGGAAGCGGATATGTTAGTGATTTCTGAACAAGAGTGGCTTGTTATAGAAGTGAAAAATTATCATGGTCTTTTTGAGTATAAGGATAGAGAATGTTATATTAACGGGCGTCTGATGAGTGACGATCAAGTTGCTAAAATGAATCATCGGTTGAATCGGATTCGCCACATTGCTGCCGAAGTGAGCTCAGAGATAAAAGTAGTTGGCGCGATGGTGTTTATTAATGAGCATAGTGATGTGCGATTGGACAATGGTAATGAATTCGACATTGTTATGCGTAATCAATTGCAACGATTTATACGAAAGTTTCGCGAAAGAAATGATTACCCCCTATCGAACCAAAAGTTCGATCGTGTGTCTCGAGTTTTGAAAAAACATCAAGCAACGTCGCCTTTTGTACCGAAATCATTGCCCCTTGAATCTTTTGCTGAATTGCGAAAAGGTATTACTTGTAAAGCATGCGGAAGTTTTGAGACGCAATCTAAGTATAAAAGCATAAAGTGTCGTAGCTGCTTAACAACCGAACATAAGCACGAAGCAGCACTGCGAACCGCTTATCAATTACGCTACTTGTATTACGACCACCCGGAAATGCTGACACGACGTAATATTTATGAGTTTTGTGGTAAGTTAATCAGCGAACGAACAATTTCTAGAGCCCTAACAAGTCGATATAAGATAATTGGTGCGACGAGCAGCTTGTATTATGATATTCAAATATGAGATAGTGGGTCGTCTTGAGCCAAATGGAATTGGGGTTTGTCCTAAGTTAGCTCAACTCAAGCCAAATGGAGTTACGGTTTGTCCTGAGTTAGCTCAACTCAAGCCAAATGGAGTTGCGGTTTGTCCTAAGTTAGCTCAACTCAAGCCAAATGGAGTTGCGGTTTGTCCTCAGTTAGCTCAACTCAAGCCAAATGGAGTTGCGGTTTGTCCTAAGTTCGGTCAACTTAAGCCAAATGGAGTTGCGGTTTGTCCTAAGTTGGGTCAACTCAAGCCAAATGGAGTTGCGGTTTGTCTCTAGTTCGGTCAACTCAAGCCAAATGGATTTCGGTTTGTCTCTAGTTCAGTCAACTCAAGCCAAGTGGACTTGTGGTTTGACTCGAGTTCCCACCGCATCTTAAATTTTAGTATAATGGTATAACAATCAGTTAGAATTACAGGAGGTATTTTGATGAATGAAATTAAATGTCCACACTGCGGGACACTATTTACGATTGACGAAGCGGGGTATGCAGATATTTTAGCCCAAGTTCGAACAAAAGAATTTAATGAAGAGATTCATGAAAAACTCGAGCAGATCAACGCCCAACATAAGAGTAATTTAGCTCTAATTGAGGAAAAGACGAAGAATTCCTTTGACAAGCAAATTACAGAAAAAGATAAAGTTATCGCTGATTTGGAGAATAAAACCGCTTCGCTAGAAAAAGACAAAGAACTCGAACTACAACAAGCTTTAGCGGCAAAAGATAGAGAATTGACTGAGTTGAATGCGCGAATTCAAGCGATTGAAAATGAGAAGAAACTTGAATTGTCAGAAAGCAATGCAGCTAAAGAAAAAGCGCTGATGGAGTTAGAGTCTAAGATGACGCTTCAGGAAAAGGAACGGGAATTAGAGTTAAACTCAGTTAAGGAAAAATACGAAACAGAAATGAAATTAAAAGACGAGACAATTGCATTTTATAAAGATTTTAAGGCGAAGCAATCGACTAAAATGGTTGGTGAAACTTTAGAACAGCATTGTGAAATTGAGTTTAACCGCCTTCGAATGACAGCTTTCAAAAACGCAGAGTTTGGTAAGGATAACGATATTAAATCCGGAAGTAAGGGCGACTACATTTATCGTGAGTACGATGAGCACGGCAATGAAATTATCTCTATTATGTTTGAGATGAAAAATGAAGGCGATGAGACGGCGACTAAGAAAAAGAATGAGCATTTCTTTACACAACTCAATAAAAATAGAAATGACAAAAAGTGCGAATATGCGATTCTAGTGTCAATGTTGGAATCAGATAACGAATTATATAATAATGGGATTGTGGATGTGTAGTATGAATATGAGAAGATGTATGTGATTCGTCCACAATTTTTTATCCCGATTATTACACTCCTTCGAAACTCAGCGATGAATTCGCTAGAGTACAAGCAAGAAGTAGCTTTGATGCGTGAACAAAATATCGATATAACAAATTTTGAAGAGGATCTCGATACATTCAAGTCGGCATTCGCTAGAAATTATGACCTGGCAAGTCGAAAGTTCAAAACAGCGATTGATGAAATTGATAAGACGATTAGGCATCTGCAAAAAACAAAAGATGCCTTAGTCTCTTCCGAAAACAACTTGCGATTAGCCAATAACAAAGCGGATGACTTAACGGTTAAGAAATTAGTTCGAAAGAACCCAACAATGAAAGCGAAATTTGATGCATTAAATTAAAAAAAATAGCACTTGGAATCTATCCAGGCGCTTCTCTTTTTTTAAATTTTAATTCCATGTAAAAATAAATCGACAATACTTTCTATCGAGACGAATTGATAACGTTGCATGTCTGGGCTGATGTAAGGGGCAATCACTATAAAATAATGCGAAGCGATTTCCTCAGCAGTATGGTCCGGACGTAGCTTCGTCAAATTTTCCTTAAACAAATCTACAAAAGGTTGTTTGTAGCCATTTAAGAAGATAGTGTACAATTTGGTCTTACTCTCATCAGATAAATCAGATTCCATATCTTTCATCATTGTATAGATATCGACGGGATCGTTATCTTGGAGGTAGCGGGTCATACGGTTGAGACGCTCTTGTAATGATAAATGACTGTTATGGGCAATATAATTCAGCTGAATATTCACTTCATCTCCGAGTTGTTCTAGGACGGAAATGTATAAAGTCTCTTTATTTCGAAAATGATGATAGAGATTCGGCTGTGTAATCCCTACTTCTTTTGCGATGTGACGCGTTGAAGTTGCCTTGTAACCGTCGGTCATAAATTTTTTACGGGCAGTATCTATAATCATTTGTCTTGTTGAAATCTCTTTAGAGGTCAATATACTCGCTCCTTCCTTCTTTAATATTATACATCGAATTGTTGAATTTACTAGGTGAATACCAAAAAATATCTTGCATATGAAAAAATTGACTGATATACTTATCACGTGATAAGTTAAGTATAAAATTAGAGGTGAAGATATGTTTTTAGCTTGGAAAGAAATTAAACACGCCAAGACGCGTTTTTCATTAATCGTCGGTGTATTAGTATTAGTGAGTTATTTAGTTTATTTTTTAACTGGCTTAGCCTTCGGTTTGGCTCAAGATAACCGAACAAGCGTGGATAAATGGGAAGCACAAGCAATTGTATTGGCAGACGAAGCCAATTCAAATATTAATATGTCAATGATGCCACAAGGTTTAATCAATGATATTGAAGCTGACGAGATAGCCGTTCTAGGACAAACTGCAAGTGTTGTAAGTCGCGATAATCAGACTGAAGCTGAACAAGAAGAGAATAAAATTTCAGTGACATTCTTCGGAATTGATTCAGAGCAATTTATTGCACCAAATATTGTTGAAGGTGAGATGTTTCAAGAAGACTTTCAAGTTGTGGCAGATATTAGTATCCACGAAGAGTTTGGTATTGAAATTGGTGACGTTTTAAATCTTGCGGGAAATGATGAGCAAGTTGAAGTCGTTGGTTTTACCGACAACGCGAAATTCAATGTCGCTCCAGTACTATACACAACTATTTCAACATACCAAGACGTGCGGTTCGAAGCAATTGATGATTCGGATGAAGGGCGTGTGAGTGCCTTTATTATTCGTGATGATGATTTAGATAGTGTCGAGTTGGATAATGAAGACTTAGAGCTGTCAACAATCTCTGAATATATTGAAGAAATCCCTGGATACACAGCCCAAGTATTGACGTTTGGTTTAATGATTATTTTCTTAATTATTATTGCGGCTGTTGTGATTGGAATCTTCATGTATGTGTTGACGGTTCAAAAATCAAGCATGTTTGGTGTGATGAAAGCCCAAGGGATTTCAACCAAGTACATTGCGACATCTGTTGTGAGCCAGACATTTATCTTATCAGTCATTGGTGTAGCCATTGGCTTGGTGCTTACAATGGGGACAGCGATGGTGTTACCGAGTACGGTGCCATTTGCCTTTAATATGTACTTTATCTTAATTATAACCGTATTAATTGTCTTGTTTGCCTTATTAGGCGCGTTCTTCTCAGTAAGAACGGTAGCCAAAATCGATCCGCTAGAAGCAATTGGATAGGAGGGGTTCTATGAAGAAAGCAATTGAAGTAAAAAATGTGTCCAAAACATTCGATGATGGACGTAAAGAGATTACAGCCTTAAAAGATACGAACTTTTCGGTTGAAGAGGGAGAATTTGTTGCGATTATCGGACCAAGTGGTTCAGGTAAGAGTACATTTCTAACGATTATTGGAGGCCTTCAAGCGCCTAGTAAAGGGGAAGTCTTGATTAATGGCAACAAGTTCAGTGAAGAGAATGATAAGAAAAGAACGAAGCTACGCTTTAAAGAAATCGGCTTTATCTTACAAGCATCTAACTTAATACCTTTCCTAACAGTTGAGGATCAGTTGCGTCTTGTGAATAAAATCGAAAAAAAGGCATTCGAAAAAGATCGAGTGGATTCCTTATTAGAACAATTAGATATTACGGACTTACGGGATAAATATCCGAGCGACCTTTCAGGTGGAGAACGCCAACGTGTAGCGATTGCGCGTGCCTTGTTCCATGATCCGTCAGTGATTTTAGCCGATGAGCCAACAGCTAGTTTGGACTCGAGTCGTGCGTTTGAAGTGGTTGAAATATTGGCCAAACAAACAAAGGAACAGAAAAAAGCAACGATTATGGTTACCCATGATGAGCGTTTAATCAAGCATTGTGATAAAGTTTATTACATGGAAGACGGCGAGTTGCGCTTAGATACAGATAATAACAAATAGGTTAAATCGAAAGAAAGAGAGCATTTTATGCCATCTTTCTTTTTATTTTTAGTATGATAAATCAAAAGACAAAGGAGTCACTTATGAATCAAGATGTAAGAATTGGTTACGCGTGTTTGAATCCCGATATTAGCCAAGGATTCAAGACGTGCCGGTTTGATAATTTAACCAATGAGAAATGGATTGAATTAATTGAATGGAATCTGGCGACATTGGAAGAGATGATTACTTATACAGTTAATCACGGGATCGGTTTACTACGTCTATCGAGTGATTTAATTCCGTTTGCGACGAAGCCTAAAGAGGGTGTGGACCTGGATTGGAAAGAGTATTTTGAATCAACGTTCAATCGTATTAAAGACAAAGTACAATCAACTCAGTTACGAATTTCGATGCATCCAGGACAGTATACGGTCTTGAATTCCATGGATATGAATGTGGTCCAACGAGCGATTGACGACTTGGAGTACCATTCGGAATTGTTAGAACTACTTGGAGGCAATCAGACGAACAAAATCATTATCCATATTGGTGGGGTGTATGGTGATAAAGAAGCCGCAATGGCACGCTTTATTGACCAAGCCAATCAGTTATCTAAACGCGTGCGCGGGCACTTAGTCATTGAAAACGATGAGCGTTTATATAGTATTCATGATGTTCTTTCTATTAGTGAGCAGACCGGATTACCCGTTATTTTTGATAATTTGCATCATGAAGTGCGTCTTCCACTTGATGACACTCCATTGAGTGACTATATTCAAGCTTCCGGTCGAACTTGGCAGCCAGCTGATGGTCGTCAAAAAATTCATTACAGTCAACAAGCGCCTGGAAAAAAAGCCGGTGCCCATTCCCAAACGATAGCGATCAAACCTTTTGTCGCTTTTCTAAAGCAACTTCCTGATATGTATCCTCTCGATATTATGTTAGAAGTTAAAGATAAGAACCGGTCTGCTGAAAAGATTCAAGTATACTTGGACCAAGATGTGTCTGCTGCGGAGAAATTGTGGGCGAAGCGGAAGTATTCTGTCCTAGCTAAGTCTACTGGGATCTATCAGAAGATACGGGATGTTTTAAAAGATAAGCAACATGTTAATTTTCTGCTGTTCATTGAACTGTTGGAAGAAGCTGAGGTGGCGCCAGAGAATGTGGGCGCAGAAGTGAATGCAGCACAACATATTTGGGGTTACTTCAATAAGCAAGCAACGAGCAAAGAGACAGCGACGTATCAAAAAAATATCGCAAGGTATCAAGCAAATGAAATAACTTCGCGTCAATTACGTCAGTTCTTTAAGCGGTTGTTGAAGAAATATCCGAATGATTATTTGGAGAAGAATTTGTATTTTAATGAATAAAAAATGTGGAATTAAGAGAGGGGAGATATTATGTTAGTAATGAATCCAACGAAAAAAACATTACCTTTGTTTTCGCACATTGAGAAAGTAGACAATGAAAAAAGTGCCAAACATTTCTCAAAAACAAATCCATTTTATTCTTGGCATGCTAATTATGTTACAGTAAATCGTAAAAAGGTTTTGTTTTTAGTCAATGATTTAACCTTTTTACCGGTCGTTTTAGCGGATATCAATGCGACGGAGAAGAAACAATTAGATGCCCATATTCAAGATGGCATTCAACTGGCTTTTCAAATGCTTGGTATTCCAAAAGGAAAAATCCGCCGTTATTTTGAAAATGCTCGAAGTATTAAAGTAAACAAAAATCATAACCGAACGATTTCAAGTATTGTGAATAACTATATTTATTTACTAGAGTATTTTCCTTTAGATTGGGAGCGAGTTCCTCAAGTTAGAATAATGGCGGCTTTGAATGACCATATCTTCTCGTCGAATGATTACAAACCAGCAGACGAAACAACTCGCATGGCTTTTGAAAATCACTTAGATATTGTAGACAATGAGTTTAAAGAAGAAGAGACGGAATTCGTTGATGCGTCGTTTAAGGCTAATACTAATGAAGCGATCGCTGCTTTTGGCATTTATTTAAAAGAAGAGCTAGAGCTGAGTGACAAAGTTGTAAAACGGCATAACGATAATGCAAATCTATATGTGCAAGAATTACTAGTATATCGAAGTTATCAACCTGACTTAAACGAACTTGACTTTTTAACTCTATTCTTGAATGGTTATATCGTTGATAAAGGGATTGTTCAGTCGCAAACAGGCGTGCAACAGATGGGGACTTCGTTGAAGAAATATTACCGATTCTTAGCCGACGCGCATAAAATAACTGCTTCTCAACATAAAGAAATTAAAGATGTCATTGGCGAAAGTGTCGAAGCGGGTAAGAGTTTGTTCATTTATACTTCATTCGATATTGATTATTAATAACGCAAACACACACCCGTGAAATGATTCATGGGTGTGTTTGACGTTTAAAAGTAATCTTTTTTCTTTAAGAAGATAGCCATTGAAGCAGTTGAGATAACAACCAAAATGAGGACTCCAAGTGTTCCGTAATCAGAATTTTCTCCTGGTAAGCCTCCGGCGTTAATTCCCCAAAACTCGGAAATTAAACTGGCCGAAGCGAGAACAAGTGAGAGCGAGTTTAAGAATTTCATTAATTTATTTAAGTTGTCGCTGACAAGATCTGAAAATAAACTGCTGACACTATCTAATAAGTCACGGTAAACGTGGACAAGCTTTATGACTTGCCGGTTGTACCACTTAAGGTCGTACTCTAGTGCTGAGTTGTCAAGTTTGTTAGTGAATGTTTCAGTTGCTAATAACTCTGATACCGTCTCATCCAAGGTTTCAATCGTGTGTTCTAAAATAACGAGATTCCGTTCTGTATCAGCTACTTTTCGAAGGACATCTCCACTCGTAGAATTTTTGGCTTTGTTATTTAAATCATCGATGGCTGCTTTTTGTTGTTGCAATTCATCGTGCAAATTAGAATACATCAAAATCCCCGCATAGACTAAGATACTTGCAATGCTATCAAATTTGTCCTTGTACTGATGTAATAAATTTTGGTCGAATGTCGAACCTTCCTTTAAAAAAAAGGAGGAGTGTATTATCTTGCAAAATAAAGGTCAGTGTTTCGTGTCGGTCTTCGACAGGTACATCATTGTTGCGACTCGTGACGTTGGATAAAACAACAATGAGTGAATTGTCCGCATCTTGTTGAGGAATTTCTTCAAACCTGGGTGCGACTGCAGAAATATCATCGAGAGCAAAGACGTCATTAGGTAAGTTGAATTGATCGACATAGTCCTGTTCATCTTGATGGGAGTCGGAATGGAAAATGAGAAATTTTGCTTGCTCACTATCATCTAATTTAAATGTTTGAACCATTTTAATACCCCTTTCTTTGTTAGTTTGATTTTAAACCTTAAAGTAAGTTGTAGCAACAAAAGCGTTTATTAGTATTAAATATATAGAAATATTAATGTAAAATGTTTTATGTGAAATATTGTCTTAATAGGTAAACTAGAGGTTTCTATAAAAATGTTTTCTTTTCTGAGTTCAATTATTTTACATATAGAGAGCGTTTTTATATAATAGGGTTATGTCAGACGAAATGTTTCAAAGGTCATTCCTGAGGAGGATTAATTATGAAAAAATCATTACGTCAAATGTTGTTAGTTGGTTTAAGTGCTTCGTTATTAGTAAGTGTAGCACCTCTTGCCTATGCTGAGGATGTAAGTAGCGAAGAAGAAACTAGTGAAGTCGTTGAGACAACTGAAGAAGAAACATCTGAAGTTGCTGAAGAGTCTGCTATGGAAGAAGAAGCAGCAGATGTTGAAGCAAGTGATGTTCAAATGGGTCTTGAAGAAGCTGTAACGATGTTAGAGGCAGAGTATCCAGACGCAGAGATTGAAGAAATTGATGTAGCATACGACCGTGACGAGCAAAGTTACGATATTACGGTAAATGCAATCAATGCTGAAGAAGATATTGAATTAGAAGTTGTATGGCAAGACGGTGAAGTTACAGAAAGTGGCTTTAACGAAGGTTTATTCGGCTTCTTAGATGGTGACGATGCTGCTGATGAAGCAACAAACGAATCAGCTGCCGATGATATGATGGACGGCGATGTGGCTGATGAAGCGGATATCGTTGAAAATGAAGACGAAGCTGAATTATCAGACGACTCTGTTGTTGAAGACGCTGCAGAAGATGAGTCAGCAACTTCAGAAGAAGCACCGACTGAAGAAGAACGCCCAACATTAGATATGGAAAGCGTCATTACAATCGATGCAGCAACTGAATTAGCTTTAGGTGAAGTTGAAAACGGAGAAGCAATCAATTGGAATCTAAAAGCAGATGCGTCAGATTTCTGGGATTTCTTACAACCTGAAGAAGATCAAGAAGAAGGTCCTATCTGGACAGTAGAAGTTGAAGAACCAGAAGCGATGATGAGTGAAGAAGTGGTTATTGACGCTCTAGCTGGATCTGTCATCGAAAGTCCTGAGCAAGAGGAATCTGAAGAGTCAGCTGAAGAATCGGCCGATGAAGCAGAAGAATCTGTTGAAGAGTCTGTAGAGTCAGAAGAATCTAGTGTAGAATAAAAATAATTAGTTATAGTTATTAATAAAAATGGAGCTTGGAAGCTGAGGAAACTCGGTTTCCAAGCTTTTTTGTTATTTAGAGCGGAACTCAAGCCAAATGGACTTGCGATTTGTCCTGAGTTGCTCGAACTCAAGCCAAATGGATGTGCGGTTTGTCCTGAGTTGGTCGAACTCAAGCCAAATGGATGTGCGGTTTGTCCTGAGTTGGTCGAACTCAAGCCAAATGGATGTGCGGTTTGTCCTGAGTTGTGTGAACTCAAGCCAAATGGAGTAACGGTTTGTCCTGAGTTGTGTGAACTCAAGCCAAATGGAGTAGCGGTTTGTCCTGAGTTGGTCGAACTCAAGCCAAATGGGTGTGCGGTTTGTCCTGAGTTGTGTGAACTCAAGCCAAATGGATGTGCGATTTGTCCTGAGTTGTGTGAACTCAAGCCAAATGGATGTGCGGTTTGTCCTGAGTTGGTCGAACTCAAGCCAAATGGATGTGCGGTTTGTCTTAAGTTACGCAAATAAAGAAAAAGCCCCATAAGCTAGCTGCTTTAGTTAACTTATAGGGGGTGCTATTCATTTCTATACCGCAACCGCAAGCCATTCAACGACTTTCTTTTGTTCAACTCTGTTTGAGATTGCCATCGCTTTAAATTGAGATTGTGTTTCTTTTTTTTCGTGTTAATGACCACTTTTTTATGAGTGTTCCAGAACTTTAATTGAATTGACCTCTGTTAAGGGAATTACAGTCGTGTCTTTTTCATTGAAACTCATGTCCGTTTGAACTAGCGTGATTTTTCCTCGTCCAATATTACAACGTAGTAATTTGCTAAGCCGCTGAAATTTCGGTTCCACTGCGAAACCAGCTGCCGCTATTGCATCGGCGTGCTTTTCTAATTTGAATTGCAGAGTAGTATAGACATCATATCTAAGGATATTAGTTTTGGCACCCACATTTAGACAAACGATTGCATTAAAAATGTCTTAAAGCATAAATATAAAATGCGATTAAAATAAGCTTTTAAAATAAATATATTGTATTAGTAGTCATAATTATATATAATTTAGTAAAACGTTTGCAGAAAACGATTTCAATACAAATAGGAGGCAGATGAATGGTTAGTCATCGAAATAAAAAGCTGTTGATGGAGAAGAGCGGTCAAAAGGTTCACAAGTTTGGACTGAAGAAATTAAAAGTTGGCGTTGTGTCGGTAGCTATGACGGCAGGTATTTTAGTCAGTCACAATACTTTACTACAAGTCAATGCGGAGGAGCTTGTTGTTGAAAGCACAGTCGAACTAGTTTCCGATGAGGCAGTTGAGGAACTGCCTCAAGTCGAGGCGCCGGTTGAAGACTTGACCGAAGCGCCAGTCGAGGAAGGTATTGTAGAAGAGGAACCTTCTGAAGAAAGTCCGATTGAGGAAAGTACAGAAGAAATAGCTGAGTCTGAAGAATCGGTCGAAGAAACGTTGACTGAGGAATCTGAAACCGTTTCAACTTTAAGCGTTGCTACTTTACCAGAAATTGCGGAAGGTGACTTCCGTTTACATTTTGATGAATTACCTGAAGGTGACCCGAGCTCAATGGGGCTTTGGATGTGGGGAGATGTTGAAACACCGAGTGATCAATTAGGTGGTTGGCCCAACGGGGCGACAAATTTATCTGAGTTTCTTGAATCGGAATATGGCTATTACTTAGATGTTGCGGTAAAAGATAACGCGCAAATTATTAACTACTTAATCAATACAGTGACGGGTAACAATGTGACTGAGGACCAGGCAGTTCAAATAGCTCATTCGGATATGAACCAAGTTTGGATTAATGAAGAGTATGAACAACATCTGTACGAACCTCTAGAAAATGACAGTCTAATCCGCATTAACTATGAGAGAGAAGACGGCGACTACGAAGGTTGGGGCTTATGGATTTGGGGTGAGGTTGACGAAGCGAGTGAAGATCTTGCTAGTTGGCCAGACGGTGCGTTTGATTTTGTGAACGAAGGGCCGTTTGGTCGCTACGTTGATGTCCATCTATCTAATGGTTTAGATAGCAGTATTCAATTTTTATTAGTAAATAAATTAACCGGCGAACAATCTGGAGACATGACTTTCTCAGACCGCGCTGAAGATAGTCAAGTATTCTTACGCGATTTGGATCCGACTGTTCACACATCGCCTTATGCAGCGGGTGAGGAACGTCTAACTGATGCGGAAATGGTTGCGAAAGATCAAATTATTGTTTCGCTTTCTTCTGTAAGTGCCATTATGGATGGAAATCCTTCGGAGCTATTTACATTAACAGATAGTGACGGAAATGTCATTCCACTGGAAAATATTGAGATTGATGAAGAAACGAATCAGGTTATTATATCTGGAGATTTTAGTGGCACATCTGGTCAATATACGGTTTCATATGGTGAGAATTCAACAACGGTTCGTTCATCATGGCGTTTAATGGACGATCTTTATGCCTATGATGGTGATTTAGGTTCACAACTGTATGAAGATGGAACCGTTGAGATGAACTTATGGGCACCAACAGCTGAAGCGATCCGGGTTGTGTTATACGACAAGAACAATCAAGATGAAGTTCTTGGAACATACGATATGGCAAGAAATGATACTGGCGTGTGGAATTTATTATTAGATGAAGACGCGACAGGGTTAGGCAGCCATCAAGGTTACTACTATCACTACGAAATCACGCGTGATGGCGAGTCGGTATTAGCATTGGATCCTTATGCGAAATCCTTGGCAGCTTGGAATAATTTAGAACCTGGTGCACATGTTGCTAAAGCAGCGATTGTTGATCCATCAACGATTGGGCCAGAATTAGATTATGCAAATATCCCTGGTTATACGAAGCGTGAAGATGCGATTATATATGAAGTCCATGTGCGCGACTTTACATCTGACCCTAGTATTTCAGAGGAATTAACGAGTCAATTTGGAACCTTTAGTTCTTTTGTTGAGCGTTTAGATTACTTGCAGGATCTAGGTGTGACGCATATTCAATTATTGCCAGTCATGAGCTATTTCTATGCGAATGAATTTGAAAACGGGAAGCGCGAATTAGATTGGTCGGCTTCGGAAAATAACTATAACTGGGGTTACGACCCGCAAAGTTACTTTGCTTTAACGGGGATGTATTCCGAAAATCCGCAAGATCCGGAACAAAGAATTGCTGAGTTTAAAAACTTAGTCAATGAAATTCATAAACGCGATATGGGTGTTATTTTGGATGTCGTTTTTAATCATACAGCACGTACATCCTTATTTGAAGACTTAGAGCCGAACTATTATCATTTTATGGATAAAGACGGCACACCGCGTGAATCCTTCGGAGGGGGTCGTTTAGGAACGACGCATCATATGTCCCGCAGGGTATTAGTGGATTCGATAAAATATTGGGTCGATGAATTTAAAGTCGACGGTTTCCGCTTTGATATGATGGGAGACCATGACGCAGAAGCAGTTCAAATGGCTTATGACAAAGCGGCTAAATTGAATCCGAATATTCTCATGTTAGGAGAAGGTTGGATTACCTTTACAGGTGATGAGGACGACTCACGGCAACCCGCGGACCAATCTTGGATGAATCAAACAGACGGTGTGGCGGTATTCTCGGATGAAATTCGCAATATGCTGAAGTCTGGTTTTGGTAGTGAAGGGCAACCAAAATTCTTAACCAGAGGCGCGCAAGTTCTGGAAGACATGTTTAATAATATTATTGGGCTTCCTAGCAATGTGAATGCGGATGATTCAGGAGATATTATACAGTATATTGCGGCGCATGATAATTTAACATTGCATGATGTAATCGCTCAGTCGATTAAGAAAGATCCCGCAAAATACGCGCAAGAGATTCATCAAAGAATTCGCCTGGGTAACTTAATGATTCTAACGTCACAAGGAACGGCGTTTATACATGCAGGTCAAGAGTTTGGTAGAACGAAACAATTCCGTCATGAAGACTATATAACGACAGTCGATGAGGCTCCTTACAAGACGACATATTTGGTGGATGAAGATGGCAATCCGTTTGAATATCCGTATTTTGTGCATGATTCTTATGATGCGACGGATATGATTAATAAATTAAATTGGAATATGGCTTTAAATGAGGAAATGTATCCAATTCATACTCAGACGCAAGCATATACCAAAGGATTAATTCACTTAAGACGCGCGGTAGATGGATTCCGTTGGGGTACCCAAGAAGAAGTTGAGGAAAATATTCGCTTTATTAATGCTCCTGAAATGAGTGGCGCAGATTTAGTTGTGGCGTATGAAGTCACAGATTCACAAGGAAATCGATATGCAGTTTTCATTAACTCAGACGAGTCAGACCGTGAATTCACCTTCCCAGAAGGCTTTGAAGTCATTGGAACTGGTGAAGTCATCGTTGATGGGCTTACTGCAGGAACAGAAGCCATTCTAAACCCAGAAGGTGTTGTTTTAAATGACGGATCAATTACATTATCACCGCTAACAGCCACGATTATTCGTTACGCCGCAGACGGCGGACCTGTCGAAGGTGGTGGTGATGGCGAAACTCCGGAAGTACCTGGGGAAAATGAAATACCAGAAACCCCGGGAAATCCAGAGAATCCGGAACCGCCTGAAACACCGACTGAACCTGATGAGGACCCAAGTGAATCAGACGAGAATGAAATTCCAGAAGATGAAACTCAACAACCAGGTGGATCGGATGATACAGAAGAAGAGACCGAAGGGGGAGTGGACGAAGAAAGATCGATTGACCTTGAAAATACTGATGTAGATCAAAGTAGTGTGGGCTTATTACCAGCAACGGGTGAGGATAAACAATACGCTATCTTCTCTGCCACAGCTTTAGCTGTGTTATCTGGGGTAGGTTTAATTGCAAGTACACGCAAAAAGGAAGAAGTAGAGTAGAGAAGTGAAGAAAACTGGGTAAAATTCAACCTACGACCAATATTATTGTGGTTCGTCCTGAGTTGTGTGAACTCAAGCCAAATGGAGTAGCGGTTTGGATAAAGCCCATATAATTGTGTAAAAGTAAAAAACCATAATAATCTCTTTGGTACAATGTAGTTGACAGACAAACATTGAAAGGAAGATTATTATGGCTCAATTAAATATTACCTTAAATTTAGAAG
>NZ_VBSP01000039.1 GCF_005864045.1 Ruoffia tabacinasalis | reverse complement strand
TTAGATTTCTTTGTGTTAAAATGAGTGTGTGACATGAAGATTCTCTCCTTATACTATGTTGTGGTGACTTAAGTATAACGAATCTTCATGTCTTTTTTTAGTGTTGCGTTTCATCTTACAACACACCCTTTTTTATATTTTAATATGTATTAAAGTTCATATAGGAAGCAATACGTCTGATGTCTTTACGCATTAAAAAAATTCTAATTTTCAAAATAATTTACAGCATCTTGAACGACACCCGCGCTTACAACTGTTCTTGATTGACGAATCGCATTAAATATTGCTTCGTCGTTGGAAGAGCCGTGTGCTTTAATTACTGGAGATTTTACGCCAAGTAAAACTGCCCCACCTTGCTTCGTATCATCTAGATTGTTAAATGTTTCTTTTAATGAGTCTTTAATTAAACCTGCACCAATTTTTGTTTTTAATCCAGAGTTTTTTAGCGTATCAAGTAACAATCCAACAACACTTTTAACTGTTCCTTCCAGAGTTTTTAAGACTGCATTACCTGTAAAGCCATCCGTAATGACGATATCAACTTCTCCAGTTAAGATAGACTTCGCCTCGACATTCCCAATAAAATTAATATTATCTAATTGCTTCATTAAATCGAAAGCCTCTTTAGTAATTGAATTCCCTTTACCTTCTTCAGTTCCATTGTTTAATAAACCAATACGTGGATTTTCTACATTTAATACATTTTTAGCGTAAAAGTTAGCTAATACTGTAAATTGTTCTAGATTAACTGGTTTCACTTCAGCATTTGCTCCAGCATCCATTAGGATCACCTGGGGTGATTCTTTTGATACTGTTGGAATAATTGGCATTAATCCAGGACGGTCAATATTCTTAATTCGTCCAACAACTAGTAAACCAGCGGTTAATAAAGCACCTGTATTACCGGCAGATAATAAAGCATCTGCTTTACCTTCTTTGACATCACGTGCAGCAACAACCATAGACGAATCTTTTTTCCGACGAATGGCTCTCACGGGTTCATCTTCTCCAGTGACAATTTCAGTTGTGTGAATGACTTTAATACGGTCATCTTTGACTAAGTATTGTTCAATACTTTCACTATCACCATATAAATTAATTTGGATATCGTTGAATGTTTTTATTGCTAAATTAGCGCCATCAACAATGGCTTTTGGTGCATTGTCGCCACCCATAGCATCGATTGCAATTGTAATCATTTTATCCCTCCACTATCTTTTTATTTCTATCTATACTAAATTTTTATTTGCTGGTTTGTCAACCAATTAATGATTGCATTAATTTCCTGATCTTCTAACTCTAAAGGATGATTTAAATACCACGTAACTTCATCCTTGGCTACTTTGTGGATATGTTGATCTTCGAAAAGGTTCGCATACTTAAATTGAGGAATCCCGCTTTGGGCTAAGCCTAAGATATCACCCATCCCGCGTATCTTCATATCTTCTTGACTTATAATGAAGCCATCCGATTCTTGTTCCATAATTTCAAGACGCTTTTTACCTTGTTCAGTTGTAGGTTTACCAATTAAGTAACAATAACTTGGTAGGTTACTACGTCCGACACGTCCTCTTAATTGATGCAACTGAGCTAAGCCAAAGCGTTCAGCTGAATGGATAACTATAATTGTCGCATTAGGTACATCGACGCCGACTTCTACCATCGTTGTTGCAACTAGAATTTGAAGTTTATTTTGTTCATAAGCATTCATCACTTGTTGTTGGTCATCTTTACTCAATTGACCGTGTAAAGCTCCTACATTCCACTCTGGAAACTGTACGGATAATTTTTCTTTAATCGCATTTACATTCTCAATTTGTTCTAAATGTTCAGATTGATCAATGATGGGAAGAACATAGTATATTTGGTGTCCCTCTTTTAATTCTTCCACCATTTTATTATAAAGGAATTCGAGATTATCTTCATCGATTAATTTTGTTTCAATCGGTATTCTCCCTTTAGGTAATTGATCAATTGTTGACACCGTCATATCCCCATAGATTGTTTGGGCTAGTGAGCGTGGAATTGGAGTCGCTGTCATTTGTAATATGTTTAAAGTTTCTTCTGCTTCAACTTTCTCCATTAAAGCATGACGTTGATCTACTCCAAACCGGTGCTGCTCGTCAATAATTGCGATTCCTAATTGCTTATAAGTCACAGCGGGTTGAATTAAGGCATGCGTTCCAATGACAATTCGTATTCTTCCACTTGCAAGTCCATCTAAGACGTCTTTCTTCTCTTTAGCTTTCATTGCACTAACTAAAATCTCGCTATGGTAGCCAATGTCTTCAAAGATCCGATTAAAATTCACAACGTGTTGTTTGGCTAGAATTTCAGTTGGAACCATTAAGACAGCTTGATATCCAGCTAAAACCGCAGCCATCATGCCTAGAAATGCAACAAGTGTCTTACCACTCCCCACATCCCCTTGAAGCATGCGACGCATTGGATATGGCGCTAATAAGTCATAGCAAATCTCATTGACAGCCTTTTTTTGTGCTTCTGTTAATTGATAGGGTAATTGCGTAACGATTTCCTTTAAGTCATGATTATCATACAAGACTCGAATCCCCGTCTCTTTTTGAGATTGTTGCATGGTAGCTTGAAGTCGCCATTGGTATAAGAAAAACTCTTGAAAAATAATTTTACGCTCAGCTTCTTTAAACTCTCGGGCATCTTTAGGAAAATGCATTTGATATAAAGCTTTATTTAACGGCAGCAATCGGTACTTATGATTAATATTATCAGGAATGATTTCAACTATTGAAGACGAGCTCGCTTCAAAGGCTGACTTTATAGCTTTAATAATTTGAGTTTGTTTCAGACCTTTTGTCGTCGAATAGACTGGATTAAAATCACCATTATCTTCATTTAATTTAATAATCTTCATACCTAAGAGATTTTGTCGGTCACTTTGCCATTTTCCAAAGATTGCTTTCTCTTGACCGACTTCAACATTCTTTGCTAAATAAGGTTGGTTGAAGAAAGAAACACTAATAATATTATGCTCATCAAGACTCATTCTGAATGTCAATCGACTCTTACGTCCTCCAAAGTAATTTACAACTGCTGGAGTCACTACCGTCCCTTTAAGTGTTACCTTCTCTCCATCAAGAATTGACTCAAGCGGTCGTGCTTGTAAATCTTCATATCGAAAAGGAAAATGAAACATTAAATCTCGAATAGTATTCACACCTATGGAAGCAAATTTGTCCGTCGCAACTGGACCAACGCCATTTAGTTTATTAATTGTTTCATTCCAATTTAATTGATCCATAATTGACTCCTTTTTGTCATGGTTGATATGCAAAAAGGGAAAAGGAACAATATGCCCCTTTCCCCTTTGAATAGATTTATTCTACTGACATAATATACTCGTAAACAGGTTGGTCACCTTGAATCACTTCAAAATCTACCTCAGAGTATGTTGCTTCTAATTGTTCAATGACTTGTTCAACTAAATCTTCTTTTCCGCCTTCTCCAATGAAGATAGTTACAATTTCGCTCTCGTCATTAATCATATTATCTAAAGTATTGTATAAAGCATTCTCTACAAGAGGTTCAGATAAGATAATTTTCCCATCAACGATTCCCATAAATTCATCTTTCAGAATTTCAACGCCGTCTAGGTTTGTATCACGAATAGCATAAGTAATTTGACCAGTTGAAACCATTTCAATGTTTCCACTCATGGCAGCATGATTATCTTCAATCGTTCCTTCTGGATTAAATGCAAAAATGGCACTAATCGCTTCTGGAACAGTTCTTGTTGGTACAACCACTGCAGGTTTTTCAATCACTTCTGTTGCTTGTTCTGCAGCCATAATGATGTTTTTGTTATTCGGTAATAGAATAAAGCGTTCTGCTGGTGTCGTCTCCATCGCTTTAACAAAATCTTCTGTTGATGGATTCATCGTCTGACCACCTGAAAGAACTACATCAATACCGATTGATTTCAGCATTTCAGTCATACCTTCACCTGCTGCAACAGCAATCACTGCATAATCTTTAGGAGCAACTGCAGTTGTTTGTTGTTGAGATAAAGCTTGATTGGCAGTTTCTAATTCACGCACTTGTTCACGCATATTATCTACTTTAATTTTGATTAATTCTCCATACTCTTGACCTAATTGCATAATTTCGCCTGGGTCTTCAGTATGAATATGTACCTTCGCTATTTCATCGTCAGATACAACTAATAATGAGTCTCCTTTTTCATTTAAGATATTACGGAACTCATCATAATCAAATTCTTTTTCAACGGTTGGACCATTACCGATACGAACCATGATTTCTGTACAATATCCGAATGTAATATCATCCATTGACATTGGGTGTTCATTTGTTTCTTCGAATACCGCATGAGAATGAGCTTCCGACTTTTTAGAATGATCTTCAGAAATAATGACTTCACCTGTTAGGCTAGATAAGAATCCTTCATAAAGGCAAAGTAAACCTTTTCCTCCACTATCCACAACGCCGACCTGTTTCAGAACTGGTAACATGTCAGTCGTTTTCTCAAGTGCAACACTTGCGCCTTTAACGATTGCTCGCATAATTTCAACGATGTCTGTTGTGTTTTTAGCTGCTTGTTCACCAGCTAAAGCTGATTCACGTGCAACTGTTAAGATTGTTCCTTCAACAGGCTTCATAACTGCTTTATAGGCTGATTCTACTCCACCAGCAAATGCTTTAACAAAATATTCAGCATCGACATTCTCTTGATCTTCAATCGCTTTAGAAAAGCCTCTAAAGATTTGTGATAGGATAACGCCTGAGTTTCCTCGCGCTCCCATTAATAACCCTTTAGCTAAGGCTGTACTTGCTTCTCCAACGTGTCCTGAAGTATTTTCTTTTAATTTTTCAACACCAGAGATAAATGACATATTCATATTCGTTCCTGTATCTCCATCTGGAACTGGGAATACATTTAGTGAATTGATTAAATCAACGTTCTCTGTTAAACGATCTGCTCCAGCGATAATCATTGATTGAAATTCTGGTGCCGTTAACATAGTAAGTTCCAACTTTCGTCCTCCTTATAACTCATTGACTTTAAAATTTAGTCAACTTTTACTCCTTGAACGTGAACATTTACAAAATCTAGTGTGAATCCTAGTAAACGTTCGACATTATATTTTACTGTTTCTTGAATATTTTGACAGATGACAGATATTTTTGTTCCATAAGATACAAGAATATATACATCCACTGCCACTTTATTACCGTTTTGGGAAAGAACTACACCTTTGGCAAAATTCTCTCTACGTAAAATTTCTATTATATTATCACGAAAGAAACTTTTACTTACCATCCCTACGACACCGTAGTTATCAGTAACCGCTGCACCTACAACTGTTGCGATAACTTCATTACTTAATGTGATTTGTCCATTTGGGGTTGGAATATTTATTGCCATACAATCTCCTCCTATTGTTTATATCTTAGTTATTTTATCATAAACATCGTTATTATTCACTTAAATTGATATTACCAAACTACAACGGTTTGACAAAGAGAATTGTATTATATAAAAAAATTTGTTCAAGTTTATGTTCGATTACAAATAAAAAAGCTAACTTGCTCAAAGCAAATTAGCTTATTTAAATAATATAACGAGATTAAACACGTTCAACTTTACCTGATTTTAATGCACGTGCAGAAACCCAAACTTTCTTAGGCTCGCCGTCTACCATAATGCGAACTTTTTGTAAGTTAGCACCAAAAGTACGTTTGTTTGCGTTCAATGCATGAGAACGAGTGTTACCAGATCTAGCTTTACGTCCTGTAAAGTAACATTCTTTAGCCATTAGTATTTCCTCCATTTCTTGCAGGAGCTTTGTCTCTGCTTTTTCATACCGTAATAATTTATCATATTTTTCATTCTTGTGCAAGAATTTTTTCAATATTTTCTATTTATAAAGCGGTTTTGTTTCCAAGAAGTAATATTAGTCTATCCAAGGTTATAAGTCAAGGCAGTTTTTGGATTGTACCCTATTTTTAGGCTGTATGAATTAATAACCTTTTTTCTTGTTGTACTCATTCTTAGCCAGTGTTCCATTAGATAAATAACTATCAAGATTTTCTTTAAAAATCGGATAAATCATATCTCTAAAATGTTCAACATTGCCAGAGATATGTGGCGTAATGACTAAGTTTTGTGTTTGCCATAATTTTGATGATTCTGGAAGTGGTTCCGGCGATGTGACGTCTAAATAAGTTCCCGCTAAAGTCCCTGCTTCCAAAACTTCAATCAGATGATCATCTTTCACTGATTCACCTCGACCGATATTCAAGAAGTAAGCAGTATCTTTCATGTTAGCAAAGATTTCTTTATCAAAGAATAATTCACTTTCATCTGTTAAAGGCAATGCATTAATAACAAAGTCCATATCTGAAAGGATTTCTTGGCTGCTTTCCATCGTGTATGAATGGTCAAAGGTTTGGATTGAACGGCCATTCGAATTCACGCCATATGTTGCCATTTCAAAAAACTTAGCTGTTCGAGCAATCTCTTGCCCAATTGAGCCTGTTCCATAAACTAATACCTTCTTGTCTTTTAAAGAGAACATATTTGAAGCAATGCTTTTATCCCATTTTCTTTCCAATTGATTTGTCATCGCTGGAATTATCCCTCTAGCAACTCCTAAAATATAACCAAATATATTCTCAGTAATTGGAACAGCATGGACACCACTCATGTTTGAAAGAAAAATATCTTTATCTTTTCTGAGACTTTCTGGAATTGCGTCAAGACCTGCGGTATCTTTTTGAATCCATTTAAGTTGTTTTAAATCTGCTATGTTTTCACTTAATTCAGATTCCCAACCATAGACAATCTCAATATTTTTAATGTCTTCGGGTCTAATTTCATCTTTAACTCTTACATCATAGTCTTTAGCTGTTGCTTTGATTTCTTCTAATTGCCAATCTTTTGTAATGGCGTAAACTGCAATGATTGGTTTTGACATATTATCCTCCTACTTTCTTTCATTCACTCTAAGAACTAGAACGAGTCCTTGCTTGAATGATAGTTTCACCGGATGGTTTTTATCGATAAACTCATTACTTATGAGTGCACGTGGATAGCCTATATCAGTAGTTCCAAGATTATAAACAGCATTTTGGATACTTAATTGCTCTACAGCTGTTAAAGTGATGATGGATAAGTAATCTGGTAACATCTTTTCAGCACTAATCTCATATTCTCCAGGGAAGAAAAATTGAAAGACATGATTCTTTTCAATAAACTTTATTCTTCCAACACTTTTTTTAAATCTTGGTTGATAAACCATCCAAATATTTGCTAGCATGTGATCCAAGCGGCCTTTCTTCTCTCCGATTCCGCCTAGAATTAAACATTCTAAATCTGGAAACTCCTCTTGGACGATTTCTAAAGCTAATTCCATATCTGTATCATCTTTTTGAGCTGGATGTTTGATAATATGTGTCGCATTCTCTTTAATTAATTGGAATTCTTCTTCTGTCACTGAATCAAAATCACCGACAGCATAATCCAAGTAATAGCCAGCTTTAATAAGTTTTAAACTTCCACCATCCACACCAATATAATATGTTTTGTGATTTTGGACATATTTAGGTATTTCTGAGACTGCTGGTTTTACAGCGCCCCCACATACGATCACGTATTCTTTTTCTTTACTTTGCATCATAACACCTTAATTTCTTAATGAATCGATCGCTTCCTTGCGGTTATTGTGACTAAATATGTAAGAACCTGCCACTAATACATCTGCTCCTGCTTCTAAGCATTTCTTACTTGTGTCCTCATTAATACCGCCATCCACTTCAATCTCATATTTGTAGTTATTTTCTTCACGGAGTGCTTTTAGTTTCTTGATTTTATTCAAGCTTGATGGAATAAATGTTTGTCCACCAAAACCTGGATTCACTGTCATAACTAAAACTAGATCAACATCTGCCAATACTGCTTCGATTGCTCCAACCGGCGTACCTGGATTAATTACGACACCCGCTTTCGTGCCAGTTTGTTTGATTTGTTGGATTACACGGTGAATATGTTTTGTTGCTTCAACATGAACAGAAATAATATCTGCGCCTGATTCAGCAACAAGTTCAATATAGCGTTCAGGTTCTTCAATCATTAAATGACAATCAAATGTTTTATCTGTTAGAGGTCGAATAGACTTCATAACCATCGGACCAAAAGACAAGTTTGGTACAAAATTTCCATCCATCATATCGATATGAATATAATCAGCGCCATTTGATACAATATCAACTAAATCAGCGCCTAATTTACTAAAATCTGCACTTAAAATTGATGGTGCAACTTTCATAAATAATCCCCCTACTATTTTTTCTTTTTATAAACAGGTTTTCTTTGCTCAATCCGTTCCATAATTTGTTCATAATTATTATAACGACTTTGGGCAATGTCACCCGCTTCAACTTCGCTTTTAACATTACAACCCGGTTCATTTAAATGCAAACATGACCGGAACTTACACGATTCTCCCGCCCTAGCTATCTCTGGGAAATAGAATCTTAATTCAGCTTTATCGATATCTGGAAAATCAATGGCGCTAAAACCTGGTGTGTCAGCTAAGAATCCATCGTTAAATGGATATAATGTGACTTCTCGAGTTGTGTGTTTCCCACGGTTTAAAGCTTCACTAATGATCCCTGTTTCAATATTCGCTTCAGGTAATAATAAGTTTAATAGAGTTGACTTCCCAACACCTGATTGTCCCATTATGACGTATAAGCCTGAGTCTATCAAATGTTTAATCTTATCAATATCTGATTCATTATTATTTAAAGTCACAACGGTATAACCAGCGGGTGCGTATACTCGTTTAATTTCTTCAACTTTTCGGTCGGCTTCTTCTTGGCCAAGCGCTTCGACTAATAAGTCATACTTAGATAATAAGATAATCGGTTCAATATGGTTCGATTCGATAGAAACTAAAAAGTAATCTAATAAATTATAAGAAAAATCTGGTTCAACTAATGAAGTCACAATCATTGAGTAATTTACATTCGAAATACTTGGTCGAACTAACTCATTTTCTCTTGGTAATATTTCAATAAGACGACTTTCTGACTGACTATCTTGTTCATCAACTTCAATGACTACTTCATCACCTACTAGGGGTTTTTCATTTGTGTGTCGAAATAAACCTTTAGGTTTTGTGGCAAAACTTTGATTCTCAGACCACACATAATAGAACCCACTAATTGATTGATAAATAACACCTTTTTTCTTTTGCATAAAACCCTCCTTTTAAAAAAAGGTTAAATCCTCCAATATGAAAGATTTAACCTTGAAACAGCTACTGTGGTATAACATTATTACTTTCCTCATACACTTCACCATCACGCAATATTCGATATTGCCCTGTACCATTTGATGATATATACAAAGTTAATTCAATTAATTGTGACTCTGTAATTTCAAATTCTTCAGCGACTTCAGTAATATTATTATACTCATCACCAATGAATACTTGAATTGTATTTGGTAATGGATTTTCTTGTTCTTCATCATTATCTTCATACGTTGGTAAGTATTCAATATATACTGGAGTTAAAGCAGAATTAATTTCTTCTTCTTCAGCTCCCATTGAAACAACAACTGAAATTGTATCACCAGGATATAATGATGTTCCGCTTTCAGGTGACTGACTAATAACCTGTCCTTCTGGGATAAACTCGCTGTATTCATAACCTACATCTACAACTAACCCATATCCATCCGCAAATGATTGAACCATATCAAGGGATAAGTTATAGAAATCTTGCATGGTGCTTGATTCTGAATAACTTCCTACAGTCATAGTAATCGGTGTCTCACCTGGAACTACGCGCGTTCCCGGTTCTAAACTTTGTGCCATGATGGTCCCAGTTTGTGACGCATCATTGGTGAACAAGTCTTGACGTTCAACGATAAAACCAGCTTCAATCAACATTTGACGAATTGGTTCATAGCTCTGTCCGACATAATCGCCGATTTGAACTTGTTCTTCCCCACTACTCACGACTAGATTGACTGATGAGTCTCTTTCAATTCGCTCGCCCATCTCAGGATCCGTTTCGATAACGTTCCCTTGAACGACAGTGTCGTGCCAATTATTAATCACATTCCCAACTGAAATGTTCTCTTCTTCAAGTAATGCCATCGCTTCTGCTTGAGATAAGTTCTCAACATCAGGGACGGTTACATATCTAATCGTTTGATTATATAAAGCATACGCACCGACTGCCAATAAGATAACTAATAATACGACAGATACTTGTATTAACAGTTTACGTAGTCGCTTCGGTCTAGAAATCGGTGGTAATTCATCATATTGAGGAATTTCCTCTTCATACTCTTGAAAATCCTCTTTAACTTCTACACTTGATAACGTTTGACTTGCTGTACTTATTGGTTTAATTGGCGTCATAATTAATGTATCTTCGATATCCGTTTCTGGGTCGAAGCGTTTTTCGTTCATACGATTCACACTTAAACTCGTACTTAGATCATTTAGCATTTCTTGAACAGAACTGTAACGATGTTCTAATGATTTAGCGGTTGATCGCATGACCACATTTTCTAAACTTTGTGGAACATAATCTAAATGCTCTTTCACACGAGGGAATTCCTCTTGGAAATGCTTTAGAGCAACCGAAACAGCTGACTCACCGTCATAAGGGACTTCACCAGTGATTAATTCGTAAAGAACAACACCTAAAGCATAAATATCCGATTTAACGGTCGCACTTCCACCACGCGCTTGTTCAGGCGATAAATAATGCACAGAACCAAGCAATGTGTTTGTTTGTGTTAATGATGTATCTGATAGCACGACGGCAATACCAAAGTCAGTGATCTTCACTTCATTGTTCTCAGTAATTAGTATATTTTGTGGCTTAATATCACGGTGAATAATGTTATGTCTATGTGCGACATCAATGGCTGATAGAATTTGGGACATAATATTAACGGCTAATTCTAAAGACACAGGTGATTTCTCACGGATAAATGTCTTTAAATCATTCCCTTTAACGTACTCCATCACAATATATTGTTGGCCATCTTCTTCATCAACATCATAAACTTCCACAACATTATGATGCAAGAGTTGACTCGCCGCCATAGCTTCACGTTGGAAACGACGGATAGCATCTTGATTATCTTGGAAGTCAAAGCGTAATACTTTAACCGCAACATCACGATCTAATATCAAATCTCTGGCTAAATAAACATTTGCCATCCCACCTGAGCCAACAAGTTGGTTAATAATGTAGCGTCCAGATAGTTTAGAGTTAATATCTATCATGTCGTTTCACCATCCTCTAAGATTAAAGAAGGGATGTCTCCAACAACAATAATCGTAATATTGTCTCGTCCACCAGCTTCATTTGCTGCATCAACTAAGGATACAGCTAAATGTTCAAAGTCTTCCGTTTGTTGGAAGAAATCAACCATCTCTTCGTGACTCACCATATTTGTCAGTCCATCAGAACAAAGCATTAAGTGTTCCACTTCATTAATTGGTAACTCCAACAATTCATAGCCGACATCCGGTGTCACGCCAATTGATTGTGTGACAACGTTTCGTTGTGGGTGAAGATTTCCTTCTTCTTCAGTAATCTCACCTGATCGGATTAATTCATTGACTAATGAATGGTCTTCTGTTTTTTGAATTAAATGGCCTTCGTTGAATACGTAAGCGCGACTGTCCCCCACATGCGCAATTAAGACAAACTCTTTTGTAATTAATGAAACAACTAGCGTCGTTCCCATTCCTGCAAGTTGTCTATCTTTTAAAGATTCTTCATATAGATAAGTATTTACATCTTCAATAGCTTTTCCAATCCATTGTGATGCATCTTCTTTCGTTAACTCTTTCCTCAACTGCTTAAATTGCTTCCCTAAATATTTCGTCGTAAGTTCACTCGCGACTTCACCAGCTTGATGACCGCCGACTCCGTCACATAAGACAAATAAGTATTGATTAAAATCTGATTTAAAATAATCAGCATAATCTTGATTTGACTTACGCTGTTTCCCTACGCTTGAATGGAGCGAAATTTGCATTGTTTCACCTCAGTTTTTTATTGTACTATTTAATACCTTCTGTGTCTTTTTTAACTAAACGTGAGATAAAAAAGCCATCTGTATGGTATTGTTGTGGCCAAACTCGAATATTACCTTCATCGGTAATTAAATCTGCTTTAATATTATCTTTTTCAGCTGAAATTGGACTTTGTACAAAATTATCATGAGCGTTTAAAAATGATTGAACGATTTCTTCATTTTCCTCATAAGACATTGTACAAGTACTATATATAATTTCTCCACCTGGTTTTAATAATGTTGATACATGATTAATTAATTCGGTTTGTATTTGTGCTAATTCTTGTATATCTTCATATGATTTATCATATTTAATCTCAGGTTTACGTCTCATTAAACCTAAGCCAGAACAAGGTGCATCTAAATATATTTTATCATATAATTGACCGTCTGTAGGCTGATGTTTTGACGCATCCTCCACATTTAATGTCACTCTTTGTGAAAGTCCCAAACGATCCATATGTTCATTTACTCGCTTAATTTTGGGTTCTGACAAGTCTAAGCCTGTCAGATGTCCTGTTTCTAATAGTGTCGCGATATGTGTCGCTTTCCCACCTGGTGCAGAACATGCATCCAATATTTCTTCATCTCCATTAATATGACCTAAAGGAGCTACTAACATCGATGATTCATCTTGAATTGTTAACCAACCTTCTTTAAAAGCCGTTGAATGAATGAGATTACCGTTCATAGAACGAATACCTACGGGTGAAATATCACTTTCTACAGTGTCATAACCTTCACTATAAAGTGATTCCATGACTTCTTTTCTAGACTTCTTACTTGTATTTACACGTGCAGAGATAAATGGAACTTCTTGTAAACTTTCTAATAAGTTCTCAACTTCTTCATGCGTTTGATGTTTCAAGAAATAATCTACAATCCAAGGACTAATACTGTATTTCACACTTAAGCGTTCAGTGAAATCTTCAATCGCATCAATATCCAATCGATCCGTTCGAATAAAACGACGCAAGATTGCATTTACAAAATTCCCTACGCCCCCATGACCGTTCACTTTAGCTACTTGAACGGCTTCATTAACTACCGCATGACTCGGAATTCGATCTAAAAATACTAACTGATATACAGAAAGTCTTAGTAATGTGGAAACCCAGTCATCAAGTTTCTTACCTGATACGAAAGGTGCTAAGTAATAATCAATCGTTAATTTGTTTTGGATAACTCCGTATACAATTTGGACAACTAATCGATTATCCCTTTCATCTAAAGGTGTATTTTGTAAAAATTCGTCTATCACTACATTTGAAAATTCATTATGATTTTCAATTTTATCGAGTAGAACGAGTGAGTGCCAACGTAAATTTTTATTTAATTGTTTTTTACTTCGTTGCTTAATTTTCAAAACTCGTTCCTCCTATCGTTATTTATTTTCGAACACGCTATCTATTATAGCCTCTGGCTTATTCCCATTCAACCATTGTTCAATTGAAAGTCGTTTTTTTCCACTTTCTTGCCATTCGCTAATTCCATAAAATGAATTATCTCCGCATTGAACAATTAATTTATTGTCTTCAACTGCAACCACTTCACCAATTTCGCCGGATTCGCCTTTATATGTTACAGGTTCACCCGCCCAAATTTTAACACGGTTATTATCTAATAGCGTATATGTCGATGGGAATGGTCTAAAGGCACGAACATGATTATCCACTTCTTGAGCAGTTAAATCCCAAGAAATTCGCTCTTGTTCTTTAGTAATTGTTGGAGAGAAGACAACTTCTTCTTCCACTTGCGGTGTTGCTTGGACTTCGCCAGCAAAAACTGCAGGTAAAGTATCTAATAATAATTCTTTACCTACCACAGCAAGAGACTCAAATAATTTACCTACATCATCTGTTGCCTTAATTTCAATGGCGCGTTGAGATAAGATATCTCCTGCATCCATCTTTTTAGTCATATAAATAATTGAAATTCCCGTTTCTTTATCCCCATTCCATAAAGCATAATGAATTGGTGCCCCACCACGGTATTTAGGCAGTAGTGACGCATGGACATTAATTGCTCCATATTTTGGTGCTTCAATTAAATCATTAGGTACAAATTGCCCATACGCTGCTGTAACTATAAGGTCAGCATTTAAAGTTTTTAACTCTTCATCTTCTTGGGACCCTCTAATTTTTTCAGGTTGATAGACTGGGATGTCATGTTTTAATGCGAGTTCCTTCACTGGTGTCGGCTTTAATACTTTTTTACGCCCGACAGGTCGATCGGGTTGAGTGACTACACCTACAACCTCCAAATTCGCATCATTCACTAGCCCTTCCAATACTTCAACAGAGAAATCTGGTGTCCCCATAAAAATTATCTTATGCATATACATATCCTTTCTAACTAAAATATTGTGGTTCATGATCAATATTTACATACACACCTTGTGTTGCCTTTTGTTGTGTATTATTCAAAATATCATCCAATTGTCTTTGAATAGTAGTTTTGTCTTTGTATTTTAAAAGTAAATTAAAATAGTAATAATTGTTAATTTTCGAAATATTATTCCGATTTGGACCAATAATATATAATTGCTCTTTCCTTTCAAGTTCAGGATTATATAACTGAGCTTTTAAATCATAGGCCAATTGACTCGCCTTCCCTTGATGCTTACTAGATACTGTCAGTAAGGTCGTAAAGTAATAAGGCGGATAATTAGTCAGATGTCGTCGCTTCATCTCAAAGCGGAAGAAGTTTTCATAATCGTGCGTTTTTGCAAATTGAATCACATAGTGTTCAGGATTATACGTTTGGATCACCACTTCACCTGCTAAGCGCCCACGTCCGGTTCTTCCACTCACTTGAGTTAATAGTTGGAAAGTCCGTTCACTTGCCCTAAAATCAGGTAAATTAAGCGCTGTATCAGCATTGATGACTCCTACTAAGGTTACATTCTCAAAGTCTAAGCCTTTAGCGATCATTTGCGTTCCTAATAGAATATTCGATTGCCCACTTGAAAACTCATCTAGTAATTTTTGATGTTGGCCTTTACGGCGAGTTGTATCATTATCCATTCGCGTCACCTTCGCTTCTGGAAATATTTCTTCTAACGTTTCGGCTACCTTTTGTGTTCCGATACCATGAGTACGAATGTGCGGTGATTGACAGCTCGGACATTGCGTCGGTAAAGGTTCATGGTAATCACAATAGTGACACTTCATTTGGTTATCAAACTTATGATAGGTTAGAGAAATATCACATCTAGGACATTGCATAATAAAACCACATTCGCGACATAGTAAGTAAGAGGCATAACCGCGACGGTTTTGTAATAATACAACTTGCTCCCTCTTATCGAGTCGATCTTGAATCTTCTCAATAAGCTCTGGAGATAATTCATTCGCCGTTTCCCTCAACTCAACTTGGGTCATATCAATAATATCCACAGGTGGCATCGGCATTTGATTGACCCGATTCTCCAGGTGGATTAAGTGATAGTTACCGACTTGAGCTCGCGCACGGCTTTCTAAAGACGGTGTCGCACTTCCCAGTATTAAGGGGGCATCATGATAGTCACTCCGCCATCTCGCAACATCTCTCGCATGATAACGTGGATTATCAGATTGCTTATAAGTCGTTTCATGTTCTTCATCTATAATGATGATTCCAATATTTTCTAAAGGAGCAAAGATTGATGATCTCGCCCCTACGACGATTTTTGCTTCGCCTTTAATAATCCGTTGCCATTCATCATATTTTTCAGTGATAGATAAACCAGAATGCAATACTGCAATACCAGTTTGGAAGCGACTGACCACGCGTTCCACCATTTGTGGTGTTAACGAAATTTCTGGTACGAGTAATAAAGCAGATTTGCCTTGTTGTAAGGCTCTGTCCATTAATTGCAAGTAAATTTCTGTCTTCCCACTCCCGGTTACTCCTTCAATTAAATACGTATCCGCTTGTTTGTTATCAACGCTTTGACTAATTAAATCATACGCATTCTGCTGTTCAGGTAGTAACGTTTTTGATGAACTCGTTTGAAAAGACACGTCCTTCAGTGGATCACGATAGACAACTTCTTTAAATGTCGTAATCCATTCTTTATCGATGGCTGAATTTATTGTCGCATTGGATACTTCTAATTCTGTCATTAAAGTGTTTTTTTCAATGCTTTCGATAGCTTGATTATTAATGAAGTATTCTAGTATCGCCCGTTGCTTAAAGCTTCTTTGGCTTGTCTTTTCTAAAGCATTCATTAATTGGTCTTTATTTAAGTTTGTTTTAATCATTGTTTTAGTTTTTTGCGTCGTTTGGTTAATAACTTGGTATTCTATAGAAATGATATTTTCTTTTTTTAATTGACTGATTGCATTGGGAGAAATTCTATCTTCCAATTCTTTTCGGTCAATGCTTGTTTCATTTTGATACCATGATCCAACTTTTTCACTAAATAGAACAGGATCATGAATTTGAACGATAGCATCGTACTTTGCCTTGAGTAAGCTCGGTAACATTGCTTGAAGAACTGAAATTCGGAAGCATTGAAGATACTCAGCTAAATAATCACTCAATTCAATTAATTCTTCATTTAAGAACACATCATAATCCATAATACTATGGATCGGTTTGAGTTTTCCGTTAAATTCGGTCTCGTCCGCAATATCAACGACAAAGCCTGTTCGTTTCATATTGCCAAAAGGTACTTGAACTCGGCTACCTAGTTTAATCGCAGATTCCCAATCTTTTGGCACTGCATAATCAAAAGAGCGATTCACTTGCTTCGCTGGTATATCAATGACAACTTTCACTATCATTCTTTCCCCTCCTTCTAAAAAATTTGTAACATATGACAAAAAACTACTATGAAAGTAGTATAAATTCTTTCATAGTAGCTTCGATTTTTATTGTTCTTTGATTTGTAAGTCGCCAGAAACAACTTCTTCTAACGCTCTTCCAACTGGTTTGATTGCTTCGTATGAATCTAACATTTCATGCTTGTATAATTGCATTTCATGCGCGCGTTTACTCGCAAGGATAATTAAGCTATATTTTGATGGAACTTTTTCAACTAATTTGTCAACTGATGGATATAACATCATGATGGATTACTCCCCTTTTTGAAAATAATTATGTATTTGTAATTTAATTTGATCAACGACTCTTGAAACTTTTAAATGTTCACTTTGTATTATACCATTTACTTTGTTTACTGCACAATCAACTTCATCATTTACGACAACATAGTCGTAATGTTTCATCATGTCAATTTCTTCACGTGCTTTTTGCATGCGTTCATAAATGATTTCTTGATTATCAGTCCCGCGTCCAGTAATTCTAGACTCTAATTCGTTGAGATTAGGTGGTGCTAAGAAAATGAAAATCCCATCAGGCATTCTTTCTCTAACTTTCATTGCACCTTGAACTTCAATTTCTAAAAACACATCATGGCCTTTAGACAGATTGTCTTCAATCGCTCTAATTGGTGTACCATAATAATTCCCAACATATTCTGCGTGCTCAAGCAAAGCATCTTCCTCTATTAGCTCTTCGAACTCCTCACGTGAGGTAAAGTAATAATCGACACCATCTACTTCACCTGGTCTCATTTGGCGAGTCGTAGCTGAAACTGAATATACATAGTTATAAATATTATTCTTAAAAATTGCAGCTCTAACAGTTCCCTTTCCAACTCCAGATGGACCTGATAATACAATTAATAACCCTCTTGTGTCACTCATATTTACCTCCAAAATAAAACTCTATATGTCTATAACTAATATCATAACATATCTTAATTCTTCTTGAAATAAAATCAAGAAATTTCATGCGTTTCTTTATTGCTCTAACAATGCTTTTAACTGTTCTTGAATGTTTGTAAGTGTATTACTATCTAATACTTCGTAAGTTACATCATCAATCGTTTCAGAATTTCCTTCTAACTGTACTGTTTCCACATTCGTAATTATTTGACGATAATCCAAGGCGATTGTTTGAATATCTTTGAAAGATAGATTCGTTAATACATTACCATTTAGACTACCAAGGAGTTTAGGAATGCTCGCTAGTGAATCAATTTGACTAATTTGTGGAACAATCGCACTGACAACTTGTCTTGCTTTATCTTGTCGATTAGCTGATTCAATCGCTTCATCAATATCACCAATATAAGCTAAGGCCATTTCCCCGTCCATATTATACGTTTCACCTGCAACGAAGCTATACCCTTTTTGATCAAAGGTTTCAGTAGCAGTCACTGGTACTTCACCAATCGCATCAATAATATCAGCAAGTCCATTCAGATTCACTGTCAACGTATAATCAATCGGAATCTCTAGTAAATCTTGCACAGTATTAACGGTTGTCGATAACCCACCTGTTTCATACGCCTCTCGAATCATACCTTCTGATTCTTGTCCTGCAATTTCAGTGAGTGTATTGCTAGGTATATTTGTCATAACCACACTTTCTTCTTCAGGATTCACTGTGGCAACAACCATAATATCAGATTGACCTTCTTCTAAATTATCATTGGTTGAAGGTTCAACCCCTAATATTAACATTGAAAATGGTTCTTTATTTTGAATACGACTGACTTCAGGATCTGGTTCATCCTCATCACGTAAATTCACTTGTTCTTCAGGTCTACTTTGTTGAATCACATCTACCGTGTTCACAACGTTATTATAAAAATAAGCACCTACAGCGCCTGCTCCTATGAGTAGAACAATGATGATAATAAAGAAAATTAAACATCCTTTTTTTCTTTTCTTAGGTCTTCCTCGATGGATGTTTCGACGAGACATATTATTTTCGCTCATAAATTAACCTCTCATTACTCAATTTTGTTTATCTATTGTATTACTTTATGAATTTTATTTCAAATTCTTTTGTTTTTAAGAAAGTGTTGACAAAGGGAACGTTTGTTCGTATACTATAAATACAAACATCTGTTCGGATAAAGGAGTGACATTCATGGAATTACCTATCAAACCCAATTCTAATCTTGTAACTACTGTTCAGCGCTTCTTCAAACCCTTTTTAAATACTCAGATTAAACAAGATAAACGATTTATAATGCCTCTATATGAAGTAGAGAAGTTATTACATCAACATTATGTGACGCTCGATCCTGTCGAAATCACATTTGAATACTACGATTCTCAACAAGAGATTGAACAAAAGACTGTTTTAGCAAACGTCGTTTCGACCGTTCAACATAATCGTCGCATTGCAATTAGTGAAGTTAATTCAAAGCGATCTTACATACTATCTTTAGAACAAATTCTAACTGCGTCTGCCAACGCTGCTTAGAACTCATAGACCACCAATTGTTTGCACAATCCCCGCAAACAATTGGTGGTCTTGTTCTTTTGTCATTTTTTATCAAATAAAAAAGTGTTGGCAATAATAATAACCAACACTTCATTTAATTTATTAATCATTTAGTAATGATGATGTTTCTTTTCGAGATAAATATTTTGTTCGCTTAGGGATAATTAGTTTTGGATTACTACGAGCCATAATTAAGATAACTAAGCCAATAATTAACCAAACCACAACTAAACTTAACCAAAATTCCCAACCATTAATTTGTAGTAAACTAATCTCATCTAAGGCTAAAGGTGTTAACCAGAATTTGATAAACATATAACTCGCTGTCGAAAGTAAGGCACCCGTAAATATGTTTAAGTAAGTAGATGAGTATCGACGGTTATTTAGGGTTTTTTGCGTGTATTTTGCGAATAATCCAGCAAAACCTACAGATAATAAAGGTAAAGCTTCTTCAAGGAGGACTGATAACCAATCCGTAAATCCTTGTCGTGTAAAGCCAACAATTAATCCTGTCAGTAAAGCAGAAATAATAGCAAGTGGTGAACCATAACGTAGCGCTAACCAGATTAATGGAAGCATCGCTAGGCCTGAATAATCACCTGGTATGAATGAGCTAACATATTGTGCAGCAACAGCTAAAATTAAACCTAGAACAATCGCATATAAACTATCCAATAGCATACTTCTTGTACGTTGATTCATTCTATACCTCCCCTATTTTTCTTCTTTATTAGGTTGATAATTTGAAGCTTCCATAATAATTGGTAAGACAACCGGACGACGTTGAGTCTCTTTATATAAGTATTTACCGATTTTTTCACGAAGATCCCCTTTTAGTTCACTCCAGTCAAAATTATCACCATTTAAATGTTCATCTAATATATCTAAGGTCATATCTGAACAAGCTTCAATTAAATCAATACTTGTCTTCATATATACGAAACCTCTAGAAGTAATTTGTGGTCCGACTAGTACGCGACCTAAACGACGTGAAATCGTAGCAACAACCACAAAGATTCCATCTTCACTTAAGATACGGCGATCGCGTAAAACGACGTTACCGATATCACCAACACCAATACCATCTATAAGAACATTTCCGGCTGGTACTTGGGCAGTCATCGTCATTTTACCTTTGTTATACTCAATAACATCTCCGATGTACGGTAAGAAAATTTGATTATCTTCATAACCTACTTCATTTGCTAAACGTGCGTGTGCGGCTAACATTCTTGATTCACCGTTAACAGGGATAACAAATTTAGGTTTGATAAAGTTCATCATTAATTTTAAATCTGACTGACTCGCGTGACCAGATGTTTTAAAGTTATCTGTTACAGACTTAACTGTTCCGCCCGCTTTGTAAATCATATCTTTTGTTTTGGCAATGACTGTTTCCATCGCAATTGAAGGTGTTGTAGCTAGGTAAACTAAATCACCATCTTTAATATTGATTAATGAATGACGTTTTGTCGCCATTAATTGAACATTTTTAATTGGTTCGCCAACGTCACCTGTTTCTAACACAATGACTTCGTTGTCAGGCGTGTTATTTAGATCTTTCACTTGTCCGATAATGTCTTTACTTGGGATTTCAATCTGATTTAATTGAATCGCAATGTCAACAATTTTGTATAATTGGTCGTCTGCTAAGAAGATTGTTCTACCTGAATTTTTAGCAGCATAAAATAATTGCTGAATACGTGAGATATTACTTCCGATTGAAGCAACGATAACACGTCCGTCTTCATTACGGAAAACTTCAGTCATGTCAGCAGTAATCTTCTTATCACTGACTGATTGAATCGCATTCTCTGCATCGGCTGAATCACTTAGTAAAGCTAAAACACCCGCTTCACCAATATCAGTTAAACGACCATAGTTTGTACTGTATTGTTCTGAAAAACTTGGATCGAATTTAAAGTCTCCTGTATAAACAATTGAACCTTCATCCGTTGAGACAACAATACCAAGAGAACCTGGAATTGTATGTGTGGTTCTGAAGAAACTTACAGTCGCATCTTCAAATTCAATCTCAACATCTTCATCAATCTTGAAGAAGTTCTCAATATGTTGATGTAAACCTTGTGATTTAGCTGAAATCGTTGCTAATTCAATTGTTAATTCTGTTCCGAATACTGGCGCATCAACTTTCTCTAATAGATATGGTAATGCACCCATCGCATCATCATGACCATGTGTCAGGAAAATCCCAACGATTTGATCTTTCTTTTCAACTAAGTATGTAAAATCTGGAATGACTGCATCGATACCAAGTAATTCTTCTTCTGGAAAGACTAGTCCGCAATCCAAAACAAAGATTGACTCATTCACTTCTACCACGTAAAGGTTTTTACCTTCTTCACGCACCCCACCTAACGGGATTATTTTTATTTTACTCATTTGACACCTCTTTATTTAGTTAATTTCATTTTGATAATATACTTATCACATTATAGCACAGTTAGGAATAAAATAAAAAATTGCTTCCCCAATATTTCAAATTGATTCGTTATCATAAATCAATACCGCGGTTATTTAGAAAAACAGGTTCATGAATTTTTGATGTTGGTGGACCGAGGAGCCAGGTGACGCAGTCACCTTGGCTCTTTTTTTATTCCTATGTTTAAGTGTCTCTCTATGCAACGATAGTTTGTGTTGTGTTCTCATCTTTAA
>NZ_VBSP01000038.1 GCF_005864045.1 Ruoffia tabacinasalis | reverse complement strand
TTCGATATTAATTGATTTCCACGAAAATTGGGAAAATAACGCTCGGACATTCTTACAAGTGTAATGTGCATGATGACCAGATGATATAACTACATTGAGACTTTTACACAAGATTATGGACTTGACAGCGGTTTGTCTTTAGTTGCTCCAACTCAAGCCAAATGGACTTGCGGTTTGTCTTAAGTTGGTCGAACTCAAGCCAAATGGAGATGCGGTTTGTCCTGAGTTGGTCGAACTCAAGCCAAATGAACTAGCCATTTGGCACAAGTCACCACCCAAACCCTCTACAAACAAAAAAGCATCCGGAATCTAACTTTCCGGATGCTTTTTTTATGTCTTAAGCTGCTTTGACAACTGATTTAATTACAGGGTAGCCCATATCTTCGATGGCTTTTTCAATATCTGAGATCTGTAGTGCTTGGTCATCGAATTTCACTTTAACTTTACTTGAATTGAATAGGACTTTCAGACTATCTTCGTCAACACCGTTAAGTGCTTTAACAGCTGCTTCAATTTTTTGTAGACATGATGGACATGAAAGAGTTTCTAGAGTAATAATTCCTTGTGACATAATACATTCTCCTTTTTCTTTTTTATTCTATATATAGTTTAAGCTATTTTGAATGAGGTGTCATTGACGACGGTCAAGATTTAACTTAAATAAAGTGAGTCGGCTTCTTTTAACATGGTGTAAACAGCCGCATACGTTCCGCAAACATCATCAGGGATTGTGTAGTTATCAGAAATTTCTCTAAGGGTTGTGAATTCTGTATTTAGATCCGGTTGTTCCTCTTCAGCGGCTTGAGTTTTGTCTTGAATACGAACATAGATATCGCGAACATCAAAGGCTTCAGGGTGATTCTTTCCGTGTGCACGTGTGATGGCTGTAGTGTATAAGTCTAATTTCTCTGCGTTTGTGTTGATATAATCATTAAATTTTGTCATTTTTTATCCTCTTTCTTTTTCTCATTTTGCTGTTTGAGTAGCATTTTATTTTAATTCCATTTTATTTGATGAATCTTTAAGACGGTATCTTAATAAGCGCATTCCATTGAAAATAACAACTAAAATACTTGCTTCATGGACTAACATTCCAATCGACATATTCATCCAGTTACTAAAGAATAGACTCGCAACTAAGATGGCAACGACACCAATTGCAATGATAATATTTTGTGTCATATTCCGAGCAGTAGCACGTGTTAAACCTAAAGCGTGTGGCAGGAGGCTGAAGTCTGAGTTCATTAGAACAACATCTGAAGTTTCGATCGCCACGTCGGTTCCGCTACCCATTGCAATTCCAATATCTGCTAAGGCAAGTGACGGGCTATCGTTTACACCATCTCCGACGAAAGCGACGATTTGACCTTGTTCTTGTAATTTCTTGATATGAGCTGATTTATCTTCAGGTAACATATGACCGTGCGCTTGAGTTAAACCAAGTTGTTTTGCCACTAAATCAACAGTACCTTGGTTGTCACCCGATAGCATGACTAAGTTTTTCACGCCGAAGTCTTTGAGTTTTTGTAGATCTTGTTTTACGCCTGGACGGATTTGGTCACGGATTCCCATGACGTATTTCACAAGACCATCAACAGCTGTAATAACTATTGAGTTCCCATTTCTTTCAAGACGCTCAATATCCGCTTGCATCTTGCCAGTTAAAGAAATTTGTTCTTTCTCCATTAATGCAGGGTTTCCGACAGCGACACGTTTTTGGTTAATGTGAGCGACAATCCCGCCACCTTTAACAACATCAGTCTGGCCAATAGGTAAGAATGATACTGAGCCAATATCATTTAAAATGGCTTTAGCTAACGGGTGATCTGATTCATTTTCCACACTTGCTAAGTAACGTAGAGTTAAATCGTCGTCATCCCCGTAACTCAATCGTTCAGCGACTTCAGGATTTCCTACTGTGAGTGTTCCAGTTTTGTCAAAAACAATAGTATCAACGCGGCTGAAGTCGTGAATGACTTCGCTCCCTTTTAATAAGATACCGTTACGCGCGCCGTTCCCAATTCCAGCAACGTTTGACACGGGTACTCCAATGACTAAGGCACCTGGACAACCAAGAACTAGAATTGTGATGGCTAACTCAATATTTCGTGTGAAAATCCAAACGATAACTGCCAGGAGTAATACAATCGGTGTGTAGTATTTTGAGAAGCGGTCGATAAAGCGTTCAGCTTCTGACTTAGAGTCTTGTGCTTCTTCAACCATTTCAATAATTTTACCGAAAGTTGTATCTTCTCCAACTTTATCTGCACGGATTTGAAGTGTCCCATTTTCTAACATCGTTCCGGCAAAGACTTTCGAATTGAGTTGCTTTGTCACGGGAACAGCTTCACCAGTAATACTTGCTTCATTAATGTGGCCCTCACCACTGAGAACTGTTCCATCCACAGGCACTTTGGCTCCAGTCTTTACGAGCAAAGTGTCGCCTTCATCAACTTCATCCACATCAACCATTTCAAACTCGCCGCTGTCTGTTAAAAGTAAGGCGCTCTCTGGCGCCATATTGGTTAACTCTTTAATTGCTGAACGCGTTTGATTTAAAGTTCTTTGTTCTAAATACGATCCGAATAGGAATAGGAAAGTAACAATGGCTGATTCTTCATAGTTTTGAATTAAGAAGGCGCCAATAACCGCTATCGTAACAAGCACATCAATACTGACGACTTTTACCTTCAGGGCTTGATAGGCCTGAAAAGCAATCGGTAGAACACCAAGAATTGAAGCAATAATGAAAGTAACATTGAATAATATGGCATTATTCAAGACAAAGTGACTAAAGAAACCAATCGCAATTAAAATTCCACTGAGTAAAGTAATGAGCTTTTTTTGACTCAAAATAAATCTTTGCATAGTTTTTTACCTCCAAGTAATATTTGTTTGCCTTACAAATACTAGTATAGAGTGGCTTGCAAAATAAAGAATTGACCGACATCAAGATTTCAAAAAGAATTAGGTGGTATACTATCTATAAAGAAAAGAGTATATATAGGAGGAAGCAAATTATGAGTCAACACCACCATCACCACCATGAACCCGGAAACCATGCAGCTTGCATTCGCCTCGTGCCGATTTTTAATCATTTAGAAGACGATGCGATGGATAAGATAGCAGAGCGAGCGACGACAAAAGTGTTTAAACGAAGTGATTATTTATTCCGAGCGCAAGAAAAAGACGATACCTTATATATAGTGAATCGAGGGAAAGTCCGAATCTTTCTATTATCTGAATCAGGAAAAGAACAACTAATTCGCATTCTACACCCCGGAGATTTCATGGGAGAGTGGACGATTTTTAACCCTGGCGGCGTCCACGAAGCCTATGCGCAAGCAACTCAAGACACTGTAGTCTGTACGATTGGTCAAGCAGATATCCAAGCGTTCTTAACTGACTATCCAACCATAACAATGAAACTACTCGCAGAAATGTCGCAACGGCTTGAAAGTTCAGAAAGACAAACGGTTAAAGTGGCTGAAGACCAGGTCGGAAACCGATTGATAATGTTTCTAGCTGAAAATGTGGTAGGCCCAGCTTCAGAACAAATCATTGAGTTAGAAATGACGCGAAAAGATATCGCTTCATACTTAGGAACAACACCAGAAACAATCAGTCGAAAATTCAAGGAACTTGAACAAGCAGGGTTAATCGAACAATTAACGCCCAAGAAAATTAAAATAGTCGATGTAGATGATTTATTACTATATAGTGACCAATAAATTAATGGTCCAAACACCCTAAAAGACGACATTCTTAGGGTGTTTTGGTGTATAATAGATATAAGGCATAAAATTTTATTATAAGGAATGGATGTGTTAAAAATGATGTCTTACATTTTAAAACAACGTGAAGGTCAATTTCTGTTAATCGGTACTATTTTACTAGTGTTAGGTTTTATTTCATTTACGAATCCAGTTTTAAGTCGCCTGTTCTTTTATGCAGCAATCTTTTTCTTAGGTTTCTTTGCGACCAAGGATGCGGTCATTGAAACTTTAAAAGATAAATCACCGAATGTCGATTTATTAATGGTACTCGCTGCTATTGGTGCTTTGTTGATTGGTTATGAATCTGAAGGAGCGATGCTCCTATTCATCTTCGCGGGTGCAGAATTCTTAGAAGATTTCGCAATGAATAAATCGACTAGAGCGATTGAGGAACTCATGGGGCAGGTGCCTGATACAGCCCAATTATTAAAGGAAAACGGCGATGTCGTTGAGGTGCCAACGTCTCAGTTAAGCGTTGGAGAAGTTGTTGTGGTAGCGAAAGGGTTTCAACTACCCATCGATGGCTACCTTGACCGAACAACAACTGTCAATGAAGCGGCTTTAACAGGGGAATCCTTACCAGTCGAGAAAGACAAAGGTGAAGAAGTCTTTGCGGGGACAATTAATGAAGGGAATTCTATCTACCTCACAGTCAGTAAAACAAGCAAAGAAACCGTCTTTTCAAATATTGTACGAATGGTTGAAGAAGCTCAAAGTCGTCCGTCACAAATATCGCGGATGATTGACCGACTCGAATCAAAATATGTCATTGGTGTCTTGCTTGCAGTACCGGTATTTATCATATTATTAATGCTGATTGGATCAATGTCATTTCAGGATGCCTTTTATCGCGGGATGGTGCTACTCACAGTTGCCAGTCCGTGTGCATTAGTAGCCTCAGCCACACCAGCAACTTTATCGGCGATTAGTAATGGGGCTAAGAATGGGATTCTATTCAAAGGTGGGGCAGCGATGGAAGCCTTGAACACCATGGATATTTTACTTTCTGATAAAACGGGGACGTTAACGTTTGGAGAATTCAAAGTGGTGGACTATCAAGTGCCCGAACGGATTCTGAAAGAAGTCGTCTTTATGGAACAGACGTCTAGCCATCCGATAGCGGAAGCCATTAGTACATCATACAGCGATTTATCCCTCGATAGCGTGGACCAAAATGAAATGGTTGAAGAGATTGTTGCCGTCGGTATGCAAAAAGGCGATATTGTCGTAGGGAAACCGTCTTACTTTGACACATTTAATGATCCCAATGGTTACCGTAAGCAAATTGAACAAGGCTATACAACGATCTTCGTTGGTCAAGGGCAAGAGATTGTCGGCTACTTAGTACTAGCAGACCAAGTGCGCAGTGAAGCAAAATACGCTGTTAGACAATTTCAAAAAGAAGGAGTCGACGTACAACTTATTACCGGTGATAATCCCAAAGTGGCGAAACTGGTTTCAGACGAAGTCGGTATTAAATCATTCCAAGCATCCTGCTTACCCGAAGATAAGATCAAACGCGTGCAGATGGAACATCAAGCGGGCCACGTCGTTGGGGTGATTGGCGATGGTATTAATGATGCGCCAGCGCTTGCCGGAGCGGATATTGGTATTGCGATGGGTTCTGGTTCTTCTGTTGCTATGGAATCGGCTGACGTTGTCATTGTTAAGAATAACTTAGCCAAACTTTTCTATAGTTATGAACTTAGCGGGAAATTGAATCGCATCATTAAACAAAACATCCTCTTCTCAATTTCTGTGATTGTGATACTTGTCATATTAAATATCATTGGAATTCTTGACTTGCCGATGGGAGTCGTCTTTCACGAAGGCTCAACAATATTAGTCATTCTTAATGGTTTGCGACTATTGGTGGAAAAAGATACCCAAGAGAATACGCATCAGGAATCAGTGGAAGTGACATCTCTTAAGAATTAAAGCGAGTTCTAATGCAAGAATTGGATTTTATGTTATCCTTTGTACTAAGAGGTGATCTTGATGGATAATAAAAATTTACTGCTAAAAACAACCTTACTTGCAGGACGAATTATGATGGAATCAGGTTCAGAAGCCTATCGTGTAGAAGATACGATGCAAAGAATTGCAAAAAATAGTAAGAAATTCGACACGGAAAGCTATGTGACTGCGACCGGAATTTTTATGAGTATTAATGATGAATCGACGTCTCAAATGACTCAAGCTCGCAATCGTTCAATAAATTTAGAGAAAATTGATGCAACAAACCGTTACTCACGTATGTATGCTAAAGGTGAAATTTCTTTAATTTATTTGTATAAAGCACTGCAATCAGTGGATTTACAAACACCCGAATTTAACAAATATTACCGAATGCTTGCAGCAGGTTTAGCAAGTTTATCTTTAATGCTTTTATTAGGCGGTGCATACAGTGATGTTTTAACGGCTTTTATTATCGGGTCACTGGGTTACTTCACATCTAACCGTATTTATGTTCGAACAGAGATGAAATTCATCAATGATTTAATAGCATCTTTCTTAATTTCGATTACCTCAGTGCTATGTTACCGAATGGGGTTTGTCGCTAATTTGGACAGTTTAATTATCGGTTGTATTATGCCACTCGTTCCCGGTCTAGCTATCACTTCAGGAATGAGAGACTTATTCGAAGGGCATTTACTGACTGGTATGGTTCGTGTAGTTGAAGCAATTTTGATTTCTACGGTCATCGGTATTGGTATTGCGATGACTTTACAATGGTTTTCTTAAGGAGTTAGCGAATGACTGAATTTATTGAACAAATTATCTTTAGTTTTATAGCCAGTGTATCTTTTGGAATTATATTAAATGGTCCTCGAAGAGGGGTTTTCTTTGGGGGGATTGCTGGAACCTTAGGCTGGGTGAGCTTCTGGGCGATTAACCGTGCTATTGATGATTTAGCGATTTCGAATTTTGTTGGATCCGTTGTGATTGGTTTGATCTGTATCGTCTTGTCTAGAAAATTACGACTACCAGTCATCACTTTAAACACACCAGCTATTGTGCCACTTGTCCCCGGAGGAGCTGCTTATATGGCCGTTCGCTCGGTCGTGGAAGAGAATTACATGGCCGGTATGAACTATGTGATGGACGTGTTATGGACTGCAGGTGCTATTGTACTTGGATTCATGGTCGTTAAATTAATTGAAAATGAAATCACAGCCAGACGCCTTAGAAAACAAGAAAAATTGAAGAGTATATAATCAGAAACCTCACTAGAGTGAAATACTTTAGTGGGGTTTTTATTTTGACTTTGACTTATCTTAGGGTTATTTTATTATGCAATTAAATCCGGTTGAAAGAGGTAATGACAAGTCTTAGATAAAAAGTTCCACTTCTTAGTGGAAAATGACAGTTTATGAAAACCTTTACAGAGCCGTTTGTAAGGCATACACTTTACTTAACGCAAAAATAATACAATTTTATAATAATACTTTTATAAAGATTGTTAGAATGGTAGGTGAAGAATTTAAAAAAATATAAATAAAGAAATTAGAGAGAGTCGAATATATATGAATCATATACAACTAAATAATGTAGAGTTACAAATTGTGCAATTTTTATTTGAACATGAGAAACAGTTTGTCCCAAGTAAAGAAATTGCTCAAAAAGCGGACGTATCTGACAAGACTATTAGAAAATATATTAAGTCATTGAATAATTTGTTAAAAGACTTTGGCGCAAGTATAAAAATGAAACTCAGAAAATGACCTTTGAAGATTCAGTTTTTCTCAGTGTTACTACCGATCGTGAACGCTTTGAGTTGAATGCTTTCTTTCAGAAAATCAATGAGTTAAACAAGGAAAGGTTATTAATGGTTTCGACATCAATCCTAATATGTCTGAGATATATGTGGATAACAAACTGACTTATATCGCTTGTATTCAGGAACTTTCAGTAGTAGAAAAGCAGAATATTATCTTTCTACTATTACCCGCTAGAGAGCCTACTAAAGCCACAATGAATGATTTAGAAGGAATCTTAAAAGAAGCCGACATCGTGATGGATTTTTACCCCGAACTTGGAAGTGGATATTATTAAAATAGTCCATAAGGGGCTTGAATATGGTATGATGCAAGTAATCGCAGAAGGTTAAGAGCTTTTAAATACACAAAGAACAGTTTGATCTTGACTTAATTTAAGTCACACATAATTGGAGCTAGGGTTCGGTGATCGAATCTGCATTAATGGATAATATTCATGAAGAGTTAGCGAAAGATACGCAACTCACACAATTTAATCAGAAAGTGCATGCCTCAGGCGAAGCAAAATGGATGGTTGGCGAAGCATTACAAGAAGAAATCCCAACACCGGTTATTTCTTTATCACTTATGAAAAGCAATGCGTCATTAACAGATCAACCATTCTCAAACCAAGTCCTATCAGCCATGCGCTATAACTTTGGGGGGCATAAGGAATATTGAGCGAATATACAGCAAGTGTCGACATCGGTACAACGAATATCAAAATTAATTTATTTAATTCAGATTACCATGTTGTCGATATGGTGAAATACCCACATTTAAATATTAATAATGACGACACAATCTTTGAGATGGATTTTGAAGAAATCTGGGAAAATGTGTTGGATGGCATCAAGCATTTGATTATCGTAAATGAAGTAGAGCAATTAGAAATCATCCTCACAACAGCCATGCATAGTGTTCAGTTAATCAATGAGGACGGTACGTTATCAGGAGGCGTCTTGACTTGGGCAGATACTCGCGGAGCTGAAATTATTAAAAAGCAAAGCGACGAAGCATTAACGATTCAGTACAACCGAACTGGAACACCCATCCATAGTATGAATCCGTACTTTAAATTATTAAGTGTATATGAAAAGGGTAAACGGGTCGGTTCTTTAAAAGATTTACTATTCTACCGATTAACGGGTGAATGGGTGATTGATATTAGTAATGCTTCAAGTAGCGGATTATTGAACTTAGAATCGCTAACTTGGGATGCGATAACCTTAGCCGACATTGGTTTAGAAACAAGTGAGTTATCAAGAATTGAAGCGGTGGATTACAATGCAAAAGCGATGGATACGCTGTTTAATGCAGAAGTTTCAGTGACAATCGGGACTTCAGATGGAATCTCATCGAACTATGTCTTTAGTGATCTCGATGATGTCGCTGTCCTTTCAATTGGGACGAGTCACGCCGTTCGTGTCATTAATAAGCAACCGCAATTAAACTATCAATACCAAAACTTCGCTTATAATATTAAGGAAGGTCAATATTTAATTGGATTACCAAGTAATAACGGGGCCGATGTATTGTCTTGGACGAATAAAGTTTTCAATAGTAGTTTCGAAGAATTGAATCTAGTTGCAGCAAAACGTCCACATACGGAAAGTATATTTGTGCCATATCTAAACGGAGAGCGGGCGCCCATATGGAATGAAGCAGCAACGGGGAACTTATTTGATATCACTCGGGTGAGTTCAAGGGAATCGGTCCTCTACTCAATTATCCTTGGAATGATATTCAATATAAAACACAACGTTAGCGTCTTAGAAGAACTTACTGACTTTAAAGCAATCGGCTTAGTGGGCGGTGTGACAGAACTTGACGCATTCCCACAGTTGATTTCGGATATCTTAGGTTATAAATTATACATTCCAGTTATGAAAAATGCAGAAACGCTGGGCAGTATCGCAGTCGTTAAAGATATTGAACTACCGAGGGAGTACCGTATTGTCGAACCTCGATTTGGTCAAAGTTATGATGCGTTGTTTAAGAAGTACTTGGAGAAAGTGTAGAATTAAAAGAGAGTCGGGCTTTACTCACGCCAAACCGTGTATCCATTTGTCGCAAGTTGCCCCAACTCAACAAAAAACCATCTAGTCTAAACATCAGAGACTAGATGGTTTTTTATTATGATACTTTTGCGATAAGTTGCTTTAATTTAGCAGGCGAGACTTGGCCTCGCACGACTTCAATCACTTCGCCATCAGCATCTAACAAAGCCGTGAGAGGTAACATGTTCGCAGCGAATTCGATTTGATTGCTTGCGTTATTGTCGAAGTAAATCGGCATTGACAAGTTCATCTCATCAGCGAACTCTAAAGCTGCTTGTTTCGTTTCTGTTGGGCGGCTTTCTAAAGCATTTAACATTACAAAATTAATATCTGAACCATGTTCTTGATACGACGTTTCAAAGTAAGGCATCTCGTCACGACAAGGAGGGCACCATGAAGCCCAGATGTTTACAATAGTTGGTTTGCCAAGATTTTGTGAAAGTCGAATAATATCCCCATCACTATCAGCGTAAGTTGTTGATGGACCTTTCCAGACTAGCTGGCTTTCGCTCTCTGATTCAACAGACTCCTCAGAAACTTCAGAAACTGACGTAGAGTTGGTAGGTGCTTCCTCACTTTCGCTACTTGATTCAACTGATTCGACAGATTCGACAACTAAGTGTTCTTCGGTCAAATCCTCTGAGACAGCAGGACTGTCGAGGTTGCTTAGATAGATAATAAAAGCAACGGCAAACAGGGCAACAAACCCGATTAAATATAGATAGATTTTTTTCATAATTACTCCTAACTAAGATAAATTAAAGCCATTTCTAACCAACCGAACATCGTCGAAATCCCCATAACAATTAAAAATAAAGCGGACACAGTTTGAATGATTCGGTAATGTTGTTTGATCCACGTGAGTACGTGGTTCATTTCGTTAAGTAATAAAGCACTCAAGATAAAAGGAATGCCTAAGCCAAAAGAAAAACTCAATAATAAGGTCACTGACTCAAGGTAAGAGCTAGAGGTTGCGGCATACGAGAGGGCACTAGCTAGAAAAGTCCCGACACAAGGTGTCCAAGTAAGTGAGAAAATCATACCAAACACAAAAGAGTTCGATTGTTTTAAGGAACTGCCAGGCATAATATTCAATCGATTCATAACTGGGTTCCCAAACAGATAATCAATTCCAAGGAGTATCATAAACGACCCCGCAATAAAATGAATCAGTGTGCGATTAATTAGTACAAACCGCCCGATTGTTGTGACGAATATGCCCATTAGTATAAAGACAATCGTGAAACCTAGGACAAAAAAGATAGCTTGAAGTAGAAGAGACGTTTTTTGCTTGTCAGAATCTTTGTCTGTCTGGCCGGTTAAGTAGGCGATGTAGATTGGAAGCATCGGCAGTAAACACGGTGAGATAAAGGTAAGAACACCTTCAACCCCTAGTAATAAATGTTGCACTCAATCGAACTCCTTTCTAAAGTAACAATTACATTCTTATAAATATTAGCACAGCTCTACGGGAAAATTAAGGAGAATACGTGTTTAATTGGTTAAGAAAGTGAGAAAAACATCTAAATCATAGTGAAAGTCGAATGAAATGCAAAGCCTAACCGTCTGTGCTACCCTAAACTTATAAAAGAAAGGGAGCTAAAATGATGAAACAGTATGATACGAAAGAATATCTAGCAAAAGTTGATGCATGGTGGCGAGCAGCAGATTATTTATCAGTCGGGCAAATGTATTTAAAAGCTAATCCCCTTTTAAGAGAAAAGTTAAAACCAGAACATTTGAAAGTGAATCCGATTGGTCATTGGGGAACAATATCTGGGCAAAATTTTATTTATGCCCATTTAAATCGCGTGATCAATAAGTATGATTTAAATATGTTTTATATTGAAGGCCCAGGACACGGTGGGCAAGTGATGGTTTCCAATTCGTATTTAGATGGAAGTTATTCTGAAATTTATCCAGAAATTACTCAAGATGAGTCGGGAATGCAGAAATTATTCAAACAATTTTCATTTCCAGGAGGTATCGGATCGCATGCGGCACCGGAGACCCCAGGATCAATTCATGAAGGCGGAGAGTTAGGATACTCACTATCACATGGCACTGGCGCGATATTAGATAATCCAGAAGTTATCGCAGCAACGGTAATTGGTGATGGGGAAGCAGAGACAGGGCCACTAGCAGCAAGTTGGTTTGCTAATACCTTTATTAATCCAGTTAATGATGGAGCTGTGTTACCCATTCTCCATTTAAATGGCGCGAAAATTGCGAATCCGACCTTATTAGCGCGTAAATCTGATGATGATCTTGAAAAGTATTTTCAAGGAATGGGTTGGGATCCTGTCTTTATTGAGGGAGATGACCCTAAAACATTGCATCCGCTGATGGCTGAAAAATTAGATGGAATTATTGAAAAAATTAAACTCATTCAGAATAATGCGAGAAAGCAACCTGCGGAAAAAGCCCATATGCCAAATTGGCCGTTACTAGTTGTCCGGACTCCAAAAGGCTGGGGCGGACCAGAAGTTTGGGAAGGAAAGCAAATTGAAGGAAGTTATCGTTCCCATCAAGTACCGATTCCTGTGAATCAAAAAGAGTTTGAACATGCTGATGCCTTAGTGGAGTGGCTTGAGTCTTATAAACCAGAGGAATTGTTTGATGAGTCTGGTAAATTAAAGGATGAGATTGCTGAAATCAGACCAACAGGAGATGCCCGAATGGCGAAAAATCCAATTACTAATGGGGGTATCAATGTTCAAACCTTAATCTTGCCTGACTGGAAAGATTATACTTTATCCAATAAACACCCCGGTTCAAAGCAAGCTCAAGATATGTCAGAGTTTGGGAAGTTTGCGCGTGATATTGTGCAAGCAAATCCGAATAATTTCCGTATATTTGGGCCTGATGAAACAAATTCAAATCGATTGAATAGCGTCTTTGAAGTGACGCAACGGCAATGGCTTGAAGGTGTGGATGATGTGACAGATGAAGATATCGGTGCAGTCGGGCGAGTAATCGACAGCCAACTTTCCGAGCATCAAATGCAAGGAATGTTAGAGGGATACACATTAACTGGTCGTTACGGATTCTTTGCCAGTTATGAAGCTTTCTTGCGGGTGGCTGACTCGATGATTACACAACACTTTAAATGGATTCGTAAAGCGAGTCTCTATGATTGGCGTCGACCGTATCAGTCGCTCAATTTAATCTCATCGTCAACAGTTTTTCAACAAGATCATAATGGATATACACACCAGGATCCTGGAATTATTACACTAGTGGCAGAGAAAAAACCAGAGTTTACGCGAGTATATCTACCAGCAGATACGAACATATTACTAGCAACAATGGATAAAGTGTTTCGTTCGCAACACTTAATTAATTTAGTAGTGAGTTCAAAACATCCACGTCCTCAGTTTTATTCAACAGATGAAGCTGAAGAAATAGTTAATAAAGGGTTGAAAGTTATTGATTGGGCGTCGACAGTGAAACCAAACGAAGAACCCGATGTAGTCATTGTAGCTGCCGGAAGTGAACCAAATTTAGAAGCATTAGCATCAGTACAACTATTGATGGAGCAATTTAAAGATTTGAAGATTCGCTTTGTTAATGTTGTTGATTTACTTAAATTACGTTCTCCTAATATTGATCCGCGCGGGTTTAGTGATGAAGAATTTGATGAAATATTTACTAAAGATAAACCCATATTCTTTGCTTATCATGGTTTTGAAGGTTTAATCCGAGACATTTTCTTTTCGCGTTCGAATCACCAAGTATATATTCATGGATACCGTGAAGAAGGTGACATTACAACACCATTCGACATGCGTGTCTTGAATGAATTAGATCGTTATCATTTAGCTAAACATATCGCAACGGTTGTAGTAGGGGAAGATGCGACTGAGTTTTCACAAAAGATGACTGAGAAAATCAACTATCACCATGACTATATACGTGAGCATGGTACCGATATGCCAGAGGTTCTTGAATGGAAATGGACCGGACTAGAGTAATAAATAATAAATTACCGCTTCAGATTGCATTAGTGCAATTCGAAGCGGTATTTATTGTTTGTTGTGATTCAGCAGGTTTTTGAAAGGTGCCATTTTAGGCAACGGCTACTTATTTTCATTCTATCGATTAGATAAGTCCAGCAGATAAGATAAAGATAGCCAACTCATGTGAAATAGTTGCGGGCGCTAAGCCGTATCTTTCTGAAATATAAGCACAAACTAAACCTTCATACAAAGTGAAAATAATAACCCAGAATCCTAGATTAGTGACCGTGATTGCTAGAAAAGTATGACCCAACGCAAAAATTAAGCCTGATAAAGCAATGGATTTATTTATACCAACTTCTTGTTTAAGATAGTTTTGTAAAAATCCACGAAATAATACTTCTTCAAGTAAGTTGCCAAAAAGCGCTAGGATTAATAAAGGAAGCAGTAAATGAAGGGCAACCTCACCTCCACGATCTGTAATAGGGATTGACAGATAAGGCAACATGAATGGGATAGCGATAAGTAAAGCTGCTAAAGCACCAATAAATAGAGACCGGGACTTAGAGTTTGTTTTAAACCAAATGAAATTGGAAGTTAAGTGTCGATTTGAAAAATAAATTAGAAGAGTCACTAATAGAGAAAGCAACCCTATCGTAATCAGAATAAAAGCATCATCAATAAACCTCAGCCACAGGACATTCCCATTAACTCCAAACTTCCATATGTTAAGGGGAGTCATCGCATCACGCATTAATATAAAACCAAAGATCAAGATGAATATTTTTAAGAGAGTCATTTCTTTAGGAACTAAGAGATAAATTGCAACAACCACAATTAAACCAGGGAGCAGTTTAAGGAAATAATCAAGAAGTAGCAGCATGTTAGACCTCCTATGACATTATTATATTCAGTATATAGTATCGCGGGGGTGAATACACTTGGGAAGGAGTGGGGGGGATGAAATGATTGAGAAATAAAATTAGTATCATGTTCGTTAGTTTCAACAATTATAATTTTTCTGAAATTACTTTCTGATACAGAAGAAAATTAGAGAATTTGATTTAAATATACTGAAAATAGTTTCTGTTTTTATTAATTTGTTGAAATTAGTTTCTTCGCTAAGTATACTTACTTTGTAAGCGATACCGATAGAAAAAAAGAGGTGAAAAATTGAGTGAAATATTTAAAAGTTCTGTTCCCATTATTGAATCAGTTTACGACTCTTTAACGCCATCAGAAAAAGACATTGCAGATTTCTTTATTAAAAATACAGATGAGACATTAGATTTTTCATCAAAAAATATTGCTAGTTTAATCCATGTTTCAGAAGCATCTTTAACTCGTTTTTCAAAAAAGTGTGGGTTTTCAGGTTATCGTGAATTTATTTACGATTATCAATCAAAGAAGATTCCAGAGAATATCCAATATCAAAGTAAACAAATGAAAAGAGTATTACACGATTATAATAAAATACTTAATAAGACTTATAGTTTAATCGAAGTGGAGCAAATAGAACGCTTTGCTACACGATTAGCCCATGCTAAACGTGTTTATATTTATGGTAAAGGGAGTTCAGGTCTAGCAGCTACAGAAATGAAAAATCGGTTTATGCGGTTGGGATTACCGATTGAAGCTATCTCAGATGATGATGTCATGTTAGTAAATCATGTGTTAGTTGATAAAGATACCGTTGTAATCGGATTCTCTATCTCAGGGGATAAGCAAGTAGTACTAAAAGCAATGACGCAAGCGACAGCTAATAAAGCTTATACAGTTATGTTTACAACACAACAAAATAATGTGAATGAAAAAATAGTGAATGAAGTGATACCAGTAGCAAGTGTGAAAAATTTGAGCTTTGGTAACCGAATATCACCACAATTACCATTATTAATTATAACTGATATTATTTACGATTATTTTATGGAAGTGGATAATCCGAAGAAAGATACTTTTTTTAAGCAGTCATTAGAATCGCTAAATATAAACAAGGAAGAAGAGGAGTCTAAGTATGAATAAAACAGAATTTATTAAGCAAGTAAATAATGGAATTATTGTATCATGTCAAGCATTGCCAGGTGAACCATTGTATACCGAAGAAGGAGGAGTAATGCCATTACTTGCGAAAGCTGCAGAAGAAGCAGGAGCTGTTGGTATTCGTGCAAATTCTGTTAGGGATATCAAGGAAATTCAAGCTACAGTGGATTTACCAATTATTGGAATCATTAAACGTGATTATCCACCTAAAGAACCGTTTATTACTGCAACGATGAAAGAAGTAGATGAGTTAGCAGAAACAGGTGTCGAAGTAATTGCTTTAGATTTAACACAGCGTGAGCGATTTGATGGGTTAGAACTTAATGAGTTTATCAAACAAATTAAAGAGAAATATCCGGAACAATTGTTTATGGCAGATATTAGTACATTTGAAGAAGGTGTTAATGCCTTTGAACAAGGAATTGACTTTATAGGTACAACTCTAGCAGGATATACAAGCTATAGTGAAAATATCGACGGTCCAAATATTGAATTAATTGATGCCTTAGTTAAAGCAGGCATTGATGTATTGGCGGAAGGAAAAATTCATACGCCTGAACAAGCGAAAGAAATTCAAAACTTAGGTGTCGCAGGAATTGTAGTCGGTGGCGCAATTACACGTCCAAAAGAAATTGCAGCGCGATTTATTAACGCATTAAACTAAAAATAAAGGAGTGAGAATATGTTTAAGAAATTTTCGAAATTAGGTCAAGCATTTATGCTACCCATCGCAATATTACCTGTCGCAGGTTTATTACTGGGGTTAGGGAGTGCCTTATCAAATGATGCGGCGGTAGCACAATTTGCCTTTTTAGGATCTGATTGGTTACAAGCTATCTTTACAATTATGACGGCAGCAGGTAATGCTGTATTTGCTAACCTTTCACTAATATTTACAATCGGGATTGCTGTTGGTTTAAGTGATGGAGATAAAGGTACCGCAGGTTTATCTGGGGGTGTTGCATATCTAGTATACACTGCTACGATTGCTGCTTTACTACAATTATTTTCTGCAGAAGGTGCAACTATTGACACAGGTGTGTTAGGTTCAATTGTTATCGGTTTAACAGTGACATTTTTACATAATCGTTACCGTAAGATTGAGTTGCCACAATTTTTAGGCTTCTTCGGAGGATCACGATTTATACCGATTGTTTCTTCTCTAGCCGCAATCATCTTAGGTTTAGTTTTTTACTTAATCTGGCCACCAATTCAGGGAGGTTTAGAATCATTAGGTGAAATGATTGCTAATATGGGAAGTATTGGATCATTTTTCTATGGATTCTTCTTACGATTAACTGGTGCCGTAGGACTGCACCATACTATCTACCCATTATTCTGGTATACATCGTTAGGTGGTGTTGAAACAGTTGCCGGGGAAACAATTTCTGGAGCACAAAATATTTACTTTGCTCAATTAGCAGATCCAAACTTTACAGGTATGTTTACATACGGAACTCGTTTCTTTGCGGGTCGCTTTGCTACAATGATGTTTGGCTTACCAGCGGCAGCATTGGGAATGTATCATGCAATCCCTAAAGAAAATCGTGCAGAGAACAGTGGTTTCTACTTCAGTAGTGCTTTAACTTCATTTTTAACTGGTATTACTGAACCTATCGAGTTCTCATTCTTATTTGCAGCACCTTGGTTATATGTTATCCATGCATTTTTAGATGGAGTTTCGTTCTTTGTTGCTGATATTCTACAAATTAGAATTGGTAATACTTTCTCGGGTGGTTTAATTGACTTCATGTTATTTGGTCCTTTCCAAGGGAATGAAAAAACTAACTGGCTTCTAGTAATTCCAGTTGGAATCGTATGGGCATTCGTTTACTACTTTGTATTTAAAACACTAGTTAGAAAATTTAAAGTAGCCGTGCCTGGTATGGAAGTAAATGTTGGTGAAATGCCGAAAGCTTCTGATAAAGGTCGTAAAAAATCAAGTTTAAATGAACAAGCTTTAACAATTATTGAAGCATTAGGAACAGAAGAAAATATTGAATACGTCACAGCTTGTGCTACTCGTTTACGTGTATCAGTTAAGGATAATCAGATCGTTGATAAAGATACACTCAAAAATCTTGGTGCGACCGCAGTGCTAGAAGTACAAAATGGTGTGCAAGCTATTTATGGCGGGAAATCGGATTTATATAGTCAAGAAATCAATCAAATATTAGGAAATGATGAATAATCCATTTCTGTGAGTGAGCTACTCATGTAAAGTTTTATTATCCCCCAAGACCACTAACTAACAATTAGTGGTCTATTTTTTTACTCTCATCAACCCCCAAAAACCCTTCTCCATCTGTTATAATTAGCACATATCGAAATAAAGTTTAACTATTATTAGCGACAAGGAGAACTAAATATGAATATAACAGTAGTAGGCTTAGGTTACGTTGGGCTATCGAATGCGATTTTGTTAGCACAGAACAACAACGTCCGTGCCCTGGAGATTGTTCAAGAGAAAGTTGACTTAATTAACCAAGGTAAGTCACCCATCTCTGATGAAGAAATCCAAAAATACTTATCTAGTAAAGATTTAACGCTTGAAGCAACCTCAGATAAAGAATATGGCTATGGTCATGAGCCTGAATTTGTCGTTGTCGCAGCACCGACAGATTATGATGATGTGAAGGATCATTTCAATACGGTTGCTTTAGAAAGTGTCATTAAAGACGCACTAGAGTATGCACCAAACGCAACAATTATTATTAAATCAACCATCCCAGTAGGATATACACGTCGTATAAATAAACAATTCAAGACGGATAATATTATTTTCTCACCAGAATTTTTACGTGAAGGGAAAGCTCTTCTAGATAATTTATACCCATCAAGAATTATCGTTGGGGAAAAATCTGAACGTGGGCAAACTTTTGCGAATTTGATGTTAGAAGGTGCTATTGCTGACGATGTTAAAGTCTTATTGATGGACGCAACTGAAGCGGAAGCAGTGAAATTATTCTCGAATACTTATTTAGCGTTACGTGTGTCATATTTTAATGAGTTGGACACTTATGCGGAAACTAAAGGATTGAATACTAAAGCAATTATTGATGGGGTAAGTTTAGATCCTCGAATTGGTGATTACTACAACAATCCCTCTTTTGGTTACGGTGGTTATTGTTTACCAAAAGACACAAAGCAATTATTAGCAAACTACAAAGATGTACCAAATAATTTAATACGTGCAATTGTTGATTCGAATGCAACTCGTAAAGGCTTTGTAGCGAATCAAGTTCTAGCAAAAGAGCCTAAAGTTGTTGGGATTTATCGTTTAGCTATGAAGACAGATTCGGATAATTTCCGTCAGGCTGCAATCTTCGATATTATGAAAGAAATGCGCGCTGAAGGGGCTGAAGTGATTATTTACGAACCGAGCTTAAATGCTGTCTCTTTTGAAGGGTATCGAGTTTTAAGTGATATTAATGAATTTAATCTAACTTCTGATGTGATTTTAGCGAATCGCATTTCTGAAGAAATTGAAGAAGTACGTGAGAAAGTTTATACAAGAGATATTTATAACGAAAATTAATTTAGATTTAGCCATTCATTTCAATAAGAAGTGAATGGCTTTTATTTAGGTAAAGCTGATACCATGAGTTTCACCTATTATATAGTAGTAAGCAGATGTTTAACGGTCAAGAATTCATCATGTTATAATTCAATTATCTTAGCAAAGGGAGGACAATATAATGACAAACAATAACATTGAAGATCCGAGAACAAAATATTACACAGACGGTTTCTCAGAGAAAAATGAAGATGTCGCGAAGTCACCAGCGCTACAAAAAGATATGAAACCAGTCCCTGATTGTGGGGAAGAGTCATACAAAGGTAAAGGTCGTTTAGAAGGACGGCATGCGTTAATTACTGGTGCAGACTCTGGAATTGGTCGGGCAGCGGCAATTGCTTTTGCACGTGAAGGTGCAGACGTTGCATTTCAGTATTTTCCAGGAGAAGAACCAGACGCAGAAGAGGTTCGCGAATTAATTGAAGCAGAAGGACGAAAAGCGCTGTTAATTCCAGGCGACTTACGTGAAGAAGGCGTAGCAACAGAATTAATCAACAAAACTGTCGAAGAATTCGGTGAGATTGATATCTTAGTACTGAACTCTGGTCAGCAAATCGCCCAAGCCAAATTAAGCGACTTATCAATGAAGCAAGTAAATGATACATTCAAAGTGAATATTATTAGTATGTTTGAAGCGGTTAAGGCGGCTGAGAAACACTTGAAAGCTGGGAGCTCGATTATTACTACAACTTCCGTACAAGCAACAAACCCATCCGCATCGCTATTAGATTATGCTGCAACAAAAGGTGCGATTTCTAACTTTACGGTAGGTATGTCTAAATACTTCGGTAAAAAAGGGGTGCGCGTGAATTCAGTAGCGCCAGGACCAATTTGGACGCCGCTTCAGTTAGATGACGGAAAACTTGAAGGAGACTTAGAAACATTTGGTCAAACTGAAACACTTGAACGTGCAGGACAGCCCGTTGAATTAGCACCGGTTTATGTCTTTTTAGCTTCAGAAGAAGCGAGTTATGTCACAGGTCAAATCTATGGTGTGACAGGTGGTCAAGACATTAGTCTATAAACGAATCTATATATAAGTTAAATGTAATATATTGCCCTGGATAACTAAAGTTACTTTGTTATATTTATATAACGAAGTAGCTTTTTTTGTTTGTAACACAATGAAAACTTATCATTGCAAGAAGTATATCATTTTACATTATGATGTCAGATGATATACTTGTAATATAAATTAGAAATTTTTTAGGAGGAAATTATATGGATTTTTCATCATTCTTTGCGTCACTTGGGGCTATGTTACCAGGAATTATCGGAGCACTACTATTATTAATTTTAGCTCTAATTCTTGCTTGGGGACTTAAACGTCTAACAATTAAAGGGCTAGACAAAGTAGGATTTAGTCGCCGTACACAATCATGGGGCATGGCTAAGACAGAAGAGGAAGGTCAGCAATATACTGAAACGGTTGGATCAATCGTTTACTTTGCGACACTGTTATTCTTCTTACCAGGAATTTTAAACGGTTTAAATGTGGGTGGCGTTATGGACCCAATCGTAAACATGTTTAATAAATTCTTTAGCTACATTCCGAACATCTTAACAGCGATTGTTATTATAGTCGTTGGTGCTTACTTCTGTAAGTTCGTTAAAAAGCTTGTTCGTAACTTATTATTAGGTTTAAACATTGATAAATGGTATGCAAAACTAACGGGTAGTACAACAGGTGCTGACGTCAATGAAGGTCAGATTGCTGAAGTACTTGCGACAGTTGTTTATGTATTAATCTTTATCCCAATTTTAACTGTAGCACTTGAAACATTAGGTATTCAATCAATTTCAGAACCGATTGTAGCAGTATTAAATCAAATCTTAAGTGCGATTCCTAATATCATTACAGCTGCTGTATTACTAATTATTGGTGGTGTTGTAGCGAAATTATTAGGTGACTTAATCGAAAACCTACTAGCAACAACAGGTGTTGATAAATACTCACGTTACTTAAACTTCCGTTCAGAAGTTTCTGACGTTAAAATTTCAAACATTACAGCGGCAGTTGTCAAAGGTGTGTTAATGTTATTCTTCTTAGTTGAAGCAATTTCTGTATTAAACTTAGAAGTTCTTAATACCATTGGTGCAGCAATCATTGCTTACATCCCATTAGTATTAAGCGCGATTATCATCTTAGCAGTTGCATTAATCGGTGGTAACATCTTAGCTAACTTCATTTCAAAAGCAACGGGTAACAAGTTATTTGGTGAAATCATCCGTTACGCAATTATCGTTTTAGGAGCATTCATGATCTTAGAACAATTACACATCGCTCAAACAATTGTCAATGCAGGATTCATTATTATCCTTGGTGCAGCTGGTCTTGCAGCAGCCTTAGCCTTTGGTTTAGGTGGACGCGACTTCGCGGCTCGCCAATTAAACAAAGCGGATAAAGCCATTGAAGAAGAAATTGACAAAGCTGAAGACAATAACAACCATACAATCTAATATTTTAAAAAGAAGTCGGCTAATCTTTAGTCGGCTTCTATTTTTGCGCAAAATAGGGTAGCAGGGTGTTTAACTGGAGGAATATAAACAAATTGTTCCGGCTGAGTCGGTTAACTGGAACAATAATAAACAATTGTTCCAGCTGAGTCGCTTAACTGGAGGAATATAAACAAATTGTTCCGGTTAAGTCGGTTAACTGTAACAATAATAAAAAATTGTTCCAGTTATCCCATTTAACTGGAACAATCCAAAAGAATTCCTCCAGCTAAACTAACTAAAGTTAACTTTTGGCATCCCTATCCCAAAAGGGTATAATAAACTAAAATAACATTGGAGGGATTAGAATACCTTTTGTACGAATTCAATCTAAAGAAGGACGCACACCACAACAGAAAGAGGATTTAGCAAAAGCAATCATTGAAACGATGATTGAACAAGGCTATGCGAACAAAGACGCGATTCGCGTAATTTTTGAAGACATGGCTAAAGACGACTATTATAGTGGAGACGACTATTAAAGATAAAAAATGCCCCATAAGAACCTCAGTTCTTATGGGGTATTTTATGCATGTGCGCCCGGCATGGGCGATAACTTGGTGGTGAAAGTCCACTACAGACTTGGCAGTAGGAACTGTTAGCTAAAGGCAAGGGTGTCCACCGTGAGGTGGAATCTGAAGGAAGCCGGAGGCAAACAC
>NZ_VBSP01000037.1 GCF_005864045.1 Ruoffia tabacinasalis | reverse complement strand
AGCAACTTCAGCTTCCAGCTGGGTTAAGGCGTGTCTTACGTTCTTTTAAGAAGTACCAAACGTATATTCACAACACGTTCTCGTATCCAGGTTTAACGAATGGCCCGATCGAAGGTATTAATAATAAAATTAAAGTATTGAAACGAACAGCCTACGGCTATCGAAATTACAGTCATTTTAGAGACCGTATTTTACTTATGACGCGATTATATGTCCCTCAGACAAATAAAAAAGATCAAGCAACAACTTATGCTGCTTGATCTTGATTAAAATGAGTCATCAACCCTATTTGACAAAGAGCCTTAATTATCTATTATTTTAATTTAATAGTGGCTACTAAATCACCTTTAGACACTGTTCCGCTTGCTTTAACATCGATTTTATCAATAACTTCTGCACCGTTTGTAAATACTATAATCATATCTTTATCTTTGTCGTTCTCTTCAAGCTCAGTTAGGTTAACATCGGCAATATTATCACCTTTTGATACTTGCGTATTTTCATTTACGTGAATTGTAAATGGCTTACCTTCCAGTGATACAGTATCGATTCCCATATGTAATAACATTTCTAATTCACCAACAGTGAAGCTCACGGCATGTTTTGTTGGGAAGATATTATCAACTTGACCATCAATAGGTGAATTAATTGTCCCATGTGTAGGTCTAATCGCAAAGCCTTCTCCCATCATCTTTTGAGCAAAAACCTCATCTTGAACATCTTCAATATTGACAAATTCCCCGTCACACATTGCATAGACATTAACTTCTTTTACTACTTCTTTTTTATCTTTCTTCTTAAAAAAATTAAACATAGATCTTTACCTCCTATTGTTATTCACTTTAATTATACGATTAAAGCGCTCTATTACAAAATAATATCACTTAGGGTAATTTTCTCCCGCCACTTTTATAAACGTCATACCATTCTTGCTTAGTCAAATTAATTGAAAAAGCCTCACTCATATCTTTAATACGTTTAGGTGACATCGACCCAGCAATCGTCTGCATTTTAGCTGGATGACGATTAATCCAGGCAATCACAATCGCTTCTAGTGACACGTTATAGTGTTCAGCTAAATTTTTCATCACCTTAGTCATTTCTTGATAATCAAGATGATTAATAAATAATCCTTCACTCAATGAAACTTGAAACGGCGACCACGGTTGAATCGTAATATCATTTAAGCGGCAATACTCAAGAATGCTTCCATCATGATTAACTGACAAGTCATTCGTCATATTCACATTAAATCCTGCATCAATCATGGGTGTATGAGCGGGTCCAAATTGTAATTGATTGGCAAGAAGTGGACGCTTCAAGTGTTTTTGTAATAACTTGATTTGCCCAGGGTTTTGGTTTGAAACACCAAAATATCTCACTTTACCACTCATATATAATACATCAAATGCTTCTGCCACTTCTTCTGGCTCCATTAAGGTATCGGGTCTATGAAGTAATAGCATATCTAAGTATTCTGTATCCAATCTTTCTAAGATACCGTCTGTCGCCTTCAAAATATGATCTTTTGAGAAATCAAAGTAGCCATCACGAATACCTACTTTAGATTGTAGTATAATATCTTCTCGTCTAACTTCTGAATCTTTAAGTGCTTGGGCGAACAGTATTTCCGATTGACCTTTTCCATAAATATCTGCGTGATCAAAGAGTGTAATTCCTTGTTCAAAGGCCGTATTAATGACTTCAACAGCTTTCTCTTTGGATTCATCTGCCATTCTCATACAACCTAAGCCTAATTGACTGGCTGACAGTTGTGAAGATCCTATCTTAATCTTTTCCATTACAATCCACCTTTATATTTATTGCTTATATTTTAGTTCTCCATTTAAAAATGTTGCTTTTAATTCTAGGTCTTCTCCTACAATTATAAAGTCAGCATCTAAACCTGCTTTAATTTGGCCGCATACATCATCGATATCGACTGACTTAGCTGGGGAGTAAGATGCCATTCTTAAAGCATCTGCTTGAGACACAATGCCCCATTCAAACATATTCCGTACACTTTCATTTAAGCGAAGAATCGATCCAGCTAGATTCCCACCATCTTTCAGGCGAGCTTGTCCGTCTTTTACTACGACTTCAAGTTCCCCTAACATTGATTCACCGTCACCTAAGCCTCCTGCACGCATACAATCTGTTACAAGGACCGTTTCTTTAGGTCCGCGAGCTTTAACTACGACTTGAGCTGCTCCTGGGTGAACATGATGCCCATCACTAATTAATTCTGCGAAGACATTATCTAAGCCTAGTGCTGCCCCAACCATTCCAGGATTACGATGATGAAGTCCACTCATGGCATTGTAAGTATGAACAAATATATTTGCTCCAGCGTCCACGGCTTCTTTCGCTTCTTCATAACTAGCATCACTGTGAGCTAAAGCTGTTTTTACGCCAATTGTGTTTGCGAACTTGATAAATTCTTTTACTCCATCACGTTCCGGTGCAATCGCAATCTTCTTAACTAAGTCTTTCGATAAGTCATTCCAATGTTTTAACTTTTCAATCGATGGATCACTCATATAAGCTAAGTTTTGAGCGCCTTTATACTTTTCAGTAAAGAATGGTCCTTCTAGAAAAATACCGCGTATCTTTGCGCCTGCCACATCTTCATAGTTGTCTCCGATTGTTTGGCATACGTCGTTTAACTGCTCTGTTGGCGCTGTTAACGTCGTAGGTAGCCATGATGTCACACCACACGCTAGCAGTGCTTCTGATATCTCTTTAATCCCTTTGAAATCATTATCCATCACATCATGTCCCACATACCCATGGATATGTGTATCCACAAGCCCGGGTGCAATCGTATCTTCAGAATAATCTAAGATGTCGCCATCCGTTGGTTTCTCTAATGTTATCCCATTGAACTTGCCATCTTCTATAGCTAAGTAGCCATCTTCAATGACTTCGTCGGTTAAAATTATTTTTTTAGCGTGTACATATTGTGTCATGTATTTCAACTCTTCCCTTTTCAATTTACTTATATGATTATCATACCATTTTTTCGATTGAAAATGCCTTTATTTTACATCTATTTATAATAAAACACTCGTTAAAGAATGTATCGGTGACAACTTGTAATTGTGTCAATCATTCATTCAACGAGTGTAAATCTTTTATTTTTTAATTACTTCTTCTGTGTCTACATCAAAGAAATGACCTTTATTCATATTGAAAGCGAGTTCTACCGTTTCGCCAGGTCCATGAGTATCACGTGCGTCTACACGGGCAACAAACGTTGTATCTCCTACTTTCGAGTGAAGCATTGTCTCAGACCCCATTAACTCAGACACTACAACTTCAGCGTTAACACGTGCTTCAGAGTGTAAGTCTAGTGCCACTTGCTCTGCATTAATGTCTTCTGGACGAATACCGAATACGACATCTTTTCCTTCGTAGCCTTTCTCTTCTAATAGACGACGAGCAGGTTCGTATACTTCAACATCAATTTCTTTACCATCTGTGATACGTCCATTTGAATAAGTTACATTAAAGAAGTTCATTGCAGGTGATCCCATAAAACCTGCTACGAACATGTTCACTGGACGATCATATACTTCTCTTGGTGAACCAATTTGTTGAATAATCCCACGGTCCATGATGACAATGCGTGTTGCTAAAGTCATCGCTTCCGTTTGGTCATGGGTAACGTATATCGTAGTTGTGTTTAATGTGTTATGTAGTCTAGCGATTTCAGTACGCATTTGAACACGTAATTTCGCATCTAAGTTTGATAATGGCTCATCCATCAAGAACACTTTTGCGTCACGAACAATCGCACGCCCTAGTGCCACACGTTGTCTTTGTCCACCAGACAAAGCTGCTGGTTTACGCTCTAAGAACTCTGTTAAACCTAAAGTTTCAGCTGCTGAATCGACACGCTTTTTGATTTCGTCTTTTGAGTATTTACGTAATTTTAAACCATAAGCCATATTATCAAATACAGTCATATGTGGATAAAGAGCGTAGTTTTGGAACACCATTGCGATGTTTCTATCTTTTGGCTCAACATCATTCATCACTTCTTCATCGATAACTAGCTCGCCTTTTGTAATGTCTTCAAGGCCAGCAATCATTCTAAGTGTTGTTGATTTCCCACATCCTGATGGTCCGACAAAGACGATAAACTCTTTATCATCGATTTCTAAATTAAAATCAGAAACAGAATAAGTATCATTTCCTGGGTATTGTTTATAAATATTATTTAAATTTATTTTAACCATTATAGTATAGCTCCTTTATTTTTTAGTAGTAGCAATCCATTATTATCCTTTATTTGTTTTGTACATAATGTTCATTAAAGTGTGTTTTCCAATAAACCCACATTAACATGAGAACAAACAATAATCCTTGAACCGTCAACATGGTTGTTGGATTTCCACTGACTAAACCAATCACCATAGCCATGACAGTTGGTAACCCTAAACAATTTAAGACGATCGTTAAAGCTTCAGAAAACGAATTAATATCGTACATATCATTTTTTCGCATAAAGGATAAGAAGAAACTTGATCCTAATACTAAGAATAGCAGACTCACTATTATTAGAACACTTAATTGAATATAATTTGTTAAGATAATCGATGTTCGATTACTCCAAAACCATTGTTGTGACATCAATTCTTTTAAATTCTCTACGTCTTCAACTTCATTCATCGGCTTGTCACCTGTATAAGGTTGATAAAACAGAGATGAGATGTCTTCACCAAAGATAGTCTGATCAGAAGTATAAATAATACCTCCTCGATCACTCAATAATGTTTCAGCTGCTTCGATTGAAGGTGTTAAGCCAATAATGAATTCATCATTTTCTTTAATGATCTTATCTTCAGTAATCATAAGATTTGTTCCGCTATTACCAAGAGTATTTAACTCTTGAACGACTGATTCGTCGATATAATCCATCACTTCAGGCACATAGTTTGTTAAGTCTGCGCTAGTTGTTCTACCCAACTGTAATGATAAAGGTATCATCATTAACGAAGCGAGCAGAATCATGACAACTAACTTTTGCCAGTGTATTAAATACTGTCTATGTGTAAAACTTTTTACTGCAGAGAATGCAGTTAAAAAATAATTGATTGGAAATACATGCGCCATATAAATCATTCCTTATCTAACCTTTAGTACCGCCACTCGTTAATCCAGATACAAAATTCTTTTGTAACATAAAGAATAGAATGGAGATTGGAACCGCAATTAAGATTGCACCAGCGGCAAATAGTGCGACACGTTGATTTCGTGTGTCATTAATAAAAGTTTGTAAACCAACAGCGACCGTATATGATTCTTGACTTCTTAATAAGAATCTAGCTAACATGAAATCCCCGAAAGGTCCCATGAATGCCCATAAAGCTTGAACGGCGATCATAGGTCTAACCAGTGGTGTTACAATCTCCCAGAACGTTCTAATATGTCCGGCACCGTCAATTTTTGCGGATTCATCTAAGTCATAAGGTACTGTATCAAAGTATCCTTTCATTAAGTAAGTATTCATTGGAATACCTCCACCAATATAAAGGAATGAAAGGAACCAAAATTCATTAATCGCATCTAATAAGAAAGCCATGACGAAGAAGGCTGTTAAAGCTGCGGTTGTTGGAACCATTTGGATAATTAAAAACATCATTAAACTATTTTTTCGTCCCATAAAACGGTAACGACTGTATGCGTAACCTGCTAAAGTAACAATGGTTACTTGAACAATCATTGTACTGAAGGCTACGATTAATGTGTTGACATACCATCTACCATACATCGTCTCATCGAATAATCGTCTAAAGTTATCTAACGTCCATGTTGCATTTAAATCTAATGAGAAGGACGTGATATTACCTGCCTGAAAGGCTGAACTCGCTGTTACTAAAAGCGGGTACATGATAATAATCGATAAGACAATCATAAATAAATACGTTAAGATCTGTCCGATGAGTCTTTTTGCTTTCGCTGAACCTTTCTTCTTCATAATTATTCATCCTCCATGTTAAATGCATTTGTCCGTTTAAATACAATCAACGTCACACCAATAACGATAAATGATACGATGATTGTTAAAGCAGCTGCAAGTGAATATTGAGGGGAGTTATTCGTCGTCAGCTTGAATATCCAAGAAATTAAGATATCCGTCTGTCCGGCCCCGCCACCCGCACTTCCGGGTCCACCATCATTAAATAGATAGATCATAGTGAAGTTATTAAAATTCCCAGTATATTGAGTGACGAATACTGGAGCTGCTACAGCAAAGACTGTTGGCATTGTGATGTCACGGAAACGTCTAATAGCTCCAGCGCCATCAATTTTGGCTGCTTCATATAAATCTTCAGGAATCGCTTGTAAAATACTTGTCGTCATAACGTAAATATAAGGGAAACCTAACCAACCTTGAATCATAATAATTGCAACTTTGGTCCAATAAGGATCTGTCTTCCAAGCAATTCGTCCGATATCCATGAATGGGATAAAGTTATTTAGAAACGGAATAACTTGGGTGTTAATGGCTCCAACTGAATCGTTAAACATATTCGAGAATGACATAATTGTAATGAACGCAGGCACAGCCCACGGTAATAAGAAAATAACCCCAAAAATACGTTTACCTTTAATGAACGGTTGGTTAGCAATGACTGCTGTGAACACTCCTAAAACAATTTGTAATGTAGTCGCACATAGCGTCCAAATAATTGTCCAAGAGAATACCGATGTGAATGCATCACGGAAAGTACTTAAAGTGAATATATTAAGAAAGTTTTCTAAACCTACCCAACTTAATAATTTTGCCGGTGGCATATTCATAATACTGTAGTCCATGAATGCCATAAATATCGTTACGAGAACTGGGAATATAATTGCAAAGATCATTGCTAAGTATGCCGGTACAATTAATAAATATGGAAATCCATTTTTATATACATTATTAAAAAGTTCACGGAAAGTTTTATTTACGTGAATACCAGAGTTCCAGTGTGACGCCACTTTCTTCGCATCATAAATATTGAATACGTAGAAAAATAAAAATATGACAGTAACTAATACTTGTAGTGTTCCTCGAATCATCATAAATAATGAATGATCTTCCATCGGAGTTGTTCCAAGCGTTACTAAATCATATATGGCTTGAATTCCAAAAACATTTAATTCATAAACGAATAAAATTGCTACAGCTAAAAATAAGATACCTTTGATAATTTGCTTATTATAAAGTTGCCCAAGACCTGGGATAATTGACAAGGCAGCTGCCAATTTCTCATTTTTAATTGACTTTTTTTCTACTTCCATCATAAAGCCTCCTCTAATACTTCCCAAACTAATGATTAAAAAATCTGGCTGGCGTAGGCCAACCAGACATTGTTAGTTAATTTCAGTATTAATAATTTTGTTGAATTGTTTGCGTAATTAACTCAACTGCATCGTTTGCCGATTCTTCTGCAGTTTTAGTTCCGGAAGCTGCATCAAACATTAAACTTTCAGCTCCTACCCATACCTCGGCCATTTGAGGGATATTTGGCATTGGTACTGCGTTTTCATATACTTCAATTACAGCTGCTGTTAACTCGCTGTCTGATTGAGCTGCTTGCTCACGAGCTACTTGGTTCGCAGGAATTTCGCCTAAGCGTTCGTACATAATTGTTTGTTGCTCTTCACTAGTTACCCAGTTTAAGAACTCTTGTGCTAATTCAGTTTTTTCAGTAAAGGCTGAGACTGCCCATGCTTTCCCTCCACCAAATGGTTTGTATTCTTCACCATTAGGTAATGTTGGGATTGTTGTAGTAGCATAAGGAATTCCAGAGTTATTGAAATCATTTGCCATCCAAGGTCCAGTAATTACTGCAGCAGTATTACCTTCCATGAATGATTGGTTAATGAAGTCTGTAGCACTAGTTACGTCTAACATACCTTGTGGCCAAGTGTTTTGGTACCAGTTTGTTGCGTATTCAATAGCTTCGATAGCGCCTTCATTATTTAATCCAATGTCTTCAGTATTTGTTCCATCTTCACCAAATACATATCCACCGTAACCAGCCAATAGACCATAAGTCATATAGAAGTCAACCCAGTTAGTTAAGAAGCCAACGTTACGTCCTTCTTCATCTTCAAATGCGAAACGCTCATCTTGAGAAATCGCTTCTAATTCTTCAAATGTTTCAGGGGCAGCATCTAATAATTCTGTATTGTAGAACATTACTAATGTTTCAATAACAGTTGGCGCTCCATAAATTTGACCGTCCATAGTTACTTGTTGCTGATCTGTCTCATTGTAGCCAGCATCCTCATTCAGAGTCACAGGTTGGATTAAACCTTGCATACCTAATGAACCAATACGGTCATAAGGTGCGATAACTACGTCCGCTCCTGTTCCAGCAGGTCCATCTAATGCTAAACCATCTAATACTTCGAACATATCTGTGTCCCAAACTTCAACACTTACACCATGCTCTTCTTCAAAAGCTTCGATATTTTCAATAACATAGTCATAATGACCAGCGGCAGAGATAATGAGTGTTTCCTCTTGTGCTAATACTTCCTGTGCAGGTAGTAATACACTTGCAGCGACAGATGCTCCTAGAATTGCAGTTGTAGCACCAGTAACAATTTTTTTCCAATCAAATTTCATTGATTTTCCTCCTATTTTTGCGTTTGTGTAAACGCTTTAATTACTACAATTATAATACCGCAATCGTTTGCATTAATCAAGCGTTTTCAACTAAAAAATTCACATTTATTTCATAATTAGTAATTATTCACAAGTAAAGCCAGCGGCGTATTGGCTATATCTAGCTTTCCGTCTGTAATTGTTACTTTTTCATCTGATATTAAATTCGTATATTCGCCATCTGCGACTGGGAAATCGATGGATCCTTCTGAGTCTTTTAAGTTAAATACTCCATAGAAAGTTTGTTGAGCATTTTTATAATTTAAAGTCACTGTATTTGTCTCATTATCTGCTTCAAGTGAATATAAACCATCTAAGGGAACAAATTCTTTCTGAATTTGGGCTAACTTAGCTAAAAACTCGCTAATGTCATGTCCGCTATCCCAAGCAATTGGATCACGGTCAAATAAACTTGGTGTCATCTCGGCTAATACTTCTTGTCCGTTATAAATCAGTGACGATCCTTTTTGCATAAAGGTGAAGGCTGTCCACTGCATTAATTCACTGTCTTTTGGGATACGATGTCTAATTCGTAAGTGGTCATGGTTTTCTAAGTTTCTCATCTTCACATAATTCCAAGGATACGTGTAATCTTGTACTTTAAGACGTTCGATATACGCTTCGATATCAATCTTGCCTTCTATATATAGTTCAAAATGATCATGAACATCATAGTCATAAGTCATATCAAAGGCTTGATAAATTTCACTGTCACTTAGTGCAATCATATCTTTTGATCTTAATTCTCGAATAAAACCAGGATGGACTGATTCGGATAACCAAATCACTTCTGAATTTATTTCCTCTACGGCTTCACGTGCTTGTAACCAAAACTCAATCGGCACTAAAGGTGCAACATCACATCTAAAGCCATCTACACCACGTTTAACCCATTGTTCTAGTGTTTCAATTTGGTAATTCCATAGGTCAGGATGCTTATAGTCTAAATCGACAATATCACTCCAATCACCGACTCGGTTTCCAAAATGACCTTCGGCTGTTTTATAAAACCAATCAGGGTGTTCATTAGCAAGGATAGAATCAGGCGACGTATGATTATAGACAATATCTATCATAACTTTCATTCCACGATTGTGGATTTCTTCAATTAATTCTTCAAAGTCCTCCATAGTACCGTAATTTGGGTCGACACTGCGGTAATCTTTAATCGCATATGGTGAGCCATCTTCCCCTTTGCGGCTCTCCTCACCTATAGGATACATCGGGAGAAACCAGACGATATCTGTGCCTAAATCTTTGATTCGATCTAACTCAGAAACGACTGCTTTGAATGTACCTTCTTCAGTGAAATTTCTAACAAAGATACTGTAAATTACAGACTTTCTTAAGTTAATACTTGTTTGTTTTGCCATTCAATCTTCCTTTCTTCATTTAGTAAAACGTTTGCATAAAATATACAAAAACAATCCCCTTTTGTAAAGTGAAATGTTAATTAAAATATAATTAACTTGAGTTATAATCTTTACAAAGGGGATGTATGAGTTTGACTATTTTAAATCTTCGAGTGCATGTTCTCTCATTGATTCTTCTAATTCTTTGGCTTGTCTTTCACTTTCTTCTGAACTTAATTCTAACTCTTCAGTAATGATTGCTTGGACTGGGTCAACTAAGGGATGCATCTCATCCGTTCTAAAGAGCATGTAGTTTGTCCGTCTTAAGAAGAAGTCTTCACTTGTTAGGTTAGCTTCTTCATGAATTGCATAGAGTAAACTCATCGCATCTTTAACTGGCAATGATAATTTATCTGCATATTCTTTGGCTTGATCTAAATATTCTAATACACGTTTCGCATTCGATCCGTATAAATTCGCTAAGTAATCAGCCTCTTCTGAATTCAGACCAGCTTCTTCATATAATTTAGCAAAGTCTGCGATTGATTTATCCACGCGCATTTTATCAAAATGTCCACCAGACACTTGATACGCTTTGGAATCAATTAAAGTAAATTCTCTATCGGTCTTTTTGTTTAAAGTATCGATAATGACTTTCATCGCGCCTTCGGCCATTTTACGGTAGTCAGTAATCTTACCGCCAGCAAGTGTCAGAAGTCCAGACTCACTAACAGATAAATCACTTCCACGAGAAATTGCGGATGGGTCGTTTCCAGACTCTGCATTATTACGATTCGCGTCACGAATTCCCTTCTCAACTTCGGCTCTTGGTACTCTTCCTTCATTATATTCAGTAAATAATAAAGCTAATTCGTCAAAACTTTCATCTGATAAAGCTCCATTATGCCCACCATTATAATCCAATCCACTGTTTCCTGAAATGAGTGGTCTTAGACCTGCCCAACTCGCTTCAATATCATCAATTGTAATCTTCGCATCTGGAAAACGTCGATTCACAATCTCAAGTAAATACTCAACGTCATGTAAGCTGACTTGAGGGTGTTTTAAATCACCATCATAATCTGTATCGGTTGTTCCAAAATACGTTTTAGTTTCTCTTGGTAGTACGAATACCATTCGTTTGTCACCTTCGCCACTATCAAAGTATACGGGTGAATTAACAGGTAGCTTCTTAGCATCGACCACCAAATGAATCCCTTTAGTTGGGCGCATTTGAGGTGTTGTGTCAACTTCCGTATCAAGTGCTCGAATTGTATCACTCCATGGTCCGGTTGCATTAATAACTAACTGACTTTTCACTTTAAATGATTCTTGACTCAACATATCTTTAACAACGACAGACTGAATTCTTTGTTGATTATTATATTCAAAGCCTGTCACTTTTGCCCGACTTAAGACCGCTGCACCATCTTCATGGGCTTGCTTAATGTTTTCAATAACTAAGCGTGCATCATTATTACGATAGTCTAAGTAAAATCCACCGCCAATTAAATTTTCTTTAGCCAAGTTTGGTTGTCTTTCGATAACCTCTTCTCTTGTTAAGAGTTTATTCGCAAAGTCCGTCTCTTCGACACCAGCTAAACGGTCATATAAATCCATCGCCACTTCTAACTCTAATTGAGAAAAAGATGCGCCTGGTTCGTCATATAATGGTAGTAACATTGGATCTGGTTTCGGTATGTGCGGTGCAATGCCTTGAACAACTGCACGTTCCTGAACTGTTTCAGATACAACTTCTACATCAAATTGCTTCAAGTAACGTAAGCCACCATGTACTAATTTCGTTGAACGGCTACTTGTTCCTTCAGAAAAATCTTGCATTTCGAGCAAGGCCGTCTTCATTCCACTCGCCGCTGCTTGTACCGCCAGTCCAGCCCCAGTAATACCGCCACCAATGATTACTAAATCAAATGTATCTGCTTGTAACTGTTCAATTACTTCAGATCTTGAGCGATATGATAGAACTGCCACTACTCATCTCCTCCTTGAGATTTCTTAGCATAATATATTGTTGCGTCTACTGCATTTTCCCATCCTTCATATAAAGCTTCACGATTGTCTTCTGCCATATCGGGTTCGAATGTTTCCCCGACTTCAATTAATTGTTTCAATTCTTCTTGGTCTTTCCAATAACCTACAGCTAAACCAGCTAAGTAAGCTGAACCTAGAGCAGTCGTTTCTAATAATTTTGCACGTACAACTTTTACGTTCGCAATATCAGATTGGAATTGCATTAAGTATTGGTTCATTGCTGCCCCACCATCAACACGTAATTCCTCAATCTCTAAACCAGTATCTTTCTTCATTGTTTCTAATACGTCACGTGATTGATAAGCAATTGACTGTAATGTTGCTTTAACTAAATCTTCTTTAGTAGTACCGCGCGTTAAGCCATAAACTGAACCACGAGCTGCTGAGTTCCAATGCGGCGCACCTAAACCAGTAAATGCCGGCACTAGATATACTTCATCTTCACTTTTTGATTTATATGCCATCTCTTCAGTTTCTGGTGATTCTTTGAATAACTCAAGACCATCACGTAACCATTGAATCGCTGCTCCAGTAACGAAGATCGATCCTTCTAATGCATAGTGCACTTTACCATCAATGGCGTAACCAATTGTAGTAATTAAGTTGTTCTCAGAAGCTTTAGCTTCTTCACCCGTATTCATAATCATAAATGAACCTGTTCCGTAAGTATTTTTAACCATACCTGGTTCAAAAGCCATTTGTCCAAATAAGGCTGCTTGTTGGTCCCCTGCCATCCCTGCGATTGGCACTTCTTTTCCATAGAAATGATATGTCTTAGTGTATCCATAAACTTCAGAGTTTGATTTAACTTCTGGAAGCATTGAGGTTGGAATATTTAATAACTCTAGGATTTCCTCATCCCATTTTAGATCATGAATATTAAATAACATCGTACGAGCTGCGTTTGAATAGTCCGTGACGTGAACGTCTCCACCAGTTAATTTATAAACTAACCATGAATCAATTGTTCCGAATAATAATTCGCCGTTTTCAGCGCGTTCTTGTGCGCCATCAACTTTATCAAGAATCCAACGAACTTTAGTTGCTGAGAAGTACGCATCGATAACTACTCCAGTTTTGCCTTGAATCATATCTGTGTGTCCATCTTTAATTAATTGATTAGCGATTGAAGCCGTTTGACGAGATTGCCACACAATGGCATTGTAGATTGGTTTTCCAGTTTCTTTATCCCAGATGACAGTCGTTTCACGTTGATTTGTGATACCAATGGCTTCAATGTCTTCTGGTTGTAATTCACTTTCAATAATTGCTTTTGAAATTACCGCTTGAACATTGTTCCAAATCTTATTCGCATCATGCTCTACCCAACCACTTTGTGGGTAAATTTGTTCGAATTCTTCCTGGCCACTTCCAACGATTTCACCTTTTTTATTAACAATAATTGCACGTGAACTTGTTGTCCCCTGGTCGATTGACATAATATATTTTTCAGCCATTCATATTCTCTCCTTTTTTAATCTCAATGCGTCTCAAAAAATTAAATACCTGCTAAAACTAGATTATAAATTAAACCTCCAACGATACCACCAACGATTGGTCCTAAAACTGGAATCCAAGCATAGCCCCAGTCAGCATTTCCTTTGTTTTTCATTGGTAAGAATTGATAGACGATACGTGGCCCTAAGTCACGAGCTGGGTTAATCGCATAACCGGTTGTTCCACCAAGTGAAAGTCCGATGGAAGCTACAATTGCACCAACGACGAATGGTCCAAAACCTGATGATAAGTTATTTGGACCCATTGCCATTACACCAATCACTAAGACTGCAGTACCAACAACTTCACCGATGAAGTTTGACGTTGTATCCCGAACAGCGGGTGCTGTTGAGAATGCGGCTAATTTAGTTTCTGGATCTGGTGTCATATCCCAATGTGGTAAATATTGTAACCAAACAACGACTTGCGCTAACATTGCCCCAATCATTTGAGCAATAATATACATAAATGCTGTACCCCAAGATACTTGTCCTAGGACTGCGAAAGCAATCGAAACTGCTGGGTTTAAGTGAGCTGGACTATAGAAACCAGACACAAGTACCCCTAAAGTTACCGCAAGACCCCAACCAAGTGTAATCATAATCCAACCTGTGTTTTCGCCCTTAGTTCCTTTTAACACATTACCTGCAACAACACCATTACCTAATAATACCAATATAAACGTCCCTAATAATTCTCCTACAAAATCCATCATTGCCTACCTCCATTTTATTATTTGTTTATTTTTAACTCATCAAGCTGTGCTTCAATTACTTCTATGTCTGCCTCTGCTTGTAATAGTGCACCGGCTGTATATGCTCCTTCAACTACTGGAACTTCATATACTTTCACTTCTTTATCTGACATTTCAACTGCCATTTCTAAATTCATCTTTGCACTTCCAAGATCAAAAAACGCGAGCAGTTTATCTTTTGGATTCTTTTCAATCATCTCTGAAGCGGCGTCAAACGTTGTTCCAATCTCGCCATCTTCGTCTCCGCCAGCATGGGTAATACTGACATCTTTCGCTACTTCATCTAATAAATTATGAATTCCTTGAGCTATATCTTTCGAATGTGACATAATGACAATTCCATATTCCGACATTATTCTATGCCTCCTGCTTCTATAAATGCTTCAAATAATAATCCTGAGGAGTATGCACCAGGATCAATATGTCCAATTGAACGCTCGCCAACGTAGGAAGCTCTTCCTTTCGTTGCTTTCATATCTTTTGTATTCTCAACGGCATCTTGGATCACTTTAGAAGTTAAAGTTCCTTCTTTGAGTGCTTTCACAACGGGTGACCATGTATCAATCATTGTCTTTTCGCCTTCAGTGGATTTACCACGTTTTTTTATTGACTCCAATCCATCATTCATTGACTCTGCCAAATCTGCTTCATTTTGCACACCTTTAGCTAGAGCTAAAATTGCAGAACCATATAAAGGTCCCGCAGACCCTCCGACTTTACTCAAGAGATTTTTTGCTACCACTTTTAAAGCGTCTGCTGCTGTTTCTGGTTGATCGGTTTCCAAGCCTTCCATAACAGCTTTCATTCCACGGGACATATTATTCCCATGGTCTGCATCTCCAATAGGTGTGTCTAGTTCTGTTAATTTAACTTTTTCTGCTTGAACTTTTTCATTGAAAAGTTCCATCCATTTTAATACTACTTCTAATTCCATAAACCATCTCTCCTATTTCCAAGCAATTGTTTTCGCTGGTGCATTTAATGCTTCTAACCATTTCTCGTCTTTGAACTTAATCAATGTTAATGAAAGTCCCTGCATCTCTAGAGACGTCATGTTGTCGCCGACTTTTTTGAAGCGAACATCAATATTTTTATCTTCAAGTAATGCACGAACATCATTCATGAATACATATTGCTCCATTAATGGCGTTCCACCCATTCCGTTAACAAAGACACCAATCGTCTCATTCTCTTTAATTTCGAATGATTCTAATAATTTAGTGACTAATTCTTCAGCTAAGTCTTTTGAAGGTTTTAACTTTTCAGAACGATATCCTGGCTCACCATGAATACCAACACCATATTCAATTTCATCGTCTGCTAAATTGAAGCTTGGCTTACCACCTTCAGGTGTTGTTGCTCCTGTTAAAGCTAGACCAATTGTATGAATATTTGGTACAAGTGCATCCGCGATTTCTTTGATTTCTGCTAATGATTTTCCTTGATCAGCAAAATATCCAACCACTTTATGTACTAAGACCGTTCCCGCTACCCCACGTTTACCTTGTGTATATAGCGAGTCTTCTACACCGATGTCATCGTCAACAATAATTGTTTCAACGTCGATATCTTCCATCTCTGCTAACTCTTGTGCCATTTCGAAGTTCATAACGTCTCCTGAGTAATTTTTGATTACTAAGAAAACTCCTGCGCCTTCATCTGCTGCTTTAATTGCTTCTAGAATTTGATCTGGTGCTGGGGAAGTGAATACTGGACCACTCACTGCTGCTGATAACATACCTTCACCAACAAAACCTGCATGCGATGGCTCATGACCTGCGCCACCACCTGATACAACCGCCACTCGATTCTTTTTCTCAGAAGTCCGAGTGATAACATCAAACCCAGATAATCTTTCTACAATGTCATTGTGCGCATATGCTAAACCATCTAACATTTCATCAACAATTTGACTCGGATCATTCATAATTTTCTTCATGAAACGGCACTCTCCTTATTCTTTTGATGCCTTAATCTTACTAGATGAAAACGCTTATATCAATTATTTCAACCATTCTCACTTATTAAACTTATTTATGTGAACCTTAAGGCAGACTTCTAAGCTTCGCAAACGTCTTATGAAAATATTTATGCTACAATTATCCCAATATTTAGAAGAAAGAGGTCATTAGTAAATGCAAAATTATACAACGAAGCATCAATTAGAACACAGAACAATCCGCTTCTTTAAAAATAAGCCAGTTGATTCCGACTTAAGAAATAAGCTATTCACGATTATGAACCGGACAGCGACAAGTTCTGGAATGCAAACATATTCTGTGATTCGCGTCACGGACCAAGCGAAAAAGGACCAAATCGCTGAAGTCTGTAAACAAGCTTATGTAGCTGAAGCACCTGAATTATTAATCTTTGTGGTGGATACTTTCCGTATGAAGCAAATTGCTCAGGAGAAAGGCTATAATGGTGAGAGTTACCGAACGATGGATATCTTTTTCCAAGGAGTTGCGGATGCATACTTAGCTGCACAAAATTTGACGACCGCAATTGAATCATACGATCTCGGCGCAGTTTACTTAGGAAGTATTCTAAATGACCCGCAAGAAATTATCGATATCTTAGAGCTACCTGAATTAACGTTTCCCATGGTTGGCATGTTGTTTGGTTATCCTGATGATAATCCTCAATTAAAACCGAGAATGGACCTTAAATATAAAGTAGGAGAAAATTCATATCCTTATGTGGCTGATATAATTACTCAACTGAAAGATTATGATGATGAGATGTCGTATTATCATGATACTCGTGATAAAAATTGTCGGTCTGATACACATACAGATCATGTAGTTCGTAAATTAAGCAAACCGAATCCATTGCGTCAAAAATTGCTGCAAGATGTAGAGAAGCAGTGCTTTGATTTAATGGTTGATGAATAATTGGTACAAAAATAGCCCCAGTCTTACTAATTGATTGAAAGACTGGGACTATTTTTGTGTGAATTTGATGGTTCTATTTTTTTAAACTGCAAACCAAGTTTCGCTATAAACATTATCTTGGGAACGATCAAATTGTGTAAACGTAATTTCAGGCGCTTCGACTAACTCAAATTTCGATGATGGTAACCATTCAGAATATATCTCCGCCCATGTATCTTGCAATGTTTTAGGAAAGATCCTTTATTTGGAAATATTACCCACGTATGTTTTTCGACATTTACTTGTTCTAAATCCCCAAAGGTATTGTCCTCTGTAGTTAAAAAGTCAATCATATGAGTGCGTTCCCCTTTTTCATCAAATCCTTTGCCATCAAACTTATATGATGCGTTGACGACTTGATTTGGATACAATCCTGTTAGTTGGTGAATTTCTGCTTTTTGTTGTTTTGTAATGAACTTAGCTAAATTGGCAATATGGTTATTTTCACCTTCAAATTGAATGGGTACTGTCGCCTTAACACCAACGATATTAAACGCTTCTTTATGATCGTTTTTAAATTCTATTGTTTCACCTCCTCGAATATCTATATAGAATGTGAGTTTAAAATACGACTTCTTGAATGTTATTCTTAATGACTTCGGAAGGAAGATAATCACTCCACTCCCGAAAGGCTCTAGAAAAACCCTCCACGGATTGATAACCAAATCTTAATACAACATCTGTAACATTGTATTCTTCCTCACCTCTATATAATAACGAGTATCTTTGGATTCCACTTGATATTTCTAATACACAGAGTGTTGCATCTAGGAAATTATTACAAAATAAAAAAGCAGCCTATTGCTAGGCTGCCCTGAATTTTTAATGTGAATTATAGTTTAACGATGTTAGTCGCTTGCTCTCCACGTTGTCCTTCTTCGATATCAAAAGAAACTTGTTGTCCTTCTTCTAAAGTTTTGAACCCATCACCTTGGATAGCTGAGAAATGTGCAAAAACATCTCCACCATTTTCGCGTTCGATAAATCCGAAACCTTTGTCTGCGTTAAACCATTTAACTGTACCTGTATTCATAAAAAATTTCCTCCATGTGTGCTCTATGCACGTTGTATTTGCAATATATCGTTTTAAAATTGTTGGATTTAATCTAAAATGAATAAAAAGCCAATTAATTTGTTAACTAATAATACTACAATTAATACTATAACATTGGATCTAGAAAATGTAAAGCTTTTTAACAAAATAGTTTTAACTTTTTATAATTCTGTTTATAAGCTGTGTTTCTGACTGAAATAAGTGAAAACGCTTAACAAAAGACTTGAACAGGGATATAATATATTTATATAGGAATGTTCTAATGCTTACGTTTCTTTATGTCAGCAATATTATTTAAATAAAATTTGAAAGGTTGGTAATTATGGGAACTATTAGGAATCACTCGACTGAAACTATTCGCAAAAGTAAACCGCACTTCTCTTCTTTAAAGACAACTGTTGAAACTGCCTTTTATTCAAATAATACACGAGAAATTACTTCTGTCAAAGAAGCGTATGAATTGGCTAAAAATGCACCGCAAACAATTGTATTAGATGCTAACGTTAAACATGCTGAGGAATTAGAATTGCCGCAAGACGCAAATATTTTACTTGTAAATGATGGTGCAACAGTAGGTAGAACTGCACAGGCCCGACGAATCGTCGGATTAGATTCAAAGGAAGATAAAGAACTCTTCCCTATTGTTCGTGAGGCGATTTACGATGCGAGCTTTATACCCTTTATCAAATCAACCGGTATCGTTGGTTTAGATGAAGACTTTATGGTGCGCGCTCACATTACAATGCCTGAAAAAGAAAGTAATAATATGTATTCTTGGTTAATGAACTTCCAGATCTTAAATGATACGTATGCAAATCGTTACCAAAACTCTAAGGAATATGACGAGAATGATATTTATATTTTCTTTGATCCTGATTGGACCCATCCTGATTATCCTCTGGGCTTATCATATATTGATGCAGATCAAAATGCTGCCTGTATCTTAGGTATGAACTACTTTGGTGAAATTAAAAAAGGAACGTTAACGCTAGCTTGGGCATCTGCTCATCGTAATAAATACGTGGCTTGTCATGGTGGTTTAAAGAAATTTAAGTCAAAAGACAACGAAAATCATGTTGCTTCTTTCTTTGGACTGTCTGGTTCAGGAAAATCTACTTTAACTCATGCCAAACACGACGACAAATACGAAATCGAAGTCCTTCATGACGATTCATTTATTATTAGTACTGAAGACGGTTCATCTGTCGCTTTAGAGCCATCATACTTTGATAAGACAAGTGACTACCCTGCTGGACATGTGGAACAAGATTATTTTGTCACTGTTCAAAACGTTGGAGTTACATTAAATGAAAATAATGAACGCGTGCTTGTCACTGAAGATATTCGAAATGGGAATGGCCGTACTGTTAAGTCTAGATATTCGACACCTAACCGGGTTGATAAGATTGAAGATCCAATTAATGCTATCTACTGGATTATGAAAGATGACGCATTACCACCTTTAGTTAAAATAACAGATCCACTACTTGCATCAACCTTTGGTTGTACTTTAGCTACAAAACGAACAAGTGCTGAGAATACAACAGATAGTTTAGACCAATTAGTTATTGAACCTTACGCAAATCCATTCCGGGCATATCCATTAGTAGAAGATTTTGACAAATTTAAGTCATTATTCGAAGACGGCGTAGATGCCTACATCATTAACACAGGTGAATTCCTTGGTGAAAAAGTAACTCCTGAAGATTCCCTCGGTGTTATTGAAGCAATTGTTGAAGGCAAAGGTGAATTTGAAAACTTTGGACCAATCAAAAGTTTCGAGTACCTTCCATTAGATAAGTTCCCTGTTCCATTCGATGATCCTGAATATACAAAATTATTAAAAGCCAGAATGCAAGTTCGATTAGACTACATTCAAAATTACAACAAAGAAAATCCTGAAGATAGCTTACCTGAAGAAATTACTCAAGCGCTAAAAGAGTTAGTTGATTCATTAAGCTAGGTTTGGATTTGGTTATTCCCCCATTGCCTGTGAATGGCAATGGGGTTTTTTGGTTAATGGGACAGGTCATGTGATGACTGGGGGAATTAGACGGTTAACGGGACAGGTCATTCTGTGACAGGGGAAATTAGACGGTTAACGGGACAGGTCATTCTGTGACAGGGGAAATTAGACGGTTAACAGGACTGGTCATGGAGTGACACGGGAAATTAGACGGTTAACGGGACTGGTCATCTAGTGACAAGGGAAATTAGACGGTTAACGGGACTGGTCATGGAGTGACATGGGAGATTAGACGGTTAACAGGACTGGTCATGGAGTGACACGGGAAATTAGACAGCTACCGGGACGCGTCATTCTGTGACAGGGGAAATTGGAATCCCGCCCCCTCTTTCCCCATTCAAATTCATCTAAAATCCTATGATCGGTTAATATTTATGAATTATTTAAGAAGTTTAAGAAAAATGTAAGAGTTTTCAAGGTTATCCATTGACATTATCCTGTATTATAGTTAACATGAATGTAACGGTTGCGTAATATTTATGTAACAATACAATTTAAGAAAAGGAGCAATAGAAATGGAATTACAAAGAAAAATTTTAACATCGTCAATGAGTGCATTGGCGGTAGTAGCAGTATTAGGCGTTGCCCCACTGAATGTTCAGGCTCAACAAACAACTCATACAGTTGAAGCTGGGGAGTATTTATATAATATTGCACCTCAATACGATGTGACAGTAGATGAATTGATTGAATGGAATAATTTATCATCAAATGATTTACAAATCGGAGATCAATTAATTGTTCAATCTCCTAATGAGGAAACTCCAGAAGAAGAAACTTCTTCTGAAATCACTGACGAAACGACTAATGAAGAGATTGATACTACGGTAGACGAAACACAAACCGTTCAACCTACTTCGGAAAATGGTCATTATTATGTAGTTAAACCAGGAGATTACTTATATAAAATTGCAAATCGCTTTGGAATCACAACTGAAGATTTAATAGAAGCTAATAACCTTGTAAGTAATAACCTTCAAATCGGTGATGTCTTATTCATACCTTCTGATTCTGCTGAAGAAGATGACGACGATAGTAACGAAGAAACGCCGTCTGAGACTTACTACACAGTTCAAGCAGGAGATTACTTATACAAAATCGCACAACAATTCGGAACGACTGTCGAAGCGATTAAAGATGCGAACGATTTAACTAACAATAACCTACAAATTGGGGACGTATTACTTATCCCGGACGGTTCTGAGGAAGATGACGAAGAAGAAACGCCGTCTGAAACTTATTACACAGTTCAAGCAGGAGATTACCTTTACAAAATCGCGCAACAATTCGGAACGACTGTCGAAGCGATTAAAGATGCGAACGATTTAACTAACAACAACCTACAAATTGGGGACGTATTACTTATCCCCGACGGTTCTGAAGATGACGACGATGAAGAAACGCCGTCTGAAACTTACTACACTGTTCAAGCAGGAGATTACCTTTACAAAATCGCGCAACAATTCGGAACGACTGTCGAAGCGATTAAAGATGCGAACGAATTAATTAACAACAACCTACAAATTGGCGATGTATTACTTATCCCTGACGGTTCTGAAGAAAATGACGACGAAGAAGAAACGCCGTCTGAAACTTACTACACTGTTCAAGCAGGAGATTACCTTTACAAAATCGCGCAACAATTTGGAACGACTGTCGAAGCGATTAAAGATGCGAACGATTTAACTAACAACAACCTACAAATTGGCGATGTATTACTTATCCCTGACGGTTCTGAAGAAAATGACGACGAAGAAGAAACGCCGTCTGAAACTTACTACACTGTTCAAGCGGGAGATTATTTATACAAAATCGCGCAACAATTTGGAACGACTGTCGAAGCGATTAAAGATGCGAACGATTTAACTAACAACAACCTACAAATTGGCGATGTATTACTTATCCCTGACGGTTCTGAAGAAGATGATGATGACGACGAAGAAACACCATCTGAAACTTACTACACAGTTCAAGCAGGAGATTACTTATACAAAATCGCACAACATTTTGGGACAACTATAGAAGCGATTAAAGATGCGAACAGTCTAACAAACAACAACCTACAAATCGGGGACGTATTACTCATCCCAGATGGTTCTGATGAAGATCCAGAAACGCCTGAATTTGTTGCACCCAAACCTGGTGACCTTGCTTATATGCCTGGCATGACTTTAGTGAAAAAATATTTTCCAACAGTTAACAGTGCAGTAACTTATGCTGAAGAGAATTTTGATTATAATGAACACATAAATTATTTTGTGAATTACTTTAAAGGAAGTTTTGTTCTATACTTCCAACCTAAATAGTTTATAGCAATGAAATACGGCTCTTTGTCAAATAGGGTTGATGACTCATTTTAATCAAGATCAAGCAGCATAAGTTGTTGCTTAATCTTTTTTATTTGTCTGAGGGACATATAATCGCGTCATAAGTAAAATACGGTCTCTAAAATGACTGTAATTTCGATAGCCGTAGGCTGTTCGTTTCAATACTTTAATTTTATTATTAATACCTTCGATCGGGCCATTCGTTAAACCTGGATACGAGAACGTGTTGTGAATATACGTTTGGTACTTCTTAAAAGAACGTAAGACACGCCTTAACCCAGCTGGAAGCTGAAGTTGCT
>NZ_VBSP01000036.1 GCF_005864045.1 Ruoffia tabacinasalis | reverse complement strand
TTTGTGGTTAATGAATAATCGTCCTAGGAAATGCTTAGATTACCAAACACCTTTGGAAGTATTTTTACACGAACTCTTATTAATTGAGTAAATAAAAAATTGTCGCAATAATTATTGCAATTCAACATCTATAAAAACTAAAGTAAACAAAGAAAAATTTCTTACTACAAGTAGGTTCATGTTTTTCTTAGCTATGGTAATTTGAATCGGACAATTTTTCGGTTTTTGGTCTTAAATCTATAAAATAATAATAAAAGTCCTAGAAATTCGATCTAGGGCTTTTGTTTTGGAGCATTTTAAGGTTATTTCAAATGTTTTGATAGAACTCCTCATGCAAATGTGTAAAAATCTATTATTTTTTCTGAATTTAGGAATATGATAATCCTCCATTACTTTAGTTATATAGTCATGATATTCTTCCTAATTATCACCATCAGCAAAAAAACGTCTCCTGTTTCTAATAACACAATCGCAACTTCAAATTTCAAATCATGACTCTGAACGATATATAAGTGTTTCCTTCAAACGTTACTTTAATTTTGTTCATCTTTTTTTGAAGCAACAACTAATTGTTTCATTATAAATTCTTTTTATGTTCATAACTTAAGAGTATTGACTATATTCCATGTTCTAATAATACAAACAGACGTATTATGATGTTCACCAAATCCTAAAATAAATCAGCTAAAACACCCGTGCCTTTATAAATACTCTGTAGACTTTGATTCATATCATTAAAGGTAAACCAACACTTCACTTTATATTTATAACGAGATAAAAATTGTTCGAACCAATTTTAAAATAGGGAAGCTGTCTATGTTTTATTCGGGTGTCAACGATCCTGGAGAAAGACGTGTTACACCAAAAATAAGTAGTAAGGGTCATGGATAGGAATATTCTCTGTTTAATTTTCAAATGTTTAAATGTTTTAAAGAAATTAAAGAAGGAACAACGCTTGATCTAGTCAGCTATGTTCCTCCTTTTTTCGTAGTAAATTTTGATAGGTGGTCCCTATGAGTATCCGACAGCTGTCTCTGACTACTCTAACCACTCCTTGCTCTGATTGAAGTCTTCAATCCAGGTAATTTTCGTGTCTAAAGTGTCTTTTTCTTCAATAAAATAAACAAGAAAAGAAATCGCTCCTACTTTGACACAACAACTACTTTGAAGAAAGGCAGCTAGATAGGCTGTGAATATTAGATCTCATTAATACTGCATTCCCAGTAATTTATAACTAGTATTCAGTGACAAAAACAGTAATATCAATGATTCAAGTCTTTTTTCGGTTTGGGCACCTCGTTATAATGAGTATTTATAGCAAGGAAGTATAAGTTTTTCCCGCGTGTGCGGGGGTGATCCCTTGCTCTAGTAGTAGGGAAATCAGGCCTTCAAGCCAAATATCGCTGAAAGGGAGAAAGATTACACTGTATTCAAGGAAGAATTTGATCATGTCGAATGCGATAACATCGTCGGAGTCCATCACAAAAGTGCCGTCATAACCTGGGTCAAACGCCTATCCAAAGTCATTATCACTTTGAAGCCCGATGTGCGAAAGGCGAGTGACATTGAGCATACGATGAACAAGTGGTTTGGAGCGATTCCCAGGCATTTATTTAAGTACATCACCTTTGATTGTGGGAAAGAATTTTCCAATTGGAAACCCCAAGCAATCAACATGATATCGCTATTTGTTTCGCTGATCCTGGAACACTATCGCAACGTACATTAAATGAAAACTCCAACGGATTTTTGCGAAAATATGGGTTGCCAAAAGAAATGGACATCAACCAAGTGGACCCAGGCTTTGTTTCATCGGTTGCAAACAAGCGAAATAACATCCCACGAAAATTCTTGGATACCAGACGCCACTAGAAGTATTCTTGAGTTACCTACACGAATCTACTTTATTTAGCTTAAATTGACCAATCAAATTTTGATTTATTATTAATGAATTATAAAATTAATCATATTGCTCAATTAATCGGTCGCCATCGGTCAACCGTTTATCGAGAACTTAAACGCTGTCCCGCAAATCAATATATAGCTCAGGATACCCAAGAAGTTGCCAACCAAAGCGCGCGTCATAAGGGGAGAAAGCCTAAACATACAACCAAGCTACTTGAAGACATTCAAGGTAAACTGGACCGCACGTGGTCGCCCACACAAATTATTGGACGAGATTATCAGGGAAAACGTTTCTTTAAATCCATATATAAATGGATTTATTAAGGAATCTTAAAGATATCCCTAACTGTCTTAAGACACAAAGGAAAAGTCGTCAGCCCTCAGAAACGCGAGGTAAGTTTAATATCGGCATTTCGATTTCGCAATGGCCCAAAACTGTGAAGAATGGACAAGAGTTCGGGCATTGGGAACTCGACACGGTTGTTTCCTCATGAGGTCAGAGTAAAGGCTGTTTAGCGAGCTTCTCAGAATTGAAAAGCCGTTTATATATTGCTTTACCAATGCCGAATCGCTCTAAAATTTCTATGCCTACTGCGATTGAAGAATTGCGAGAAAACTTACCCAAGGAAGTTTTAAAAACATTCACCTCAAATCGAGCGAAAGAATTTGCTTATTATACTGAGGGTGAAGCAGTAGACATTGATTTTTATATTTACCAATACTTATAGCGCTTGGCAAAGAGGAAGCAATGAGAACTCTAATGGTTTACTACGTGAGTTCTTTCCTAAGAAAAGAGACCTCGTTAAAGTGACGCACCAGGAACTCTTTTAAGCTTTGTGGTTAATGAATAATCGACCTAGGAAATGCATAGATTATCAAAACCCATTGGAGTATTTTTACACGAACTCTTGTTAATTGAGTAAAGAAACATATTTGTCGCAATATTTATTGCAATTAAACTATTTAAAATATACATGCCTCACCTTTATGATATACCAAAGTAGCTATCTATCAATTCGTCTTTATGTACTGGAAAACACTTCACAAGTTCTATAAGGTCATTTATTTTATTGGGGTTTGATTGGGTAATGATTACCCAACCAACGGCTAATTTATTAGAGGGAATGGACAGTGCTGTTGCATTTACCATATTAACTACTCTGATCAAACCTTTATTTCCTTGTTGTTGAAAAGTATGCGTACATGTATCAAAGTGGCCAATGATCGAGTCACCAAGGCCGTGAAAGTCAATAGGTCCTTCCTTAGAAATAATGTAGTCATAATGCTTGAGCTGTTGTTCGAGCCAAGGGATAAGTTGTGAGCGTGAACTTAGTGTGTCTAGCTCTGTATTTGTAATTGACATTGAGTGAGGTAACACGATATCGTCTAATGAATTATTAATTTCTAAAATATTTAGAGGGTTAAACAAACTATGTGTATCTTTATTTAATAACTGTAATATTGGTAGAGTTTTATTTATAACCGAAAAGTCTTTTGCAATAAGTCCTGCGCTTGGAGTAAAAGTAATTCCATCCGTCGATTGTTTATTCTGCACATTTTTTTGTAAAGGGAGTAACGGTGAAATGAAACCATAAAGATTTAAAGCCATAGCTGGCGCTAAAACTGATCCGCCACCGTCTGTTCCAATGCCCAAATCATTAATACCAAGAAAAACATTCATTGCTGTACCACTTGATGAGCCAGTCATTGGGAAAGTTGTTATGGGATTCATTAGGAAAGGATCAATTGCTCGCCCATTAGGTGAAGCTTTGTCAATGGTATGAAGCAAAAATATATCGGAAGACAATAGTAACTGAATAGAGTGAATTGACAATGTAGAGGTATCCTTTAAACCAACATAATAATACAGTTTATTGTCTGTTAAGTGATCTATAATTTGAGGATACACCTTAACAATACTATTGTAATTATCAGATAAGGCTTTATATGTTTGTTTTGCATGATAATTAAGTTGTTTATATAACATTTTTCTCTCCTTGAAATAAAATACTTGATTAATAATAGGAACTAGTATATTCTTTGTACAAAGTGTAAGCGTTTTAAACACTTGTGTCAATATACAAAATTCTGTACAAGGAAGGTGGGTTAAATGAAAATCGTTGTTGGAGGACAAATTGATAAAAAAGAGTTGGCAAATATGGTCGAGTCTATTGGTGGAGATAAGGTAGAGGTGGAAATTAAATCAGATTTAGAGGCTGCAATGGCAGTGAAGAATGGTGTTGCAGATTATTATCTTGGCGCATGTAATACTGGGGGCGGTGGTGCATTAGGTATGGCAATTGCGTTATTAGGTCGTGATAATACTTCCACACTATCTATGCCAGGTAGCTTAAAGTCAGAAACAGATATTCGACACGAAGTTTCAAGCGGGAAAAAAGCTTTTGGCTTTACGGCGCAGCATATGGATAAAGTCGTGCCAATTATTATGGATGAGCTTCTAAAATAGGAGGAATATGAGATGAATATACAATTAATCATTGTTGGCTTACTAGGTGCGATGGCAGCAATCCTAGCAAATTCAGGTATTGCTGTATTTAATGATGGGCTGAGACCTATCTTGCCAGAATATTTGGAGGGGCGCATTAATAAGCGTGAATTAGCTGCAACAAGTTTTGCCATTAGTTTTGGATTGGTAATTGGTTTTGGTATCCCCGTATCAATTGGTGCAAGTATTATTTTAGTTCATAGTTTACTATTAATGACAGATATTATCGGTGCTTGGACACCGGATGGAAAAAGTGGAATAGCAATTGCTGGTGTCGTTGGAGCAATATACGGCGTTGGGTTAACACTAGGATTAGAATTCATTGTTGAAGCATTTACTTATCTGCCAATTAATTTCTTAGATGCATTAGGTGCTGTCGGAGCGCCTATTGTTGTCGCATTCGCTGTGTTTCCAGCGGTAGCAGTAGCTAATCAGCATGGTTTCAAACGAGGTGGAATTAGTTTCTTAGCAACGATGTTGGCTTTAGTTTTAGTGAAACGTTTTGGAACATTTACGTTAAATGAAAGTGCTACAATTACTATTAGTGCTGAAGGGATTGCTTTATTAGTTGGTATGGTATTTATGATTTATTATGCCATTCAAATTAAAGGAGAAGCGACTGATAATCAAGATTTATTGGGCGTTTTTGCTGAACGGGTTAAGCGTATTCGTAAATATATGATTGTTCTTGCTTTAACAGGCGGGCTTGTAGCGGCGGCAACAAGTTTATCTGTCATCGGTGGCGATCCGATTTCTTTAAATTTAATGGCAGAAGGTCAGTTTAATGAAGCTGCTTTAGCTGCTTTTGCGAGAGCCATTGGGTTTATTCCTCTAGTATTTTCAACTGCTATTGTAACTGGAGTATATAGTCCAGCTGGAGCAACCTTTGTTTATGTAGCTGGTTTGCTTTTATCTGGTCAACCAATTCTAGCTTTTGTGGTTGGTACTTTGATTATGCTTGTTGAGATTATGCTTTTAAGTTCAGCAGCTAAGACCTTAGATAAGTATCCTGGTGTACGTGATATGGGTGAACATATACGTACTGCCATGAATAGAGTATTAGAACTTGCGTTATTAGTAGGTGGTGCGGTTGCTTCAGAACAAATATTACCTGGCATTGGCTACTTTTGGGTCTTTGGTGCTTACTTGTTAAACAAACAATCCAGTAAACCAATTGTTGATATGGCAGTAGGACCCGTAGCAGCGATTGTCTTAGGAATATTAGTTAATATTTTATACCTTATAGGGTTGTATACGCCGGTAGGATAAAGAAAGAAGGAATAATATGCCGTTAATAGAAGGGATAACCTATGCACATGAACATACGACAATTGACTTATCATCATTAAAAGGAACAGATGACACTAATCTGGATTGTTACAAAGAGACAATTAGAGAATACAAAAATTTGTACGAATTAGGCGTTCGAAATATAATCGATGTTACTGTAATGGGAATGAAGCGAAATCCCAGCTACGTGCAATCTGTAGCAGATGAGTCAGGAATGAACATTATTCAATCAACAGGTTGGTATCAAGATAAATTTCATCCAGCATATATTAAAGACAAAACTGTTAATGAATTAGCAGAGATAATGATTAACGAGCTAACTATTGGAATCAAGGATACGGAGATTAAGGCCGAGCTCATTGGTGAGATTGGGACAAGTAAAAATACGATGACACCCAATGAACAAAAGGTATTTCAAGCAGCTGTTATTGCACAAAAAGAGCTGGAAATTCCTATTACGACACATACAACTCTAGGAACCTATGGTAAAGAACAAGTCGAATTCTTTATTAATCAAAGAGCAGACTTAGAAAAGATAGTAATTGGCCATGTAGATCTTACTGGAGATTCAGAATATATTGTCAATCTGCTCAAAGAAGGCGTTTATGTGGAGCTCGACACTATTGGTAAGGAAAATTACATGCCAGATGCGAAACGTTTAGAAATATTGAAACGAATTAAAGATGAAGGTTTTGAAGACAAAGTCTTCTTATCAATGGATATTACGCGTAAATCCCAACTTAAATATAAGGGTGGTATGGGTTATAGTTATTTACTGGAATCTTTTGTTCCATATCTTTTGAGTAGTGGTATTTCCCAAGATTATGTAGATAAGTTACTAATACATAATCCCTTAAAATTCTATAATAAGGAAGTGTTAATTTGATAGTAGCTTATCCTTTAGAATCATTGACGATTGAAGAAGCAACTGAAAAACAGTTTAAACTTGTAGATTCTATTACGCAATATTTTAATGGTACGGAGATATTAACTTTAGGAGACTTAGGTGTTGTTCCAAGACTGAATAAACCTTTAGTAACGCAAAAAGCTGAAGACGTTATCAGTCATTTTTTCCAACAACAAGATGCAATGCTTGTTAGAGGATCAGGTACAAATGCAATTCGATTAGCATTGCACAGTGTTCTAAGAGCTGGGGAAAAGGTCTTAGTTCACGATGCCCCAATTTATTCGACAACTAAGACATCGATAGATATGTTAGCAATTGAGTTGATTGAAGCGAATTTTAATGATTATGAGCAGACATCAACAGTTATTAAGAAAGAAAAGCCCAAAGCGATATTAGTTCAATTAACTCGGCAAAAGATTGATGACTCATATGACTATGTTGCTTTGATAAAACAATTGAAGGCTAATTATCCACAGATTCCAATCATTACCGATGATAATTATGCTGTAATGAAGGTGAGTGAGATTGGTGTGGAGTGTGGTGCAGATTTATCGTGTTTCTCGATGTTTAAATTACTAGGACCAGAAGGCATTGGCTGTGTGGTGGGTAAGGAGAAATACATAGAAAAACTAAAAAAAGAGAACTATTCTGGTGGACTTCAAGTTCAAGGTCATGAAGCATTAGGCGCATTAAGAGGTATGGTATATGCACCCGTTTCCTTGGCTATTTCGGCACAACAGAGCGAAACATTAACTCAGCGTTTAAATACAGGAGAGATCATGCAAGTGAAGCAAGCAACGATTGTTAATGCTCAATCTAAAGTTGTTATTGTAGAGTTCAAGGAACCAATAGCCGAGAAAATACTTAAACTTGCTCCTCAATTTGGCGCCGCTAGGAATCCTGTCGGGGCCGAATCAAAGTATGAGATTGCGCCTATGATTTATAGAATTTCCGGAACCTTTAGAGAAGCTTATCCAGAAATGGCTCAGAATTGTATTCGGATTAATCCAATGCGCTCATCAGCCCAAACAATTATAAATATATTAAAGAAAGTGATAGAGAACATTGACTGATATTTTAAGAGAAAAATTTATTAACAAAATGGGAATTGCTATTCAGTTATTAGCAACTGATTTATATTTTTATGAAGTGGGAGATAAAATTTCTAGTATCTCTGAATTCCAAAGCAAGTACCAATTAGCAAGAGGAACTGTTCAAAATGCACTGGCATACTTTAAAGAAAATAATATTATTCAAACCGAATCAAAGGGATCACAAGGAACAATTTTAACAGCAGTCAATAAAAAACAACTACGTAGGCTACTTACAGGCAATCAATTATCTGGAACAATGCCTTTGCCATATTCAAAGTTGTATGAAGGTTTTGCGACTGCTTTATATCAAAGGTTTCAGCAAAATGATATTGATTTAAATATGGCATATATTAGAGGGTCTGCTAACCGTGTTGAAGCCGTGTTGGATGAGAAATTTGACTTTGGTGTGTTATCACGATTTGCAGCTGAAGCAGCAATAAATGATGATAATCCAATAAAAATAGTTTTGAATTTTGGTTCACATACATATCTTAGTAAACATGTTGTTGTGTATAGACAATCGATCGAACAACCTTTTGATGGAATGAGAATAGGAATTGATTATAACTCATTGGATCATGTCTATTTAACACAAGATTTTGCAAAAAATACAAAAGCAAAAGAAGTTTTTATACCAAGTAATCAATTGATTTATGCTTTAAGAGAGAATCAGATTGATATAGGGATATGGAATTATGATGAGATAGTTGATAAGAAAATTGATGATTTATACTACCATTTTATTGAACCCACAGAACAAATAAAAAAAATGGCTGAATTAGTTATTATCTGTAAAAAAGACAACGATATGATTGAGTCTCTTATTAAAGAGGTTATTGATGTTGAGGACATTATTTCTATACAAAATAAAGTAAAATATGGGGAAATAACCCCACGTTATTGATGGGAGGGTATTATGATATTAGAAAAATTAAAAATACTAGAAGAAAATAATCTTATTGATGCAGTAGCTAGACAGCATGTTATCAATGCGGGAGAATTATTAATCCGAGAAAATGTCATTGCTCAATTAAATGATGCTGAGGTCTTTCTAACTCATCTAGCGATGTCATTCTCTCGTGAAGAGGATTTGAATAAAGTGGATGAGGACATTAATCAGCAACTCGTGGCTAATAGTCATTATTCTGAAGTTGTTAATTTATGGAATAAAATACAAGAGGAATTAGCTATTAGTCTCAACCCTGAGGAAGATGATTATATGTACATGCACTTGCTAGCGTTAATGGAATAAGGGTGATCATATGTTTTTACACCAAACATTAAAATTAAACCAGCCTTTAGTTGATTTTTCAATTAAAGCCCATAAGAATGGAAAGTTATTACCTGATACTTTTGTTATTGATTTAGATAGTTTATTAGATAATGCCAAAAAGATTCTTGAAAAAGCTTCTTCATATAATATTGAGTTATACTTTATGCTAAAACAATTAGGACGTAACCCATATATTGCTCAAAAATTGATTGATATTGGTTATAAAAGTGCAGTGGTAGTTGACTTCAGAGAGGCTTTAGTGATGATGAAGTCCAATATTCCTATTGGAAATATCGGTCATCTTGTACAAGTCCCCAAGCATCTTCTTGAGGAAGTCTTAGCCTATGGGGTAGAATACGTGACTGTCTTTTCTTTAGATATTATTCATGAGATTAATTCTATTGCAGGGGAATTGGGTATTAAGCAAAAATTGATGATTCGAGTTGTAGGTCCTGATGATAATCTATATCCAGGTCAAATTGGTGGTTTTAAATTGGAAGAGTTAAGCAAAGTAGCTCAAGTTATTAAGGGTCTACCGCATGTTGAATTAGATGCTATTACAGCATTTCCAAGTTTGCTTTTTGATAATGATAAAGGAGAAATCAAAATCAATGAGAATGTTCATACGATGATGGCAGCCGATAAAAAGCTAAATGAACTTGGATTTAATATGAATCAGCGGAATATGCCATCTGTAACATCACTATTAGGCTTAGAGACTTTAAGAGATTTAGGTGCAACTCAAGGGGAACCAGGACATGCCCTCACTGGAACAACACCGGTTAACGCACGATATTCAGAATATGAGATTCCAGCATTAATATATTTAAGTGAGATCTCTCATTCATATGAAGGCAAGAGTTATTTTTATGGAGGTGGATTATACCGACGAGGCCATATGGAGAATGTATTACTTTCTAATGAAAATCTGCAAGAAATTAAGAAATTCAATTCATTCCCAAATGATTCCATTGATTATTATTTTGACATTGATGGGCATTATGATTATGGAACTTCAGTCGTTATGGCTTTTCGAACTCAAATATTTGTAACTAGAAGCCAGATAGCGTTAGTAGAAGGTCTAAAGAATAATAAACCTAGAATTATAGGAATTTACGACAGTCAAGGGAATTTAGTAGGAGATGATTAGTTGGGAAGATTTATAGTAATAGTCTTAGATAGTTTTGGAGTGGGTCAAATGATGGATGTACCAGAAGTACGTCCGCACGATGTAGGAAGTAATACTGCCAAGCATATAATTGAACAAGTACCAGATATACATATACCTAACTTGCTGCAGTTAGGATTGATGAATACTATCGGTGAAGATATTGATAACTTTCGAAGTAATCCTCAAGCCAATATTGGGCGTTCGGAATTAAAGCACCATGGAGCTGATTCATTCTTAGGACATCAGGAAATTATGGGGACAAATCCACCAGAACCCCTCAATCAGCCATTTAGTGAAATGATTGATGAAGTAGAGGGTACTCTTATGCAGCATGGTTATAAAGTAATGAGATACCCCAAAGATTCTAAACCACAAATACTAGTTGTCAATGATTGTGTTACAATCGGTGATAATTTGGAGACGGATTTAGGACAAGTGTTTAATGTTTCTTCAGCGCTAGATCTTATTGATTTTTCAGAAGTTAAAAAGATTGGTGCGCTTGTAAGAGAAACTGTTAAAGTTTCTCGAGTAATAACTTTTGGTGGAGAAGGAATTACTTTAGATAACTTATTGAATGCTCAAAAGACTATTGAACATAAGTATGCAGGGGTAGATGCTCCTGAATCAGGAGTTTATAAGAAAGGCTATCAAGTTGTACATATGGGATATGGTATTAATCCTAAAGTTCAAATTCAAAGTATCCTAGAAAATGAAAGTATTCCAGTAGTATTTGGAGGCAAAGTAGCTGATATTATACAAACTCAAAAAGGAGAACTCTATCCGGGTGTTGATACTGAGAAATTGTTTGAGCAATTTATCGACCGAATTGAAACGATAAAACATGGTTTCTTCTGTTTGAATGTACAAGAAACAGACTTAGCTGGACACGGTGAAGATGTCATAAAATACGCGAAGATATTGGAAATCGCAGATCAAAATATAGGTAAGATTATCACAATGTTGAATGAAAACGATTATCTTATCATCACGGCAGATCATGGGAATGATCCAACCATTGGCCATAGCCAACATACTAGAGAATATGTGCCAGTTCTTATCTATAACAAAGATATTTCTTCGAGAGATATTGGGATAAGAAAGACTATGTCAGATACTGCAGCTACAGTAGCCGATTATTTTGGAACAAATATGCCACAAGATGGAGAGTCATATTTAAAAGATATCGTAGTTGAATAAAGGAGAGAAAATTATGAAAAAAGCAAAGATGTGGATGATGAGTCTTGTCGTAGCTATGATGATGGTATCTCAACCGGCATTTGCGATGGATGTAACTGACAACTTTGATACTATTGATGATGTAGTTGATAAGTATATCGAAGAGGAAAAATTTCCAGGAGCAACAGTAATCGTTGGTAATTCGAACGGAATTCTATTTGAGGGCTACTATGGTACAAAGCAACTTTATGATATGGGTGAAGAATTAGAGACGACTTCACCCGTAACTGAAAAAACTATGTTTGATCTAGCATCTCTTACAAAAGTAATAGCTACAACAACATCTATTATGAAACTCTATTATGATGGTGATATTGATTTAGATGCACCGGTAAGCGATTATCTACCAGAATTTGCTAATAATGGAAAAGAAAAAGTGACAATTGCAGACCTATTAACGCATACATCAGGACTAACACCTTGGAATGCAACTTTTTTCCATGTTAATAATCGTGATGAGATGCGAGAATATATCTCTGAATTACCGTTAGAGTATGAAACTGGGACTGATCGAATATATAGTGATTTCAGTTTTATAACATTAGGTCTTGTTGTTGAAGAAATTACCGGTATGCCACTTGACGAGTATGTCGAGTCAACAATCTCTGCTTCGCTTTCAATGGATCATACTTTATTTACCCCTCTGGAGAAGGAAGGCGACTTTGAAATTGCTGCAACCTCATGGGGGAACCCTTATGAATATAAGATGGTTGACGATGATGACTTCGGATATGTGGTAGAGGAAAATGCTGAAGATTTTGACGGTTGGCGTGATTATACACTGGTTGGTGAAGTTAATGATGGTAACTCTTATTACTCATTAGGTGGCGTTGCCGGGCATGCTGGCTTATTCTCAACAGGTTATGATTTAGCTACTTTGTTACAGTTATACTTAAATAATGGAACATTAAATGAGACTACACTATTTGATGAAGAGACAATTGACTTGTTTACCTCCCAACAGTCAGAGTTTGGTCATGGCTATGGATGGGAAATTAATCGCGGCGGAGTAGATGAAGGCTATATGGGGAAAGTTGCAACAGATAATTTCTTCGGTCATACCGGATTTACAGGGACAGCCGTAGTAATTGACAAAGATAATGATCTTTTCGTTATTATGTTAACGAATAAACAAAATATGGGGACGGATGAAGATGGATATTACTCAAATTCATTTGTTTTCCATCGTGATGTCATGGATGCTATCTATGGGGAATAGGAAAATGAATAGTATATAATAATTTGAGTGGCTTGTTTTCGCAAAATGCCGGAGCGAGCCACTCATTTATTATGCATATTTTTTTAAAAGTGACTGAGTTGTTAACTTGGATAATCTAAAGGCATACTATAGAATATCGTAACCCATATCGTCCATATCTGTGGGTTTAGTATTATTTTTTTGATGTTGGCTAGCTTAATTTAAATCGCTAGCTTTTTTTAAAATTGGGGTTCCTTGGTTATGTTCCAGAATGGGATTGTACGTATTTTAAATTAGTATGCTATATAAATGGAATACGTAGGCATCTGTTGCGTATGATAAATGGTCTATTGAAAGATAGTGTACCTTCGAAGTACTACTAATAAGGTATGTCTGTGAGCTAAGATTGGTATGTGAAAGAAATTGAAACAGCAGAAATTTAAGGATGCAAATACTTCCTGAGTGCATCAATAACATTCTCTGGTTATAGTCCTGTTCTAAGACATATGCATAAAAGTCATATCTACCGTACAAACTTCTCTAGATTGTCTATAGTCATAATGTTGTAGATTAGTTGGCTTTTGAGTTCTTGAGTAAATTTTCAACAAGGTCTTTTTTGATAATGATCGATTTGGCTCTTTTCTACTAGGTCTTAAAATTACTTTTTTTAAAAGCTTAACCTACCCATGCGTTATTTTAGAATACTATACATTGCTATGTATAATAAGTGAATATTGATTGACCTGTAATCGCTATTAATAAGTTTTTCTACTTACTATACTCACCTAACTAAGATCCTACTTGTGCGGATTATTTTGATTCAATCAAATGCAGTCATACAACTAACTCTAGAAAAAATATAAACGCTTACTTCGAATGAAGAATATAGTGAGGTAGAAAGATTAATTGAGTTTGTTATGAAGGACGATATAACTTTTGAAGAGGCAGTGAAGCTCGACGATTCATTGGAGAAAGAGCCAAAAAGTTTTGATGAAACAGCTGAATTAATGGAGAATTGGGGTGGAGCTAAAACAATGAAAAAAGTGGCTTCGTGGTGTGTGACGAGGCCCCATACATATCAAAAAAGGCCTCGTTCACAATCACGAGGCCAATCCCTTTTACATTTACCTATTCATCATTTCCATATTGCGCAATAAAGCTCTCCGCAACACGCTCCGCTTGCTTAATACACAAGTGAATATTGTTATTTCCATAATGAATCTTAGAAATCCAATGCCCCAAGAGATACATATTTGGCATTAAACCTCGGCTCGCGACCACTTGACAATCAGGCCAAGTAACCATCGCCCCGCCGCGATAGTAAGGTGTTAACATGTCTCGTTGGTAGAGATTTTTGATTAATGGATCAAATGCTAAAGCCTTTTGGATATCAAATTGGAAACCGGTACAATTAATGAGATAATCAGCATGATAACTTTCTCCGTTCTCGGTTTCCAGTTGATAAGAATCATCCTCGGTAATTATAGATTTTAAACTCGTCACAATTTCCAAACGACCTTGATCTAAATTCTCCAAGATAAAAGCTAAAGATTCGACTGGAATTTGGCTTCTAAAATGATTAAAGACGCGTTCGTATTTTTGCTTGTAAAGATCGCGGTCAAGGGGTGTGAGTGCGTTATATAGATCCGGCAAATAAATCGTCATCATGACAATATAGCGACGCAACTTTTCTAAAGAAATATCGGGATGCGCGATGGCAGAGCGGATTTCGCTAATAGATCCTGTCCCGTATAATTCCAAGAGCCTTTGGATATCGATATCATTGGCCTTCAAATCATTTAAAAACGTTTCAACCATCACTTCAAGAGAGATGAACCCATCTTGATTGCGATGCGAGTCAATCCATTCATCTGAAAAACTTTGTTGAATTTGTCCTTGATAGCGTGAGAATTTCACCGTTTTAAAAGGAGTATTACCGTCAGTATATAATCGAATCGGGTGCGTCCAATTATGTTGTTTCAATAAATATTTAACCACATCTAAAGCTGATAAGCCCGTTCCGATGATGCCAATCGATTGGTCCGGCTGCAAATGAGCAAGCGTCTCATCAATAGGAACTGGACTGTTAATATATTGGGGTGTTCCTTCGAGATGATAATAATCCGCATAAGGAGGATGGCCGATTGTGAAGAAAACCGCTTGATAAGCCTCATGCCACTGACCATCATCTGCTTGAAGGCGGTAAATATCGCGCTCTGAATCGATCTTACAATCAACAATGGCTGATTCGTGTATGTTCACTTTCTCAGAATCCATTAAATAACTTAAACGTTCAAATAAATAATCACCATAAAATTCACGGGGTACAAAAGCATCATTGTTAGCGTACTCCACATGATTCTCACTAAGCCATACTAAAAAATCATCAGGACTCTCAGGGAAAATACTCAAATCCTGCGCATGCTCATTCATAATAGCTTCTTTCGTATCCTTGCCATAAGGCGCTCCCACTACGAAGTTAGCATCTTTCTCAAATAAATCAATCGTTAAATCATTATTAAAATTAGGATGCGATAGCAATTTCCGAATAATGGTAAATCCGCTAATCCCACCGCCAATAACTGCGACTCTCATATCTTACTCCTCTTAACATCGTTTTGTTTATATTCATATTTATTATAAAGGTTTCTTATGGAAATGGAAATAAAGTCAATTGATAAATTTGTATTAATTATGCCCAGTAGGGAAGATGTGATAAAAATGGGGTGGTCTACTGATTGGGGGTACTTTGAAAAGCCAAAGTGTCTGTAAACAATGATAATCTAAAAAGCAGTGCGTCGCGTCTCTTTATAATGGTCCTATGAACGTGGACAAAGTTGTAGATTCGACTCGCAATACTATAGATGAAACTACATGTACTTTAACTATTAATTGGGAACCTCATGAAGGCATTCTCGTTAAGACTATGAATTCATTCAAAATTCTAAGTCTTATTTTTTATTGGCTACCCATATATGCATCTCAATCAATTACTAACGACTTTACATATAATCACCACGCACTCCTCCAGCCACTCAAATCGGTCGCCCATCACACCTTTACATAAAATTTACAATCCAAAAAAATAAATAAAAATAATTTAAATTATAAAACTTTATTGTTAAGTCACTTAAGTTTATAAAAATATAATGGAATAAATTAGATTAAAAACATAATTTTCATAATTTAGGTAATTATTAAACAAAAATATTCCAATCAATTTGTATAATTTATGTATGAAAACCTTTTTGAGTTTAAATAACACGAGAAAGATCGAATTACGGGAGATAACTTGACAAGGTATTGAAGACTACCAATACGCTATATTATGACCCGAGAAATAAATTATTTTCATATTTATCACCAAGATAAATATTTTTTAGGTTATATTTTTATCAATATAATAATGTATATTGTAAAGTTTATGTAAACATGTTGAAAAGCAATTGATTAACCTTTTATAATAGTTTATTCTTATTTTTAGATTAATAATATTAATCATATACTAGATATTTAGAAAAGAGGAACATAAAATGAATGAAATTGATCGTAAGAGGTTACGACAGAAAATCTATATTTGTGGTTATACCAACCAGCAATTAGCAAATGAAATAGGAGTGTCGCCTTCGACGATTTCGAACATCCTGTTAGGGCATACAAAACCTAAGTTCGAAGTGTTAAGAGCACTTTTTGGGGCGTTGGAACTCTCTTTCGATGAGTTTGTTCAGATCTTCTTTCCACATGAGTATCAATTAAACATTGATAAAGATTCTTAGGAGACTTTGATCAAGGGCAGCCGTCACTATAGATAATTTTGTGAATTCATTAGCATTCAATATAAACCAATTGATATGTTATTTTAGTCATATCGAGTATATAATAGTAAATGTCGGTGGTTTCTTTTGTCATTTATTAGGAGGTTTATAAATGGATCCGCGGAAAGAACATGAGAAGTTATTGTCACAATTTGAGCCATTGCTTTTTAAGACTTTAAGTCGATTAAATATGCGACGCATCCATGCTGATTATGATGATTATCTCCAGGAGTTGCGTTTGAAATTATTAACCCTTGCAGATAAGTTTGATGGGGATCCATTTAAAGAGGATCTTGTTCGCTTCTTAGGCTTTGCGAAACAAGGTTTATATCGTTATACTTTGGATTTAATTCGAAAGTCAGCAGAGAACGCAGATTTCGTCGGATCAGATGTCTCAGAATTAAGTGAATTGCTGCATAGTGACTTTGTGTTTGGGCTGAGCCCTGAAATTCAAGTGTTTATTGAACAAGCGAATGAAGTCCTCACAGTTAAAGAACGAGAAATATTTGCCTACTTGCTTCAGGGAGGATATACGGGTCAAGATATTGCGGATGAATTGGGAATAAGTCGTAAGATTATGAATAAGTACAAAAGTCGAATAAAAGAGAAGTTAATGCCATTGAAAAGCATACTACATGGGAATCATTAATTGTTAACTAATTATAATTGTAGAAGTCTCGTTGCTTAATTAGCAGCGAGGCTTTTTTATTCAAAAAATCCATCTTTTTATATATAAAATTTAAAATATCAGAATATAGTAATGTTGAAAAACACTACAAAAAATATATTTTTTTAAGGAACATCTATAGTTTAAAAGTTAAAAACTCACTTTATAACTTAATCAAAAAGACACTTTTAAACCAGTGATAACTGTTGTTTGTTTCAAATGGATATGAATATTTTCTGTTGTATGTGTGATTAAGCATTATTATATTGAACAAGAATATATGATGGTGAAATCTTTGTCATTTTAGTGTGTTTTCATTTTTCCGTAAAAAAATGAAGGAAAATGAAAGTTAATTTGTAGAATATAATGATATTCTTTAGCTACTCAGTAATTAAACAAAGGGAATGTTTTTTTATTAGACGTTCCTAACTAGCAAATCCTAGAACCTGCACTAAGGTCGACGATTCTACCTTGCGTAATTTGGAGGAGACATTGTTTGTACGTTTGGTGGGGGTTTTATATTAGCTAGAGCATTTAATAGATAAAGAGAGGGAGTCAAATGAATCGTTGTGAATTCAATAAACATTTGGGTGAAGCAGATTGTAAGACAAGATTTAAATTATATAAAAGTGGTAAGAGCAAATCTTTCACAAATTGGCTTACTTCGTTTACTTGGAGATAAAGTTACAGATGAGATTGTTTTATCAGAAGGCGAAACGGAATCACATCCTTACTATAGTCCTTAACACGGGCGCTTAAGATATCTACGCTGTCGGAGCACAACTCGCATCTAGACATGATGTATCCCTTGCGGTTCATATGTTCTCGCTTGCGATTCAAAAAGACGTGACCATTGATGAGTTAAAACTGACGGACATTTTCTTCTTGCCTCACTTTAACAAACCATATAACTACATCACCGTCGCTGCCTTAAAAGCAAATTAAAGGTAAAAGTTTGGGCTAATGAACTAAAATATAGTAAAGTATAGGGGAGTATCCATCTCAAATTTATGATTCATTTTCCGTATGGATTCAATCGTTTTAATAAAAAATAAATAATACAATTGGAGGCGTTTAAGATGCGTGACATCTTATTGTAGGTAATAAAAAGAAAGAAGAAATATAAAATTTTATTAATTGTTGTGTTTAGCACAATTTTATATTTCAAAGAAAGTACTAAGTGTTATGAAATAAGGAAACGATTTGTTTGGTTAGGTAAAATTTAACCGAACTACAATCATGGGCGATTAATCTAGTAACCCAGCAACAACTCTATTTAGAATTAAGTGCCCTTTGGTGAAAACTAGAGGGCACTTTTTTGTTGTGAATTTACTTTAGTGAGAGTAGGTGTGGTATTTTTGATATAGTAATATTTAGCATATATTGACGTGGGTTATCTTTGAAAGTGAATGGATTTAAATCTTTTTTTGCAACTATATAGGTAAAGTTTTGATTACTAAGAAAATTAACTAAAACTTTATCAAATATTTTTTATTCTAACTTTGATTATTAGATTATTCTATGCATTTCTAATCTTTGGTTTATTCACATCGATTTCATATGGTCTCTTTACTGTTCTGACAGGGAATTACTGGCATTTTATTGCATAGATAATTAAGTTGTTTGAATAAAATGGTTAACGTTTTCAAATGTGCGTATTATTCATTCATGATAGGTGAATTAGAGGAGTAATATCTTATATTGTTGCTATCAATCTTATTTAAAAAGTCCATATTTTATTGTGAAACTTACTTTATTACTCTATACTATTGTTATATGATTTTTTGGTAAGTTAAATGAGAAGGGGATTAAAATTTTGAAGATGAATAAAGTGAAAAAGTGGTTTTTAGCGACAATACTGATTGTAACAGCTGTTATGGGTGGTTTAAGTTTCGTGATGCCGACAGTACAAGCTCAAGAGGATGAGACTTATGTTATCGCAACGGATGCAACGTTTGCACCATTTTCATTTGTTGATGTGGATGGTGAACTATCAGGGATTGATATTGATGTGTTTAAAGCGGCAATGGAAGTGGAAGGGCTGAACTATGAGTTTATGCCAATGTCATTTAGTGCAGCACTTCAAGCTTTAGAGACCAAACAAGTGGATGGGATGATTGCGGGGATGGCCATTACGCCAGCTCGTCAAGAGACGTTTGATTTCTCAGAGCCGTATTATATTAGTGGGAATAGTTTTGCGGTACGTCCTGATAGTGATGTTGAAACTTATGAGGATCTACAAGGGCGGAAAGTTGCAGTAAAGACCGGTACGACTGGTTTTGCGATTGCTGAGGATATGGCTGATGAGTACGGGTTCGATATTACAATTTTTGAGGATTCGGCTAATATGTATGAAGATGTTATGGTTGGAAATGCCGATGCTGCGATTGAAATCTTCGCTGTCATGGCTCACTCAATCAATACGGGGCAAGTTGATTTGAAATTCATAGGAGAAGAATTGTCACCAAGTGAGATGGGCTTTGCGGTTCATAAGGATTTGAATGGTGAATTATTAGATGCATTCAATCGAGGATTACAAACAATTCAAGGAAATGGCACCTATGATGAAATTATTGAGAGTTATTTAGGTGAAGAAGCGCAACAAGAACAGGAATCTAGTGGCTTTCTAGCACAGTTACAAGAAAACGCACCAGCTTTAATGCGTGGTTTATGGACGACGATAGTTGTATCTGTTCTATCTATTGTCTTCGCGACAGTTATTGGTGTGATTTTAGGACTGATGCGTGTATCTCATAGTAAATTGTTAAAAGGACTCGCAATTTTCTATATTGATATTATGCGTGGGATGCCGATGATTGTGTTTGTATTCTTTGTTTACTTTGGTGTAGCACAATGGCTGAGTATTAATTTTACGCCTGGAACGGCGGGGGTGCTTGCATTAAGTATTAATACGGCGGCTTATGTGGCGGAAATTGTTCGTGGTGGTATTCAAGCTGTTGATCGTGGACAGAGTGAAGCGAGTCGAAGTTTAGGTTTGGACTACTCACAAACGATGAGAAGAATTGTCTTGCCACAAGCGATTCGAATTATGACACCATCATTTATTAATCAGTTTATTATGACATTAAAAAATACATCGATTTTATCAGTGATTGGTTTAGTAGAATTGACTCAAACAGGTCGTATTATTATTTCTCGTACTTACCAATCTGGTAATATGTGGCTAATAGTGGGAATAATATATATCATCATTATTACGATCCTGACGTATATCTCACATTACGTTGATAGACGTTTGAACTCAGGTCAATAGAAAGGAAAGGCATATGGCAACAGTAAAAGTTAGAGAATTAAAGAAAAGTTTTGGCGATAATGAAGTCTTAAAGTCAATTGATATGAACGTCGCATCAGGAGAAGTTGTGTGTATTATCGGTCCATCAGGATCGGGTAAATCAACGTTACTAAGATGTTTAAATCGTCTTGAAGATATTAATGGTGGTAGTGTGAATATTAATGGTATCGATGTGAGCCAACAAGAAACGAATATCAACAAGGTTCGTGAGAATATCGGGATGGTGTTCCAGCATTTTAACTTGTTCCCGCATTTGACTGTGAAAGGAAATATTACTTTAGCGCCAGTTGAAACAGGTAAATTATCAAAAGCAGAAGCGGATGAAAAAGCACTTGCTTTGTTGGATCAAGTAGGTTTATCGGACAAGGCAGATGCATATCCAAGTTCGTTATCGGGCGGGCAAAAGCAACGTGTTGCGATTGCGCGTGCATTAGCGATGGATCCAGATATTATGTTATTCGATGAACCAACATCAGCGCTTGATCCAGAGATGGTTGGAGATGTGTTGAATGTTATGAAGGACTTAGCAGCACAAGGTATGACTATGGTAGTTGTGACGCATGAGATGGGATTCGCCCGTGAAGTAGGTGACCGCGTTATATTTATGGATGGTGGGTATATTGTGGAAGAAGACGATCCAGATGTGTTGTTTACGAATCCAAAAGAGAGCCGTACGAAAGAGTTTTTAGATAAGGTGCTTTAATATAGATAGTAGAAGAGAGCTGAGGCTCTCTTTTTTTGTGGGTTTGAATAGGTTTGAGCCCAACTTGCGCCAAATGGAGTGCGATAAGTCGTGAGTTAGCCTAACTTACGCCAAACCGGAGTGCGATAAGTCGCGAGTTGGTCGAACTTGCGCCAAACGGGTATGCGATAAGTCGTGAGTTGATCTAACTTGCGCCAAACGGGAGTGCGATAAGTCGTGAGTTTGACTCGAACCCAAACTTTATCGGAGCGAATACTATCAAAAACTCACTAAAACAGGTAAGCTCCCCCTACATTAGGGCTTGCTTACCTGCTTGATACATTATTTATTAATCTCTTCTACTTCTTGGATTGCACTGATAACCATCTCGCGTGTGATTTCGTAGGGAGACACAGTGATGTCGTCCATCGACATGCATTTGTTTAACATTTTATTGAAGTCTTCTTCAGTAGTTAATTCTAGTTGTTCTAAATTGGTTGATAAGTTAATGCTCTTCATAAATTCGAATAGCGTATCGCGCGCTTCGTATTGCTTGTCCATTGTTAAAAGAACTAGGGCACCGTAACATGTCCATTCGCCGTGCAAGTGAGTTTCGCCTGATTCAGTCGCTGTTGCTCCGTAGTAAAGGGCGTGAGCTAAGTTTGAATTGTAATCGTTGTGGACTAAAACGGATGTTAAAGCAGTTGTACCGATAATTTCTTGTAAGACTTTATCAATGGCTGGACTCGCTTTATGCTCGTGAGCTGCATCCATAGCAGCTTTACCATTCGCGATTAATCGATCGTTACAGCCTTGAACAATCTTAACGCCTAAGTCATCCTTGAATGATAAGTCGCGACCTCGTGCTGAAAAAGTTGATTCAATTTCTTTTGTAATTGCATCGCCAATTCCTGCCCATAAATATTTAGTCGGAGCTTCTGCTATCACAACACTATCCGCAAAAGAATGTACAGGCGGTTGCGGAATTTGCTGAACACCGTGCATCTCGCCGTTATCTTCATATAAGACACAGACTGCTGAAGTTGGGGCACACGTTGAAGCAATCGTTGGGAAAGAGAAAACGGGCTTATCTAACTTATATCCCGCTGATTTTACAGCGTCAATTGCCCGCCCGCCGCCGACTGCGAACAACATATCCGCTTCTTGAACTGACTCAATGCTAGCGATGCGATCAATATTCGATAAGTTTGAATTTTCGCCGTACCAAACAGTATCTACAACTTCTAGATCGGTTGATGTAATAGCATCTAAGATTCGGTCTTGACTTGCTTTCAAGGCTTTTTTACCACCGATAATTGCTACTTTATTTCCAAAAGGCGTACAGTAAGTTGCGATTTCGTCATAGGCGTTTTCTCCGATGGTAAAGTTGGGTAAGTTTACAGTTAAAGTCATTAAATCCCTCTCTTTATTATAATTTTTTAATCTTAATTATAGGGGAATTTAATAAATATGGCAAGTGAACCCGATTAAAGATCGGATTTCTACTTTTTATCACGTAAGACATGCAGGATACCGTTCTATATAAACTGGTCTCTTTCCGGCTTCCCGACAATGAAGGCAGCAACGGATAAGAGGGCCTGCACAGCCACAAAGAAGAGGTTTCCCGGCAGTTGTAAGATGGCCACAACATAGAAAAAGGCGCCAGCTAAGACAAAGTTCCTCGAATTGAAGACTAAGCCCACACCATTCATTAAAAATGCCAGTCCAACTGAAACAATGTGCACAGTAAATTGATCTGATAGACTGATTTCTTTCGCAGACGCCGACTGATCAATCATTACATACAGGTAAATGAGATATAGAACACTTAAGATAAATGCAATAGTAGCAAAGGTACGGGCAATTTTCTTCATTATACTAACCCCTTACTATTTAATAGTTGATAAAATTTAATAATGGTACTAGTTTACTATAGTATACTACATAATATTAGAAAATAAATACAAAATTTATCAAATGCTCATTTAATTTTAATCAAAATGGCAAAAAATGTGCAACTCAAGCCAAATGGAGATCCGGTTTGTCCTGAGTTACCCCAACTCAAGCCAAATGGATGAGCGGTTTGTCCTAAGTTGCTCCAACTCAAGCCAAATGGCCGATCGGTTTGTCCTGAGTTGCTCCACCTCAAGCCAAATGGACGAGCGGTTTGTCCTAAGTTGCTCCAACTCGAGCCAAATGGACGAGCGGTTTGTCCTGAGTTACCCCAACTCAAGCCAAATGGCGATACGGTTTGGATAAAGCCCATATAATTGTGTAAAAGTAAAAAACCATAATAATCTCTTTGGTACAATGTAGTTGACAGACAAACATTGAAAGGAAGATTATTATGGCTCAATTAAATATTACCTTAAATTTAGAAG